>NZ_QUFB01000150.1 GCF_003478335.1 Clostridium sp. AM49-4BH
GTATATTGATATAATATATTTAGGCTTCAAGAAAAGTATATTGTATCTTGACATTTAAATCTTACGGGTGTAATATAAAACATATATATTTTTTTGGTCTTAATTCTTACAAATGTAAGAATAGCAAGAAGGGAGTAAAAGATGTTTCAGAATAAACATATAGTACAATGGGTTTTGTATATGACGATATGTACATTTGTTTTGACTGCCTGCAAAAACGAAAAGGTGATTGAAGATAAACGAAAGGATACCAAAACATCAGAAAGCACGGCTTTACCTTGTGAGCAGAGTTATATTGATTGGAATAACAGTGTTGCCAGGAAAAATGGGAAATTGTACTTTGCAATAGAGATTAAAGATTTTATAGATGCTTACAACTATTGCTATTACCAAGATTATGGAAAGAAATATATTCAGTCGCTTGTAACATGGTATTCATATAAACAAGATTTTGGAAGGCTGAAAGGAGATATGTGTTATGAATATACGGAAAATAAGAAAATACTGACACTACCCACTGTTGCTGTGTACACTATAAACATACAAAAAACATAGAAGCTATTACAGTTAATTTTGATGATCATAGTTATACAGAAAAAATGTATAAGAA
>NZ_QUFB01000151.1 GCF_003478335.1 Clostridium sp. AM49-4BH
TTTTGCTTTAAATCTATCACTGCATTAAAAGAAATTTTTTTATCGAAAAAAGGATACTTCTCTCTAATCAAAGCTATATTTTCCATAATTAAGTCAAATGTCCCTTTATTGCTATTGGCAAATATACGATTTTTATTATGAATATTTCGCGGACCATCCAAGCTGATTGTAATATTAAAATCATTTTGAACCAAAAAGTCTGCAATATCCATATTCAGTAAAGTGGCATTTGTTGTCATATTAAAGTTTATCTTTTTTTCACCGAAAACTTCTTTTGCATACGATACTGCCTTTTTAATCAATTCAATTTCCAATAAAGGTTCTCCACCATAAAATCCTATTGATACCTCATTGCAATTTAACGAATGTGCTGCCAAAAAGTCTATTGTTTTTACCGCTGTTTCAAAAGACATTCTTTTATTCGTATGGACACGATTAATATAACTTCCTGAATAAACACAATATTCACATCTCAAATTACAATTTTGTGTAACTTGCAAAATCACATTACCCATATTATACATATACAGGTCTTTTAAAGTATCTGTTTCATAATGTTTTATTGAACTAATTTTCTTTTTTTCTGTTAAGAAACCCTGTTCC
>NZ_QUFB01000152.1 GCF_003478335.1 Clostridium sp. AM49-4BH
ATCAATACAAGAGAGCATATTTGAAAAATGTATATTTAATAAACAACATATTTTGGTTAATATGAAAAATTGCGAGATGAAACAATCTCAAATAAATAATTGTTCATTTGAACGATCGACAACTGAAAAAATAGAATTTGAATCCTGTGTTATAAAAAATACTGATTTTGCAACAATGCATGCTGAATGTCACAAGTTTATTGATTGTAAGTTAAACGATGTTAAATTAGATGTTAGCTATGTTTTTGGCTATTTATTATGCAATACAAGTATAGAAGATTTTAAAGTGTTATATCGTGGAAAAGAAGTCAAACTTAACTCCCGAGAAGAGGCAGTTAAATTTTTAGAAGAATCACGAACGTACGAATTGATTAATATATTTTTATTTATAAAGGATTTGATAGAAGTCCCACCATTATTAGACCGAATTATAAAGCATTTATATAGTAATTACAATCCTGCAACCAAAGCAGACATTTCTAATATATTTGAAGCATTAATTTTTTATGCTACACACGATATTATGCCGTATTCCTGTTTTGTTGCATTAATTTTTTATGCTACACACGATATTATGCCGTATTCCTGTTTTGTTGATT
>NZ_QUFB01000153.1 GCF_003478335.1 Clostridium sp. AM49-4BH
GTTAACGTACCAATCATGTACCAATTTTTGAGAGCAAAAAAAATTAAACCACTTTCAAAGCATCCGCAATCTGGTCGATTTCTTTTTGTTTTTGTTCTTCTGTTGTATGTACATAAAGGTTCATGGTGATCCCAATATTGGAATGACCTAAGATTGTCTGTAATGTTTTAGGTTTCATTCCGGCTTCAATACACCTGGTTGCAAACGTATGTCGCAGCACATGCATGGAAAACTTGGGAATCTTCGCTTTATCACATAGTTTGAACAGCATCGTATCATATGTACTGTTCTTAACCGGTGTTCCTTTTCTGCAAAGGAATACAAACTCTGACCACTCCATCACCGTAACCTTGAGCGCATTATTTTTCATCTTTTGCTGTCTCAAGATCTCAACGGCTTCCTCTGTCAATGGTATCGTCCGATATCCCGCCTTGCTTTTCGGTTCACCAATCCTCCATTCCTTTGTAGAATGGCGATACTCCATAGAGCGCCTTATCGTCATGGTACGGCGATCCATATCAATGTCTG
>NZ_QUFB01000154.1 GCF_003478335.1 Clostridium sp. AM49-4BH
GTTAACGTACCAATCATGTACCAATTTTTGAGAGCAAAAAAAATTAAACCACTTTCAAAGCATCCGCAATCTGGTCGATTTCTTTTTGTTTTTGTTCTTCTGTTGTATGCACATAAAGGTTCATGGTGATCCCAATATTGGAATGACCTAAGATTGTCTGTAATGTTTTAGGTTTCATTCCGGCTTCAATACACCTGGTTGCAAATGTATGTCGCAGCACATGCATGGAAAACTTGGGAATCATCGCTTTATCACATAGCTTGAACAGCATCGTATCATATGTGCTGTTCTTAACCGGTGTTCCTTTTCTGCAAAGAAATACAAACTCTGACCACTCCATCACCGTAACCTTGAGCGCATTATTTTTCATCTTTTGCTGTCTCAAGATTTCAACGGCTTCCTCTGTCAATGGTATCGTTCGATATCCCGCCTTGCTTTTCGGTTCACCAATCCTCCATTCCTTTGTAGAATGGCGATACTCCATAGAGCGCCTTATCGTCATGGTACGGCGATCCATATCAATGTCTG
>NZ_QUFB01000016.1 GCF_003478335.1 Clostridium sp. AM49-4BH
AAGGCACCAACGGCAGCGCCAACAAAGGCACCAACGGCAGCGCCAACAAAGCACCAAACGGTAGCACCAACAAAGGCACCAACGGTAGCACCGACGAAGGCTCCGACAGTAGCACCAACCACAGCTCCGACACAGTCACCGGTTATTTCAGATACGACGGAGATTGTATCTAACTTAGAGTCTACGTATGCAACGAACGATCCACAGTGGTTGTTAAATGCATCTGACGATGATATTGTTACCGTAGTTTATACTTGTACAGATCCTTCCCATGGTAACTGGGGCATTTTAGGATGGGGTGCATCTGTAGACAATGTATGGCAGAGTGGTGATAATTATTCTGCGGCAAGTAATGCAACGGATAAAGTAACGAAGACATATACAGTCAAAGAATTAAAGGCAACCATGAACATTAAGAGCACATCAAAGGTTACCTATTTGTGCTTGTCTGCTTGGAACGGTGGCAAGATCGTAAGTCTTACACTTTCTAAAGTAGGTGGGGAGACTCCACAGCCAACCGTAACGCCAACAGTAGCACCGACAGCTACACCGACAGTAGCACCAACAGTGGCACCGACAGCTACACCGACAGTAGCACCAACAGTGGCACCGACAGCAGCACCAACCACAGAGCCTTCCGGCGACAGCAAAGTAACAGGCTCGGTAAAACTTACCAGTAATTGGGGCAGTGGCGGAATTGCAGAGATCACTCTTACCAACAATACAGGTGTCAGCTATACCGATGGATGGACGGTAGAGTTTACCTTAGACCGCGAGATTACTTCTATGTGGAGCGGTACTTGTGAGAGCCTTGGCAATAATCGTTACCGCGTAAGCAATCCTGGATGGGATGGCAATTGGGCAAATGGTAAAACAATCACATTAAATTGTGGTGTTGGTGGAGGTAGCAACGTACCAGCGATCACAGATATCGTGATAAAATAATGAGCACTGTGTGCAATTATTAAGATATAATTGTTACAGATAAAGGAAGCCCTTACATTAGAGGCTCCGAGAACTCTTGCAACTGTTTTCAATATTAAGGAAAGCAGAAAAAGATGTATCGGAGCCTCTTTTTAATTGATAGGAAAATGCTCGTAACGTATGGGGAAGCCAAAGCAAAGCGCTGGCTTTGCTTTTTTGGTTGATAGGAAATTGCTGTTATGTAGCGTGACATCGCCAAGAATTGCTTTAGCAATTCTTGCAAAGCAAAGCGCTGGCTTTGCTTTTTTATTGAAGATTATTTAGGTTGGCTTGATATTCGCGTGGTGATATACCCTCGTTTTTCTTGAAAACTTTACTAAAATAAAAACCATTACAAAAACCCAATTGATCAGCAATCTGCGTTACAGTAAACTGTTTGCTGGATAGTAAGATTTTGGCCTGCTCAATGCGGTATTTTTCAAGAAAAGCAAAAATAGTCTCACCAGTTACTTCCTTAAATTTACGGTTCATGTAATCAAAATTATGATGAAATTGTTTTTCTAAAAGGACACTTGTGATTTTTGTTTGTAATTACTTTTCAGATAAGAAAGTAATGGGAGCGCGGAAAATGTGCCGATGTTATTTGGTGGAAATAACGCATTAATATGTGCACGACATATTTTTAACAGCAGCATTGCAAAATTGCAATTTATCATGCTTTGATGATAAGGGCTACCCGGTACTGCATTGTTTGTGGCAGATATAATTTCATTAAGGACTTCATAATAAGAAGCTCCTGAAAGTGTTGCATTCTTTGGAATAAGTATTTGTTCGCATGGTTTGTACTGTAATGGGGAAGCATTAAGTTCACTATGCATTGAAAGAAATTGGTGATAAACTTCTTCTTCGGACAGCAACAGTTCTTTTTGTGGGTTCCATTGAAAATGAATATAGTAATAACTTACCGGAGAATTACTTTGGACACCAAAGTGGCATTTATCAGGACATAATAGCAGGGTCTGTCCGGCACTTAAGTGGTAAATAGTATCTTCTTCCTGCAAAAGCATACTGCCATTTGTGATGAAATATAGAATCCAGTCAGAGGGGGTGCGGCGAAAATGCTTGTTAGGAGCAGGAACAGAAACTGATCCGGACAATGTGACGTGTGGAAGAGATTGTAAATTGGTTATAAAATATGTTTGTTTCATAAACTACTCCTTAAAAGTCGCTATTATATATGCTTGCGTCGCTATAAATCATGGAATACCAGTTGCGAAAATGGTAACATAGGAAGAGCAATAAGTCAATTACGATTGAAGGAGGGAATGAAAATGCTGAAAAATAATAAAAGAAGTTTACAAGTGACAGCAATTGCTATAACCGTCACATTATTGCTTGTCGGAGCCTCTGGGCACGTGGCTGCAAAAGCGAAAAAAATAACGATCAATCATAAAAAAATGACACT
Organism: Clostridium sp. AM49-4BH; assembly: GCF_003478335.1. Lineage (GTDB taxonomy): Bacteria > Bacillota > Clostridia > Lachnospirales > Lachnospiraceae > Butyribacter. The sequence continues at coordinate 2,390 of NZ_QUFB01000016.1, forward strand.
TGCGATTGGTCAAAAACGAGCACTAAAAGTAAAAAACACAAAAAAGAAAGTGAAATGGATCAGTAAAAATAAAAAAGTTGCTATTGTTAATAAAAAAGGGATTGTTACAGCGAAGAAAAAGGGATCAGCAAAGATTATTGCACGTATCGGAAAGAAAAAATATACTTGCAGAGTAACGGTTAAGCCTAACAAAAAGAGAGCAAAAATAAAGAGTACTAAGAAACCGACTTATACAATGCGTCCAATTGCATCAAAAGTACCGGTAGTGTCTCAAAAGCCGACGATTGTACCAACAGCAACGGTTAATCCAACGCCAACACCGATACCATTACCGACAGTGAAGCCGACACCTGTTCCGGATGAGGGGTGGCAGACCGGGAAGGTCAGCGGATCAGAAGAAGATTATAATAAATATTTTGCATTAAATATGAAACACTATACAAAGAAACAGGAAGGAACGGTGTTTGGAACGATTGAAAGCATTACGTATCCATCCAAAGTTGTTGGAGCAGAACGCGAAGCATATGTGTATTTGCCACCACAGTATGATAGCAGCAAAAAATATCCGGTATTATACATGATTCACGGAATTGGCTGTGAGAGAGGACAGTGGGTTGGCATGTCCTTAAAAAATATATTAAGCAATATGATTTGCAGAGGTGAGGTTGCACCATTTGTAGCTGTTATACCAAGTGTTGTTCCAAAAGATGGAGTGTCGTCAAATACGCTGGGACCAGAGAATATTGGCGCATTCACCATGTTTGAACAGGAATTTTTACAGGATCTAGAGCCATATATTCTTGAAAATTTTGCCGTGTCATCCGACAGAAAAGATACCGGAGTATGTGGTCTGTCTATGGGAGGCATGGAGGCATTACATTTAGGATTTGCCATTAAAGATCATTTTAATTATATTGGATCTTTTTCAGCGGCACCGACATTGGATCAAAGTTTATTAAATACGAATGGCTGGAAAAATGTACCGGAAACCGTACTCCTTTGTAGCGGGACAGCAGACACAACAATAGGAGATAATCCTTATAACTATCATAAAACATTGGAAGAGAACAAGGTGGATCATATTTGGTATATGTATCCGAACGGTACACATGAAGAAAAAGTATGGCAAAACGGATTGGTAAACTTTTTGCTTAGAAGTTATCGGTAACAAGAGAAAGTTTTCGTATGTAATTGCGGAGACTTCGTAGATTATGCTTTCAAAATAACCTTTTAGATTAAGAAACCGACATATGTAGTAGGATAATGAAAATGTATAATGCATTTCTGAATAATTCCTACATATATGTCGGTTCTTGCATGTTATGGGGAAAGGGAGTGCTTGTAGAAAACAACATTCATTGAAACAAAATAGGACAATATGTTATGATATGTTTTAGCAATGATTGAGAGATCAATGCGGATGGCGGTCTGGCATCAAGATCCGGTGGTGTACTTTATGTATGGCCAATTGGTAAGATCGTGCTGATAGCGGTTGTGATCTATGTATTTTGTATGCTTGCAGGACATGTCAAAAAGAAAATGATAAAAAATTAGCACTCACTCTTGACGAGTGCTAATAAGTGATATAACAATCATCAGAGGGACCAAAATAGTCAGATAGTGTACTACATAGTTCAGCATTAGCATGCTATGTAGGCATATGGATTTGTTTGAGACAGAAAGGATTGGTGATTGTATGAATATCAGTAAATTTACACAAAAATCACAGGAAGTAGTACAAGGCTGTGAGAAAATCGCCATGGATCATGGTCACCAGGAAATCGGTCAGGAGCATATGCTATCCGCTATGATGACAGTAGATGATAGCTTGATCCGCAAACTGATCGAGAAAATGGGAATTGCACCGGAAGCATTTCAGGCGCAGATAGAAGGACTTTTACAAAAACGTCCAAAGGTTGTCGGCGGCGATCTTCGGATTGACAAATATTTAAATGAAGCATTGATTTATGCGGAAGATGAAGCAAAACGGATGGGAGATGAATATGTTTCCGTAGAGCATCTGTTTTTGAGTGTGTTAGCGCATCCGAGCAAAGAGATCAAGCAGTTGTTTAAGCAGTGTCAGATCGATCGAGAGCGATTTTTGCAGGTGCTTTCTGAGGTGCGTGGTAATCAGAGGGTTACCAGTGACAATCCGGAAGCAACATATGATACGTTGGAAAAATATGGTACAGATCTGGTAGAACGTGCTAAAGATGGCAAGCTGGACCCGGTGATCGGACGAGATGCGGAAATTCGTAATGTTGTGCGTATTCTTTCACGTAAGACGAAAAATAATCCGGTCTTGATCGGTGAACCCGGTGTTGGTAAGACTGCCGCTGTTGAGGGCTTGGCACAGCGTATTGTTCGCGGAGATGTGCCGGAAGGACTCAAAGACAAGAAGATCTTTGCGTTGGATATGGGTGCCTTGGTAGCGGGTGCGAAATACCGTGGCGAATTTGAGGAGCGTTTGAAAGCGGTTCTTGAAGAAGTGAAGAAGAGTGAAGGACAGATCATTCTGTTTATTGATGAGCTGCATACGATTGTCGGTGCCGGCAAGACCGATGGCGCTATGGACGCCGGCAATATGCTCAAACCAATGCTTGCCAGAGGTGAATTACATTGTATTGGTGCTACGACATTGGATGAGTATCGTATGTATATTGAAAAGGATCCGGCATTGGAACGTCGTTTCCAGCCGGTTATGGTCAATGAACCAACAGTGGAAGATACTATTTCAATACTGCGTGGCCTGAAAGAACGCTATGAAGTATTCCATGGTGTCAAGATTACGGATTCTTCGCTGGTGGCAGCCGCAACGTTGTCCAACCGATATATTTCGGATCGTTTCCTGCCAGATAAGGCGATCGACTTGATCGATGAGGCCTGTGCCATGATCAAGACAGAGTTAAATAGTATGCCGGCAGAACTCGATGAAGAGCGCAGACGTATTATGCAGATGGAAATTGAGGAGGCAGCACTTAAGAAAGAGACAGATCATTTGTCCGTGGAACGTTTGGAAGAACTGCAAAAAGAAATGGCAGAACTTCGTGATGATTTCAATGCCAAGAAAGCAAAGTGGGATAGCGAAAAGGCATCTGTCGATACGGTAAATAAGTTGAAAGAGCAGAGAGATGCGCTTCGTACAGAGATTGAAACGGCAAAGCGCAACTATGATCTGAACCGTGCTGCAGAGATCCAGTATGGACAATTGCCGGAGTTAGAGCGACAGCTTGAGGCAGCAGAAGAAAAGGCAAAAGCAGAAGATCGTACTTTGGTGCAGGAATGTGTTACCGAGGAAGAGATTGCCAAAATTATTTCTCGCTGGACAGGAATTCCGATCGCCAAACTTACGGAAGGCGAACGTGAAAAAACACTGCATTTGGAGGATGAATTGCATAAACGTGTCATTGGACAGGAAGAGGGCGTCCGTTTGGTCGCAGAAGCGATCTTACGTTCTAAGGCAGGCATCAAAGATCCTACGAAACCAATTGGTTCTTTCTTGTTCTTAGGACCGACAGGTGTTGGTAAAACGGAACTTGCTAAGAGCTTGGCGGCATATTTGTTTGACGACGAGACGAATATGGTTCGTATCGACATGAGTGAATATATGGAGAAACATTCCGTGGCTCGTCTGATCGGAGCGCCTCCGGGATATGTTGGATATGAAGAAGGTGGACAGCTCACCGAAGCAGTACGCCGTAAACCGTATTCTGTTGTACTGTTTGATGAGATTGAAAAAGCACATCCGGATGTGTTTAATGTATTATTGCAAGTGTTGGACGATGGCCGAATTACCGATTCACAGGGTCGTACCGTTGATTTCAAAAATACAATATTAATATTAACTTCTAACATTGGTTCCTCATATTTGTTGGAAGGCATTGATGAAAATGGAGAGATCAGCGAAGAAGCACGTAAAGCGGTACTGGATCAACTGCACGCTTCTTCCGTCCGGAATTTTTGAATCGTTTGGATGAAACGATCCTCTTTAAGCCGCTTCGTCCGCAGGATATTACCGGTATTATTGATATCTTGCTTGCAGAGCTGAATGAACGTTTAGCAGAAAAAGAATTGCATGTATCTTTGACAGATGCTGCCAAAGCGTTTGTTACAGAGCAGGCATATGATCCATCCTTTGGTGCACGTCCGTTGAAACGGTACTTGCAGAAGAATGTAGAGACACTGTTAGCCAAAAAGATTCTTCGTGGCGATGTGCATATGGGCGAGGAGATCGTGCTGGATGTTAAAGATGACGCATTGTATATACAGTAACTAAAACTTCCCATACCGGAAGTTATTGCCCGAACCACATATTGCTTATTATGTTGATGGCCTAATTATATTTTGCAGTCACTATGTAGTGAGTCCTGCCATCAAGAAACTATAGCAATTGCCTTGCCGCAATTAGTTTTCACGGTGATTTCTATATTTTGTTGTCTCTGATGTATGATTTACATGCCTTTCGGAAACTCGAAGTCCCGGAAGCAAGGTAATCATCATTTTTGAAAGGGACTTTGCGCTCGTCGTTACTTATGTCTCGTATTTCAGAGACATTAAGTAACGTGACGTAGCGCATCGTAGCGAAAGCGTCCCGTCCAAAAAATTGATGATACCTTGCTAAACCGGGACATCTCAGACATTCCTCTAGGCATGTATTCATCAGAGACTTAACAAAATAAGAAATCACGTAAAAACTCTGCGTTCTGCTGCAATTGTCTTAGTTTGTTGATGGCAGGATTATTTACTTTACCGGCTGCAAAATAGACATTATTTTACTGACATAATAAGCAATATGTGGTTGTGTGAGATAATGAGGTATGGGAAGTTTGAAACAGTAAATAGTATGTATGATCTGTGCTCACGATGAAGCACGAAAGTACGCATAAATATGTGGCTTTTGAAAGAAGCATAAGGTATAAAAGGACTGTTCTATTCGCAATGTTATTTCGTGGATAGACAGTCCTTTTTTCTTATAGGAAATCGCAGTTGTGCAGCGTGATTTTTTGTGGCTTTTATTGATAAAATTCTGTGTATATGGTATATTGATTTCAAGTAATTTAAGGGACGGATTTATACAGTTAAGAACAAGGTTGTTTTTACGGATAAGAGTAAAAATAACAGCGTAAGATATTTATACGAAGGAGGGGGTTAGTATGAAAAAAGCAGGGGCAAAATTAACGAGGAAGGCAGCAGTATGTTTGTTAGCCGTACCAATGATCGTAGGACTTTCCGGCTGCTCACAAAAATCTACTGACACGACATCAACGAAACAGGCAAAGGAAGCACAGGCAACGCCGACCAGTACACCGTTCCAGTATTATGCTTCCGTCGATGACGAGCCACGGACGATTTCGGGCAAATGTGGGGACAATGCAGAATGGTCGTACAATACAGGTACGAAAGTATTGACAATTAGTGGTTCCGGTGCTGTGGATCGCGCTGTGGATTCAGATACTACCAAGCAAAAGATTGAGGGACTTGCAGAGCCATATGAAGTCAAGGAAAGAATAACCTGTTCGGTAAAAGAGATTAAGATTGAAGAAGGAATTACTGCATTAGCGGTGAGCAATTTATTTGGAAATGTTTCCAAGGACGAAGATGCTGAGGAAATTAAGCTTTCTTTACCGGATTCTCTAGAAAGAATTAATGCAAATACATTTGCGCCAACGAAAGATGCAGCTTATATCCGCACGATTCATCTGCCACGCAATGTACGATATATTGAAGGTGGTGCATTTTGGGGACTTGGTGCCACGGATACGTCAGATACGTTCAAAGAAAATTTAACGATAACGGTAGACAGTAAGAATCCATATTATATGACAGAAAATAATGTACTTTTTACCAAGGATAAAAAAACACTTGTCTATTATCCGGTTGAAAAGACAGAACAGTCATATCGTATACCGAAGTCTGTAACCAAAGTGGAAGCACTCGCATTTTCGCGCAATCCATCCTTAAAGAAAGTTGTATTGCCAACAGGAATTACAGATATCGGTGCCGGGGCGTTTTACGGTGACAGTAAGCTTAGCGATATTAATTTAGCGCAGGCTGTGAACGTGAAAAAATTAAGTGACTTTGACGGAGTCAAAGCAAAGCTATCTTATTATGATGTTGGTGCGCCGGCTGATGCAGGAGAAGTCTCTGATGAAGGGGACGAAGATGTCATAAATGATGAAAAAGATCTCGTGAGCGAGCCGGATGGATCCGCAAAGTATTTGAAAGAAATTGCTATGTTAGGTACGTTTGCCGGTACGAATCTAAAAGAGATTCAATTGCCGGATTCCTTAAAATATGCCGGTTACAGCACTTTTTATAAATGTCTATGCTTAAAAAAGATTACGCTTGGAACCGGATTTGCGGGACAGATCAATCCTGTCAACTACTGTGATGAAAATGGATTTTTGCTGCCGGATAACAAGTCAACGGATTGCTTTGATATTCGAATTCCTGCGGGAAATAAAAATTATAAAGTCCGTGACAATGTGATTTACAGCGGAGATGGCAAGACGGTGTATGGTGTGAGCAAAGATTATAAAAAATCTACACTGACATTGGATAAAAATGTGAAAGTCATTACACGCAATGCTTTTAGAAATACCAAATTAAAGAAAGTAACGGCACTTGGTAATCTTACAACCATTGGAAACGGCGTGTTTATGAATAACTGGCATTGTAAGAACTTTGAAGTCAAAGGAAACATTGACACGATCGATGCACAAGCTTTCTATAAGTGTCATAAATTAGAAAAATTTGTTTGTGGTGGAACCATCAAAAAGATTGGCACACAGGCATTTCGTGGTGCGATCAAAAAGGATGGCATTGTCTTAGACGGTTCGTTCGATGACGTTGAAGTTGGCAAGGAGGCATTCTAGTCATAAATCCATCGAAGGCCCATTGCCAGATCATAAACAGTGCGCCGGTCATCAATAGAGAGAGATCCATAGGGGCAGCTATCAAAACTTGGATAGCTGCCCACTTTTGGTATCAGAGATCTTTTGCCAGAGCCAACATCTAATGCAATGCCGATGTTGCTCATGCCCCGAGAATCTGCTATAATAGGAAAGTTGCATTGATACAGAGAAAGATTTTGCAGGGGAACTGTGCTGCAAAATAAAGCAGATTAGAAATGGAGATATAAATGACGTTTGAAGAAATGTGTTTGGATACAAGAATAATGCGTGCAATTGCGGAAATGGGTTTTGAGCAGCCCAGTCCGATTCAGGCGCAGTCGATACCGATTGCGGTAGAGGGAAAGGATATGATCGGACAAGCGCGTACCGGAACGGGTAAGACAGCATCGTTTGGAATACCGATGTTGCAGCGGATCAATCCGAAAGACAAAAGTCTGCAGGCAATCGTCTTGTGCCCAACGCGAGAACTTGCAATTCAGTCCGCCAATGAAATTCGCAAATTAGCAAAGTTTTTGCATGGGATCAAAGTGCTTCCGATATACGGAGGACAGGAGATCAGCAAACAGATCCGTTCCTTAAAAGGTGGTGTACAGATCGTGATTGGTACACCGGGACGAGTGATGGATCATTTGCGCCGTCATACGCTAAAACCACAAACGGTAGATATTGTGGTTTTGGATGAAGCGGATGAAATGTTAAATATGGGATTTCGAGAGGATATAGAAACTATTTTGGGACAACTGCCAGAGGAGCGTCAAACAATGCTTTTTTCGGCAACAATGCCAAAGCCAATCTTGGAAATTGCGAAGCGTTACCTGCATGAGCCGGAGATTGTGAAAGTGATTCAGAAAGAGCTTACTGTCCCAAAAATCGAACAGTATTATTATGAAGTTAATCCGCGTAAAAAGAATGAGGTGCTGTCCCGATTGTTGGATATGTATGATCCGAGTTTGTCGTTGGTATTTTGCAATACGAAGCGAAAAGTGGATGAGTTAGTTGCAGACTTAAAGGGTAGAGGATATTTTGCAGAGGGACTGCATGGTGATATGAAACAGAGCCAGAGAGACCGCGTGATGAATGGCTTTCGCAATGGACGTACCGATATTTTGGTTGCCACAGACGTGGCGGCGCGTGGTATTGACGTTGATGATGTGGAAGCGGTTTTTAATTATGATGTTCCACAGGACGATGAGTACTATGTGCATCGTATCGGAAGAACGGGACGTGCCGGACGTGAAGGAAGAGCATTTACGCTGGTCGTTGGCAAGGAAATATACAAGCTAAAAGATATTCAGAGATATTGCAAGACAAAGATCCGCAGACAGCCGATCCCTTCGGTGAATGATGTGGCTGCCATTAAGTGGAGAAACTATTGGAGCAGGCAGGAGAGTTGATCGCTACAGATGGTTTAGGCAGAATGATGGATCTGTTAGAGGAATATTTGGATGGCAGTGATTATTCGGCAACGGAAATGGCAGCAGCTTTGCTGGCAATGCAGTTAGGAGAGACAAGCACACAGACGCTTCCAAAAGAAGAGTTTGGAGATACCGGTGCAGAGCCGGGTATGGTGCGTATGTTTATGAATATCGGCAAAAAAGATCGTGTACGCATTGGTGATATTTTGGGTGCGGTTGCCGGGGAGAGCGGAATGGAAGGTGCTCTCGTAGGAACAATCGATATGTACGATAATTTTTCGTTTGTAGAGGTTCCGCAGGAATATGCGGCGGCTGTATTAGAAGCAATGAATCACAGTAAGATCAAGGGACGCAGGGTGAATATGGAGCCGGCTAAAAATGTGAGGAACTGATCGAATCACCAATGGAATTGTGAGAAATCTGTGTCATTGCCTATCTCTTCTTACAGCATTATTGGATGAAGCGGGAAAGTATTGATTTAAACCGGACAAGTTGTTAAAATAAAAAGCAAAATGAGGCGATGGCGAGGGGGTGCATTCGATGAACGTGATACAGGGGAAAACGATAGCCGTTCGTGAGGTTGAAACCTATGGAGCGAATGCGAAACCATTGTCCCCGAGAGAGATTGAGACTTGTGGAGTGAATGCGAAGCCACTGTCACCGAGAGAGATTGAGACTTGTGGAGCAAATGCGAAGCCACTGTCACCGAGAGAGATTGAGACTTGTGGAGCGAATGCGAAGCCGCTGTCGCCAAAGAAGATAGACTTTTGCGAGATGAATGTGAAGTCGCCTGCTAATGTGAGGGCGGTGGTATCGAATGCCAGAGAGCCGAGATTACAGCAGATTGTGCCAATAGAGCCTGAGGAAAAAGCTGTAAATCAAGCTGCAGCAGAGATGGCTGTCACGCTTTCGGAAGTGTCTGTGGCGAATCCGAGACAGGGGAAGTTGGATATGACATTGCAGGAGATGTTTGCAGAAAGGAGAGGTATATGACGGCGAATAATATTACGGATGGGAAAGTGCAGGCTTTGCCGATCAAACCGCTGAAGACGCATGCGGGTGAAGCTGGCCGCAGGAGTTCTATTACCAGTTTTGACGATATGCTGAAAGCACAGGGACGCACGAAGTCTACGAAGACGAGTGCGGTGAAACATCTGGACTATTCTGCGGACACGTCAAAGTTAGACCGCACGGGAAGTTCCAGAACAACCTCATCTGCGTCTGGGACATCGACTGGTCAGAGTCAGAAAACGAATCGTACGGTGTCAACCGGAAGTACAAGCACTAAGAAAACGACATCAGCATCGTCTATGAAGACAACGCCTTATGACAGCTATTTTAAGAAAGCAGCCAAAAAATACAGAGTATCCGAAAGTTTGCTTAAGGCAATTGCCAAAGCAGAATCTAATTTCAACGAGAGGGATGTGTCTAGTTCGGGGGCAATGGGCGTTATGCAGTTGATGCCGGATACGGCGCGTGGACTTGGCGTAGAGGATCCCTTTGATCCGGAGCAAAATATTATGGGTGGAGCGAAGTGCATCGCCAGCAAGTTAAAGGAATATAACGGAGATGTAAAGTTAGCGCTGGCGGCGTATAATGCCGGAAGTGGAACGGTACGGCGTGTGGGTGGTATACCATCACAGTGTCGTTCTTACATAAAGAAAGTATTGAGTTATCAGAAAGCTTTTGAAACGGCGAAGAAGGTCTGAGCGAGCTGCTTAAGCAAGGGGGAGCTCATAGAGGGCATGACGTTAAACGGACTGAATTTATAGGGTAAAGAAATTAGCCCTTTTGGTCGAATATATTTATAGGATGTGAGTGTCAAAGTTCATGTTTGGCACTCTTTTTTTACTTTATAGGATTCAGGTGCCAAAAAGGTTTGAATTTCTTTAATAAGGATTTCATGATCTTTCGGCACTGATAAAGAGAGGTAGCTAATGAATATAAATGATATCATGTTACAGGGAGATGCGGGATCCGGAACGACGGAAGCATCCTCTAAGTACTATAACGTCGGGAAAAATAATGCGGCAATTGCTGATGCGGGTTATTTGGGGATTCGTGGTAAAGCCGTTCAGACTGATTTTATGATGCCACAGCTACAGGGACTTCGTGAGTCCGGTTCGGAGAATTATACGGGTAGACAGGCAACGGAGATCGCAGCGGATCGTGTGCAAAATGATAATGCTGCCAGTCGCAATCTTAAGGTTGTGACCGGAGAGGATTGTGCCGCACTTGAGGATGAGGATAGTGCTTTGGAAGAATACCAAAAATCCAGTTTGGAGCGCGCCGTTAAGCGTATCCGTGAGGAGCGTGAGTGGAAAGCAGACCGGATGGAAGAAAATAAAGAACTTCGCGAGCAGTTGGCGAACGATTTGGAAAAAATGCAGCAGCAGGGATTTTTGGCGCAAAAGAGCGAGGCACAGATCCGTGACGCACTGCAGGAAGCAAATCTGCCTGCAACCAAAGAATTTGTGGATAAGGTAGCGGGAACGCTGCAGATGAGTATGTCGATCAATGAAATGACAGATGAGGCGAAAGTTTACGTCATACAAAATGGAACCCAGCCGACGATAGAAGCGGTATATCAAGAATGCATTCCGGTAGTACGGCAGTTGACAACGCATCGATCACTGAGAAAGATATGGCGGCGTATGCACCACAGATCGAACATATCTTGCAGCAGATCGGACGAGTGGGAGCTTCGGATCAAGCGATGGCAAAGTGGCTGTTTGCGAATGAACTGCCGATCACGGCTGAGAATATGCAGACATTAGAGATGTTAGATCAGATGCAGCAGAGTACTTGTTTGGAGATAACGCTGCAGCAGATCGTTCAGACGATGGCAATGGGATTGCCGGCAGAGCAGACAGTTCCGGGGGACAAAGGAATTTGGCTTGCCGGGGATTTGATACAGCAGGTAAAAGAGATCACGGCGCAGGATGTGGAACGGGTAACAACAGAAAAGGCAGATCCGGTGCTGCAGGATTATCTTGACGCACATCAGACAGAGCAAGGTGCTTTTGACCATGAAGTGGGACAGACCGCAGGAACATCATCTAGCCGTGAAGTAGGACGGAGCGCAGGAGTGCTATCTGACCGCAAAATGGGACAGGGAGCGATGAATGTATCTGACCGAAAAGTTGGACAAGAAGCAGCGAACACATCTGACCGAAAAGTTGGACAGGAAACAACCGTAATGGCTGGCGAACTGTCGGGACAGGAGACGGCAGAAGTCATGCCTTTGCCGCAGGTTACAGCTTGGCGACAACTTGAGGAAATACGATTAAAAATGACAATCCCGGCAGTGATGTCTATGCGTGCGCAGGGGATATCTGTGGAGACAGAGAGCTTGGCTGAACTTGTGGATCGTTTGCGGGAAATAGAGATGAGTTATTATCGGACGGATCAGACGGGCGAGGCGGCAGTTACAGAAGACGCACAGATTCATGCGATGCAGGATGCCGTAACGGCAGTGCGTGAGATTGCCGAAGCCCGGCAGAACTTTTGGGCAGTAGTCTGCGCCAGCATGAATTAATGACGGTGCGTGAACTGCATGGAGCTGCGATCAGTGCGACCAAGAGCGCATGGCAGTATCAACAGGATTATGAGGCGGTTGGTACACAGGTGCGCACGGATCTGGGAGATAGTATTAAGAAAGCGTTTGCGGGTATTCCGACTATGCTGCAGGAGATGGGGCTGGAGAGCACACCGGAGAATGAAAGAGCAGTACGCATTCTTGGTTATAACCGCATGGAAATCACAGAGGAGAGTATTGCGCAGATCAAAGATTGGGATGCAGAAGTGAATACTTTGATCGACCGGATGAAACCTGCCACGGTACTTGGAATGATTCGAGATGGTATTAATCCATTAGAACATACCGTAACGGAATTGAATGAAATGCTTGCCAATCGTGGAATGACTGCGGCGCAGGAAGAGGAAAGTTACAGTAAGTTTTTGTGGCGATTAGATAAGACGAACGGCATTACTGCGGAAGAAAGACAAAGTTATATTGGAATTTATCGTCTGTTGCATCAAGTGCAGAAAGAAGATCATGCGGCGGTTGGTGCGGTGGTTCAATCCGGTCAGCAGATGGATCTGTCTAATTTGCTGACGGCGGTTCGTTCCAGAAATGCACAGGGGATGGATCATACTGTGGATGACACTGAAAATATTATTCAGGCGGCAGCCGGTAATCAGACGATCACGGATCAGATCATGACAGCTTATTATGAGGAGCGTGCCGGGGAACTCAGGGATATGGCGAAACGGTCACAGAAAGCAGATGGATTTTTGGAGGAGGCAGGGCTGCCGGACACAGTTGGCAATATGCAGGCGGCGTTGAGATTACTGGATGGAGAGACCGCTTTAGATACAGTACTGGAACTTGCTAGAGAATCGCAGTCGGAGCAGGATGCGGTTGGACAGTTGGCATCGGAGACAGCCGATGCAGCGGTTTTGGAGACTGCCATGGATCATGTAGTTCCGCAGGGAGTGGCTGCAAGTGAGGCGTCATCCGAGAAAGAGACGTTTGCAGAGCGTAGACGTGATTTGACGGAACTAACGGATGGATTAAAGGATGTTATGGAAGCCATTGCAGATGGTGAGGAAGATGAGGCAGCACTTGCAGAATATTGTGCCGGAATAGATCATTTTTTGGAAAATATTCTTGAGAAAACAAAGCAGCGTGCCGATATTACATATAGTGAATTTCAAGAGATCAGAGCAACGCGTGGTTTGATGCGGTTACAGCAGGGACTTAGAAATAATCGCAGTTATGCAGTACCGATTCAAACGGCAGACGGCGTTACGCAGATGAATCTTACATTCCGTGAGGATGAAGAACAGGCGGGCAAGGTACAGGTAACCATTTGGCAGCCGTATCGCATTTCTATGGAGATGCAGATTTCCGGGGGCAGTCTTAAGGGACTGGTACTCTGTGATGACAGAGCCGGATACGAGAAATTGAAGCAGCAGGCAGGAGCCTTGCAGGAAACTTTGGAGCAGAATGTGTGTCCGGTGAAAACGATCTCTTATGGAATGGATTTTCGTGCGCAGAATGATTATTCTGCTGCATCGGAGAACGATAATGCAGTTGATACAAAAGCTCTGTATCAGACAGCAAAAGTGCTGGTACAGTATATTTCAGAGGTAGTAGCAACAGAGAATGGAGGATTACAATGAGAATTAACCACAATATTTCAGCGCAGCTTACAAATGTCAGTTTGAAAAAGGTTGACAATAAAGTTTCGGCCAGTTTGGAAAGATTAAGTACAGGCTATAAGATTAACAAAGCAGCAGATGATTCTGCAGGTATGGCGATTTCGAATAAGATGCGAACCCAGATCCGTGCGTTGGATCAGGCGTCCCGCAATTCTGCTGATGGAGATTCGATCATTCAGACGGCAGAGGGTGCGATGTCAGAGATTGAGAATATTTTGCAGAGAATCCGTGAATTGGGTGTACAGGCAGCCAATGGTACGCTTGCTTTGGAAGACCGTAAGGCCGTGCAGGATGAGGTTGATGAGCTGATGGACGAGGTTGATCGTATTGCAGACACAACCCAGTTTAATGGTAAGGGACTGCTTGATGGTTCCGCATCACGTACCGTAATGACGAATACGTTATCCATTCATGCAATTTCGGCGTCTATGGATGTACCAAGAAATGATTATGAGATTACGATCGATGCTATGCCGGAAGCTGCAAAAGCACAGCTTGACTATACGATCCCATCTACGATCAGTATTAATGGGTATAGTTTAGAGATTACGGATGAGTACGATGATACCAGTGTTAGAAAGAAGATTATAGATATGTGTGACGCCATGAATATTGATGTTTCCGGTCCGGATGGATCACTGACACTGACGACACGTGCAACCGGTGCAAACCAGAAGATCTCAGTACGCTCTGCCGGTGCCAATGATGAGACGGTTATTTACGGCAAAGATGCAAAGATCACCTTGGGAACACAGTTTACCCCGGCCGATGGTTTTAGCTATAAAGCAAATGGTGCCGGTATTGTGATCATTGGAAATGATGGATTTGAAATGCAGATCGATGTTACGGATGCCAAAGCGGGTGATAGTGGTATTGTTCGCGTAGAAGATGCCGGCTATATGGTGCTTCAGATTGGTGCCAACGAGCATCAGACGTTGGAGATGGACTTTAAGGAAGTATCTTGCCAAAGCCTGTTCTTACGCAATAAAGAAGGTGTTAATCAGATTAACGCATGTACACAGGAAGGTGCTACGGAGCTTCTCAAAGTGTTGGATGATGCTATTGATAAGATTTCTGCAGCAAGATCCACGCTTGGCGCATATCAGAACCGTTTGGATGCAACAAGAGAGAGTTTGGATGTAAGTGAAGAGAATCTTACGGATGCAATGTCCAGAATTATGGACACAGATATGGCTTCTGAAATGACAGAATATACATCCAACAATGTATTATCACAGGCAGCAACATCAATGCTGTCACAAGCCAATAACCGTCCACAGCAGATTATGAGTTTGCTGCAGAGCTAATTATAGGTATCGCAGAATTGCTAAAGCTGATTGGAGTGTGACGATCAAGTATGGGCATGGAGGTTAAGCATGACGAAGGAACAGATTAAGGAGTATACCGCACGGGTTGCACAGGCAAACCGGACAGAATTAGTCGTTATTATATATGAACTTTTGCTGGATGAAATACAAGAGGGTAACAAACAATATCAGGCGGGAAATACGGATGCGGGGGAAAAACAGATCCGCAAAGCGCAGGGATATTTACAAGAACTTCTCGGAAGTCTGGACTTTCGCTATGAAATTGCGTTGCAATTACGACAGTTGTATCGTTATGTCAACGAACAGTTGATTGCAACTTTGGTTCAACGCAGACCGATTCATTTAGATGCGGCGTGTGAAGTGATCCGTGGATTGATGGAGAGCTTTGAACAAGTGGCCAAAGAGGATCATTCAGGACCGGTTATGGAGCATTCACAGCAGCTTTATGCCGGATTAACCTATGGAAAAGGTACACTTAATGAAGTATCCCTCGGAGAGGGCAGTACCTATGGAGGAAAAATATGAAAAAGAAACGTGGAGCAGGGATTTTACTGCCAATCAGCAGCCTGCCGTCACCATATGGAATTGGAACATTGGGAGCAGAGGCGTATGCCTTCGTTGATCAGTTGGCAGAGGCAAAGCAGAGCTATTGGCAAGTGCTTCCGGTAGGACCGACAAGCTTTGGTGATAGTCCCTACCAGTCATTTTCAGCATTTGCGGGAAACCCTTATTTTATTGATCTTGACACGTTGAAAGAGGATGGGCTTCTTCTTTCGGAAGAGATTGAGGAGCAGTATTGGGGAGACGATGTGTCAGAGGTAGATTATGCAGCGTTATACGAGGCTCGTTTTGAGGTATTACATAAGGCATATGCGCGAAGTGATCATAAAATGCAGGAAGATTATCAGGCATTTTTGGCGAAGAGCAGCTATTGGCTGGAAGACTATAGTTTTTATATGGCACTTAAATTTCACTTTCATGGACAAGAGTGGTCGTTGTGGGAGGATGGTCTGAAATTCCGTCACAAAGAAACCCTCCGCAAATTTGAAGATCTGCTGGCAGAAGAAATTGATTTTTGGAAGTTTTGTCAGTATCAGTTTTTCATGCAATGGAGTCAGTTGAAGCGGTATGCTAACAGCAAAGGCATCCGTATTATTGGAGATATTCCGTTATACGTTGCCATGGACAGTGCAGATGTATGGACACATTCAGATCTGTTTGAGCTGGATGAGCGTAAGAAACCGATTCACGTTGCAGGGGTACCGCCGGATTGTTTTTCGGAGGATGGACAGCGCTGGGGTAACCCATTATATCGTTGGAAACGAATGAAAAGAGATCATTATGCATGGTGGTATCAGCGAATGAAAGCCAATGCAGCCTTGTATGATGTGATTCGTATTGATCATTTTATTGGTATTGTTAATTACTGGTCAATACCTGCTTCTTGTCCTACTGCTGTAGAAGGTGAGTGGCGCAAGGGACCGGGCAGACATTTGACGAAAGTGATTCGTAAGGCAACGAAAGGTTCGGATATTATTGCAGAAGATCTTGGAATTGTCAGTGATAAGGTGCGTGCTTTGATCAATGAAACCGGTTGGCCGGGAATGAAGATTTTAGAGTTTGCGTTTGATGGAGATGCTTCTAATGAGTATCTGCCACATCAATATAAGAACACGAATTGTCTCGTATATGGTGGTACGCATGATAATCAGACATTGCTTGGTTATTATGGAAACAAATCGGACAAAGAATTAAAATTTATGATGAATTATCTGCATATTAAGCGGGTTTCACAGATTCCAAAGGCGATGTTGCGTGCAGCGTACGCAAGCATTGCGGATACTGTTATATTCCAGATGCAGGATATTTTGGAATTGGACGATACGGCAAGAATGAATGAACCGTCCACAGTAGGAACCAATTGGCGCTGGCGTATGCAGCCGGGAGCCTTTGATGGAAAAAAGATCAAGATGCTTCGCAAAATGTGCAAATTGTATGCTCGATAACCGACATTTATTGCATTGTAAACAGGGGTCAAGCTGCGTCTGGGGACTTTGATTATAATGGTGGAACAGTAGCAAACACATTATACTTTAGCAATTCTTGCAAAGCAAAGCGCTGGCGTTGCTTTTTTGTAGGGAGTACTCCATGAAATATATTTGGTGCAACATAAAGAACTGTTTTAAACATAAAAAACTCATATTTATTTTGACGGTTTTTTCTGTCATTTGTTCTTGTATTATGATCCATTTTTCGTATGGATTATATCAGAACTATCAGTTAAAGAAAGAATATGATCTGTCAGATGAGAGAGAAATTGCATTGAGTTTGCAAGGGGATTTTGATGAAGAATCCGATAAGGAATTAAATGATGATGAAAGTTATTTCAAACCGGTTGATTCTGTAGACAATTATATAACAATGAATTTGTTAAAGAAATATGTGGCTGAATTTAATAATTCTTTTACAGATAAATTGAAATATATTGAAGCAACAGCGATCGTAGATCAATTACCGTTTCGTATGAACTTTTCGGTGAAGGATGGGACGATCATTAATAGTGATGAATATGAAAAAGAAATAGAGAATAACGCCAAGCTGGAAAGTGGGAGGTATTTTACAGACAAAGAATATCGGAACGGGGAGAAAGTTGCTATTTGTTGGGATTATCTTCATTGGAATACGATGTCATCTCCTGTCAGTAGTCGGATGGCAGTCGATAAAAATACGCTGCATATTCAGGGGAAGGATTATAAAATTATTGCCTATGGCATTATTGATGTTGATAGACCTACTATACCGGTCACCTCTTTAGAGGATACAACCCTTTTTCACCAGAGATTAGTATTCCATTTTAAGAAACCAATTCGACAGGAACAGTACAATCTTGTAGTAGAAAAAACAAATAAAATTTTGGGAGACAGGGCAGTAGTTGAGCCGGCAAATCTTCCGGATGATGATGCAGTGTATCTTTATAATACGATTATTATGGTGACGATTTTTATTACCATTGTCTCGGCAATAAATTTTGCGATTTTGTATCGTTATATTCTTTCCAGCAGAAAACAGTCACTTATGGTTTACCGGATTTGCGGAATGAGTTTTGCGAGAGTAGTATTATTGTATTTGGGAGAATGTGTGGTTTTGACGGTACCAGCTTATGTTATCGGTGCTTTGTTGTTTGAGCATGTAATTTTGAAAAAAGTATCAAAATATTATGACTATATGAGTAATAGCTATAGCAGTTATGTTTATATGGTTTTATTTGCTATTTATTTTATACTGTCTTTGTTAATATTACTTTTTATGATCATATATGCATTAAAAACAGACAAAGAGTTAGATGTGAAAGGAGGGACCCGATGAAATTGAAATATGCAATGTTTGAACAGAAAAAAAATAAACTTATGACGGTGCTGATTTTTTTCCAAATAGTAATTGTGTTCATCATGCTCGTCAGCATTATCTCTGCAATTACTTCGAGGTATGAAAAATATAAGCCGTTGGAATGCTTCTTTCAGGGCGATGGTTTGAATATGCATATAAATGATCTGCTAGGCAGAAACGGGCAGCGGTATCTTCCGTTTACAGAATCTTCTGATGTAGAAAAAAGCTTAAAAAAAGCACATATGGTAAGCTCCTATGATGTACAGATGACATTTGACATTGACAATAAAAAGGAAGAATTGGGAACATGGTCTCCGGTTATTGGTTATGATGATGAGTTGATCGCAGCATATACTCCTGAGATAGAATCAGGACGCTGGCTTAGAACAGAGGATGCAGATACGGATATGATCGAGATTGTGTTGGTGCAAAAGGATGACACTCATAAAGTGGGAGAGGTCATAACTTTGACAACTTCTGATGTGGTAAAAGATTCGAGAGAATACAAGTTATCACAACCGGTTCAGGCTAAGATAGTGGGGATTCTTGCAGATGGAGCCAGTCCGATCATGCGTACGATGCATTATGGAGAATATTCTGATTTCAGAGATTATTATTATCCGTTTAACAGGGATGAAGAGGAAAGGGCAATTGTCTTTGTATCCAAGAGAGACATTGAACATAATAATAAGATCCATGCGAAAACGGAACAAGAAAATTTAATAGAGGGTGAAACCTGTATATGGCCATATATCATTTCAGGCCCATGTTTTATACAATATGAGAAAGGAATTACACAGAAGGAAAAAGATTATAATTCAAAATATCTTGCAGTGAATGGAAGATATGAATTTCGTCATACATCCGCAGAAATGCGGGAAAACAGTATGGAATATATTATGAATCAGATGAATATGTTAATTCCTATTTTGATTGCGATGATCATTCTTACATTGATGTCTATCATTAGCAGTACCGTTATTATGATACGACAAAACATGCACAATTATTCCATTTATTATATGATGGGTTTCACTTGGAAAAGATGCGTGTTGATTCATGTGGAAAGCGTGATTATGATGCAAATGGGGATATTTTTATTTACCATGTTATGTATTGCTATTTGCGAGAAAATTGGTGCGTTAGATCGAATGGTCTTTTCTTTAGGAAAATGGCAGTTGTTGGGTTGTTTCGCTATGATGGTGCTTTTTATTGTATTTAGTATTTTGCTGTCTTTTCTGTTAATTGGGAAGAAATCGGCAAAGGACATTTTAAGGGAGGTAGAATAAAATGGTTCAACTTGATAATATTGTAAAGACCTATAACAAAGGAAAGAGTAACGCTTTTGAGGCACTCCACGGAATATCGCTGACGATAGAGGATGGAGAAATGGTTGCCATTATTGGAACCTCAGGAGCTGGAAAATCCACCTTATTACATATACTTGCTTGTATTGATGGATATGATTCGGGAGAGTATCGTATTGATGACATGACAATTGGCAAAATTTCTGAAAGAAAGATGGCGGCAATTCGTAATGAGAAGATTGGCATGGTAATGCAGGACTTTGCGTTAATAGAAGAATTTACGGCATTGGATAATGTCATGATTCCGTTGGATTTTGCAGCAAGAGGTAAGAAAAAACGGAAAAAAGACAGGAAAGAAATCGCGCGCAAAATGCTTGAAATGGTGCAGATGCAAGATTTTGTCGATAAGCCTGTGAGTAATCTTTCCGGGGGTCAGAAGCAGCGCGTTGCAATTGCTAGAGCGATTGCAAATGAACCTGCGTTGATCTTGGCAGATGAGCCAACAGGAGCGCTGGATACGGAGACAACAAAAGAAATTATGAAAGTATTTATTGATCTGAACAAACAGGGAAAAACAATTGTTATTGTTACCCATGATTTGGCTGTAGCGGAGCAATGCGGCAGAGTGATAAAGATCGAAGATGGGAAGATGATAGAGTGAGAGCTGCTTTGCATCATGCCTCCGTCATGGTTGTTAATGGTGTGAGATGTCGTTATACAAGGAATAGTGAAAATATACAATACCGTGCTGATTCAGTTGTGTAAATTATACAAAAAATGGTTAATCTTTTTTATGTTATTGCGAGTAAAACAGGGAAATGATAAAATAAATTAATTCAGAAAAATTATGTTGTTGCTATTGTTGTATTGATTGTAAATTTTATAAGTAACTTTAAGAGAGGGAGAAGATACGTTATGAAAAAATATGTAAATCCAATTGTTATGGTATTGATCGGTGTTCTTATTTGCGTGTTGGCAGAGGGAGTGGATCAGCGGACGGTTGTCAAAAAGAAGAATGTAAAGATTGATCAATCGAAGCTTACTTATGATGAAGCGGAACAGTACAGAAGGAGTTTGCCTGATCGTGAACCGGATAACAATAATCTTGTTGCATTAAAGACAAACTTGTTGCCATACGGATTACCGGGAAGACAAAAAGGATGGTATGGAGACTTGCTGGCAGAAAAACTGGGGGTTGAAGTGCATTATGTTCAGCCATCATATTTTGAGGAGCGAGATAGCGATATGGATATATATTTATTTTTTATGGGAGATGTGACTTATTATGATGCGGTTAAGGCGGGAGAATTGTTGGATCTGGAACCGACCTTAAAGAAAAATCCTAAGATATATAAGCGCTACAAAAATGCTTTTCAATATATCAAGAAATATACTTATAAAAAAACAGGGAAAAAAGGAATTTACGGTTTCCCGGTCAACCTAAAATCATTTGATGATAAAGGAAGAAAACTTGATTGCGTATCCGTTTTGTCGGAATCCAACAACAAGAACAAGGCGATGGATCTTTTGCTGTATTCTGCCTCAGATGAAGGGATTATGAATTGGACGTATGGACCGGAAGGAGAAATGTGGGAACGCAAAAACGGCAAGTATGTCGTATTAAAAGATTGGTCAGCAGAGGAGGGGACTGACGAAGATGAGGAATATGTGGAATATTCTGATTATTCTTCAGATTATATCTGCCCGAGGACGTTGATATATTTAATCCCCAATACTTCTCTGGGAGCAGAATTAACCGGAGTGAAGATTTCTAGGATGTGAGAATGTTTTATGCAACATAAGATTTATCGATTCGATATGGAAATTAATATGTCTTAGACTGAACAGACTATAATGTAACACCCCCGCAGACGTTTTGTTCTGCCGGGGGTGTTTGTTGTTATCCTTAAATACGGTTATGCAATATGATGCTATCGTAAGGCATTGGATTACCTCATGTTTTGTCGGATTATTCGAATCCTTTTTTGATCTGTTCTGCGATCGCACCCATATCTTCTTCCGGTTCACCGGGTTTCCAAGTAATATTTACCTGATCATCTTTATAACGAGGAATCAAATGTACATGCAGATGAAATACTGTTTGACCAGCGGCCTCACCATTATTCTGCAAAACATTTAGGCCATCGCAGTTTAAGCTTTTCTTCATGGCAGCAGCACATTTCTTGGCAACTCCCATAATCTTGCTGCAATAATCATCTGGCAGTTCATAGAGATTTGCAGCGTGCGTTTTAGGAAGGATGATGGAATGACCGCGGGAAGCAGGCCCAAGATCCATGATTACATTGAAATCCTCATCTTCGTAAATCGATGTTGTCGGAATCTCTCCATTTGCCAATTTGCAAAAAATACAATCCTTGTCAATATGTTTCTCCATAATATTCCTCCATTCTGCCGCCCTTACAGCGGCACTAATACTATTTGAATTTCAAACTTTGCACGGAGTGGCTACTTGACCACATATTGCTCATTATGTCAGCAATAAATAAAATATTTTGCAGCCGATAAACTAAATTGTTCTGTCATCCGAGAACTAAGATAATTGCCGTAGAACGCAACGTTTTTACGTGATTTCTTATTTTGTTAAGTCTCTGATGAATACATGCCTAAAGGAGTGTCTGAGATGTCCCGGTTTAGCAAGGTATCATCAATTTTTGGACGGGACGCTTTCGCTACGATGCGCTACGTCACGTTACTTAATGTCTCTGAAATACGAGACATAAGTAACGACGAGCGCAAAGTCCCTTTCAAAAATGATGATTACCTTGCTTCCGGGACTTCGAGTTTCCGAAAGGCATGTAAATCATACATCAGAGACAACAAAATTTAGAAATCACTGTAAAAACAAAATGCGGAAAGGCAATTACTATAGTTCTCGGATGGCAGAAACCACTCTTTGGTGGCTGCAAAATGCTATATAGTCATTGACATAATGAGCAATATGTGTTTTCGAGTTGGTTGATCCGTGCAAAGTTTGTGTTTGTCTATTCGAAGCGGAAAAGTTCATCGAAGCTGCGCAGGATCTTGAAATCACCTTTGGCAATCACATTGCCGGTACGAAAAGCACTTTGTAATGTGGTTTCGCTGTGTATGATCTGTGTCAGCAACTCCGCTTTGAGCTTCATAGTCACGTGTGGTTCGAAATTTTTCGGCTGCTTGTAGGTACAATGCAAAATATCACCGTCAGCCGTGATATAAAGACAGCGGTCTTCATCTGTGATCTCAAGGGTAAACCGTACGGAAATGTCCGGAATACCGTGGAAATGTGATGAAAGCGCACGGATATAGGGGTCGGAGCTTGACATAGGATCTTCATCATCCCCTAGTAATGTGCGGAAAATTTCAGACAATTCCTGAATGTCTTCTTTTTGCTTCTGCACGTATTGGTCATTAGAAACATATTCCGACAACTGTTCACTTTCCTGTGGTGTCAAATCAATGCTTAACGGACGCGATAATGTGTCCGGTGACAGGGAATTACTGGAAGGCAATGTCTCCAGCTTGCCGGTAAAGGTGCGGTAAAATAGCTCTACTCTTTTCTCTACAAATGTAGTATACCCATCATTAGCTTTGAAATCTTCCGGATCTGTTATATATGCCTCAATGCCATCGCAAGGTTTGCCACCAAGCAGTTCCCAAGCTTTTGTAAGCTGTAGGGAGGCCTCTTTCTCCCCATAGGTGTCGATAGAACGACGGGCATCATGCATAGGGATTGAATGGTTTCTTTGTCACCGTACAACCAGCAGGCATCCAAAAACTGCTGTAACAACCCTCCATAGCTAAACCATTCTACAGAGGCAGCTAGAATAACGGCATCCGCTTCTTTGAGCGTTTTCGGTAAAACGGAGATGCCTTTTTTATCTTCGTATAGATTGTAGCGTCGAACGACAACGTTGAGCTCGTTCAATACTTCTGTTATTTTGTCCATAACATAGATGGTAGGATCTTCGATCAATCCTCTGCCACCATAATAAATATTAACTTTCGTCATGAGTCTATATTCCTTTCTCTTTGGACAGAGTCAATAAAGTGTACATAGCAAATCCGCTGATCAAACCACCGATATGTGCTGCGAAATCGACATTTGGTATTGCAAAACTTCCATAAACAATCCAAAAGATCATAAAAATGATCTGACGCAGATCCGGGGATTCTTGACGGTCATGATGAAAAATCAATGCAAGGATTAAAGCACCCATAAGACCGTAGATCGCACCGGAAGCACCCACCGAGGTACTTGCGGAATGTATAACAACATTATAAACGATTGAGGTGCAGCCTGCAAGAAGACCGCTGACCAGATAAAGGATCAGATAACGGATATGACCCAAACGTCGTTCCAAGTAAGCGCCGATAAAGATCAAAGTGATCATATTGTTAAAAATATGTTCTCCGGATATATGTAGGAACATCGAAGTAAATAATCGATACCATTCCTGCTTGTCAAAGACGAGTTCTGCGCTTAGTGCTCCCATAGAAAACAGAGCGTCTCTTTTGCCTGGGATCAGATCTCCATATACAAAAAGCAGGATGTTGACAGCAACCAGTAAGAGTGTCACAAAAACGCTGCGCATGGCAGGCAGAACGGATCGAAGGTCAGAAGTTCGTTCCGGTCCCTCCTGCAGGAATTGCTCTAAGTCTTTCTGCAAAGGGGAAAATAAAGTATCTACGTCTTCATAGGCCTGTAATATGCCCTGCGATGGAATGATCTGCCAATAGTTCTTGCGATCCGGAAATAATTTTCTGCCGAGAGAATCATCTTCCGTCATCAAAATATAGAGATATTCACAGTTGTCAAAATTGTTATCTATTAGCATTTGCTGAAGTTGGTCAGAGATCATCGCTATATTTTCGGCGTTCAGTGTGTATGGTTCTCCGGCCCGGATACGGTCTTTTTCTTCGTATCGTGTATCTGCAGCTTTGACAGCGGCGGCAGCCTCTGCGTCGATGATCACGACTACAGGGGTGCAGACAGGATCCTTTGTATGGAGATAGATGTCGAGAAATGGGCAATCCGTTTCGACAACACCGTAATTATATTTTGCAAAAGGTGATCCAAAGTTGTATCGTGCATAGTAATCTTACATTCCTTTCCAAACTTGCTAAGTTACCGTGTGTTCGCACTTTGCCAAACGCACAAAAGGTGGTCTGTCAATACCTTTGTGCATATGAAGTATGAGTTACAGATGTATATTGTAACAAAAAAGAAAACGTCGAACAAGGGCGTAAAATGATATTCGATGGGCACTGTTTTCACAGGATAGGACATAGTATGATGAAACTGCAGGAAACAAAAGCCATGAAATTAACGGAAGGTGGAGAGGCAGATGCAGCAATTATATGCAAATTACAGCTTACTAATGATAATGCTCGGTGCAGGGATTATCACACTGCTCCTGCAAAGTATAGCGGGTCATGTTATGAACAATCTGTTAGAGGAGTGTTCTAAAATTGCCGGGACGAAAAATCCGTGGATCCGCAATTTGATCAAAAAATTTCAAGTGTGTTACGAACTACATATTCCGGCAAAAGATGTGGGCGGTTTTGTGGACAGGTACCTGTTGGAATACCGGGCATATCAAATACGATTATCTACTTGGGAAAATGTTGGACTGTATGGGGCATGGTTTGTGGGAATGTATTTTGGGGTGTGTACGATTTATGGGATATATATTCAGACATCACTTCAAGTTTATGGTATGTATTGTATCTACACCGTTATCATATTAGCACTTATTTTTGGAGGCGAATTATTGATGCAGGTGCATGCACATAAAAAAATGATCCGTATTTATTTGTTGGATTATTTGGAAAACAGTTTGCAGCCACGATTGGAAAATCAATATTTGTATCCGGAAGAGCAGGCAAAATATCAACAAGCTTATTTCGAGGAGCCGGAGCAGCAAACGCTTGCATTAGCTGCCGGTAATGAGGAAACAGAACAGGAAAAGGAAGCTGTCTGGTCGATTGCCGGGAGATGGCAGGACGGTATGGAATATGCGGTTCATGAGGAATGGCAGAATGAACATGGACATGCATGCAAGCAGACTTTGGCACCGGCTTGGCCAGAGGGGGATATGTGCAGGCAGACTTCAGCACCGGCTTGGCCGGAGGGGGATATGTGCAAGCAGACTTCGGCACCGGCTTGGCTGGAGAAAGGCATACGTGAGCAGAAAGAGCAAAGAGCAGAAGAAAAACTAACGCTGCTCGGAGAAATTATGGAAGAGTATTTCTAGAAATGGAGGATGACACAATGGAAAAGAGATTTGGCATTTCAGATGCGGCGAGACAGGTTGGTGTGGAGGCACATGTACTGCGTTATTGGGAGGATGAACTTGGGTTAGCGATTCCACGTAATGGGCAGGGACATCGATACTATAGAGAGCAGGACATTCATATTTTGCATAAGATCAGAGATTGGAAAGAGCAGGGCTTTCAACTTCGTGCTATTAAGCTGCTTTTGCCGGATCGAAGACGAGTCGAGGCGATGACGCCGCAGGAATTGTATCATCTGCGTGAAGAGTTAAATCAAAAGGTGCAGATGGAAGAAGATCGATCGCCAAAGCATGCAAGAATGGGGCAGGTGACTCCGTTGCCGTCAGCAATGGAAGTGGCGGAGCCGGTGAGCAGCATCAGCAAAGAACAAAAATTGCAGCAGTTTGAGCAGATGATGCGTGATATGATCACAAGTGTTGTGGAACAGCAGACGCAACAATCTGAAGAGCGGATCGCAGAGGCTGTAACAGAAAAGGTGAGTAAGCAAATGGATTATTTGATGCGGGAAAAGGAAGAGTTACAACAAAAGCAAATAGAAATATTAGAAAAAATATTAATCGAAATGCGTCCGGCGGCAAAAGAAGCGGCAGCCACCGAAGAGCTGCCGCAGGTTACAACGATCAGATCCCGCAAGAAAGAGCGGGAGGCAAAACGCAGTGTAGGATGGCTGCATCTGCCATTCTGATCCATGAATTATTTTTGACGGGTTATTTGTCTGCACTTTTGACAACGATTTTGCATTTAGCGCGAACCCCATTCGCAAGTGTTGCGGTTACGTAAGTCGTTCCTGGTCTTTTGCCTCGAAGGACACCCTTTTTATTAATAGTAGCGATACGTGTATTGAGTATGGTATATACCGGTTTTTCCTTCGTAATGCTTGGACGAAGCGTAATCCGCACTTTCCTCGTCTTGGATTTTGTTATCTTATATTTGGAATGCTTAAATTTGATGCTGACAGCATGTGGTGATACAGATACCTTGGCTTTCAGTGTGGTTGGACGATTCATAAAGAAAAGTCCTGACGTTGATCGGATGCGGATCTGAATGGTTGCCGTACCGGCCGACATACCATAGTAATCGCAAGTATTTTCGGATACTTTTGATACCTTGAGAATGGAAGGATTGGAACTTTTAAATGTCGTTTCATATCCATCCAGATCGTCTAGTAACGTGAGACTGGAGGAGTCGCCGATAAATATTTTTTTTTGAAAATTTTTCTTTGTTCCCGGTTTTTTGGAACGCTGTAAAGAGCCGGAGGCATCTAAAGCCTGTTTGCCGTTGATCTCGGTTGCAACGACGGGGATCTTCGGTGCCTTAGCGGCGGCCGGTTTACCTTGTGTGCACAAGATCATGACCAGTGCGATCAGCGCCAGTTTTATTTGTTTTCTATAGTTCATAATTATCCTCATTTCTACACACGTGTTCCATGCATAAGACAATTCGTGTCCGGTGCGTATCAACACAAATAGCATGTATTATCATTTCCCACCTATATCAGGTTCGCATTTATCATAGAATAAGATAATGGCAGAAAGGTGTCAAATATTTGCCATCTTTTTCAAATACTATTATACTTATTACAGGAAGTGGTCAGATTCGACGAAGGAGGAACTCATGGAATACATATTGATTGCAGATGATAATAAAGATATTACGGATATTTTAGAAAAATATGTCAAAAAAGAAGGTTATGGAGCGTTGATCGCCACAGATGGCATTCAGACGGAAGAGCTGTTTCAC
Organism: Clostridium sp. AM49-4BH; assembly: GCF_003478335.1. Taxonomy (GTDB): domain Bacteria; phylum Bacillota; class Clostridia; order Lachnospirales; family Lachnospiraceae; genus Butyribacter. Next base: position 30,001 of record NZ_QUFB01000016.1, read on the forward strand.
ACATATCATCCGGCGGCCATACTGCTGGATGTGATGATGCCGGGGAAGGATGGCTATGAGGTGTGCCGCACGATCCGACAGGAATCCGCCGTACCGATCATTTTAATTACGGCACGAGGCGAAGACTATGATAAGATCATGGGATTAGACATTGGTGCAGATGATTATATCGTGAAACCGTTTAGCCCGAGTGAGGTTATGGCGAGACTGCGCGCGGTGCTTCGTCGGATAAGCCGTCAGAGTGTGGAGACGCAGTCCGGACAGATCTTACGTGTCAGCAATATGGAAGTGAATTTAGATGAATATACATTTTGCATTGATGGCAAAAAGATTCCAATGACGAAAAAAGAAATTGAAACCATGTGGACGTTAGCAAGTACACCGGGCAAAGTATTTACCAGAGATAATCTGCTTGACAGTTTATGGGGCTACGATTACTACGGAGACAGCCGCACGGTAGATTCGCATATCAAAAGACTGCGTGCGAAACTTGATTCTGTGCCGCATCCGGATTGGACGATCAAGACGATCTGGGGTGTCGGCTACAAGCTAGAGATTGCCGGAGGACAGTAAGACATGAAAGGGCTGCATAAGATCAGACAAAAATGGAATGATTCCAAGCTTGGCAGAAATGATATATCTGTACGCATTTATCTGTCTTTTGTTGTGGTGCTTGCTGTTTCGCTGTTGTTGACCGGGGCAATCTTTAATTATTTATATCAGCGCAATTACACGCGCTCCTACACGGAACTTTTGACCAAACAGGGCAAAAAGATAGCACGCCGGGTGTCCAAGTTTCAGTACAAGAAGAATATCGGACAGTATGAAAAATATTCCGTTTATATTGATGAGATTGAGAGCGCAGAGAACACAGATGTATGGATCCTCAGCAATCATAAGGCGAAAAATGCCTTGAAAGAAGATTTTACGAATGCAGAAATGAACGATGACAATCTGACCGATGAAATGTATGCGGTACTTCGCCAGGCGTTTGGCGGACAGACAGGAGCGTCATCAAGCTATGATAAAGCATATGGTATGATGATCCTTCGTGTGGCGATCCCGGTGCACGATTACAAAACCGATCAGGTGATCGGAGCGGTTATGATGGTTTCTATGATCGACCGCCAGACGATGGGACTACGAGAGGGAAAATATCTGATTTCTCTCAGTGCAGTGGTAGCGGTAGTTATTTCGTATTTGATCGCTTTGATCTTTACAAAATATCTGTCTCTGCCGATCAACAAGATCGGTAAGACGATCCGAAGAATTGCGGGAGGCGATTATTCTCCGGTTGAGAAGTACAGTCACAGCAGGCAGTTATCACAGTTGGAGGAGCAATTAGATGTTCTTGCAGAGCGCTTGACAAAAGCGGAGCAGGAACGTGCGAATTTAGAGCAGGTAAGAAGAGACTTTTTTGCAAATGTTTCTCATGAATTGCGGACACCGATCACAGTAGTGCGCGGATATGCGGAAATGCTTCACGATGATGTGCTTTCGGAGGAGGAAGATGTCCGCGGCGTATATGACCGGATCTTATTAGAGTGTCAGGGGATGGAACGCCTGGTGCAGGATCTGTTTTTACTCTCTAAAATGCAGAATCCGGATTTTCAGATGGACAAAGAACCTGTCAGCTTGGCACAGATCTTTGCGGACGTAATGCGCAGTGCACGCGTGATCGGCGAGGAAAAAGAGATTCATTTTGTGGTTGATATACCGGAAGAGCAGCCGTTTATGATCGAGGGCGATTATGGAAGATTACGGCAAATGTTTTTGATCGTGTTAGATAATGCCGTAAAGTTTTCTGAACGAGGGGGCAAGGTGCACTTGACTCTTGTCAGCCGGGACGGTCTGATCAAGGCACAGATCGCTGATCAGGGCATTGGGATCGCACCGGAAGAGCTGCCATATATTTTTGAAAAGTTTTATAAATCAAAGCTGACACAAAATGAAAAAGGAACCGGGCTTGGACTAATGATCGCTAAGCAGATCATATTACGCCATGGAGGTGACGTTGAGGTGCAGAGTGTGCCGGGAGAAGGTACGACCTTTACCTTTACGTTTATGGAGCTGACTTCGCTGGAAGAATATGAGTAAATTCATTTGACAGTTGTATTTTTCAAGAAAATTGTATATACTTATAGTACCTGGAATGTACGACAACTTCTGATATTTTGAACCTACACTTTTTGAATGGGATTCCTATATATATGAAAGAATGTCATGCCTTCATTGCAGAGGAAGATTGCATTTCATATGCGGTTGCCCACCTAGCTGATCGCTAGGACTCAAAATTCAGGAACCGGCATTTTGGGTATATTTTTTTGTCCAATCTTAAGAACCGTTCGGATCGAATACACATGGAAGATCGCGCGGCAGAAGGTGTGGACAAGTGGAACCGGAAGAAATATACGAAATATTTGGAGGAAGAAAAAGTGGCACAGAAGGGTGATTTATTATCTTTTCGTCCGGACATTAAAGTGTTGGACGCAACAATTCGTGATGGTGGTTTGGTAAATGATTTTTATTTTACAGATGAATTTATCCATAATCTGTACAAAGCAAATGTAAAAGCAGGCGTAGACTATATGGAGTTTGGTTATCGCGCTGATAAAGAGATGTTTGACGTGGATGCTTATGGCCCATGGAAGTTTGCTGAGGATGACAAGATTCGCGAAGTCGTTGGTGATAATGACACCGATCTGAAGATTTCCATTATGGCAGATGTAGGACGCTGCAATTATAAAGAAGATATTCATGACCGCAGCGACAGTCCGGTAGATCTTATCCGTGTGGCAACTTATGTGAATACAATGCCGGCGGCGATCGATATGATCGAAGATGCACACCGCAAAGGGTACGAAACGACTTGTAATATCATGGCGATTTCCAATGCGAAAGAGTCCGACATTAATAAAGCGTTAGAAATGCTTGGTAAATCTTGTGTTGATGGCATTTACATCGTGGACAGTTTTGGTTCACTGTTCCCGGAGCAGATCCGCACTATTTCAGATCAGTATATGGAAGTGGGCGAGAAGTACGGCAAATACATAGGAATGCACGCACATAACAATCAGCAGCTTGCTTTTGCAAATACGATCGAGTCCTGTGCAAGAGGTGTGTCTTATTTGGATGCAACGATGAGCGGAATGGGACGTGGAGCAGGAAACTGCTGCATGGAATTATTGCTTGGATTTTTGAAGAATCCAAAGTACAAGCTTTTCCCGATCATTAAATTCATCGAGCAGAATATTGTGCCATTAAAAGAGCAGGGAGTTGAATGGGGATTTGATATTCCATATCTGTTGACAGGTCATTTGAATCAGCATCCACGTGCAGCAATTGCCGCAATGAAAGAGGGACGCAAGGATTACTCCGGATTTTACAAAGAAATTATTGATAAAGATTGATCCGATTCAAAATAAACGGGTGATCAGGAGTATGTAGGAAAGGAATGTAGGGAAAGTATGGTCGAAGCAATATTTAACACGCCGATCGGAGTGTTTGATTCCGGTTTGGGCGGTGTCAGTGTTTTGCGACAGATGCGTTATTTGATGCCTGCAGAGCAATTCTTATATTATGGGGATTGTGCAAATGCACCATATGGTACAAGGACTGTCGAAGAGGTAAGAGATCTGACGATCAAGCATGTTAGCCGGCTGCTCGATCAGGGCTGCAAGGCGATTGTTGTTGCCTGCAATACGGCGACCAGCTGTGCGATCAAAGAGCTTCGGGAAATGTATTCAGATATTCCGATTGTTGGCATAGAACCTGCGATCAAGCCGGCAGTAACAGAACACCCGGGCGGCAATATACTTGTGATGGCAACACCGATGACGTTGAAGCAGCAAAAATTCAATAAACTGATGCATAAATATGAAGATCAGGCAAATATCATCCCGGTGCCATGTCCCGGCTTGATGGAATTCATCGAGAGCGGAGATTTTGACGGCGAAGAAGTTTATATATACTTGCATGAACTTTTTGAGGGAATCAAAGAAAGACCGTTGGATGGAATTGTTCTCGGATGCACTCACTATCCATTCGTACAGGATACGATCTTGGAGATGGTTGGAGAACATGTGGATCTGTATGATGGCGCAATTGGCACGGCAAAGGAAATGCAGCGGCGGTTACGCGAGATCAAGTTACTGGCAACGAAAGAAGAGCTTGGACATGTTCATTTTGAATGCAGTGGTAACCGTGGGGAGAAAACAAAGTTGTTTCAGCGATTGATGGCACTTCCGGTTGTGTCAGCAAAACCGATGACGCAAGATCAGTTTAAGGATTATTTTACAATTGATTAATTAAGGAGAGATATGATGAACGAATATACAATGGGAACAAAGTGTGTACAGGCAGGATATACTCCGGGTAATGGCGAACCGCGTCAGATCCCGATCGTGCAGTCTACTACATTTAAGTATGACACCAGTGAGGATATGGGAAAATTATTTGATCTGGAAGCAAGCGGATATTTTTACACACGCTTGCAGAATCCAACCAACGATCATGTAGCAGCTAAGATTGCAGCAATGGAGGGTGGTACGGCAGCAATGCTGACTTCTTCCGGTCAGGCCGCCAATTTTTTTGCTTTGTTTAATATTTGTGAGTGCGGCAGTCATATTGTGGCATCTTCATCAATCTATGGTGGTACATTTAATTTGATACAGGTCACCATGGCAAAGATGGGTATTACTGTTACATTTGTATCCCCGGATTGTACAGAAGAAGAGTTAAATGCAGCATTTCAGGATAATACGCGTGCGGTTTTTGGTGAGACGATTGCTAATCCTGCATTGACGGTATTGGATATTGAAAAGTTTGCGAAGGCTGCGCACGCGCATGGTGTGCCGTTGATCGTGGATAATACATTCCCAACGCCGGTGAATTGCCGGCCGATCGAGTGGGGGGCAGATATTGTGACGCACTCTACGACAAAATATATGGATGGACACGGAGCAGCAGTCGGTGGTGCAATCGTTGATTCCGGTAAGTTTGACTGGATGGCACATGCGGATAAGTTCCCGGGACTTTGCACACCGGATGAATCTTATCATGGTATTACTTATGCTGAAAAGTTTGGCAAAGAGGGGGCATTTATTACAAAATGTACAGCACAGTTGATGCGTGATTTTGGATGCATTCAGTCTCCACAGCATGCATTCCTCTTGAATTTAGGATTAGAATCTCTTCATGTTCGTATGCCTCGACACGTTGAGAATGGACAGGCTGTAGCAGAATTTTTACAGGAACAGCCACAGGTATCTTATGTTAATTATTCCGGTCTGCCAACAGATCGTTACTATACATTAGCACAGAAATATCTGCCGAATGGCGGATGTGGTGTCGTTTCATTCGAATTAAAGGGTGGACGTGCTGCGGCTGAGAAGTTTATGAAGAATCTGAAGTTGGCGGCGATCGAGACACATGTAGCAGATGCAAGAACCTGCTGCTTGAACCCGGCTACTTCGACACATCGTCAGATGACAGATGAACAATTAGAGGCAGCAGGTGTACCTGCCGGCTTGGTTCGTATTTCATGTGGTTTGGAAGATAAAGCAGATCTGATCGCAGATCTGAAACAGGCATTAGAAGCGATTGACTGATTGCCACTGTATGCAGGATACAATAAAAGCAAAGCCAGCGCTTTGCCTTTGTCTCGCTATACAACAGCAATTTCCGATTAATCAAGAAAAACCTCTCTGTATAGATCTCGTTTGGGAAATATGCAGGGGGGTTTTGACGTAATAGAGGAGGATGACAGAGCGATGATTCGACTATTGTGGAAAAAGACCTCTGATGGGGCAAAGATATACCGGGTTTATGGCACCAATGGCTGTCTGACTGTGCCACAGAAAATAGAGGGCATGCCTGTATATGCGATTGGAGCATACTGTTTCTCGGCATCCAATAAACTAGACGGCTTGGAGGGGATTCGCGAAACGAAATGGCAGGAGTCATTAGAGCTCTATTGCGAGAAAACGTATGACGGTATGGTCGAAGCACAGCCTGGTACTAGAGATGGAGTGCAGCCCAATACAAGGGAAGTGGCACAGCCTGCCGCTGCTTATTTGGGGGAGATAGCGGGTAATGAAGTCCTACAGGTTGTCTTGCCGGACACAGTTGTAGAAATAGAAGAACTTGCATTCTACAACTGTAGAAAATTATCTGTGATAGAATTTGGCAGTGCACTGGAAACTATTGGCAGTGATGTATTTATGAATTGTCGCAGCCTGAAGCAGCTTAGGGTTCGGGCAGATATACGTGGCAAAACCGGTGTGAAAGCAGTTTTATCACGCATTCCATGGGAGATACAGGTTGATTTTGCGGGGGAGGAGACAGCGTCGTTATTGTATCCGGAATATACGGAGAGTTATGATGAAATTGCGCCGGCGCATATTTTTGGGCGTAATATTACCGGAGAAGGATTTCGGGCAAGACAGCAATTTCAAGATGGTATTGTACAGTTTGCCGGATATGATGCGATCTATCCGAAGGTGATCGCAGAAGAATCGCCGCTTACGATCGCGAAGATGGCATATTTACGGTTACAGACGCCGATCGGTGTACAGGAAGATGCGAGGAAACGTTATGAGGAGCAGCTTCATCAAGAGGCAGAGGTGCTGGCGCTGCATTACATTGATCGGAAACAATTGGAACCATTGCATTATTTGTGCGAGCATCGTTATCTGACGGGAAACGCCTTGGAACATGCCACACAGAAAGCGTTAGAAGATCAGTGGTCAGAGGGAGCTTCCCGGCTTATGGAATGGAATTATCAGTACGGGCGTAACAGGCGTAGGGAACGCTACGCATTTTGAAAGGAATTAGGAAGTTATGACCAATATAGAACAGTCGAATGAGAAAAGGCAGCGTTCGCAGGCGATAACGCAGACAGAGTGGGAGCAGTATATGGCAGAAAAGATATTACGTCTGATCCGTCACGAATTGTATATGGACTTCCGCTATATGGATGTTGCATTGTCGGCATTGAGCTATCAGCCCAAAGAGGGCATTGATACGTTGGGAACGGAAGGCGATCATCTGTTTTATTCTGCGGATCATTTGCTGCGCGTGTATCCTAAAAATCCGGTGTATTTAAACCGCTGTTATCTTCACATGATCCTGCATTTGATCTTTTGTCATCCGTGGCTGCAGGGCAGCAGAAATGCAGCAGATTGGGATCTGGCGTGTGATATTATGATCGAGTATTTGATCGATCATATGGAGCAGACGAGTGTACAGCGCATTACCGGTCTGCTCCGCAGAAAGTATATAAACGGCTGGAGTCCGTAGGACAGGCATTATCAGCGGCAATTATTTATGAACAGATCCGTTTGTGGTATGAATTCGATCTGGCGGAACTTAGTAAAGAATTTTATACGGATACGCATGCGTTTTGGCCACGACCACAGCCGGAGCAGGCCATTCCTGTGCAGATTCCGCCGAAATGGGACAAATTGGCACGACAGACACAGATGCAGATGGAACGGCAGGGCAGAAACGATGGCGATGAAGAAAGATTGATGCTGAAACAGATCCGAGTGTTGCAGCAACGGCGCAGTTATCGGGATTTTTTGCGTAAATTTGCATCGCTTCGGGAGACGCTGCAGATAGACCCCGAAGAATTTGCTCTTAGTTATTATACCTATGGGTTACGCATATATGGCAATCTGCCGTTGATCGAGCCGATGGAAACTAAGGAGACATTGCAGGTAGAGACGTTTGTCGTTGTTATTGATACCAGTTATTCTACAAATGGCGAATTGGTAAAAAAGTTTTTACAGCTTACCGCAGATCTGCTGCTGGAAAGTGTTGAGCTTTCCGGCAAATGCAAGATTCATATTTTGCAATGTGATGATAAGGTTAGGCAGGATGATGTCGTTACCAGTAAAGAGGAGCTGGCACAGACGCTGCAGCGGTTTACCTTGACAGAAGGTGGGAGTACGGATTTTCGGCCTGCTTTTCGCTACGTGGATCAGTTGATGCAATCCGGGCAGATCCGCCATTTGCAAGGGCTTTTGTACTTTACGGACGGCAAGGGAATATATCCGGCAAAACGACCGGAATATAAGACGGCGTTTATCTTTGCGCAGGATTATGAGGAAGAGGCAGTGCCACCGTGGGCGATGCGGATCCGCATTGATCACGAAGAAATCATGGAAGGAAAGTAATTTATTATGAATATTAAACAGGCAAAAAACGAAGTGATCCGCACAGTTCGTGCGTATTTAGAGAAAAGGGACAACGGTGAGTATATGATCCCGGTGATCCGACAGCGTCCGCTATTGCTTCTGGGAGCACCGGGTATCGGCAAGACGCAGATCATGGAACAGGTGGCAAGTGAGTGTGGAATTGGGCTGGTATCGTACACGATCACTCATCACACCAGACAAAGTGCAGTCGGACTCCCATTTATTCGTGAGAAGACTTACGGAGAGCAGACATATTCTGTGACAGAATATACGATGAGTGAGATCATTGCCAGTGTATATGAGAAGATAGAAAAGGGAAAGAAGGAGGGCATACTTTTTATCGATGAGATCAATTGCGTGTCCGAAACGCTTGCACCGACGATGCTGCAATTTTTGCAGTGTAAGACGTTCGGTAATCAGGCGATCCCGGAGCTGGATCATTGTGGCAGCCGGAAATCCGCCGGAGTACAATAAATCCGTCCGGGATTTTGATATGGTGACACTTGATCGTGTACGACGCATCATGGTCGAGCCGGATTATCCGGCGTGGAAAGAATATGCCCGCAGGCAAAGGATTCACAGCGGAATCCTAAGTTATTTGGAACTGCGCCCACAGAATTTTTATCGTGTACAAACGGATGTGGATGGAATGCTTTTTGTGACAGCGCGTGGCTGGGAGGATCTGAGCACGCTGATCCAAGTGTACGAAACGCTGGGACAGCCGGTGGATGAAGATTTGATCAGCGAATTTATACAACATCCGGAAGTGGCAAAAGATGTGGCGGTCTACTTGGATCTGTACCGCAAGTATGAAGATGATTATGGCATTGAAGATATTTTACAGGGAAAAGAAGATGTTGCAGTATATCAACGGCTGCAAAATGCATCGTTTGACGAGCGGTTGAGCGTTGTCAATCTGTTGCTGTCGGGGCTTAACAGGCATTTTGCGAAGGTGGCAGATTACAAAAAGACAATGGATGCGTGGTATGCATCACTGAAGCAAATGCAGCAGGAGGCAGAGGCTGGCAGTGAGGAAGCAGCAAAAACGTTTGCCGCGCAAAAACCGGAGTTTGAACAAAAGCAGGAACAACTGATCCGAGAGGAAGATGCAGCATTAGAGGAATTGGAGAATGCCTTTTCTTTTATGGAAAATGCATTTCCGGAAGGGCAGGAAATGGTTGTTTTCGTCACAGAATTAACGATGGGTGGCGATTCAATGGCATTTTTGCAGGACAATCCTTGCGAGATCTATCAAAAATACAACCAGCAGTTTATGGTAGGGAGCAAACGTGTCGAGCTTTTGGCCGAGCTTGAGGAAGGTAAAATACGCAGCGAAGAGCATATCAGAGATTTTTAGGGTATAAGATGCCGAAATTGCCGGTAGATTTTTGAGGGGGATTTCTGTTATACTATCTTAAGCTGAGCATTTTGTGCTCCTAAATATGTAAAACATAGCAGAGGATATTTCTGCGGAACGGAGGAATATAATGAGCGAAGAGTTGAAAGTTAAGGCATTGCATATGGGACCGGCAGAGTGTGCCGTTGATCTGGGCGATGGCAGTGAGCGTGGAGAATATGTGGATCAGGATTACATCCTGCAGAAACTGGGACGTCCACATAGAGCTGTCAATCTGATGTACTGCTATTATCCAAATGACGATAAGTGGCCGGGACGTGCCAGTGTTGTGCATGCAGATCCGTCTGTACAGTTCGCATGGGATTTTCCATACGATGATTATTTCACCTATAAGGGTGGTTTGAACGGAACATTAGATGATGAACCGTTTACTTACATGAGAGATGTCCGTAAACATGGACAGGATGTACTGCTTACGATGACGATCGATCCGAAGCTTACCGATGATCATATTATTGCGATCGCAAAGGATCTTCGCACGTTTGGACGTGTGTTGCTTCGTATCAACCATGAGGCAACCGGTAATTGGTTCTCCTTTAATAAACGTGCTTCTTATGAGGAAGTTGCAGCATTCTTTACACATTGCTGTGAGATCATTCATCGTGAAGCTCCAAACGTTAAGACGATCATTTGTCTGGATGGCTGTAAGGAGTTAGAGGATGAGAAGATGGAAATGGAAGACATCTTCGCAGAGGCTTCCCGTGCAGCAGATATTGTGTCCGTTGACCGTTATATGGCACTTCATTGGGGATGGCCATATGATGTTGCAGAAGAGGGAGGAGATTCGTTTGCGCGTTATGCGGTAGACAAGATCTACAACCTGGCAAAGAAGAGCTATGAGCGTTACACATATGTAAATAATGGTGTTAAGAAGCCGATGGTATTGTCTGAGTTTAACGCCGATGGAGACGTAACCGGTGCCTATGATCAGGCAGACATGCTGAAAGAGTTTTGTGAGATGCTGAAAGCGGACAAGGAGAAATGGCTGTCAGGATTCACGTTATATCAGATGCGCGATAGAGGACGTCTGGGCTTGGAAATTGAGGATCCTAACAATGCGAATGTTGGTATCGAACAGCCAATTTTGAATACGTATCGTGAGATCATTCATGAGGATTTCTTTAGTCCGTCCATGGACGAAGGAAGTGAGATCACACTTCCGGCTACACTTCGCTGGGGCGGTTCTGAGGATGCAGAGGGTGTTGCAGTTCCTTTGCACTTCGAGAAAAATCCGGTATTCTGTGAAGTATATTTTGATGAACAGACAATTGACATGAACTTGATGATGGAATTGAATGGACACTGGTTCTACAAGGCTCCGGGTGTGAAGTGCATCGATATGATGAGTGCATTCTTTAAGAAGCCTTTGGAGAGTGAAGCAGATATGAGCCTGAAAATATTTGCGCCACCGGCATCCGGTGAGAATGATCCATCACAGGGCGAGGATTGGATGACAAATTATTATGCGGAATTAAAGGCATTGCCGGAGGTTCGCATTCGTTTTGCTCCGATCGTAAAATAATACAGGAGTCGTGTTAAGCTATTTGCACAGCAGATGAGGGGCTGCCACAAGCGATAAGATACTTGTGGCAGCCCTATGTTACTTTATAGGATTAGGGTGTCAAAAGGTCTGAATTTCCCTGACGGGCTATTTTCTCGAATCTTTGACCACAATATCTATCAACGATGCGCCGCATCGCCTCAAGATATTGTAGCGCAAATCTTCAAAAAAATATCTCCGTCATGAAAATGGACTTTTGACACCCTAATCCTTATAGGAAACTGCTCATAGTGTGGTGTTATGCCACCAAGAATTGCTTTAGCAATTCTTGCAAAGCAAAGCGCTGGCTTAGCTTTTTTATATCTGACAGGTGAAACGGGTAATAATTACAGAGGGAAGCCAAACTCATCTGCATAGTAGCTATGAGGATCTTGCATGTGAAATGCGAAAAAAGATCACAGTTGCCAAATGTGTAAAAGACAAGGTATAATAGAAATAATTGAGAACGAAATGATTCACAGCATGAGAGATGGAGGAGCGTCATGGGTGGAATGAAATTATGGAAACGTATTATGTTTTCCGTGGTGAGTATAATATGGGGATTTGCGTCATTAGATTATCTGTATTATGCCTTTCGTTTGATGACAGGAAAGACACGAAGCGACGGATCATATGATCTGCCCAGAGACGGCGCGGCTCAGCTTGCCGGGGTGGCGTTGTTTTTATTATGGTTTTTGGTTGTTTGGATGTATTTCCGGCTGATCCGGCGCAATACAGTGCAGATCAGCATGATAGAAGAAAATCCAACAACAGGCAGGCAGCGTGTTCGACATAAATGGTTTGATACCCTGCTGCAGATCGTAATGATCGTGACAGGGACGCTATTGCGCTGGAGCTATGTTGTGGTGTTTGTTTTTAACAGATAAGAGGGTATGTAGATGAAGATCAAAAAAGTATTAACGGCTAATTTGAAGCCGGGCATGGTTTCTTCGGAGGCAGCGTATACATATACCAATCATTTGGTTATCCAAAGTAATACGGTTTTGACGGAAGAGATCATCGAAAAATTAAAATACTATGCTGTAAAAGCGGTAAAAGTATATGTTCAGGAGGAGTCCGAGAATACGTCAGGGACGGTCAATTCGAAACAGTCAAATGTTTTAGAGACAGTGGAAGGCGTGTCTGCGCAGGTGCTGCCGGAAGGAGAGACGGACACGGTATCTGCTGCTGTAGAGCAATTAGCAGGTCCGACCTATTTTGAACGAGTTCAGCAATCAGAGGAATTTCGCGTATTTGAGTCAGAGTTTACTGATTGTGTAGGTGGTTTTAGGCAGTCCTTAAATGATATTGTGACCAAGAGTACAGATGGTCTGGTAGACAGTATGTTGGGTGATGTGGATGCACTGCTCAAAAAGACACGTAATCCACTGCATCTGTTGGACATGCTGCAGTGTATGCGTGGCTATGATGACATGACGTATACGCATTCAATGAATGTGGCACTGATCTGTAACGTGATCGGCAATTGGCTTCGCATGAATGAGAAAGACTTAAAGGTATTGGTGACCTGTGGACTGCTTCATGATATTGGTAAGCTGCGTGTGCCAAATGATATCATAACCAAACCGGGAAAGTTGACTGTGCAGGAATATGAGATTGTCAAGAAACATCCGCAATACGGATATGAAATGTTAAAAGATAAAAAATTGGATCGTCGTGTCAAATTGGCGGCATTGCAGCATCATGAGCGTTTTGGAGGGACCGGCTATCCATATGGATTGATGGGATCGGATATAGAATATTTTTCATCAATTGTTGCTGTTGCAGATGTATATGATGCAATGACGTCAAATCGTTGTTATCGCAAAGGAATCTGTCCTTTTAAGGTTATTGGAATCTTGGAACGGGATAAAGATGCATATGAACCGGGAGTATTGTATTTGTTTATGGAAAGAACGATAGAAGCTTATGTTAACACAGAAGTATTACTATCAAACGGGGAGCAGGGAAAGGTTGTCTTATTAAACAAATCCCTGCTCTCCAGACCAGTCGTTATGACAGATAAAGGAACTATTTATGATCTTTCGAAAGATTTTCGAATGGGTATTGAGGCACTGATCTGATCCTAAGTTTTAGTTACTCCGTGTAAGGTTTCACAGATTCACCTTTTTCTAAACAGGAGTCAACGATGACCGGTTTATAGGAACAGCCGCGTTTGTGCTCGATCAGAGAGATCAATTTTTCAGCTGCGATCCGTCCGATAACTTCGGTATCCTGATGTACCGTTGTAAGTCTTGGGCGCAGCTGGCTTGCAATGAAAATATCATCATAACCGGCAACGGAAACATCTTCCGGAATGGATAATCCCATATCGCGGATCGTTTCCATGCCACCGACAGCTGAATAGTCATCCTGATAAATAATACAGGATGGCGGAGTCGGTAGAGAAAGAAGCTGACGTGTATATTGGCGCGCAGCAGTCAGGTTGCGGTATTCTGTGCTAATGTGGTATTCTGGCGGAATATCCAGACCGTGTTCCAGCATGACATTCTGATAACTGGTTACACGTTCACTGGTCACGGCAGAAGTTTCACCGGAAAGATAAGCGATTCGCTTGTGTCCCTGCGAAATGATATATTCAACGAGTTCTTTCATGCCACTGGCATTATCAGACAACACCGACATCGTGTTAGTATCCGGATACGTACGGTCAACGGTAACGACCGGGATATCGCTGTTGATCAGGGCTTCAACGTCCTGATTATCAAAGTCAATACAAGCAATCATGACGCCGTCCAAACCACGGTAACGGCAGTGCTCTAAATAGGTTTTGTGCTTATCGTGAGGCTGGTTGCTGTTGATGAAGGTAATATCATAGCCCTTCGCCTCGGCAGTCACCTTGAAACTGTTCAATATTGAAGAAAAATAATCGTGCGTCAATCCACAATTTGCATCGTCCATAAAAAGGACACCGATGTTGTAACTTTTGTTGGTTCGGATCGCGCGGGCGTAATACTGTGGTACGTAGCCCATCTGTTTTGCGACTTGTTTTATGTGTTGTTTTGTGTCCTCGCTGATATCAGCCTTGTCATTGAGTGCTTTGCTCACAGTGGCAACGGATACACCACACAATTTTGCAATATCTTTGATGGATGCCATAGCATTGCAACCTCCTTACTTAAACATTTTCGATATCAGTATAACATAGTATGTCAAGTGGGGCAATGATAAAATTTTTGATGTTTGTTCATTTTTTACGAATTTGACAAAATCCAAGGAAACACACTATGTTGTGTATTGTGCGGAAGATCCCCACAAATAGGGGGCGTTTACTGTTTGTTCATAAATTGTTTACATATTAATTCCAAAAAACAGGTGACAGAATATAAAAAGAAAAGTATAATAGAAAAGGTAACCTGTCGGCAATATACCATTCGTTCAGAGCTCATTTTTTGTGCCGGATGGACGATATGTTATTAGAGATAGATTAGTAAAGATAGAGAAGATGAAGAAAAAAGATTAGGCAGTAAGGGAGGCGCGTTGTATGGATCTTATAGGTAAAAACGGAAAGATTGACGGCATTTTAGCAGCACAAGTACTGTTAGATGGCGGTGTCTTTTTCTTTAAGCCGGGAGAACTGTATTACGATGGTACGTATCACCAAGTGAAAGGAATGCAGGCTAATACGACTGCAATGAGGGACTTTCCGGGAATCTTTGATAAAATGGATACGCTTGCGCCGGAATTAGTCAATTTGATGGTATATATAGAGAAGAACACGATGTTCCGTGTCAAGCTGGAAGATTTAGGAGAAGAGATCCGCGAGTTTTTACAGAATGAAGATATGACAGGAATGACATTTCTCTATTTGTTTAAATGGCATTTGTTGGCGCTGAATCGTAATGTAGATGGTATCACGGTTTCGATGGAAACACGTGTATATACGGGGATTCCGGATGCGAAGAAGAAAGTCCGTGAGCTGGTAGAGATGCTTGTTGGATACAATGGAACAGATCCGAAGTCTGTTGCGATCAAGGTGGTTGAGGTGGATGAGCATGGTAATGAGGTGAAGAGAGCAGAGGAAGAGGAAACTCCTGTGCCTGCAGAAGCACCGGCACCGATGGAGGCTCCATCTACAGCACAGCATGAGGAGATCGAATCTTCAGATACAACACAGGTTGCATCTATTGTGGAGACGGCAGTATCTGACAGTGGTGCGATGGATCCTGTTGCAGAACCGATGCAGACAACGGCGGCAAGCCCTGTGGCAGTAGCAGCGGCAACTCCTGCAGCAGCATTGCCTGCAGAGTTTAGTTCCTATGCAGATGATGTTAAGCCGAAGTTACAGAAAGTAGCGGACGGTTGGACGCAGTATTTGGAGGAGTTTAAGAAGGAGCTGTCAACCATACGTTTTACAGGATTTTCGGATCCTAAGATCAAGGAGATGCGCGATAAGATTGCCGACAAACAGGAAGATTTTGGTGGCGATCTGGAAGAGATCTTGGAAGATCTATATGATCATATTGATGAATTGGATGATAAGGGTGTTCCTGAGGATGTCATGAAGTCTGTTCTTGATCTGGAGAGAGACTGTTACGCGGAACTTACGAATCTGCGTGTTGAGTTTGATAATATCGGAGCAGTCGAATATCGTATCTCACGTCGTTGCTCCAGAAAGCACGAACAGTGGGAAGATGTTTACCGGAAGCTGCCATCCGTACTTAAAGCGGCTGAGGAAGAGCGCAAGAATCAGGCGCGCAAGGAGGTTGAAGATGAGATCAACGAGATTCGTGCACAGATCAATTTAATGGTTAAGAATTATAATGATGCGAAAGCTGTTGTTGAATATGCGCAGAAACAGTTAGAGTCCAGTAAGGGCAATTTCGAAGAGGATCGTAAGAAACTCGTTGCACGCGGAGAGGCGGCAGTTGGTGCTGTAGATCAGCGCATTCGTGAGAATAATATGCGTATTGAAGAAATGGAAGTTGAGAATAAGAAGCTGGAAGATGAGTTGAAGGATGCTTCCGGATTTGCACTTGGTCGTAAGAAGACGATTCGAGACACCATTGAATATAATATGTCGTTTATCAATAAATACCGTGATGTCGGACAGAACTTAGAGGCTGAAAGACAGCAGGTTGCGGATGAATGGAATCGAAAGCTGCATGACCTCGTTGGTGATACCGATAAGTTAAAGCATGAGATCACTGAGAATATGGGGAAGATGAAGCAGTTAGAGCAGAGTGTTGCTGCAGAGAAGCAAAGCTTGCTGCAGAAAGAAGCAGAACTTTCCAAGATGTAGAGGATCTACGATCGTCACTGGTAAGTCTTGATCTGACAAATGGGAAGGTGACTGTTTGGAGACTGTGGTGCTGTTACAGTGCAAATGATCAGTACAAAAATCAAAAGACGTCATGTTTAGACATGGCGTCTTTTCTAAATTAACAACAGGATAACTCATTTCGTACTATCAAAAAAGAAAATGCGGCAAGGCAATTGCTATAGTTTCTTGATGGCAGCTTTGAATGTGCGAAGTTTGAGTAAAAAAAAGAAGGAGGAAGGCAGGAGTTCTATGAGGATTGGAGTAGATTATTATCCGGAGCACTGGCCGGAAGAAGTGTGGGAACAGGATGCAGATCGTATGCAGGATGCAGGGGTGTCGGTGGTGCGAATGGCAGAGTTTGCCTGGAGTCGTCTGGAGCCGGAGGAAGGTGTGTATGAATTTGGCTGGTTAGATAGAGCAGTGCAGGTGTTTACAGAGCGTGGCATGGATATTGTGCTCTGCACGCCGACATGCACACCGCCACAGTGGATGTTTCATCGTTATCCGGAAGTGATACAGGTGGGGCGTGACGGCAATAAAATACCGATCGGGGTGCGCGGACACCGTTGCATGAGTATCTTCGTTATCGCGATTTTTGTGATAAGATCATCAGCAGAATGGTAGGACGTTATTGTGATAATCCGAATGTCATTGGATATCAGATCGATAATGAGTTAGAGGCCAATCATTGCCGATGTCCGGAATGTGTCAGCCGTTTTCGGAAATATATTCAGGGAAAATACCATACGATCGATGCCGTAAACCGTGCTTATGGAAATGCGGTGTGGAGTGGGGAATACAGCTGCTTTGAGGAGATAGAACCTCCGACAGCTGCCGTGCTGCAATGGCAGAACCCCTCGCTGACACTGGACTATAACCGTTATGCATCGGAAAGCACGGTGGATTATGTGCGATTTCAGGAGCAGATCATTCGTGAGCTTGCACCAGATGCGCTGATCACGACCAATAACTGGCTTTGTGAAAATATGCCTGACTTTTATGATATGTTTGAGACGTTGGACGTTGTGTCTTACGATAATTATCCGGCGCTTACATTACCAAAAGACCGACAGACATTATATTCGCATGCGTTTCATTTGGATCTGATGCGTGGCATCAAACGCCAAAACTTCTGGATCATGGAACAGCTTAGTGGTGCTATGGGAAGCTGGATGTCGATGACACCGACATTATATCCGGGTATGTTAGAGGGATATTCCCTGCAGGCATTTGCTCATGGCGCAGATACGGTGATACAGTTTCGCTTTCGGACTGCATGCTCCGGTGCAGAGATGTATTGGCATGGTCTGTTGGATCACAGTAACATGCCGGGAAGACGGTATAAAGAGTTTGAACATTTATGCCGCAGGGCAGGGCAGTTAGAAGAAGTTAGAGAGTCTGAGATCATCAGCAGTGTAGCGATTTTATATGGTTTCGATCAGGAATATGCGTTCAAATTGCAGCATCAGGCAGAGGGGATGTATTATTTGGAACAGCTCAAAAGCCTGCATGATGCCTTTGCTGCGATCGGAATGAATGTGGATATCATTGATGAGAAAGCGGATTTATCAGGCTATGATATTGTGTTGGCACCTACGCTGCAGATCACCAATGAAATAGTGGTACAGCAGTTATATCAGTTTGTGGCAGAAGGTGGCACTGTTGTGTTGACCAACCGTTGTGGTGTGAAAGATATGTACAACAAATGTCAGATGGATTTATTGCCGACCGTGTACCGAGAGCTGGTAGGAGTGCATGTGGAAGAATATGATGTCATTGGAACGGTGATACAGGATGTTTGCATACAGGATGACGAGTTACGGCAAAGCTTTGAGCAGACACGGAAGGTGCAGTGGCAAGGGGAGCCGGTGAAGCCTTGTGCAACGCAGTGGTGTGATCTGTTGAAAGCAGATACGGCAGAGGTGTTAGCTGTGTATCAGGCGCAGGAGGGCAGCAGAGAAGCTTTTTACCGGGGAACGCCTGTGGTGACCAGGAATGAATATGGAACCGGTGAAGCATACTATCTGGGGACAGTATTAGACCGTGCATCTTACATTTCTTTGGCGAAGACGCTTGCAAAGCGGCGTCAATTGGAATATGATGAAAATCTGCCATTAGGTATGGAAGTGACAACCAGAGTTGGCACCAAGCAGGAATGGCGTTTTTGGTTTAATAACACAATGCAGACTGTCTGTCTGCAGGATGGAAAGACATTTGCACCTTTTGAAATGAAGGTGGCACATAGGAAGAGAGGAGAGACAACATGGGAATTTTATCCAAACTAGAGCCCAACAGAGTGTTTTATTATTTTGAGGAGATCTGTCAGATCCCACACGGTTCGACCAATACGAAAGAAATCAGTGATTATTGTGTGAATTTGCAAAAGAGCATGGACTGCGCGTGCAGCAGGACGATGCTAATAATGTCATTATCTGGAAAAATGGTTCGCAGGGGTATGAAGATCATGCACCGGTTATGCTGCAGGGACATATGGACATGGTGTGTGAAAAGGAAGCTGACTGCGATATTGACATGCAGACACAGGGATTGGATCTGCAATTGGAAGACAATGTGATCAGTGCCCGTGGTACGACTTTGGGTGGGGATGACGGTATTGCGGTAGCATATGCTTTAGCAATACTGGAATCGACAGACATTCCACATCCGCCGTTGGAAGTAGTGTTTACCGTAGACGAAGAGATCGGTATGCTTGGTGCAGCAGCATTGGATATGTCACCGCTGAAAGCGCGTACGATGTTAAATATGGATTCGGAGGATGAGGGATATTTGTTAGTAAGCTGTGCAGGAGGATTGACGGCAAAGGCACATTTGCCGGTGAAGCGTGACAGCGTAACAGATGTTTCTTATATGCAGCTTACAGTTAACGGATTATTGGGCGGACATTCCGGCGTAGAGATCGATAAAGGAAGGGCAAATGCAAATATTATGCTGGGAAGAGCATTGTATGAGCTTGCACAGGATTGTGAATATAAGATCGTGTCGATAGAGGGCGGTAAGAAAGATAATGCGATCCCACGTGAGGCGCATGCTGTTCTGGCAGTGAAAAATGGAGATGTCGCTGCGGCGTCGGCAAAGGTGAAAGCACTTCAGGAGATCTACCGCAAAGAATATTGTCATACAGATGCAGAGATTACAGTGACGATCGATCGGGCATCACAGGACATAACATGTGATCCGATGGACAGAGAGACAACAGAGCGAATTGTGACAGCGTTAATGAATCTGCCGAACGGTATTCAAAATATGAGCTTTGCAGTGGAAGGATTAGTGCAGACTTCGCTGAATCTCGGCATTATGATGACGGATGCGCAAGAAGTGTGTCTTTCCTATTCCGTGCGCAGCAGTGTGGAAACACAGAAAGAATATTTAGTGGAACAGATTTCTTGCCTGGTAAAACGTCTTGGTGGAACGGTCACCTGTATAGGAGAATATCCTGCTTGGGAATACAGAGAACAGTCGCCGTTACGAGACAAGATGATTGAAATCTTTGAAAAGCAGTATGGCAGAAAACCGATCGTGCAGGCATTGCACGCAGGGGTGGAATGCGGACTGTTCGCCGGACAGCTTCCGGGGCTGGATTGCGTTTCGTTTGGTCCTGATATGAAAGATATTCACACGCCGAAAGAAACGATGGATGTCGGCAGTGTAGAGAGAACTTGGAACTATGTCCTTGAAATATTAAGAAATTTGTAATAATTTACGCACAAGTTTCATGGTAAAATGTTACAACAATGAAAAATGTGAGTTCTCAGAGTACTTTCGTGCACATATTTTCGGTTAGAGGGACCGGATACCATAGATGTTGAGAGAACAGCAGGGACAAATGGAGGGATTGAGAGGGTATGCACAAGATAACGCAGTTTTTTTATCGATTCAGTCTGTATTTTACTGCGGTGATCACCGGAATATTATTGGTGATGTCGATGGTATGTATGTACGGATATAAGGAGTATCTTTCCGGTGGCAACTATGCGTTAGGTAACGTGGCAGTGATACTGTTAGCAATCGCGTTGGGGGTACTTTTGGTGACGCTGTACCGCAAAATGCAGGGCACCGGCCAGAAAGCAACGGTGGTTCTGTTTCTTGCGATCATACTGCTGCAGATTGGATTTTTGGTATTTGTATCGCATCCGATGTCGATCAGCGACCCGGCACGCGTTCAGAATGAAGCATTGCAGATGGTAAAAACGCAGCATGGACAGATGAATACGAAGGATGAATATTTTCAGCGGTATTCTAACAATCATTTCATGCTGGTATTTTTCTATTACTATTATAAATTATTATTTCGGATCGGCATCACACATGTTGTCATTCCGAATATTGTGCTGAATATCTTCTGTGTGGATATAGGTATTTATATTACGTATCGAACCGCAAAGAGATTGCGGGGTATAGGATTTGCAAACTGGGTGTTATTACTCTTTTTGCTTTGCCCGACGATTTATGTATGGCTGACAACAGTATATACCAATACAATCTCGTTTCCGTTTGTTATGGCGGTGCTGTATCTGGCGTTATGGCTGCGCCATGAGAATCTGACGGTGAAAAATATTATCAAATGTATATTACTCGGTGTGATGATGGCGGTCGGTTACTGGATCCGGCCTACGACGATCTTGCCGATCCTGGCGATGATCTTATTTGCGGCAGTTCAATTTTTTAAGGATCCGATCCTTGTAAAAAGTGGGGAGAGAAGATGTGTGAACCCCAAGTGGAATCTGCGCCATAAAGCTTCCGGCAGGAGAAATACGATCGTTAAGGCTGTTCTTGTAGTGGCGGTTTTTGCCGTTACATTTACAGCGTGCGGCAAGCTGGTTGATCGTCATGTGAATTCTGATCAGGTGACAGGCAGTTTCCCGGTGACGCACTGGCTGATGATGGGGCTGAACCAGAAAAGCTATGGCGGATTTGCCAGAGAAGATGAGGCATATACGGAGAGTTTTCCAACAAAAGATATGAAAACACGTGCGGACATTACGCGTGCGAAGGGACGATTGCATCAGCTGGGCGTGATCGGTGTAGCCCGTCAGATGGGAACGAAGATGCTTCGTGTTTGGGCGATGGGTGATGATGATTCATTGCCAAAAGCTTCGTATGCAAGTGATTTTCCGGTACTGTATGAGTATGTGATGGGAAATGATTGTGGCGCTGCAGTGATATATACACAGGCGTTTCGTGTTTGTATTTTCGCATTTTTATTATTCTGTGTGATACGACAGATCAGGCGGCGGGACTGCGAAGAAATGTTTTTGTTTACGCTGACGTTCCTGGGGGCTGTGATGTTCTTTATTTTGTGGGAGGCAAACCGCAAATATAATATATGTTTTATGGGCGTTTATCTTATGTTGATGGCAGAGGGAGGCCGTTACGCCTCAGCAAAAGCAGAAGAGAGCGGAGATCGTATTGTTTTTGCTAAGTTGACCAGACAGAAGGCTGCAGTCAGTGTTGGCATACTGTGCCTGGGAGCAGCGATACTGATCCAAATTCCGCTGCTTCGCTCTCATCAGCGAATATTGGATAAACGCTATTATCAAAGTCGTAATTTTCCGGATGCCGTACCGGTAAGTTATGTTACGAATAAAACGCCGAAACTTGTGGAGCAGACCTTACAGAAGGGGCAGTATGCAACCAAGGATCAATGGAATATATTGGTGATCTCTTTTGGGCTGGATGGGGTAGACCTTAGTTCTACGAAAGAAGAGTATGAAGTTTCCCTTATTTCCAGGGAGGATGGTAAGTACCTGTATCGGGGGAAAATTGCACCATGCAATCTGACAGAAAAACGACAGCTTCGAATTTATGTAACGGGCAAAAAGAAGGTTACGGAAGAGGGATATCTGCTTCGAATGAAACATATCGGCTCAGAATATCATATGCTGCCAACAGTCAACAAATTCCCGGATCTTGATCCGTATCCGTATGGCGAGTTGTCGATCGATGGAAAGCAGACGAAATTTGATCTGAATATGAGACTTCTTTATAGCGGAGGCAAACAATGATCACACCATTGGCATTATAGGCAATGTGTGATTCGGTCGGTAACTTCCGGCATGGAAAGTTTGAGTAAGTAATTCAGTATTTGCAGATAGAAGTATATTTGGTTTGTGACACTGTAATCATAAATTATAAGAAACCACTTGACAGTGGTTTCTTTTTTGTTATAATAAAGAAAACATATGAATGATTATTCATATGTTAATATAAACAATCAAACAAACAAGTAGAGGAATACTTGGAAAGGAAATGCCTGCACGTCAAGAGATGCAGGTAGAGAAAGAAAGGAGTTTTTATTATGAAAAAGACGTATAAGATTGATGTGGATTGCGCAAACTGTGCAGCAAAGATGGAGGAAGCTGCTAAGAACACAGCAGGAGTAAAGGATGCGACTGTGAACTTTATGACCTTAAAGATGATCGTAGAATTTGAAGATGGCTGTGATCCTAAGAGTGTTATGCCGGATGTGCTTAAGAATTGCAAAAAGGTAGAGGATGACTGCGAGATCTTTCTGTAGAGTGAGGAGAGATTGCAATGAATAAAAAACAAAAAAAAGTATTGATCCGAATTATCGTGGCAGCAGTATTGATGATCGCGTTATCTGTAATACCGGTTGTCCCGTCAAAAGGTGTGATACGGTTTGTACTATTTATGATCCCGTATCTGGTGATCGGCTATGATATATTAAGAAAAGCGTTTAAGGGCATCTTAAATCGTCAGGTCTTTGATGAAAATTTTTTAATGGCAGTGGCTACGGTCGGAGCAATTTTGCTTGGAGACTATGTTGAGGGAACCGCTGTTATGCTGTTTTACCAGATCGGTGAACTTTTTCAGAGTTATGCAGTTGGCAAAAGCCGCCGCAATATCAGTGAATTGATGGATATTCGTCCGGATTATGCGAATATTGAGGTGGATGGAGAGATCACACAGGTAGATCCGGACGAAGTTGAGATCGGCACGGTGATCGTAGTCCAGCCGGGAGAAAAAGTACCGATCGATGGTGTTGTAGAACAGGGAAAGGCATCCTTAAATACGAGTGCATTGACCGGAGAGAGTAAGCCAAGAGAGGTGCAAGAAGGCGATGAAGTCATCAGCGGCTGCATTAATATGACCGGACTGCTTCATATCCGCACTACGAAAGAATTTGGTGAGTCAACCGTATCTAAGATTTTGGATCTGGTGGAAAATTCCAGTTCCAAGAAATCGAGATCTGAGAATTTTATTACAAAATTTGCGAAATATTATACACCGGCGGTATGCTATGGTGCGTTGGCGCTTGCTGTTTTGCCGCCACTTGTGAGAATGTTTGCGATGGGGTTGGATCCGAGCTTTGGAGATTGGATCTACCGCGCGTTGACATTCTTGGTTATCAGTTGTCCGTGTGCATTGGTTATCAGTATCCCGTTAAGTTTCTTCGCGGGACTGGGTGGAGCAAGCCACGAAGGTGTACTTGTAAAGGGATCTAATTATTTAGAGACGTTAGCCGGTGTGAAGTGTGTGGTGTTTGATAAGACCGGTACAATGACACAGGGCGTCTTTGAAGTGATCGGCGTACACCACAGTAAGCTGGAAGAACAGAAATTGTTGGAATATGCTGCACACGCAGAGTGCCATTCAACGCATCCGATCAGTAAGAGTTTGTGTAAGGCATATCAGGGCAAGATCGATCAGAGCAGAGTGACAGACGTAGAAGAAATTGGCGGCAATGGCATTATTGCTGTTGTTGACGGCAAAAAGATCGCAGTTGGCAATAGCAAATTGATGAGGAAGATCGGTGTGGCGTGTCAGGAATGCCATAAAGTAGGGACGGTCGTTCATGTTGCTATTGATGGGGAGTATAGCGGACATATACTGATCGCAGATGTGCTCAAGCCAAATGCAAAAAAGGCAATTGAGGCGCTTCATCGTGCCGGTATCGCCCATACAGTTATGCTGACAGGGGATGACAGCCGCGTAGCAGCACAGATAGCAGAGGAACTTCGCATTTCTGAGGTTCACAGTGAATTGCTGCCGGGAGACAAAGTGACACAGGTTGAGGCACTGTTAGCCAAACAGCCTGCTAAATCAAAACTTGCTTTTGTCGGTGATGGTATTAATGACGCACCGGTGCTGTCGAGGGCGGATATTGGTATTGCTATGGGAGCACTCGGCTCCGATGCAGCGATTGAAGCGGCAGATGTGGTTTTGATGGATGATGATCCCTTAAAGATTTCCAAGGCGATCCGCATTGCACGTAAATGTATCCGCATTGTTTATGAGAATATTTACTTTGCAATCGGCATTAAGCTGCTGTGTCTGCTTTTGGGAGCGATTGGAATTGCTAACATGTGGTTTGCAATCTTTGCGGATGTCGGGGTTATGGTATTAGCCGTATTGAATGCGATCCGTGCTCTGTTTGTGAAGAAGTTATAACTCAAACTTCGTGCATCCAAAGTTGCCGTTATAATTTGTTTGGGTCAGATATGGTAAAGTGGTGTCAATAGGAGGGAATATTGACACCGCTTTTTTGAAACTATAAAATAAACATGGATATTGACAGAAAGAATAGGTGAGACTATGCAGAAAGATTTAGATAAAGAACCGGTATGCTGCGAGACAGTGGAAGTGCATGAGGACTTGTTGCGGATCGTGGAACAGACAATGCCGGAGGAGACAGAATTGTATGATCTGGCAGAGTTGTTCAAGGTGTTTGGGGATTCCACCCGCATACGGATACTGTTTGTGCTTTCTTCGGCGGAAGTATGTGTGTGTGATCTGGCGAGAGTGCTTAATATGACGCAGTCGGCGATCTCTCATCAATTGCGCATTCTCAAGCAAAATAAATTGGTCAAAAGCCGCAGAGAAGGCAAATCCATTTTTTATTCTCTGGCAGATGGACATGTTAGTACGATCATTGCACAGGGACGCGATCATATTGAGGAGGATGCATAACATATTGTTATCACAAAAAGTTAGTTGTTTCTTACGATATGACTTGCATTTCCTAGTCAAGTAGTGTAAATTATCTAATGGAAACAGAAAAATTAAGAGACTGCTCTGTTATCATTTCATAGTATGCATAGGTGCATAGTGTGAAAAGTAGACCATTACGATATCATAGAAAGGAAGAGATAGACATGAGCAAATTGATTTATTTGGATAATGCGGCAACAACGAAGGTACATCCGCAGGTGTTGGAGGCAATGATGCCTTATTTTTCTGAGGAATATGGCAATCCATCCAGTATATATAGTTTCGCAGGTAAGAGTAAGAAGGCTGTAGAGGATGCCAGACAAACAGTGGCTGACTTTTTGGGTGCCAATGCTAATGAGATTTATTTTACAGGTGGTGGAAGTGAGTCTGATAACTGGGCGCTGAAAGCGACAGCTTTTGCGAAGAAAGAAAAAGGAAATCATATTATTACTTCTGCGATAGAGCATCATGCGATCCTGCATACATGTGAATATTTGGAAAAGAATGGTTTTGAGGTGACTTACGTTGGAGTAGATGAGGATGGAGTGATCAAGCTGGATGAGCTGAAAGCAGCTATTCGCCCGACAACGATCATGATCTCGGTTATGTTTGCAAACAATGAGATTGGTACCATTCAGCCGATCAAGGAGATCGGTGAGATTGCTAAAGAGCATGACATTATTTTCCATACCGATGCAGTACAGGCTTATGGACATGTTCCGATCAATGTGGACGAGTATCATATTGATATGTTGAGTGCCAGTGGACATAAGATTAACGGGCCAAAGGGAATCGGTATTATGTATTTGCGCAATTCTGTTAAGATTGGACCATTTATTCATGGTGGGGCACAGGAGAGAAATCGCCGTGCCGGCACACATAATGTTCCGGGAATTGTTGGCTTTGGTAAAGCAACGGAGATCGCTAAAGAGACAATGGCAGAACGAAGTGCCTATGAGACGAAGTTGAGAGATCGCCTGATTGAGGGTCTTACCACAATTCCGAATTCCAGACTGAATGGACATCGTACGAATCGTCTTCCTAACAATGTAAATGTTGGATTTGAATTTATTGAGGGTGAGTCTATGCTGATCCTGTTGGATCAGAAAGGAATCTGCGGCTCCAGCGGATCTGCATGTACTTCGGGTTCTTTGGATCCGTCTCATGTATTATTAGCGATAGGGCTGCCGCACGAGAAAGCACATGGTTCTCTGCGATTGACCTTATCCGAGGAGACAACCGAAGAAGATGTAGATTTTGTCATTGAGCAGGTGAAGGCAAATGTGGACAGACTTCGAAGCATGTCACCATTGTATACCGATTATTTGAAGAGTCAGCAATAAGAATAGAACAAGATGGAGGATAAACGATATGTATAGTGAAAAGGTAATGGATCATTTCAGTAATCCTAGAAATGTGGGTGAGATCGAAAATGCCAGCGGTGTAGGAACTGTTGGTAATGCCAAGTGTGGCGATATTATGCGTATGTATCTTGATATTGATGAAAACCAGGTGATTCGTGACTGTAAGTTTAAGACATTTGGCTGTGGTGCAGCAGTTGCAACAAGCAGTATGGCGACGGAGATGGTTATCGGCAAGACGGTACAGGAAGCTTTGGAAGTAACGAATGTGGCAGTTATGGAAGCATTAGATGGACTTCCACCGGTAAAGGTACACTGCTCCTTGTTGGCAGAAGAAGCAATTCATGCAGCGCTATGGGATTATGCTGAGAAGAATCATATTAAGATCGAAGGGTTAAAGAAACCAAAGAATGATATTAACGATGAAGAGCCGGCGGAGGACTAAGCGATTATGAAAATTTCAACGAAAGGAAGATACGCATTGCGGCTGATGCTTGATATTGCAATGCATGACGCAGCGGGTCCGGTGCGTATTAAGGATGTTGCTGCGCGACAGGAGATCTCAGATAAGTATTTGGAACAGATCGTATCGGTCCTGAATAAAGCAGGATACGTCCGCTCTATACGTGGACCGCAGGGCGGATATCAATTGATCCGCAAGCCGAAAGACTACACTGTAGGGATGATCTTGCGACTAACCGAGGGCAGTCTTGCACCGGTCGGTTGTCTCGAATATGGGGAAAATGATTGTCCGAGACAGGAGATGTGCGCCACCTTGAAGTTGTGGAAAATGTTGGATGAATCCATTAAATCGGTTGTAGACAAAGTGACTTTGGAAGATCTGTTAGAGTGGCAGGAAGAGGTCGGATCGGATTATGTGATCTAATGCTGTTTATTTATATGAGGAAGCAAGGAGTCGAAAATGTATTTGACTCCTTGTTTTTTATTTTACTAAAACTTTCCATACCGGAAGTTGCTGTAAGAACAACATATTGCTTATTATGTCGACAATAAATGAAATATTTTGCAGTCGACAAACTAAATTGTTCTGTCATCCTAGAACTAAGATAATTGCCGCAGGACGCAACTTTTTGCGTGATTTCTTATTTTGTTAAGTCTCTGATGAATACATGCCCGAAGGATTGTTTGAGATGTCCCGGTTTAGCAAGGTATCATCCATTTTTGGACGGGACGCTTTCGCTACGATGCGCTACGTTACGTTACTTAATGTCTCTGAAATACGAGACATAAGTAACGACGAGCGCAAAGTCCCTTTCAAAAATGATGA
>NZ_QUFB01000017.1 GCF_003478335.1 Clostridium sp. AM49-4BH
GTAGCGAAAGCGTCCCGTCCAAAAATGGATGATACCTTGCTAAACCGGGACATCTCAGACAATCCTTCGGGCATGTATTCATCAGAGACTTAACAAAATAAGAAATCACCCAAAAACTCTGCGTTCTGCGGCAATTATCTTAGTTCGCTGCCGGCAGAACAAGTCAGACTACCGGCTGCAAAATAGTTTATTTGTTGCTGACATAATAAGCAATATGTGGTTGTGAAGGATTTGAGGTATGGGAAGTTTGAGTAAGTAATATGTGGACATACGACTGATTGGGTGTGTGAAGGTTGTGTATAAAACGTTGGATAAAAAGGGGATAGGTTATGAGTGATGTAGTGATTGATGTGAAAAACGTTACGATACGTTTTAATATGGCATCGGAAAAGATTGACAATTTGAAAGAGTATTTTGTCAAATTGGTCAAGAGAGAGTTATTATTTCAGGAATTTTTGGCGGTAAAAGATGCGTCTTTTCAGGTGCATAAAGGAGAAGCATGGGGGTTGGTCGGTTCCAATGGATCGGGGAAGTCGACTCTTTTGAAGGCAATCTGTGGAGTGCTAAAGCCGTATAAAGGAGAAATTATCCGCAACGGGAATATTTCCCCGCTTTTGGAATTGGGAGCCGGGTTTGACCCGAATCTGACCGCTCGTGAGAATATTTTCCTGAATGGAACAATATTAGGACATTCGATGGAATATATGAGACAGCATTTCGATGAGATCGTGGAATTTGCGGAGTTAGAGAATTTTCTTGATGCGCCGATCAAAAATTTTTCTTCCGGAATGCGTGCAAGACTTGGTTTTGCGGTGGCAACGGTCGTAGACCCGGATATTTTGATTGTGGATGAGGTACTTGCTGTGGGGGATTATGCTTTCCAGCAAAAGTGCTTGAAGAGAATGTCGGAGATGTTAGACGGCGGAACAACACTGGTCTTTGTATCCCATTCGATCGATCAGGTTAAGAAATTATGCGATCACGCGGTTTGGATTAATAAAGGAACGATCATGCAGACAGGAGATGTCAATACGGTCTGCGACGCCTATATGGCATCACAAACCGTGAAAGCTTCTTCTCTCCAGCAATAGAAGATCAGCAATATCATGCTGCACCAGAGACCGGCAAACATCAGATAGCTGCTGATCGACATATAAGGTACTTGCTGCTCTTGGTAAACCTGCAAAAACAGATCATAGGGAACATTTCCGGCGTCAAGGTGCAATGAGCCGGGATAGTTGCCAAGCGTTTTAGACAGCCGGTATCCGAAGAGGATCCCATCCCCCTTGGAGGCATCTGAAGCAGAAATCTTTAGCTCATAACGTGTGTTTTTCTTTGGTTTCTGCACTGGAATAGAAAGCGTAATATAATTATCAGCTATGGCTGTGTGATCCAGCTTAGTTTGATATAGCGTTTGACCGTTTTGCAGCAAAGTCAGGACATAGTTTGAATCTGTATCATTTGCCTTAGCACGGATCTTCAGTGTGTTAAACGCATGACGTGCATAAAATGTCTGTGAGATTGTTGAAATGTTCGTTTGCTCCATATTTATATACCGTGAAAAATGCTCTGTATGAACATTTACAGAGTATTTTTTTTGTGTGACGGGCTGTACGGTAAAGGAGGAAAAGGCACATAACGTAAGAAAAATCGTGACAGACAGGCACATAAGCATTGTCTGTCGTACGCGTTTGGCAGGTATTGCTCCGTGTTGGAACGACTGGGCGGCTTGCACGCCATCCGCTGACAAACATAGCAGGATCGGGATAAAAGGAATGCTGTATTCTGCTTTTGCTTCCCAGAGAAGATAGAATACGATGCCGCCAAATACAGTAAGAACCACAGGAAATAGTGGATCCTCTAATCGTTTGCCGTGTTTGGACAATAGAGAGACCGCAGCAAGCAGCATTGTTGCAAGACGAAAGGCCTGACAGTATACGATCATGAAATCTGTCTGTTCGCTGTCAAGCAGTGTTAATGGCTGGACTCGATCATTTTCGCCGGTGCGCAGATAATAGCGGGCCGAACCATCGCCCCAGGTCACAGCAAGTTTGCGCAGGCTGTGTCTGGCAAGTCCGGAAATTCCATAGTCTATTAACCGTTCTTTGATCTTACCAAGATTGGCGTGCACTTTTTGGGACTTCGTCTGGAAACTTTGCGTGTACTGTTCTTCTTCGAGCTGAAAGGTTCCATCGGCAGACAGTCCCATCATGAGCCAATGGGTGACAGGAAAGTTGCCGGAACGTTCCGGGGCATAGTAGTGTGCGGTGTAACGGATGCCACAGAAACACAGGACCAAAAGAGCACAGAGACATATTCCGGAGATCACTTTGCAATATAATGGATGTTGGCTTGACTGCACCTGATGTTTGTGCTGAAAGAGCCTCCGAATGCTCAGGATCAACAGAAGGGCAATCGTCGGGATCAGAATGGTCGGGCGCAGGTAAAGACCAATAATACTGCATATTCCGATAGCCAGCCGGCAGAGCCATCGGTACCCCGGCTGATGTGTGTGGCGTGATCTTGCATAGAGATATAGGATCCCTGTCATAAATGGCAGTGACCAGGTACAAGTGTAACTCCAGTGTATAAACAGATAGTTTAATGGGTTAAGTACGCACAGCAGTAAATACATGGATGTAAGATCTTTGCGGCAGCAGTTGATGAAACGGTACCCAAACCAGATAGATACATCAATGAACAATACATTCAATATGCCGAAAGCGAGTATGTCATCAGATATCGATAGTAGGTTCAATAATTTGTAAAAGACTACACACAAAGTCAGAAAGAAATAGTTGTTTCCATAATCAATAAAGTAGTGTGTTTGCGTATTATAGTTGATCTGTTGGTCGGTGCCATTCGCAATGGCGGCTGCCTGATCGCGAATAATATAGGCATCCGTGATCTGCACCGGATGTAATGCAAATAATACGATCATCTGCAAGGTAAAAAGTAATGCGACGAGCAGGATGGTCGTAAGATATTTGCTGCGGACAGAGTGATTTGTCAGTCGGTACCATGTGATGCTGCCGATCATCACAACGAAAGCGATCACCCACACGAAAATCTGCGGATGGTCAAATAGTTTGTAAAACTGTGTGGCGTGACTGTTTAAGGTCATGCCTGCACAGTAGCAGAGGATTGTGAGTAAACCAAGAAACAGAAGGCTTACAGCACGTGAAAAATAATAGTCGATATGTTTCATAATAACCGTCCAATCTTTAATAAATTTTTTTGCCCTGTCTGCGACGGATCCTATCGCGGACATCTTTACAGTACCAGGCGTACCCGTTGTAGATGGCACGGAAAGGCAGTGAGGATTTTTTCATGGAAATCTCAAGGTTTTTTGTATGAAAAGAGTTTCCACGCATCCAGTTTATGATCGTTTTGCAAGTGATCGGCGGAGCATATTCTTCGCTTTTTTCGCCAAGCGCGACAGAGTCCTTTAGGTTCGAGAAGACGTTCAGCAAGATGGGATCTGTCGTATCCGGGCTAAAGTAAGCAAGTCCGAAATTGTATAACAGTCTGCCAACGGTTTCCTCGTCTTGTAATTGTAAGGACAAAAAGTCATGGCAAAATGTCGGCAGATATGTTTCGAGTGCCGCATG
This sequence comes from Clostridium sp. AM49-4BH, assembly GCF_003478335.1. Lineage (GTDB taxonomy): Bacteria > Bacillota > Clostridia > Lachnospirales > Lachnospiraceae > Butyribacter. Next base: position 3,612 of record NZ_QUFB01000017.1, read on the forward strand.
CAGTCTGACATTGTTATTGTTCGGTGTGAGTACCGGTTTCCAGACATTCTCTGCACGCTCATAGCGTTGTACTGTTTCGTAGGGAACATTCGCAAAAATGCTCTCCACAAAAACAAGAGAATGCATATTGGAAGAATAGTTGTATCGAATGGAATGTCCTACCGTCGGGTAAATAGAGCGGACGTAATACATCGGTGTATCAATGGTATATCCGGCTGCTTCACTGAGAAGTCTGGTCAGACAGTCCTGTGTATAGCCACGCCCCCAGTATTCGATAAAAGCAAAGGATTCCTTAAAAGTAATCTCTTGTTGTAAATAAGCAATCACAGCGCTTCTTTTTTGAGCAGCTATTTGAAGTAAATAGTCTCGATAAGCGGAGCTGTTTTTCAGTATGCCACATATTTCCCGCATAAATTTGACGGAGTATCGTTTTGCATGTTTTACATAGCCAAGCTCCGGGAAGAAACGGTCGAAATCCGCCTCTGTAAGACATAGAGCTGATAACAGCCCGGTAAAGGACTGGATCCCCATCAGACTGCCGTATTCGCTAAAAAATTCTTCGTCAACATGATCAATAAATGATGGGATCCGCCAAGCTTTTCTGGATCCGTAAATATATTTGGTGCGGATGGAATATCCCTTGGAGGCGATCACTTCATCTGCAATCTGTTTTAGATAATGTCCGTCACGGGAAATGAAATACAGTGTCCGGTAACCCTGCTTGACGGCATGCGATACGGCATGCACTACGTAAGGGACAAGATAGAGCGCCGCATAGCAATAGGCAAACTGCTCTTCCGGGGCGGGATGCGTAAGGCGGAAAGATTGTATCTGCTTAGCAACACAGCGAAACTCATAGTGGCTGCTGTAATCTGCCAGACGTTTTTCATACGGCGTCCATTCCGGAACCGGTATCGGTGCAGTCTGTATGCCGAGCATTTCCGGTTGTACCTGATCAGCAAATCGGTTATCGCCGATATGGATCCACTTTTCGTAGCAGTAGTCAAGATCTGAATATACGTGCAAAAACAGTTTGCGGGTTGTCTTTTGATGTCCGACTTCACTGGATACATACAAAGGAAGCGTTGCTAATAGTGGATCTGCTTTCTGAAGCAGCTTTACGATCACTTCCTTAGGCAGATACATATCACTGATCAGAACAATGTCGTTTCCCTCTGCAATATATTTTTTGAGTAAGGAAATCTGTGGCACAAGCGGAATAACGGCTTCAAGTTCTCCTTCAATCTCCCATTGCATTAACTGATCTTTCTGCATATCGTCAAGACCATACAGTGCTGCCATGTGGTCAAAGATTTCTTTAAACTGAATCTCAAAATGATCATCGTTGCGCAGCAACACAGACTTTTTGTAGTATTCACGCACATTCTGCTCGCACTGCTGTCTGACGACAGAATAATTTGTCAGCAGATATGGCGGGAAGTCCATCGTGCCGGTGCACATTTTGCTTTGCACATAACTAAAAATCGTCGTTGGACAGAGGCACTTGCGCGAGATGAGTGTATCAAATATATCAAAGCTGTACAGCGTTGGGAGCTGGCGCATCAAAGGAGTAAATTGAAGTGCGCGTTCTATAATGATCTCGCAGGCATTTTCGTTGGAATACGACCAAAATAAGTGGTTTAAGCGGTCGAGTTCTTCGACCGGTGATTCCGTTAATGTTTGCAATGCCTGCAGCAACTGTTCAAAGTTCGTTGCAATCTCGCCACAGGTCATTTCTTTGACGTCAAATACAAAGTCGCGGAGCTCTTCTTCATCACCGTTTAGATAGCGGATAAACTTTCGGACGCCGCGTGCCATAAAGTCATAAAAGATGGAAGAATAGTCGATGATCGCCGCATCGACATCCTCAAAAATTTCATAAATATCGTTGGCATTATCCCAAAATAACAGGTTTGGGCAATGTTCATACTGTGCTTTTACCTGTAGATATTCAGTATCTTTTTCTACTAAAGGATGCATTTTGAGAACCAGTAATATATTTTCTCCCTGTAAAACCTGCGTTAGTCTGTCCATATCCGGAATCGCAGCTTTGATAAAGTTTTCTTTGGCGTAATCTCTGTAGGTCGGTGCATAAACTACGATACGTGCATCGTCAGAAAGCCCTTTTATGGCACGTATATCATGTGGATAAGTGCAGACCGGATCGGTTACGGTACAGCGTGGATAGCCGGCGCGGATCAACAATTCTTCATCAATGCCGCATTGTTCCATAAAGTGTTTTTCCATCAATTCAGAGGTCACTAAGAAGAGCTGCGCATTTTTGTAGATGCGGTTGTTGCGGATATATTTTTTGGCAATGCGTTCCTGTAGAAAGCCGCCGGTTACTTTTCGTTCAATACTTTTGCAGCCAACACCATGCCACAAATTGAGTATCGTGATCCCCTCCAATTCCGGCTGAAAAGCTTCTTTACACATTTCGACAACATAAACTCCGGCTTCCTTCATAATAGTTTTGCCGGCGGTGGAATCAAAAAGGCAGGCCTCATAGCCGAGCCGTTTCACATAGTTTCTGACATCTTTGTGGTAGCACATCCATACAGTGCGAATGTCCGGGTGATGTCTGCGGATATATTCAAACAGCCATTTTGGGTTGCCGCTGTAGCTGTTTCCGGCATTAAAGATCCATATGTGTTTATTTCTTGTCATGGTGTTTCCCTCCAGAGTTTTTCCTTGGTGTCATCGTATGTGTTAGTATCACATCTGTCAGTCGTTCGCAGGCGTGTCCTGTTTCAAAGGAGCCATCTGCTCAAAATGTTTGTGATAGTTGTCTTTGTTGTCCCAAACAGCATATTTAGCCGGGATCTCCTGTAAAGAGCGGATCTTCGTGTAGGGCCAGCTTTGCGGCGAAACGAAAAATCCACGATCCGACTGCTCATAAGCTTTGATAATATCCTGTAAAACAAAAATCGGACGGTCGGTCAGCGCAAAGTCCCACATACAGGACGAATAATCGGTAACTAACATTGCAGCTGCAAGGAGCAACGGCTGTATATCGTCGTAACGGTTGCCGTCGATAAAAAGTTCATTTGTTGTATCGCAAGAGGCCGGAGCAAAATGGTGTGTACGGTACATAAGTACCCATCGCTTGCCGGTTGTATTCGCAAGATCAGATAGGACCTGCTTCCAAGCGGTGGTATTGGCCGTTAATGAAACCAGATCGTCCCTGTCCGGCAGATTTGCTGCAAAACTGGGCGCATATAGCAGGATCTGCGTGTCAGGGTCAAGATGATAAAATTCATAAACCTGTTGTAGTGCCATATCCGGGTCCTGCCAAAAAATATCATTGCGCGGACTGCCAATCTCCAAAAAACAAGACGCAGGCAGATGGAACGCTTCGGTATAATTCGTCGTGCATTTACGGCAGGAGGAGACAAAATAATCCAGTCTGCCATACCATTTACGAAAATGTCGTGTCATTTCTTTACTTTCCGCACAGGTACTTATGCCAACCTTCTTGTAAGCACCGCCGCCGTGCCACGTGCTTATAAAGAGCTGACCGGGTTTTTTGATCAGATTTTCATCGACCATATCATTGGTAATAAAGACTTTTGTTCGGATAAAGGTTCGAAAATATTGGAAACTGCGTCTGCCGCATATACGGACACCGGGAAGGTGTGGAAGACTCTCCGGATATTCGGTTACCCAGACGAGATCCCACTGACCGGGATGCTTTGCTTCCAGATATTGCAATAACGCACAGGGGTTACAGACATAACCACTACGGTGGTGTGCATAGAGCATGATACGGTTCTTTTTTAGGGGAACCGCAAAATATAGAATATATTGACACATTCGTGCAATCCACATTTTTATCTTTAACAGCATACCGTTTGTTCGTACCCCTTTTTCCTTAATAATGCATTTAAAGTGTATCATACCGGATATGGAAAAGCAAAACAAATTGTTCCCTTTTCAAAAATGATGAAATGCAGTATACTGTTCTTTGAAAGATTTGCATAATAGCAGCAGGCATATGGCAGATTCCGTGAATCTGCTGTTTTGGCATGCAGAATGGAGGACAACATGAATGTATTAGTGACAGGTGGAGCAGGCTACATTGGAAGTCATACGTGTGTGGAACTTTTGGAGGCAGGACATCAGGTGATCGTTCTTGACAACTTGTATAATGCCAGTGAAGAGGCATTAAACCGTGTTCGAGAAATTACCGGCAAACCGGTTAAGTTCTATAAGGGAGATATTGCAGATGCTCCGTTGTTAGAGAAAATCTTTGAGGAAGATAAACCGGATGTATGCATTCATTTTGCCGGTCTTAAAGCAGTGGGAGAATCCGTAGAGAAACCGTTAGAGTATTATCAGAATAACATTGCCGGAACGTTAAATCTGCTATTAGTGATGCGTAAATATAATATGAAAAATATGATCTTTTCTTCTTCGGCAACCGTATATGGTGATCCGGCGTTTGTGCCGATCACAGAGGAGTGCCCGAAGGGACAGTGTACCAATCCTTATGGCTGGACGAAATCGATGTTAGAGCAGATATTTATGGATCTGTATCGTGCGGATAATGACTGGAACATTATCCTGCTCCGTTATTTCAATCCGATCGGAGCACATAAGAGTGGTAAAATGGGAGAGAATCCAAATGGCATCCCGAACAATTTGATGCCTTATATTACACAGGTGGCAGCAGGCAAGAGAGAGAAACTTGGTGTTTTTGGCAACGATTATGACACACCGGACGGAACGGGAGTTCGTGATTATATCCATGTTGTAGATCTTGCCAAGGGTCATGTTAAAGCAATCGATAAGATCCAAGAAGATTGCGGTCTTAAGATTTATAATTTGGGAACCGGTGTCGGATACAGTGTATTAGATATTGTGCATAATTTTGAAAAAGCGACTGGCGTTAAGATTCCATATACGATCGAGCCGAGAAGAGCAGGTGATATCGCGACCTGTTATTGTGATCCGTCAAAGGCAGCTAAAGAGCTTGGCTGGAAAGCGGAGAACGGCATCGAGGAGATGTGTGCGGACTCCTGGAGATGGCAGTCAAATAATCCAAACGGTTATGATAAATAAAATCCAATCCGTGTGGACAGAAATGGAGAAGTTATGAACGACAATGATCAATATTCTTTGCGTGGAAGAGTGTTTAATAAATTGAGGGAAGACATTCTTGCAGGGAATTATGAAGAAAACTGTGAACTGAAAGAAGCGGCGATCAGTAAAGAGTTGGGTGTTTCCAGAACACCGGTACGAGAGGCGCTTCGTCAATTGGAGTTAGAGGGGCTGGTTTCAATCATTCCGAATAAGGGGGCTTATGTCAAAGGTATTACAGCGAAAGATATTTATGACATTTATGTGATGCGCTCTTACTTGGAGGGACTTTGTGCCAGATGGGCTTGTGAGCATATTACGTTAGAGCAGTTGGAAGAGTTAGAGGAGATTGTTTATTTAAGCAAGTTCCATATTGAGAAAGAGCATTGGGATCAGATCTTTGAATTAGATAACCGCTTTCATCTGCTACTATATCAGGCATGCGGCAGTAAGGTATTAGAACATATTTTGACGGATTATCACCATTACGTAGAGCGAGTCCGTAAGAATACGCTGTCGTCCAGAGAGCGTGCCTCTAAGGCAGGCGAGGAGCATGGAGCTATTTTAGAAGCACTCAAGAAAAAGGATGAGGAGACGGCAGAACGTCTTGCCAATGAGCATATTTTCCGCTCCTTAGCCAATATTAAGCATCAGGGACTTGATAAACTAATGAAAAAGCACAGCTGATGAGCAACAAATACGAAGCAGGACAAAAAGGAAGGAGTTTATGAAGAAGTACGATCCATATAAAAGGCTGATCTTGTTTATAGCCTCATTCATAAATATTTTATTGCTCTGCCTCTTATTTGCTGCAGGCTGGTATCGTTATTATGCAGGTACGATGTATGTGATCACATTTTACCGTAGAGGACATTACGTGGTGATCGCCCTCTATGGTATGATGCTGTTATTCTTTTCTAATATGTATGGCAGCTTAAAGATTGGGCAGTATCGCCGAATCGAGGTATTATTGTCCCAATTTTTGAGTTTATTGCTAACGAATATCTTGTTTTATTTTATTATATCACTGTTAGCGTTTGGTTTTGTAAATCCGTTCGTTTTGTGCCTGATCATGGCAGCAGAGATGGTGGTGACAACACTTTGGAACTCGTTGGTGATCTATTTTTACAATTCTATTTTTCAACCCTGGAAATTACTGCTGATTTATGGTGAACGTTCCGCTAAGGATCTGATCTATAAGGTCGAGACGAGACGGGATAAATATGCTATTTATGATTCGATCAATATTGCGGAGGGGATGGAAGCGATCAAGCAGAAAATGCAGGACTTCCACGCTGTTATCATAGGCGATATTACGGCAGAGTGCCGTAATGATCTGCTAAAATACTGTTATATGTGTGAAAAAAGAGCGTACGTTGTACCTAAATTATCCGATCTGATCCTGATGGGGGCAGAGAGGATCCATGTCTTTGATACACCGTTCTTGTTGTCGCGGGGATATGCGTTAAGTTTTGACGAAAGACTGCTTAAGAGACTGTTAGATCTGGTATTGTCGTTTGTACTGTTGGTTGTGACCTCACCAATCCTGGTGCTCGTTAGTGCAGCTGTGAAGCTTTGCGATGGCGGGCCGGTCTTTTATCGACAAGTGCGTTGTACCAAAGATGATCAGTTGTTTACGATCATTAAGTTTCGAAGTATGGTGGTGGATGCAGAGAGCAGTGAAGGACCGGTACTTGCATCTAGGCATGATGACCGTGTTACGGTGGTGGGTCGTTTTCTGCGGGCGAGCAGACTCGATGAACTTCCGCAGTTGTTTAATATTTTGAAGGGGGATATGTCCTTTGTGGGTCCAAGACCGGAACGGCCGGAGATGATACAGGCGTATGAGCGTGATATGCCGGAATTTCGCTTTCGAACCCGCGTAAAAGCAGGACTGACGGGATACGCACAGGTGTATGGCAAGTATAATACATCGCCATATGATAAGTTGAAATTGGATCTGTTTTATATTGAAAATTATTCTCTGTGGCAGGATATCAAGCTGATCCTTATGACATTGAAAACAGTATTGAAACCATCTGCTGCTGAGGGGGTTCCGGGAGAACAGCCGGATCCCGGGACACAGAGTGGAAGGACACCGGACAAAGGAGGAACAGGCAGATGAGTGCAAAGAGATCAAACCAAAAGGTTACACAGCAGAAATATCCGATGTTGTATTTGATTCCATTGATCGCAGTATTAGCGGTCATTCCGGCATTATTATATGAATGTGATGTGAATACCGGTCTGACAAAATATAACTGGTATACCGGTTCACAGACAACGATCGATTTCTTTTTGTATGTGAAAGCAATTTGGCTTTACGTGACCTTTGGTGTTATGTTGTTTCTGACGTTTTATATGGTTTTTAGCGAAGAAAAAAAGATATCATTACATAAAGCGTTTATGGCGCTCCTGGTCTATGGCGGTCTCTGCCTTGTGGCAGCCTGCTTGTCGGTGGACCGGGCAAGATCATTTCGGGGGATTTATGAACAATATGAATCAGTTTGGATTTTGTTAGGCTATGTACTGTTGACAATATATGCGTATGTTCATTTGCAGGAGGAGCGTGCAGTCAAAAGGCTGCTTCCGTGGTTTGTGGCCGGTATTGTTGTTTTGACAGCGTTTGGAGTGTGTCAGGCATTCGGCGTGGATCCGGTTGCGTGTAGGACATTTCAAAAGATGTTTATCACCAATTCCGATCTGATCGGTCATGTGTCGCTTAAGTTTGGTAAAGGACGGACCTATATGACGCTGTACAATCCGAATTATGTAGGTTTTTATGGTGTATTGACGATCCCTTTGCTGATCGCACTGTTTGTCGTTGCACGAAAATGGTGGCATAAGATGGGATATGCCATTCTCATTGCAGGACTGTTCTTGTGCATTTTTGCATCGCAGTCTCGTGCGGGAATTATTGCACTGGCAGCAGGTGGGATTTTGATGGCACTGCTTTTGCGCAAATATCTGTTTCGGCGTTGGTATATCGCTGCCGGTGTGATCGCTCTGGGTGTGGCTGCCTTTGCGGGAGTTAATGCTTATAACCACAATGTGTTGATCACACGTATGCAGGGGATGTTTCAGGCAGAGCAGGAAAAGTACGCACTAACAGCGGTCGAGACGGATCGCGATGTGATTTTTACGATGAATGGACATGAGTTACATATGGCTTTGGAGGGAAAAGAAGCAGATGCCGGAGTTTTGCTTACCGATGAAAAGGGAACGAAAGTCACTGCCGGTCCGGCAGATGACTCTCAGGAACGGCAAGTAGATGATCCCCGTTTTCCTGTGCGTGTCGGAACGATATCCAAAGAGTCGTTTCATGGATTTTATGTCGTGACTTCGCGTAAAACGATGGTAGATGGCAAAGAACAGAATGAACAAAAAAAGTGGATCTTTACAAATGAATTGGTTAAAAATGATAACCGATATTATGTTGTGGCGGGGGGAAATGCTTTGTTTCGTATGAAGAAAGCGAAAGAGGGATTCTCTTATTTGGAAAAACATTACTCGTTAGCGAATAATCGTGGATACATTTGGGCGAAAACCTGGAATCTGCTGAAAGCACATCCGCTCTTAGGAACGGGGCCGGACACTTTTTTGATCGCGTTTCCAAACGATGACCTGGTCGGTCTGTATAATTCCGGACACAGCGGTGAAATGATCAGTAAACCGCACTGCCTGTATTTGCAGATTGCGGCTCAGACAGGGATCCCATCTCTGATCGCTTTTTTGACCTTTGTGTTATGGTATGTGGTATCCTCGATCCGTTTGTTTTGGAATGCTTCGATGCGTGGATATCTGCCGAAAATAGGTGCTGCACTTCTTGTCAGTGTGATCGGTTACCTGATCATGGGATTATCCAACGATTCCTGTATCGCAGTAGCCCCGATCTTTTTTGTGCTTCTTGGCATGGGAGTGGCCGTTAATCACACATTAAATGATCAGCATGACACCGAGGTTGCGTAGCAGACCACTTTTAAGAAAATGATAACGTAAGATCAAATAACGTCTTGTAAACCAATTTGCGGATGGAAGACCGGCAAAGAGGGATACGAGGCGTTTTTGCGTCTCCGTCAGCTGATCGTTATAGATCGTCAAAAAGACTTCTGCCTGCTTACAAGTGTCATAGAGTACTTGTCGCTGTGCCGTCAGATGCTTTACACGGTTTGTGATATAATGCGACCGGGAACTGCCGCCGACAACATTGCCGGTATGCTGGCGGTATAATAATAACGGTTCATCCAGATAAATAATGCGTCCAAATGCCGAGGCAATCAATGCGATCCACCAGTCATGCATACGAAGGCCGTCCGGTACCGTATCGGTTAGCTTATCGCGCAGCGCGCGGTTAAATAACATTGTACAGCCGATCAGTTTATTTTCCATCAACAAATGAGCCACATCTAAAGCATCTGTGTGGTAACCGCTCATCTGCTGGAAAGATGGATGCAACTGCTGCAGGGAATCGTCGACAACACGAGCATCACCAAACAGAGCAATCGGAACATTTGGGGACTGTGCTTCCGCCCGCTTTACGGCTTCGACAGAATGCGCAATCTTTTCCGGAAGCCAGACATCATCCTGATCGCAGAACATATAATAATCTGCATCCACTTGCAGGCATCCGTTCAAGAAGTTATGGATCACGCCCTGATTCGTTACATTGCGGTGATAAAAGATCTTTGACGGATACTTATCTGTGTAGGATTGGATCACGGCCGCAGAACGGTCTGTAGAGCCGTCGTCAAAGATGTGCAGAACAAAGTCCTTTTCTGTATTGGAAAGCAGCGAATCAATCTGTTCATTCAGATAGGTTTCGCCATTATACACTGCCATTATAATTGCAATCATGTGTTCATCTCCATTTCTGTATACTCCGGTCTGACGCATTTTGGCAGGCATCAAAGGCGGATATACACTGTTAAAATTATGCAAGAATAATGTAACAAATGATGGCGCTTCCGTCAAATCTTAGTATCGTAGCGAAAGCGTCCCGTCCAAAAATGGATGATACCTTGCTAAACCGGGACATCTCAGACATTCCTTCAGGCATGTATTCATCAGAGACTTAACAAAATAAGAAATCACACAAAAACTCTGCGTTCTGCGGCAATTATCTTAGTTCTCTGACGGCAGAATAAGTTAGTTTATCGGCTGCAAAATAGTTAATTTATTGCTGACATAATAAGCAATATGTGGTTGTGGAGGATTTGAGGTATGGGAAGTTTGAGGCAATGATTTTGTCGAAAAAGATTGCATTTTTTCGTGAATTCTGTATAATGGGGAAAGTTGTGTAACGATTAAATGTTAGAAATGAGGTAATTATGCAGCATAAAGAATCGCTGATGTATGTAGTGATGGGGGTCAGTGCTACAGTATTTAATTGGGGGATATATTCTTTACTGGTTACATTTTTGCCAATGGAATTAGCGAATGCGGGTTCCTTTGCAATGACGCTTATATTTGCGTATGTAACCAACAAAATATACGTATTTGAGAGCAGATCTTGGGGAATGAGACGTGTGTTGCGTGAATTTTGTGCATTTGCAACAGCGAGAGGCGTGACAGGTTTGTTGGAGATCTTTTTGCAGCCGCAGTTGTACCAGATGGGAATAGATGGTGCATTGCTTGGCGTAAAAGGATTGCAGGCAAAGGTTGTGGTTTGTTTGACGTTATCCATCGTGAACTATTTTAGTACCAAACTGATTTTTTTGAAAAGTTCACAAAAAACACTTGACGAATACAAAAAAGCATGATATTATTTATATCGTTGTGACAACACAAGACGCATTAGTGGCGGAACGGCAGACGCAACGGACTCAAAATCCGTCGGGGGTGACCTCGTGAGGGTTCAAATCCCTCCTGATGCATATATTTACGAAAAGGAAGCCGATGGCTTCCTTTTTTTGTTAATTTATAGAAAATTGCTGATAGGCAGTATAAACTTTTCAATACCTGCGGGAGGCAAACAGTATGAAAAGAAAAATGTGGAGCTGTATGGAAACGCAGAAGCATGTCATCCCTTTTATTGATGATCAGTTGAGCATATCGGATCTGGATGCTTTTTTGTATCATATGGAGCATTGTCCGGATTGCAAGGAAGAGTATGACGTATACTATACGATGTTGATGGGAATGCGTTTTTTGGAAAGCGATAATATGAGTGCGTTGAAAATGGATTCCGAGCAGAAACTGCTGTCTGCTGAGGACTACCTGTATAAATATAAGATTAAATTTATTGCAAAGATCCTGTGCTTTGTGTTGTTGTGCGTTGGCATGATCTTGCAATTGTAGATGATGGAGAAAGCTTATGCGTGAAAAATTAGTATTGATCGATGGACACAGTATATTAAACAGGGCGTTTTACGGACTTCCGGATCTCACCAATCGGAAGGAATGCATACGAACGCCGTTTATGGTTTTTTGAATATTATGCTCAAGATCCTGGAAGAGGAGAAACCGGATTATTTTATTGTTGCTTTTGATGTGAAACATCCGACGTTTCGCCATGAAATGTATCAGGAGTATAAGGGCACCAGAAAGGGGATGCCTGACGAGTTAAGAGAACAGGTGCCGGTGATCCAGGATGTGCTTCGTGCTATGCATGTTCCGCTCGTGATGCAGAAAGGGTATGAGGCAGATGATCTGTTAGGGACTTTGGCCCGCAGAGCGGAGAGCAAAGATATGGATGTGTCGCTCGTGTCGGGAGATCGTGACCTGCTGCAGCTTGCGTCGGATCGTATTATGATCCGTATTCCAAAGACGAAGCGGGGGGGAACGGAGATTGAAAATTATCATACGCAGGACGTGATCGATAAATACGGACTAAAGCCGGAGCAGATTATTGATATGAAAGGTCTGATGGGAGATTCTGCAGATAATATTCCGGGCGTACCGGGTATCGGAGAGAAAACTGCTGTCAAGATCCTGACAGCTTTTCCAACAGTGGAAGCGGCCTATGAGCATTTGGAAGAAGTTGAGCCAAAGCGTGCAAGAGAATTGCTTCGTGCAAATCCGGAACTTGCCAAGCTAAGCAAGCAACTTGCCACGATCAAAACAGATTGTGAGATCGATGTCACATTGGAGGACGCAAAACTGGAAAATCTCTTTACGTCGGAGGCATTTGAGTGGATCAAACGTTTGGAGTTAAAATCGTTATTTTCTCGTTTTGACAGTGAGACAGTACAAAGTGTTGTGCCTGATTTTGAGCAGTTTACACAATGGACCACGAAGAAAGAATGGAATGCTGCTGTAGATCATGTATGCAACCTTGCACCGGAGGCTGTCGGCGTGGCGTTTTTAGGAGATCCTTGGATAGGTGCCGGAGCGGCCCGCAAACGTCAGAGCAAAAAAGGCGGCGGACAGATGAGCCTGGTCTTTACGGAAGACAGCGTAGAACTCGGGATGGAACAGGAAGACGGCGAGGAATATGGTTTCATTGGCTTTTCGTTGTCTTATTATGAGGGAGAAGATTGTCATACCGGTTATATTCTCGTTTCTGAAGAAGTGACCGGAAATGATATATTAGATGGCTATCATCGGCTTGAGAAAAAGAGTTCTGAAATTTTATTATTAGATTGGAAAAATGCATTACACCTGACGAAACCGGTGGAGGTGCGGACATATGGGATTGAGCCGGCAAAGCAGCATGGATTTGCGCTGGATACGAAACAGGAACGCAAAAAAACGTTTGCCAGTCTGCGCGATCTGGGTATCGGAGCGTATTTGTTAAATCCGCTGAAGGATACGTATCAGGCAGATGATATTGCGCGTGATTATCTTCATATGACACTGCCATCCTATCAGGAATTGTTTGGTAAAGAGACGTTAGCTGCGCAGCTTGCGCGGATAGATGAGGAAGAAACGGCAAAACGCCTCAAATCCTATTTCGGCTATTTGTCCTGCATTCCATTGATGGCGTGGGCTGAGATGAAAAAGCAGTTAGCGGCAGAGGGAATGTTAGGCTTGATGGAAGAAATCGAAATGCCGACGGTATACTATCTGTTTGAAATGGAACGACTCGGTGTGCAGGCAAATGCAGAGGTCTTGAAAGAAATGTCTGAACTGTTGGAACGCCGTGTTTTGGCATTGGAGACAGATATTTACGATCTTGCCGGAGAAGAATTTAATATCAATTCACCCAAGCAGCTTGGCGTGATCCTATTTGAAAAGCTAAAGCTTCCGTTTGCCAAAAAGACCAAGACCGGCTATTCAACTTCGGCAGATATTTTGGAAAAACTTCGTACGGAAGATCCGATCATCGATAAGATTTTAGAGTATCGTCAGGTCAGTAAATTGAAGTCTACGTATGCAGATGGATTGCCGGTATTTATAGAGGAAGATCATCGTATCCATGGCAAATTTAACCAGACGATCACCGCAACCGGCCGCATCAGCAGTACAGATCCGAACCTGCAGAACATTCCAATCCGTATGGAGCTCGGCAAACAGCTTCGAAAAGTCTTTGAACCAAAGTCCGGATTCCTGTTTTTGGATGCGGATTATTCACAGATCGAACTGCGTGTGTTAGCGCATATGTCGGGCGATGAGCATTTGATCGAGGCGTATAGACAGGGGCAGGATATTCACCGCGCTACGGCCTCCAAAGTGTTTCATACGCCGTTTGAGGAGGTGACGGATCTGCAGCGCCGCAATGCCAAAGCAGTAAACTTTGGTATCGTGTATGGTATCAGCGCGTTTGGTCTTAGTCAGGATCTTTCCATCTCGCGCAAAGAGGCGGATGAGATCATTCATAAATACTTTGAGAGTTATCCGGCGATCAAGACATTTTTGGACGAATTGGTCGCAAAAGCAAAGGATACCGGATATGCACAGACAATGTTTGGCAGACGCAGACCCGTGCCGGAGCTTAAATCCAGTAATTTCATGCAGCGTTCTTTTGGGGAACGCGTTGCCATGAATTCGCCGATACAGGGGACGGCAGCAGATATTATCAAGATTGCGATGATTCGTGTTGCAGAGCGTTTGCAGGAGGAACAGTTAGAATCCCGCATTGTGCTGCAGGTGCATGATGAACTGCTGGTAGAAACGAAGATCGAGGAAAAGGAGCAGGTGAAGAGGATCTTAGAAGAAGAGATGCCGCTTGCCGCACAGTTGCAGGTGCCGTTGTCTATTGATGTAGAAGAAGGAAAAAATTGGTACGAGGCACATTGATATTCGGGAAGAGGGTTAGATATGTACGTAATTGGAATTACAGGGGGCGTGGGAAGCGGGAAATCGTATGCTGCGCATCGCTTGCAGGAAAAACTGGGAGCAACACTGCTGATTGCCGATGAATTGGGGCATGTTGTTATGGAACCGGGAAGAAGTGCTTATTGTCAGATCGTAGAGCATTTTGGACAAAATATCGTCTCATTGGACGGCTCGATCGACCGGGCAGCATTGGCAGAGATTGTTTTTTCGGATGCGAGAGCTCGTGACTGGCTTAACCAGGTGATTCATCCGGCGGTGATCGAATATATTCGGGATACGATACGTCAAAATCGTACCCGTTCCGGTATTTTGCTGATAGAGACAGCATTAATGTATGAGACCGGATGTGACAGTTTGTGTGATGAGGTATGGCTTGTTTATGTACCGGCGGAGGAGCGGATCCGGCGTTTGGCATCGGACCGCGGTTATTCTGAACAGAAATCAAAGGCGATCATCCAAAGCCAGATTTCGGAAACATTGCTGCGGGAGAAAGTACAGCGCATTGTTCCAAATGATGGAACAAAAGAAGATCTGGAGCGGGCACTGGATGCGTTGCTTACAACCCTTGATACCACTGCATTAGCGAAGGGTTGATAAAGGCTTCACACAGACAACCGGCAAACAGCAGGCAGATAGAGAGCAAGAGAATGGGCAGTCCTTGTAAGAGGGACTGCTTTTTTGCTTTCTGATCCCTGATCTGCTGCAGCATATTGATGAGCAGCAGATACGCCGGTATATACAACAGGCAGTGAGGCAGCAGAAAGCAGAGAAAATCAAAAAATCCACTGTGGACATTATGAGTTAGGCAAAATGAGAGCAAAAGTCCGCAGCGAAAGCCGGTATAGAGACAATAGAACGTCAAATAGAAAACCCATGCATTGGTCAGTGAAAAAAAGCACAAAAGGAAGAGCTGTTTGAACTGTGTTGAGGTACATAGCCGGAATAAGGAGGGATAGTGGATGGATTTTGTATCCAAAGCAAGCAGTATTTGTTCAAATTCAGCATTAATATCGGCAAACAATTCCGTGCGCAGCAGATGCCCGAGTACCGCACCAAGCACCAAGCTGATCCCGCTGCACAGGATAATTCGAAAGATGATCGCAGACTGATTGCAATTATTTGATTTTGACATAAATTTGGTCATAATAGTCCTGCTTTCCGTCCTGTTTTTGAAATAGGATCATGATATCAATATAAATGTATGGCAGGACCGGAGGGAATATGAATACGAACATGACAGAGTGCGAGGGTCGTGCAAATCATACGTAAATGGTTTGCAAAGGGTTGCAGAAAAATTTGTAAAAAACGAAGTTTAATGTGTTATCACCGGGAAATTGTGGTATACTTTCGGTGTATAAAATAAGAGGCATAAGGATAATGGAGGGTTAAAATGAGAAAAACAAAAATTATTTGTACATTAGGACCGGCATCGGATAGTGATGCAGTGTTAGAACGATTGATTCAGGAAGGCATGGATGTTGCAAGATTTAATTTTTCTCATGGGACGCATGAGGAGCAGAAGAAACGTCTCACAAAATTGCGTCTGCTGCGTGAGCGTTACGGCAGACCGGTTGCGACATTGTTGGATACTAAAGGCCCGGAGATTCGTGTAAGGGATTTTAAAGATGGTGCGATCACATTGCAAAAGGGCGACGAGTTTGTGTTGACCGGACGAGAAGTAGAGGGTGATGAACATATTGTAACTATTACGTATCCTGAGTTGGTTGGTGATGTCAAAGTCGGACAGCGTATTTTGATCGATGACGGTTTGATTGAGATGACAGTGAAAGAGTTGACAGATACAGATATTATCTGTGATGTCAATAATGGCGGCAAAGTATCAAATCATAAAGGGATCAACGTTCCGGGCATTCATTTGAGTCTGCCTTATATTAGTGAAGTGGATAAATCCGATCTGTTGTTCGGTATAGAAGAAGATGTAGATTATGTGGCAGCATCTTTTGTGCGTACTGCAGAAGATGTACAGCAGATCCGTAAATTACTCCAAGAAAATGGTGGGGAACAGATTAAGATCATTGCCAAAATTGAGAATAGAGAAGGCGTGAACTGCATTGATGAGATCATCGAGGTTTCTGATGCGATCATGATCGCACGAGGAGACATGGGCGTGGAGATTCCGACAGAGGAAGTGCCTGTCATTCAAAAAATGATCATAAAAAAAGTATATGAAGCCGGTAAGCAGGTGATCACGGCAACACAGATGCTTGATTCCATGATCCACAATCCGCGTCCGACAAGAGCGGAGGCGACCGATGTTGCCAATGCGATCTATGATGGTACCAGTGCGATCATGTTATCGGGCGAGACGGCAGCCGGTTTGTATCCGGTGCAGGCATTACAGATGATGGTGAGGATCGCCAATCGTACAGAGAGCGATATTGATTACCGTAAACGCTTTTTCCAAAGATCGCGCAAAGCAGATCCGGATGTAACAGATGCAATCTGTCACGCAACCTGTACAACAGCACATGATATTAATGCCAAAGCGATCATTACCGTTACCAAATCGGGTCGTTCGGCACGAATGATTTCCAAGTACCGTCCGGCTTGTGATATCATTGGCTGTGCGATCACGGACAAAGTGTATCGTCAGTTAAATTTATCCTGGGGCGTCACTCCGGTACTTCTGCAGGAGAAAAAAGACGTATTTGAATTGTTTGAACATGGTACGTGTGTATCACGTCGTATGGGGTTAGTCGACAGTGGTGATACGGTTGTATGTACTTCCGGAGTGCCTGTGGGAATTTCCGGAACGACCAATATGATCAAAGTACAGACTGTTATATAAAGAACATGCCGGCAGCCTTACGTCTGTGGCGAAAGAGAACATGAAGAATGAGAGATAAGAATGAGATTTTATATTGCAGACTGCCATTTTGGACATGACAAGGTAAGGCTGTTAGACGGTCGTCCGTTTGCGTCTGTTGAGGAGATGGATGAGGCGATGATCGTTCGGTGGAACGAGCGTGTCCGGAAGAAGAAAGATGAAGTGGTGATCTTAGGAGACCTTTGTTTGGGTAAAGGAGAGCAGGTGAATGAGCTGCTGCATAAACTGAATGGTAAAAAGTATTTGGTGACAGGGAATCATGACCGGTTGTTTTTGCGGGACAAAAAGTTTGATCCGTCTCTTTTAGAATGGGTCAAGCCCTATGCAGAGCTTAAAGATAATGGGCGCAAGCTGGTACTCTGCCATTATCCGATCATCTGTTATAACGGGCAGTATCATGGTGATTCTACATATATGTTGTACGGGCATGTCCATGATACGCCGGATTATAAAAATGTGCTGCGTTTTCAGAGAGAGTCCACAGAAATCACCTACCATGCGAAAGGGCGCGGGGCTTCTGTGGGAGAAGAGCGGCATTTGCCTTGCAATCTGATCAATTGTTTTGCGGGATTTTCGGATTATTATCCGCTGACATTGGAAGAATGGATTGACAAGCAAAATAATCTTTGCTATGATGTCAAAAGATGCGAAGAAAAGAAGAAGTAGTACATGGGGGAGACCTACAGAGAATAGCCGGTTGCTGAGAGGCGTTAGGATAGAAGCCTGTATGAATACATCTTGGAGTAGCGGATTGAAGAGAGGATTTTGATCCTTTTGGTAGATTTAGCCGGTGATGCACCCGTTATCGTGCAGGGATATAGAGGTATCCTGCTAAGGCAATATGTGTGAGCATATTGTAAAAAAAGGTGGTAACACGATTTCATCGTCCTTTTGTCGTTGACAAAAGGACTTTTTTTCTTTGCATAAAAAAGTCATAAAGGAATAAAAAAGGAGAGAACAACATGAGCGAAAAGATGACAGTGTATGATGAATTGGTTGCCCGTGGCTTGATCGCACAGGTGACGGACGAAAAAGAGATCAAAGAGATGATCAATGAAGGTAAGGCGGTTTTTTATATTGGATTTGATCCGACGGCAGACAGCCTTCATGTAGGACATTTTATGGCTCTTTGTCTGATGAAACGCTTGCAGATGGCAGGCAATAAGCCAATCGCATTGATCGGTGGCGGAACAGCTATGATCGGTGATCCAAGCGGGCGTACCGATATGCGTCAGATGATGACCAAAGAGACGATTGCACATAATGTAGACTGCTTCAAAAAGCAGATGAGCCGTTTTATTGATTTCTCAGATGATAAGGCATTGTTAGTCAACAATGCAGAATGGCTGTTGGATCTGAATTACGTAGAAGTGCTGCGTGAAGTTGGTGCCCATTTCAGCGTAAATCGTATGTTAACGGCAGAGTGCTATAAACAGCGCATGGAGAAAGGACTTAGTTTCCTGGAGTTCAACTACATGATCATGCAGAGCTATGATTTTTATGCCTTGTTCCAGAAGTACGGATGTAACATGCAGTTTGGAGGAGATGATCAGTGGAGCAACATGCTTGGTGGAACGGAATTGATCCGTCGTAAGCTGGGCAAAAATGCTTATGCAATGACGATCAATCTGCTGCTCAATTCCGAAGGCAAAAAGATGGGTAAAACACAGTCTGGCGCTGTATGGCTTGATCCGAACAAGACCAGCCCGTTTGATTTTTATCAATATTGGAGAAACGTGGGAGATGGTGATGTGCTTAAGTGTCTGCGCATGCTCACATTCCTTCCGTTAGAGCAGATCGAAGAGATGGATGCCTGGGAAGGCAGCAAGCTAAATGAGGCAAAAGAGATCTTGGCATTTGAGCTTACCAAGTTAGTACATGGTGAGGAAGAAGCTGTTAAAGCACAGGAAGGAGCGCGTGCACTCTTTTCCAGCGGAAACGCAGCACAGATGCCGGAGACAAAGCTGGTCGATGAAGATTTTGAAGATGGTAAGATCGGCATCTTGAAATTAATGGTTAAAGCCGGTCTTGCAACATCTAATGGAGAGGCAAGAAGAAATGTCGAGCAGGGCGGTGTTACGATCGATGGTGAGAAAGTGACCGATGTTCGCATGACACTTACGAAAGAGCAGATCAGTGCAGAAGGCATTGTTGTAAAACGTGGTAAAAAGAAATTTATGAAGGTGCTTTGTGACTAAATTTAATTCCATGAAAAAAGGCTGGGAGAATTATTCTCCCAGTTTTTTTAATAAACATTGATATATTTCAGTCTGATTTTCTTTGAATTTTTGGCACGCCCTACGAGCTGCTTCCTCGGAGGGAACGGCAAAGGAAAGCGAGAATAATGTGTTGCCGCGTTCCTGTACTAAAGCAGATGCCAGATAGTCTCCGGAAGGAGTTACCGAATAGTCGGTGTGGACTGTGGTAGCTTCTAAAATATCAACTTTATTGTCTCGCAGATATTCATCAATCTGTCGTATCGTGTCTTTGGGAAGCATGGAAGAGAAGTATTCTAACATCTGCGATCCCTTTTGTGTGATCTTGTAATATGTCGTTTTACGAGTTGCCTCTTCCTCGATCAGGGCATCTTCTGTCAGAAGTGCTAATGTTTCCTGAATTGAAAAAAAGTCTGTATAGCCATGCCCTAAAATGAAATCGCACAAAAAAGCATTAGGTAGTCCCTGTTTTGTGCGGCTTAACGCATATAAAATAATTAATTTATACAAACGCAGTGTGTCTGGTGTCATAGGTTTCCTTTCTGCTTGCTGTAATATTTCCCCTGATAGACCTGCTCTGTTTTGAGAGAGTGTGCAATATGGTTAAGAACAGCCCGTTTGTTGCAGCTCCAGCGTGGTGCGATCAGGAGATCTTTTGGGCCATCTCCGGTCAGGCGGTGGATCACAATCTCCGGAGAGAGATTACCGATGCATCGGATGACCAGATCTACATACTCTTCCTGAGTCAGGATATGCCAAGGATGTTCTTCGAGATAAATTGCCAGATCCGTTCCTTTTAATACATGCAATAGCTGCAATTTGATCCCCTGAATATGTTGTGTGTTCAGATATTGGATCGTTTCAAGAATGTCTGCTTCGGTTTCGCCCGGAAGTCCAAGGATCACGTGACGATCACCGGAATATTGAGTGTATGCAGCGTGTGCGCAGTCTGCTCAAAAACATGCAGAGGATATCCACGGCGAATGAAACGAGCCGTATGTTCGTGCGCCGTTTGCAGACCGAGCTCGATCCATATCGGTTTTATCTGCCTGCATTCATCGAGCAGGGAAAAAATCTCCGGGGAAAAGCAATCCGGTCTGGTAGCGATAGAAAGTCCGACGATATCCGGATGCGCCAGCGCTTCCAGATACATCGGACGTAATATGTCGATGGGAGCATATGTGTTGGAAAACGATTGGAAATACGCAATGTATTTCTGACCGGTTTCCTTGGCGCTGCCGTTTAGGCGACAGATCGCCTCATCGATCGCAGCCGTGATAGATCGGTTCGTCGTGGCAAAATCACCGGAACCGCCCTCGCTGCAAAAAATACAGCCTCTCGTGTCCAGTGTTCCATCTCGGTTTGGACAGGTCATTCCCGCATCTAATGCAATTTTATAGACCTTTTGTCCAAACGTTTCTTTGAGATAATAGTCTAAGGAATAGTAGGGCTTTTCACCCCAACGAGATCTAACGGATGTGTGATTTGACTGCATCGGCCACCACCTGAGCTGCGCGTGGGTCAAACGCTTCCGGTAAAATATGTTCGTCGTTTAATTCTTCGTCAGAAACGAGTCCGGCAAGTGCAAGAGCAGCAGCGAGCTTCATTTCTTCTGTAATGTCGGTCGCTCTGCCGTCTAATGCACCCTTAAAGATGCCAGGGAAAGCAACAACATTATTGACCTGATTTGGAAAATCAGATCGACCGGTTCCGACAACGCGTGCACCGGCAGCTTTTGCAACATCAGGCATGATCTCCGGAACAGGATTTGCCATGGCAAACAGTATCGCATCGGAATTCATGGATTGAACCATTTCTGCGGATACAATATTAGGAGCGGAGACACCAACGAAAATATCGGCACCACAAAGTGCGTCAGCCAGTGTTCCGGTTTTGCCGGACAGATTTGTTACTTCCATCATTTCCTTCTGCATCCAGTTTAAGCCCTCGCTCTTTTTAGATAAGATACCGCTGATATCGCACATTGTTACGTCGGTAAATCCATAGCGGAGTAATAATTTTGTAATAGCAACGCCGGCGGATCCGGCACCGTTTACAACAACTTTGCAATGTTCTTTCTCTTTGCCAACCACCTTCAAAGCGTTAATAATGCCGGCGAGAACAACGATCGCAGTACCATGCTGATCATCGTGAAATACCGGTATATCTAAGGCTTCTTTTAGACGACTTTCGATCTCAAAGCAGCGTGGCGCAGAAATATCTTCTAAGTTGATACCGCCAAAAGCCGGTGCAATGTTGATCACGGTTTTGATGATCTCTTCAGTATCCTGTGTATCTAAGCAGATCGGGAAGGCATTGACACCGCCAAATTCCTTAAAGAGGACTGCTTTGCCTTCCATAACAGGCATAGCAGCTTCCGGACCGATGTTACCAAGGCCGAGGACGGCACTTCCGTCAGAAACAACAGCAACGGTATTGGATTTGATGGTATATTGATAAGCTGCTTCTTTATTTTTTGCAATGACCTTACATGGTTCAGCAACACCTGGTGTGTAGGCAACAGCCAGATCCTCGCGAGATTTTACCTGACACTTGGGAGTTACATCCAGTTTGCCATTCCATTCTTTATGTAATTGTAGAGCTTTTTCTGCATTTGTCATTCGACTTAACCTCCATTTTCTGTAGAATTATTTGTAATAGCAATCGCACACTATATCATAGCATACATCGAATTGGAAAACAATAAAGCCGAAAAACTTCGTCCGACAAAAGATGTTTTGTGCGATAAAAGACGAACGATGTCGAAAAAACAATAATATTCATAGGATTTTGTGAAAATTTTTGAAAAAGTCATTTACAACGCTGTTGAAATGCTTTATATTATTTAGTGCATGTAATTACTCTAATACAGTAGGTCATAGATACATAGGCGAGACAATATCGTCGTGATCGATTTATTATTCATTATAATCCGACCTAATAATTGCAGAAAGAATCATGTTAGCACAAGTTGAATTTTTTTTATTGGAAAGGGATAATTTTATGACAGAATACGATAAGTTATCATTGGTTGAATTACGAATTGTAGCGAAGAAGATGGGCATCAAAAGTGTTACCAGTTACAAAAAGTTAGAGTTGCTTGCAAAAGTGAAAGAAGTTGCAGCAACAATGGAATCTACAGACGCGACACCTGAGACGGACGATATTCAGAGTGTAGATCATGTTGTAGAGAGCACAGGAGAGGCTGTCGACAGTCCGATGCCAAGATCCAGATATGCGAGTGAATCAGACAATTCCCGTATGGAGGAAAGTGGACGAGATATGAATCGTGGCTATGTCAGTGATAGAGAACCTATGAGAACATCCGGTTATATGAGGGATCCTGAGATGGGAATGGCTCGTGGAGGATACTCCCGTAACGAGGGAATGAGCCGTGGAGGATACACCCGCAATGATAATATGAGTCGCGGAGGATACTCCCGTAATGATAATATGGGTCGCGGAGGATACATGAATCGCGGTGATAATATGAACCGCGGAGGATATATGAATCGCGATAATATGGGACGTGGTGTATACAGCCGCAGTGAGAGTATGAATCGTAGCAATTATTCCCGTAACGAAGGCTATCGAAACGATGGTTATCGTAATGATAATATGGATCGTGGCGGATATGTACGCAATGATAACAGAGGCTATCATGCGGATCTTCGTCCGCAGCTGCACCGGGCACCACAGCACGAGTTGACACCAACGGAGATCGCTGAGTTGGATAGTGGTGTATCACGTGAGGGTATTTTGGAAGTACTCCCGGAGGGATATGGATTTATTCGATGCGACAATTATCTCCCTGGAGAGAGAGATCTGTATGTCTCACCGCAGTTGATCCGTAAGTACCATCTGCGTACCGGAGATATCCTAAATGGTAATATTCGTATTCGTAATCAGAATGAGAAATTTGCCGCATTATTATATATCAAAGAAATCAATGGCAGTGATCCGGATGAGATGATAAATCGTCCAAAGTTTGAGCAGTTGACACCGGTATTTCCGGATGAGAGACTTCGCTTAGAGACACCGGGCTGTCCGATATCCATGCGTATGATGGATCTGATCGCACCAATTGGTAAAGGACAGAGAGGAATGATCGTATCTCAGCCTAAGACAGGTAAGACGACATTATTAAAACAGGTTGCCAAGGCTGTTAAGACAAATCATCCGAAGATGCATTTGATCGTATTGTTGATCGATGAGCGTCCGGAGGAAGTGACAGATATCAAAGAGTCTATCTTAGGACATAACGTAGAAGTGATCTTCTCCACGTTCGATGAACTTCCGGAAAATCACAAGCGTGTATCGGAGATGGTTATTGAGCGCGCTAAGCGTCTTGTAGAGCAGGGCGAAGAAGTTATGATCCTGTTAGACAGCATTACTCGTCTTGCAAGAGCTTACAACCTGACAGTACAGCCAAGCGGTCGTACTTTGTCCGGCGGTTTAGATCCGGCTGCATTGCATATGCCAAAACGTTTCTTTGGTGCAGCACGCAATATGCGTGAGGGCGGAAGTTTGACAATCCTTGCAACTGCACTTGTGGATACCGGAAGTAAGATGGACGATGTTGTATTTGAGGAATTTAAGGGAACCGGTAATATGGAGCTTGTTCTTGACCGCAAGCTTTCCGAGAAGCGTGTATTCCCGGCGATCGATCTTCCTCGTTCCAGTACGCGCAGAGATGATCTTCTTCTGACACAGGAGGAGATGGAAGCTAATTTCCTGATGCGTAAAGCACTTACCGGAATGAAATCCGAAGAGGCTGTTGAACGGATTATTGAAATGTTCCGTCGTACTAAGAGTAATCAGGAATTTATCCAAACGATTCGCAAGACAAAAATTGTATAAAAGTGCTTGCAATCCGCTTTTGACTATGCTATACTGAAGAAGTTGTGTAAAAATGAGAATCGAGAAAGCTTTTTTCAAAGTTTTCTTCGCAATAGTAACCGACTGCTGAGAAGCGGCGGAATGGAAATGGAGGATAAAGCGATGAGAGAAGGAATTCATCCAAACTACTATCAGGCAAAGGTTGTATGCAACTGTGGAAATGAGTTTGTGACTGGTTCTACTAAGGAGGAAATCCACGTAGAAATCTGCTCCAAATGTCATTCATTCTATACAGGTCAGCAGAAGGCTGTCAAAGCTCGTGGTGCCATTGATAAGTTCAATCGCCGTTATGGTATTCAGGCAAACTAGCAAAATAAATGGTCGGAGTGCGTCCGGCCTTATGAACGGTCACAGTATTTGTGCTTAACAAGTGCTGTGACCGTTTGTGTTATACACAAATGGAGAGAAAGTGAAGTAAATTTGTAGTGCGAAAATTGTATCTGTTGTAGAATAAAACAGATGCGTGGAAGGGCATGGTTATAAAAATGAAATCATCAGGAATAGGTGGACAGGCAGTATTAGAAGGCGTAATGATGCGCAATAAGTCCAAGTATGCAGTAGCAGTACGCAAACCCGATGGCGAGATTGATATAAAGGTAGATACCTGCACAAGTGAAGGGGACCGCAAGCTGTTTTTCAGACTTCCATTGATCCGAGGTGTTGTTGCATTTGTGGACTCTTTGGTGTTAGGAATGAAGACATTGACATATTCTGCCAGCTTTTACGAAGAGGAAGAATCGCAGGAAGCTTCAGCTGCGGATGGGAACAAGGCAGATCGTACGGATGAGAAGAGTGGCGAGAAACAAAAAAAAGAAGGCTCCGAAGCAGAAAGTTCAGCAGCATTGGCGAAAAAAGCAGAAAAACGTGAACAGATGGAGATGGCGATGACAGTAATGCTGTCTATTGTACTGGCGCTGGCGGTGTTTGTTGCACTTCCGTTTGGATTATCTTTGCTGCTAAAAGATCATATTCGATCGCAGGCTGTATTAGCACTGATCGAGGGACTGATCCGACTGGGGCTGTTTATCGGTTATGTGTATGTCATTTCCTTTATGCAGGATATTAACCGGGTATTCATGTATCATGGTGCAGAACACAAGGCGATCAATTGCGTGGAAAGTGGTGATGATCTGACGGTATTGAATGTGCGTAAGCATTCCAGATATCACAAGCGTTGTGGAACCAGTTTCCTCTTTATTGTTATGTTGATCAGTATCGTACTGTTTATGTTTTTACATTTTGACAGTGTATGGCTTCGTTTGTTGAGCCGTTTGCTGCTGGTGCCGGTTGTGGCAGGTATTTCGTATGAATTTATCCGTCTTGCGGGCAACAGTGATGCAAAGATTATCAATATCTTAAGCAAACCGGGAATGTTTTTACAGGGATTGACAACGAGAGAACCGGATGACAGCATGATCGAGGTTGCCATTGCCTCAGTAGAAGCAGTTTTTGACTGGAAAGAGTACCAGAGCAGATTGCAGGCGGTTAAGAAGAGTACAAAACGCAAAAAAGTGGCAGAAGAGATGCGTAAAAGCGGCATGACAGCACCGCTGCCGATCGTGGATCCGGCGAATGCTAAGAAAAAGAGTGGAACAGAACTTGCTTCTGAGATCAAAAAACGTGAGCAGGAGTATAAGAAACGTGCCGATGAGCGCAAGAAATATATGGAAGAAATGCAAAAGCGTGAGGATGAGATCGCGAAGGTAATGGATGAAGTATCCAAACGTAAGGAAGAACGTCAAGCACTTGCACAAGCACAGGAAGAAATGACAGAGGATGAACTTTCCTCCTTAGATCGTTTCTTTGATGATCCGGATGGTACAAAATCAGATATGGAATCAAAGCCTTCCGTGGATGAGGTGGAAAACGGATGAAAGAGGAAATCCTTACGCTAAAGGAAGCTTTGGCGAAAGCCGTGGACAAATTGCAGCAGATGGAAGTGCCGGATGCCGACATTGATGCATGGTATTTGCTTTCCTATGTGACCGGACTTGACCGTGCGGCATTTTTCCTGCATGGAGAGGAACCGATGGCGGAGCCGGATATGATTCGATACCGCGACCTGGTTACAAAACGTGGGGAACGCATTCCATTACAGCATTTGACCGGTGAGCAGGAGTTTATGGGGCTGGATTTTCATGTGAATGAACATGTACTGATCCCGAGACAGGATACCGAATGTCTTGTGGAACGGGTTCTGCCATATGTAGACGGCAAACGAGTGTTAGATGTGTGTACCGGTTCCGGATGTATTGCGATAGCGATTGCCAAACTTGGTAAACCGTTCATCGTGCACGGAGTAGACATCTCCGAGGAAGCACTTGCAGTTGCCAGACAGAATGCAACAGAACTTAACGCTTCTGTAGAACTGTTTGCGGGGGATCTTATGACAAGGATGGATGGGCAATACGATGTGATCGTATCGAATCCGCCGTATATCCCACCGTCAGTGATAGAGGGATTGATGCCGGAAGTACGATTGCACGAACCGATGCTTGCACTGGACGGTGGACAGGATGGGCTGGAATTTTACCGGAGGATTGCAGGACAGGCGGTCACACGACTGGCGCCAAACGGAAGACTGTTTTTGGAGATCGGATGTGAACAGGCTGCTGCTGTAGCGGAAATATTGCAAAAACAGGGATATCGGGAAGTGCAGGTGTTTCAGGATCTTGCCGGTAAAGATCGTATTGTACAATGTATCGTATGAAATAGAATGGAGGAAGAATCATGTTTGATAAATTAGAAGATTTGGTGCGTAGATTGGAAGAGCTTAATATTGAGCTTACGGATCCTGATGTTATCAGTAATCAGGATAAATACCGCCAGCTTATGAAAGAGCAGAATGAGTTGACGCCGATCGTTGAGAAATATCAGGAGTATCGTGCGGCAAAAGATGGTGTGGAAGATAGTCTTGCCATTTTAGAGGAAGAGAACGATGAGGAAATGCGTGAGCTTGCCAAAGAGGAGTTGGCAGATTGCAAAGCTAAAGTAGAATCCTGTGAACAGGAATTGAAGATTTTGATGTTACCGAAAGATCCGAATGATGATAAGAACGTTATCGTAGAGATCCGCGGCGGTGCCGGTGGAGATGAGGCGGCATTATTTGCAGCAGATCTGTTCCGTATGTATTCTAAATTTGCAGAGGCAAACCGTTGGAAAGTAGAAGTGATGAGTGCCAATGAAAACGGCATTGGTGGTTTTAAGGAAATTGTCTTTATGGTGCTCGGTCATGGAGCGTATTCCAAGTTAAAATATGAAAGCGGTGTGCATCGTGTTCAGAGAATCCCAACGACAGAATCCGGCGGACGTATTCATACATCGACGGCAACGGTTGCGATCATGCCAGAGGTAGAAGATGTTGAAGTACATGTAGATCCGAACGATTGCAAGATTGATGTATACCGTGCGTCCGGTAATGGCGGACAGTGCGTCAACACAACAGATTCTGCTGTTCGTATTACGCATATCCCTACGGGTATTGTGGTTACCTGTCAGGATGAGAAATCTCAGCTCAAAAATAAAGACAAGGCGATGAGAGTACTTCGTTCCCGCATCTATGATATGGAGCAGGAGAAGGCGAATAGCGAACAGGCAGCTGAGCGGCGCAGCCAGGTTGGAACCGGTGATCGTTCCGAAAAGATACGTACTTATAATTTCCCACAGGGACGTGTGACAGATCACCGAATCAAATTTACCAGCCATCGTCTGGGAGAAATATTAGATGGAGATATCAATGAACTGCTGCAGAACATTATTGCGGCAGATCAGACAGCGAAATTAGCGAAATTAAACGAAAATTAATGGGGGGGAGAATGGTTATGAGAAAAAAGAAATGGTTACGTGGCGTAATGGCAATGGCGGTAGCGGGGAGTCTGCTTATATCGGCAGCACCGGGAAGCCTGCAGGCAACGAAAGTGTCAGCAGCAGTGAAGCTGACCGGTAAGACCAAAAAGGTTGCTTATCGAAATACTTTTGTTGGAAAACATGGCAGATTACGTGTCAAAGGCACTAAGCTGGTGGATAAAAAAGGCAAAGCGGTACAGCTTCGCGGAATATCCAGTCATGGCATCAACTGGGATGTTGGAGAACCGTTTGTTAATGAGAAAGCTTTGCAAAATCTGCGGGACGAATGGGGCGTCAATTGTTTTCGTGTTGCAATGTATACCGAGGATTACAATGGATACTGCGTGACAGATACGGCAAGCCGCAAGAAGCTTTTGGCAAAGATCGATACAGCCGTAAAAGCCGGAAGAAAGCTTGGCATGTATGTCATCATTGACTGGCATATTTTAAGCGATGGTAATCCGAAGAAAAATCAGTCTAAGGCTAAGGCATTTTTTAAGAAAATGTCGAATAAATATCGAAAAGAAAAACATGTATTTTATGAAATCTGCAATGAACCGAATGGCGGTGTACAGTGGAAGACTATCAAATCGTATGCAAAATCCGTGATCAAGGTGATCCGCAAAGCGGACAAAAACGCGGTAGTCATTGTCGGTACGCCGACCTGGAGTCAGGATGTTGATATGGCGGCAAAATCTCCGCTCAAAGGAAAAAACATTATGTATGCCTTTCATTTTTATGCAGCGACGCATGGCGATGATCTGCGCGCCAAAGTAAACGCAGCACTTCGCATCAAATTGCCACTGTTTTGTTCGGAATTTAGTGCGTGTGATGCCAGCGGAAATGGCAATTATGATTTTTCTTCCGCAAATAAGTGGATCAGTCTGATGAATCGTAATAAGATCAGTTATTGCTGCTGGAGCCTTAGCAACAAGCCGGAATCGGCTTCGCTGCTTAAAAGTTCCTGCAAGAAAACAAGTGGATTTAAGACGTCCGATTTATCTAAAATGGGAAGATATATCGTTAAGAAATACCGCAAAAAGTAAGAGAAAGTAAGTAGATAACGGAAAGGCACAAGATTTCATGCTTAGTAGTAATTCGAATCGTCAGATCAAAGAGTTGATCAAACTGCAGAATCAAGCGAAATATCGCAAAAAAAGCGGTATGTTTGTTGCAGAAGGTGCAAAGCTTGTCACAGAGGCGGCACATTATGGCAAACTGCAAAAAATATATATTGCAGAAAGTTCACAAGGCAGAGAAGAGGAACGTATTCAGCCGTTGTTAGAGGAGTTCCCATATGAAGTTGTATCTGAAGAAGTCTTTGCGGAGATCACGGATACGGTTACACCGCAGGGCGTTTTGGGATTGGTGCAGATGCCCAAATATACGATGGAGGAAATTTTGAACGCGAACAATCAACAGTTTTTATTGTTAGATGATCTGCGTGACCCCGGCAACTTGGGAACCATTATGCGAACAGCAGAGGGGGCCGGTATGGCAGCAGTGCTCATGAGCAAAGGGACAGTTGATCTGTTTAATCCGAAAGTAGTCCGTGCGACAATGGGAGCCATCTTTCGAATGCCATACTGCTATGTGGAAGATCTGCCGGCGCTTGCAGAAAAACTGCGAGAGCAGGGGATCGCAGTATATGGAACAGCTATGGAAGGCAGCGTTGTGTATGATGAACCGGATTATACCACGGGGGCGGCTATGGTGATCGGCAATGAAGCCAATGGTATGTCGGATGCGATGTTTGCAGCGATCACAGACCGAATCCGTATTCCGATGGAGGGAAGTTTGGAATCTTTGAATGCAGCAGTATCGGCAGCGATTGTTATGTATGAAATGCAGCGCCAGCGCAGACATCGTTGAAAAAGCAGAAAATGGTGGTCAGTGCAGATATAGTTGAAAAAAAGAGGGAAATGTTCTATAATGCTGACATTATAAACACACTGGAAACTTATAGTTCGAAAAATGAGAAAGGAATGTAGGAGTTATATGGAACCATTATATTGGCTGATATTGCTTGCAATCTTTCTTGTGATTGAGATCATCACATTGGGGCTGACAACAATCTGGCTGGCCGGAGGTGCATTGGTTGGATTTCTGGCAGCGGTGCTGCATGTGCCGTTACCGATACAGATTGTGCTGTTTTTGGTCGTTTCTATTGTATTGATCGTATTTACAAGGCCGGTAGCAGAGCGTTATTTTAATAACAGCAGAGAGCAAACCAATGTCGGTGGAATTATCGGCAGAGAGGGAAAAGTAATCGTTACGATTGATAACTTTAATCAAACTGGTGCTGTTTTGATCGATGGAATCGAATGGACAGCGCGAAGTGACGAGGAGGATGTGGTCATTGAGACGGGAGAGCGTATTGTCGTTACTCGCGTGGAAGGTGTCCGCGTGTTTGTGAAAGTGAAAGGAGATCATTAATATGCCATATTTAATTGTGTTATTAGTTGTTGTAGTGATTGTCATGATATCCTGCGTCAATGTAGTGCCGCAGGCTCATGCGTATGTTGTAGAGCGATTAGGTGGTTATCAGGCAACTTGGGATGTAGGAATCCATTTCAAAGTTCCGTTTATTGACCGCATTGCAAAACGTATTCTGCTCAAAGAGCAGGTTGTTGATTTCCCGCCGCAGCCGGTTATCACCAAGGATAATGTAACAATGCGTATTGATACTGTTATCTTTTATCAGATCACGGATCCAAAGCTGTTTGCATATGGTGTTGATAATCCGATCGTTGCGATTGAGAACTTAACAGCAACTACTCTGCGTAATATTATCGGAGATCTGGAGTTAGACGAGACGCTGACTTCCCGCGAGACGATCAATACGAAGATGAGGGCATCTCTTGATTCCGCAACAGATCCATGGGGAATCAAGGTGAACCGTGTCGAGCTCAAAAACATCATTCCTCCGGCAGAAATTCAGGATGCAATGGAGCGTCAGATGAAAGCAGAGCGTGAAAAGAGAGAATCGATCCTTCGTTCACAGGGTGAAAAGGAATCGGCTATCTTGGTAGCACAGGGTAAAAAAGAAGCGGCTATTTTGGATGCAGAAGCAGAAAAACAGGCAGCGATCCTTCGCGCAGAAGCTAAGAGAGAGTCGATGATCCGCGAAGCGGAAGGTCAGGCAGAGGCGATCAAGACGGTACAGCAGGCAAGTGCAGATGGTATTCGCATGTTGAATGATGCACAGGCGAGCAAAGAAGTATTGCAGCTTAAGAGTTTGGAAGCCTTTAGCAAAGCTGCCGATGGAAAAGCAACCAAGATCATCATCCATCTGAAATTCAGGGAATGGCAGGTCTTGCTAAATCTTTTTCCGAAGTGATCAAAGATAATTAAATGATGTTAGGTCATCTGTATACGATAGCATTCTGCAAAGGGTTACGGCCTCGGGCAGAGAGAAAAGAGGAGAAATTATGAGCGTTAATTTGAAAGGAAGAAATTTTCTGACATTAAAGGATTTTACGAAAGAAGAGATCAGCTATCTGTTGGATCTGTCTGCTGACCTTAAAGCCAAGAAGAAAAATGGAGAATTGGTTAATCATTATATTGGCAAAAATATTGCATTGATCTTTGAAAAAACCAGTACGCGTACCCGCTGCTCCTTTGAAGTGGCAGCACATGATATGGGAATGGGTGTTACGTATCTAGATCCACAGGGCTCTCAGATCGGTAAGAAAGAGAGCATTGCGGACACAGCACGTGTTCTTGGCAGAATGTTTGATGGTATTGAGTATCGCGGCTTTGAGCAGGAGATCGTAGAGGATCTTGCAAAATATGCAGGAGTACCGGTGTGGAATGGCTTGACAAATGAATACCATCCAACGCAAATGTTAGCAGATCTTCTGACGATCAAAGAGCATTTAGGACGTTTGGAAGGCGTTAAGCTGGTATATATGGCGATGCCAGATATAATATGGGTAATTCACTGATGATCGCTTGTGCTAAAATGGGAATGCATTTTACGGCATGTACTGCAAAGGAATATTTCCCAAATCAGGCATTGGTAGAACAGTGTGAACAGTACGCCAGTGAATCCGGTGGTTCCATCACGCTGACAGAGGATACAATGACCGGAACAAAAGATGCGGATGTTATCTATACGGATGTCTGGGTGTCTATGGGTGAGCCGGACGAAGTTTGGAAAGAGCGTACCTTGGCATTGTCACCATATCAGGTAAACGCAAAGGTTATGCAGAATGCCGGAGAACAGGCGCTATTTATGCATTGTCTTCCAGCTTTCCATGACTTAAAGACCAAAATTGGCAAAGAAGTATATGAAAAATTTGGATTAAAAGAACTTGAAGTTACAGATGAAGTATTTGAATCCAAGCAATCGGTAGTATTTGACGAAGCAGAAAATCGCATGCATACGATCAAAGCGGTGATGGTTGCAACATTAGGAGAGGCGTGATCTTTATGAGATCGAAGATATTACGGGAACTGATGGATCATTCGGACACATTTGTGTCCGGACAGAAATTATGTAAAACGTTTGGCGTGAGCAGACAGGCAGTTTGGAAAAACATTTGCTGTTTGAAAGAACTTGGCTATGACATTGAATCGGTTACTAATAAAGGCTATCGCTTAATAAGTAAACCGGATATATTGTATGGTCCTGAGATTGAGGCATATTTGGAAGAGGAAAGTTTCTGTCAAAAAGTCGAATGTCATGATAGCATTGACTCGACAAACATCCGAGGCAAACAACTTGCAGAATTGGGAGAAGCTGAGGGAACATTGATCGTAGCCGATCGGCAGACAGCGGGACGCGGACGCAGAGGCCGCAATTGGATTTCTGAATCCGGTGTTGGTATTTATATGACTTACGTATTAAGACCGACAGTTCAGCCGGCACATGTGTCAGGGATCACATTATTGGCAGCATTGGCAATGTGTGAAGCAACTTATCAGGAATGCGATGTGCTTCCACAGATCAAATGGCCCAACGATGTCATCATTGATGGCAAAAAGATATGTGGTATTCTGACGGAAATGAGTTCAGAAGTTCAGTATGTGCATTATGCCGTAATGGGTATCGGAATCAATGCTAACAAAGAAAAATTCGATGAGACATTAAAGGACAAGGCGACCAGCATTTATCTGTCAACAGGCAAAAAAGTAAACAGAGCTAAGTTTACAGCGGCTTTTGCAGATGCGTTTGGTGGTTATTACAGACGATATATGCAGGACGGAGATCTGTCTGCGTTTGTGGAAGAGTATGATGAATTGCTTGCCAATAAAGACAAAGAAGTGATCATCTACCATGGCATGGTTGAGGATGCCACGCCGGACAAAATATCACGGGGAATTGCACGTGGCATTGATAAAGACGGAGCACTGTTAGTTGAGATCGATGGCAGCGTCACACCGGTCATGTCCGGAGAAGTATCGATAAGGGGGGTACAGGGATATGTCTGAAAAGGAACCGGTTGTCTTATGTGCAGCGAGTTCTTATGAACAAAAATATTACCTGAACGAAGCGTTTAGCGGATTACCTACAGCAGTCAAAGAGGAATTGCAAGTCATGTGTGTGTTGTATACGGCAGACGTTGGCGGCATTTTGACACTGCAGTTTGACGAAGATGGCAATTTACAGTTTCAGGTGACTTCTGCGGATGATGATTTTCTGTTTGATGAGATCGGCAGTGTGCTCAAGATCAAGCAGTATCAGGCAGAAAAACAGGAGTTGTTAGAGGCTCTTGAATTATATTATAGAATAAAAATACTTGGTGAAAAGGTCGATTTCGACTAATGGAGGACAGCTATGTTATTAGCAGTAGATGTTGGAAATACAGATATTACATTTGGATTGTTTCGTGAGAGTGAATTAATCACGAGATTTCGAGTCACAGTAAAAGTACCGCGCAGCTCGGACGAGTATGGCGAGTTGATCTGTGCGATACTGCAGCAGAAAGGATACTCTCCGGAAGATGTAAATGAAGTGATCATTGCATCTGTTGTGCCGAAGATCATGTACTCTTTTACAAGTGGCATCATCAAGTATCTGCATTGTCATCCGCTGGTAGTCGGAGCCGGAATAAAGACCGGAATACGTATAGAAACTGCCAACCCAAAAGAAATCGGACCGGATCGTATAGTAGATGCAGTCAGTGCCTACGAACAGTATGGCGGACCGATTATTGTTGTTGATTTTGGAACAGCGACAACATATGATATTGTTACTGCAGAGGGGGCATTTCTAGGTGGTGTGATCAGTCCAGGAATACGCATTTCTGCGAACGCGTTGTGGAATAATACAGCGAATCTGCCGGAAATTGAGATCAAATGCCCGGGCGTTTCTATTGCAAAGGATACGATCACATCAATGCAGGCAGGACTGTTTTTTGGCACGATCGGTCAGTCGGAGTACATTATTCGAAAGATCAAAGAAGAGTCAGGCTTCTTGGATGCGAAAGTTGTCGCAACCGGAGGACTTGGGAAGATCATTTCAGAGCATACGGACGAGATACAGGTGTATGACAGCGATCTGACACTTCGAGGCCTACAGATTATCTATGATAAGCAGAAGAAATAATAAAATTGGAGTGTTATGCGTAGTTTTAAGATAGGAAATGTATTGATTCCCGGCAATTTAATATTAGGACCAATGGCAGGTGTAACAGATCTGCCATTTCGTTTGTTATGCAAGGAGCAGGGAGCTGATCTTGTCTACACGGAGATGATCAGTGCAAAAGGAATATATTACAATAACAAAAATACAGAAAAGCTATGGGAAATCGCGGATGAAGAGCATCCGGCAGCATTGCAGTTGTTTGGCTCAGATCCGGATCTGATGGCAGAAATGGCACGTAAAATTGATCACCGTAATTTTGATATTTTAGATATTAATATGGGGTGCCCGGTGCCGAAAGTGGTTAACAATGGCGAGGGTTCAGCGTTGATGAAAACTCCGGAGCTGGCAGCGGAGATCATTCGCAAAGTATCACAGGCAAGTTCAAAGCCTTTGACCGTTAAATTTCGCAAAGGCTTTACCGAGGATACCGTCAATGCAGTCGAATTTGCCAAGATGGCAGAACAGAATGGTGCAGCAGCCATTGCGGTACATGGACGCACCAGAGAACAGTATTATAGCGGAAAAGCAGATTGGGATATCATTGCGCAGGTTAAAGAAGCAGTAACAATCCCGGTGATAGCCAGTGGAGATATTTTTTCAGCAGAAGATGCAATCAAATGTTTGGAGCAGACAAAATGTGATGGACTCATGTTGGCTCGTGGTGTTCGAGGTAATCCGTGGCTGTTTGCTGAGATCAAACAGGCACTTATGCAGTACGCTGCCGGAGAAGAGATACAAATCTCGAAACCACAGCTTTCAGAGGTGGTTGAAATGATACGCCGTCATGGCAGAATGCAGGTGGAATACAAAGGCGAGATAATGGGGATGCGGGAGATGCGAAAGCACGTAGCATGGTATACGACAGGATATCCGCATTCGGCAGCAATCCGCAGAGAAGCCAACTTTATTGAGACGTATGAACAACTGGAAAAGCTTTGTGATAAGATACTAGCCGACAGCAAGTCATGATTAGTGAGTTTGCGCTTGTAATTCTTTACTTAATGAAGTAAACTGCTATAAGAAATAAATTATACAGGAGGCTAATCAAAATGGATTACGGTTTGATTGGTGGAAAGCTGGGACACAGTTATTCCAAAGATATTCACGAGATGTTGGCAGATTATACATATGATCTATGTCCTTTGACAAAAGAGGAATTTGTGCCTTTCATGGAGCAGCATGCATTCCGGGCAATCAATGTCACCATTCCTTACAAACAGGATGTTATTCCTTACCTGGACAGCTTAGATGACAATGCAAAGGCTATCGGTGCAGTCAATACGATCGTAAATAAAGATGGTCGTTTGGAAGGCCACAATACAGATTTCTCTGGCTTTATGTATATGTTAAAGAAACATAACATTTCCGTAAAAGGAAAGAAATGTGTTGTTCTGGGAGATGGAGGTGCTTCTAAAGCAGTCGTTGCTGTATTAAAAAAGATGGAAGCCAAAGAAGTTGTTATTGTTGATATTATCAAGACAGCATCTGCGATCACTTATGAAGAATGCTTTGCGAAACATACAGATGCTGAATTTATTGCAAATACAAGTCCGGTTGGTATGTATCCAAACTGTGATGCCAGTCCGGTTGATCTAACACGTTTCCCGGAATGTGAAGCAGTAGTTGATGTTATTTATAATCCATTGGAGACAAAGTTAGTTGCTCAGGCAAGAAAGCTTGGAATGACTGGCGTTAATGGATTGGAAATGCTTGTAGCACAGGCGTTGTATGCGGTAGAGTTTTTCTTGGACACAAAGTTAGACGAAGCCAAGATTGATGAAGTATATCACAAAATCTATGAAGAGAAAGTGGGAGAGCAATAAAAGCTGCAACTGTATATATCTTGCATAAATGCAGCGATTATTATATAATCTAATTTTGGGTAAGATGATAAAGAACAAAGATGTCTGATGCCTTTGCGGCATAAGCGGACATAAACGATTAATGGAGGTCAAAAATGAGTAAAAAACCAGTTGTTTTGATGATTCTTGATGGATATGGTTTGAATGACAAGACGGAAGGCAATGCGATTGCCATGGCAAATACGCCGGTAATGGACAAGCTGATGGCAGAATGCCCTTGGCAGCCGGGTCTTGCCAGCGGTCTTGCAGTTGGTCTGCCGGATGGTCAGATGGGTAACTCCGAGGTAGGTCATATGAATATCGGTGCCGGACGCATTATTTATCAGGATCTGACTCGTATCACCAAAGCAATTGAAGATGGTGATTTCTTTGAAAATAAAGTATTACTGCAGGCAGTAGAAAATGTGAAAAAGAACGGTTCCGATCTGCATTTATTCGGACTTCTTTCCGATGGTGGCGTGCACAGCCACAACACACATCTGTATGCATTGTTAGAGCTTGCTAAGAAAAACGATGTAAAAAATGTATATGTTCACTGTTTCTTAGATGGTAGAGATACACCACCGGCATCCGGCAAAGATTATGTTGCTGAGTTGCAGGCTAAAATGGATGAGATCGGAGTAGGTCAGATCGCAAGTGTTCATGGACGTTATTATGCAATGGACCGTGACAACAACTGGGATCGTGTAGAAAAAGCCTATAAAGCATTGGTTGAAGGTGTTGGCAATAAAGCAGCCGATGGAGTGCAGGCAGTTGCAGATTCTTATGCAGCGGACGTAACAGATGAGTTTGTTGTTCCTACCGTTGTTGAGAAAGACGGCAAACCGGTCGCAACGATCAAACCAAATGATTCAGTGATCTTTTTCAATTTCCGTCCGGATCGAGCTCGTGAGATGACGCATGCATTTTGTGATGAGCAGTTTGATCATTTTGAGCGTGCCAATGGATTTATGCCACTTACTTTTGTGTGCTTCAAGGATTACGATGAGACGATTGCCAACAAGCTTATCGCCTTTGAAAAAGAAAATATCGTAGATACATTTGGCGAGTATCTTGCAGCGAATGGCAAGAAACAGCTTCGTCTTGCAGAGACTGAGAAATATGCGCATGTTACATTTTTCTTTAACGGTGGTGTAGAAGAGCCAAATAAAGATGAAGAGCGTTCCTTGGTAAAATCTCCTGCAGTTGCTACTTATGATCTGCAGCCTGAGATGAGTGCTCCGGAAGTCAGCAAACGTCTTAATGAGGCAATTGCATCCGATAAATATGATGTGATCGTGATCAACTTTGCAAATCCGGATATGGTCGGACACACAGGAGTGATCCCGGCAGCAGTGAAAGCAGTTGAAGCAGTTGACCAGTGCGTAGGTACTGCAGTAGAAGCAATTAAAAAAGCAGACGGAGTATTGTTTATCTGTGCAGACCACGGAAACGCAGAGAAGATGATCGATTATGAGACAGGAGAGCCTCATACAGCACACACAACCAATCCGGTTCCTTTTGTGCTTGTTAATTATGATGAAGCATACACGCTTCGCGAGGGTGGCCGTTTGGCAGATATTGCGCCTACTTTGCTTGAGATCATGGGATTGCCACAGCCGGCTGAGATGACTGGCGAGTCTCTTCTTCTTAAAAAATAAGAATCAGCTTGCTATTTCATAGACAATATGCTATGATAGTATCTGCTGGAAACTGCGTATAGACAGTTTCAAAAAGAGATTTTCAGACGGCGAACTGCGGGTAGCAGATAACCGTAAAACACAGAATGGAGGAAGTTTTCAATGATTCATACACTGCATACTATTTTATTGTTGGTATATATTCTTGTATGTTGCGTTTTGACAGTAATCGTACTGATGCAGGAGGGCAAGCAGGCAGGACTTACCGGAGCGATCAGCGGTGCCGCTGAGACATACTGGGGTAAGAACAAGGGTCGTTCCATGGAAGGTGGATTAGAGCTTGCAACAAGGATTCTTGCTGTTGTGTTTGTCGTGCTTTCATTAATTCTCAATCTGAAGATATTTCAGTAGAGCATGACAATGGAGCGATAACAGTATGGTTGTTGTTTTGAGAGAGCGTGCTGCTAAAGCGATGGCAGTATGGTTGTTGTTTTGGTGGAATATGTTACTAAAGCGATGACAGTTTCGCCGTTGTAAACAAATGCATTATTACAGGGATTGCCGATTGGCAATCCCTTTTTTCAAAATGGAGGATCTGTATGAAAAAAGAAGAGTTCGATAATAAAAAGAAATTAGTATATGATTTTGTTACAGACAAAGAATATAAGCCGATGTCTGTAAAGGAAATGGCGATGGTATTACAGGTGCCTGCCGCAGAAAAGAAAGATCTGCGCCGCGTGGTCGAGGCATTGTGCGAGGAAGGCAAGATCCATATCAGTCAGCGTGGAAAAGTGCGGCCACTGGCCGACAATCTGCTTACCGGCCGCTTTATGGCAACACAGAAAGGGTTTGGATTTGTCCGTGTTGAGGGAGAAGAGGAGGACTACTTCATCCCGGCGCATCAGGTGATGAATGCACTCGACGGAGATACTGTGCGCATTTCCGTAGACGACAAGCAACGTGGCAAACGTAAAGAAGCAACGGTTGTGAGCGTATTAGAGAGAGCCTCAACAATCTTAGTGGGAACGTATTCCAAAAGTAAAAGCTTCGGTTTTGTCGTTGCTGACAACCATAAGTTCACCAAAGATATTTATATTCCAAAGGCAGAAAGCAAAGGTGCTGTCACCGGTCATAAAGTTGTTGTAGAAATTACGGACTATGGCAGTGAAAATCACAACCCGGAAGGCAGAATATTGGAAATTATAGGTCATATCAATGATCCCGGTGTTGATATTTTATCTGTGATCAAAGCGTATGGTCTGCCGGAAGAGTATCCGGATGCAGTGATGGATCAAGTTGCTGGGATTGATGACGAAGTACCGGAAGAACAAAAGAAAGGACGCGTAGATTATCGCTCTTTGCAGACGGTAACGATTGACGGTGAAGATGCCAAAGATCTTGATGATGCAATAACCTTGACCAAAGAAGGAGACATATATCATCTGGGTGTGCATATTGCGGACGTCAGTCAGTATGTAACAGAGTCCTCTGCATTAGATAAGGAAGCCCTTAAACGAGGAACCAGTGTATATTTGGTCGATCGCGTTATTCCTATGCTGCCCCATAAGCTGTCAAACGGAATATGTTCACTAAATCAGGGAACAGATCGTCTTGCTTTATCCTGTATGATGGACATCAATGCCAAAGGAGAGATCATAAAACACCGCATAGAGGAAACTGTGATCAACGTCGATCGTCGAATGTCCTACACAAGTGTTCATGCGATTGTTGAATTGCAGGATCCTGAGGAGCGCAAAGAATATGAAGAACTGATACCGATGTTTGAACTGATGTATGAGCTGGCATCCATTTTGCGCAAGCGTCGTGATAAACGTGGATCTATAAATTTTGATTTTCCGGAAAGCAAGATCACATTGGATTCCAAAGGAAAACCGATCGATGTAGCAGAATACGAGCGCAATAATGCACATCGTATTATTGAAGAATTTATGTTGGCGGCAAATCAGACCGTTGCGGAAGATTACTATTGGCAGGAACTTCCTTTTGTGTATCGTACACACGAAGCACCTGACAGCGAAAAGATATTACAGCTCGGCATATTTATCAATAATTTTGGATATACCATTAAGACTGGTGCGGAGGATGAAATACATCCAAAGGAACTGCAAAAGTTGATCTCCAAAGTGGAAGGAACGCCAGAGGAGGGACTCATCAGTCGACTGACGCTGCGTTCTATGAAACAGGCAAAATATACGACAGAATGTGAAGGTCACTTCGGGCTGGCAATGAAATATTATTGCCACTTTACGTCGCCGATCCGCCGATATCCGGATCTGCAGATCCATCGTATCATCAAAGAAAATCTACACGGTGCCTTGACAGACAAGCGGATCAGTCATTATGAACAGATACTGCCGGAGGTGACGGCAGAGGCAAGCAGACTGGAGCGAAGGCAGATGATGCGGAGCGTGAAGTTGAAAAAATGAAAAAAGCGGAATATATGGAGCAATTTATCGGTGAGACATTCGACGGTGTGATTTCCGGCGTGACGAGCTGGGGTATGTATGTGGAACTGCCGAATACGATCGAGGGTATGGTGCGTGTTGCAGACATTCCGGGAGACTATTATTATTTTGAGGAAGAGCGCTATCAAATGGTTGGAGAGAAGACAGGCAAAATATATAAGCTTGGCCAGAAAGTGCGCGTGACCGTGTCGGCAGTAGACAAGCTGCTTCGCACGATCGACTTCGAATTGAATGAGGAGGACGAAAACGAACATGGCGAAGAAACTGATCGCAAATAATAAAAAAGCATATCATGATTATTTTATCGAGGAAAAATATGAAGCAGGGATATCTCTTGCCGGAACAGAAGTGAAATCTCTGCGTATGGGCAGATGCAGTATAAAAGAAGCATTCATTCGCATCGAACACGATGAGGTATTTGTGTACAATATGCACATCAGTCCTTATGAAAAAGGAAATATCTTTAACAAAGATCCACTGCGCGTGCGTAAATTATTGCTGCATCGCCAGGAAATCCGCAAGATCCAAGGGCATATTACGCAGAAGGGTTATACGATCGTGCCGCTAAGCGTGTATTTCAGCGGCAGCCTGGTCAAAGTCGAAATTGGCTTAGCAAAAGGTAAGAAATTGTATGACAAACGACAGGATATTGCCAAGAAAGATCAACGGCGTGAGGCAGAACGTAAATTCAAAGTAAGTAATCTGTATTAATGAATTACAATAGTATTGAATTGAATATTGTAAAAAGTGGATGAAATCTTTTCTTTTTTTGTGCGTGTCAAACAGACGATTTTAACAAAGTTATTTTGCACAAAAAAACAAATTATTAATAAAAAAAAATCGGCAGAATTAACTTCGATAAAATTCTGGAAAAAATTTAAGAAATTATAGCACCTGTTTTGTTGTATGATTTATACAAAATCAGCCGATTAAAACATTATTTGTTGGATAAAATGTATGGATACCAACATGAATTTTAAAAAATGGAAAAAAACGGAAAAACAACATGACAGATTTTATAGTTGACAACACAAAAGTCATGTATTAAAATAACAGTCGGCTGATTGAAATGTGAACAAAATGTGTTTTGTATGTCGAAAAAATACATAATATGTCATTTCGAAACAGAATGACAAAAGGTTTTGCATAATGACGAAAGCAAGCACATGTTGTGACGCAGGCAGACTGCCGGAGGGAGATGACGACTTGATAGATTTTCACACACACATCTTGCCACGTATTGACGATGGGAGCGGCAGCTCACAGGAATCTTTAGAACTTTTGGCTCTTGAGAAAGAGCAGGGAGTTGATCGGATCGTTTTTACACCACATTTTTATGCGGGGAAGGATTCGGTAGAAAATTTTCTGGATCGACGTGAGAAATCATATCAACGCTTGCTGTTCCGAATGGAAGAGAAGGGCATCGAGCCTCCAGTATTTTACAAGGGTGCTGAGGTGTATTATTTCGCAGGCATGGGCAAAGCAGAGATGGTTCCGGAGCTTTGTATCGAAGGAACGAATATTCTCTTATTAGAAATGCCGTTTGCACAGTGGGATAAAGGAGTGGTTGAGGACGTAAAGTTTCTTGTACAGAAGCGAAAGCTTACCTTGATCATTGCACACATTGAGCGTTATTATCCATTTCAAAAAGACAAAAAATATTGGGAAGCCGTATTTGATCTTCCGGTGTATACGCAGATCAATACAGAGAGTTTCCTGTCATGGCGAACCAGACACAGGGCGCTTGGGTTTTTGAAATCCGGTGACCATGAGGTAATACTTGGATCGGATTGCCATAACATGAAAACGAGGCTGCCTAATCTGCAGGAGGGCAGAAATGTCATAGCCTGCAAGCTTGGTGCACAGTATTTGCAAGAAATTGATGCACTGGGAGAAAGGATCTTACCATAATGGAAGATAAGCGTGTAGGGAAGAGTAATCGATCGAAGGCGATATGTATTACGGTTATTGTACTGTTATGTATCGGTCTGACGGGTTTATTCTTAATGGAATATCGTTCC
The DNA here is from genome assembly GCF_003478335.1 of Clostridium sp. AM49-4BH. GTDB lineage: Bacteria > Bacillota > Clostridia > Lachnospirales > Lachnospiraceae > Butyribacter. The sequence continues at coordinate 46,296 of NZ_QUFB01000017.1, forward strand.
GGCAATACGAACCGGAAACAAAAAGGCTCGAAGAACCACACAGCAGAGCAAACGGAGCAGCCGATTGATTGGGATTCCCTTCAGAAAGTCAAACTTAACCATCATAAATACGGATTATTACATAAAGTAACTTCATGGTTGATCATCGGAACAGATGTCAGTGGCAATCAAGATGGCGTCGGCGAGGATTATCAGGGTGCCATGGCAGATTTCATGTTATTGGTCGTATTTGATGAGGAGAATCATTCCTATGGAATGTTGCAGCTTAACCGTGATACCATGACGGAAATTCATCTATTGGACAACAAAGGTGAAGGCGAGGCAACAGCAGATATTCAGTTGTGTACAGCACACTGGTATGGAGGTAATAGACAGCAGGGGTGTGAAAACACGATCACCGCAGTGTCTCATTTGCTTGGTGGCGTACCGATTGATGGTTATTATGAACTTCCAATGAAAGCGATACCGGTCCTTAATAAACAGGTTGGTGGTGTTACCGTAACGTTGGAAGACGACTTCTCAAGCGTGGATGCGGCAATGGTGAAGGGCAAGACAATCACATTATCAGATTCACAAGCGTTTCACTATATTCACGACCGTTATGGAGTTGGAGACGAAGAAAACACATCACGAATGAGAAGACAAAGACAGTATATGAGTGCATTTGCGGACAAGGCAAAGCAGAAGATTGCTGAAGATAATCAGTTCGCAGCAACATTACTCAATGCATTAGACTCATATGCAATATCTGAAATTAATCAAAATGATTTGATGCATTATTTAGACACAATTAATGAGTACCAATCCCAGGGAATGCTTACGATAGATGGCAAATTAAAGCTGGGCAAGGCGTTAGGAGATGGCTTAGAACACAGAGAATTTTATGCGGATGCAGCATCAATTGAGCAAATAGTCAAAAAATTATATCCGCTGATGGAACAGCCTAAGACAAATAAATAGCATTCTAATCTGCCATACAGAGTTCAAGAAATAGTGCTGAGGTAATAATGGCATATTATGGGAGATCAGAGATATACACAGAGCATGTTGATAAGGGGAGCTTAAATGAGTAAGTTAAGGGACAAGATTCAAATCCAGGACCAAGACAGCGAAGAAGTGGAAATTGACTTATTGGAGTTATTTCAATATTTTCGCTCACAAATTTTAATATTGATCATTGCATTGTTAGTCGGTGGTGTTGCTGCAGGAGTAATCACGCACTTCCTGATCACACCAAAGTATCAGGCAACATCAAAGTTATATGTAGTATCAGCATCCAATAACAAGATCGTTGATTTGAATGACTTGAACATCGGTACCTCTCTTTCGGAGGATTATACTGAGTTGATCAAGATCCGTCCAATCTTAGAGGATGTTATTAAGGAGTGCAACCTTGACTACGAATATGAGGAGCTGCTTGAAATGCTGACGATCGCACCGGTGGGTGAGACTCGTATTTTGGCGATCACGGTAGAGAGCACCTCAGCAAAAGAGGCAATGACGATCGCAAACAGCGTAGCAGCGACAGCGGTAACGTATCTGCCGAAGCTGATGGAGACAACGGCTCCGAACATTGCTGAAAAGGCAGTGCTTCCGGAAGGACCATGTTCGCCGAATCTGGTTAAGAATATCGCAATCGGTGCTATTGGAATGTTAGTGCTTGTGATGGCAGTGCTTACTGTATTATTCCTGATGGACGATACGATGCGATCTGCAGAAGAGGTTGAGAAAGCCTTTGGTGTAATGCCGCTTACCGTTATCCCTGAGGGTGATATTGCAGAAATTTCCGATAAAAGAGAGGAAGAGATCGCTAAGGAGAAGAAGAAAGCTCACAAAGAGCGCAAGAAAGCCAGAAAGCAAAAGAAAAAAGACGATCAGAAGCAAGAACAAAACAAATAATGCAGAAAGCACAGCGCTTATGCAGTCAATAAAAACGAAACAAACCGTTAGATAGCACGAAAACACAAAGGAGAGTGCGAGATGAATGAAGTAACCATAGGAAATATGCCGACGCTGCCATATGCAGTAGAGGAAGCGGTCAACAGACTGCGTATCAACATCAGTTTCCTGGGAAGCGATATTAAAAAGATTATGGTAATTAGTACTATGCCAGACGAGGGAAAATCGTTTGTAACGATGCAGCTTTGGCGTCAGATGGCAGAATCCGGAACACCGTCGATCCTGTTAGATGCCGACCTTCGTAAGTCCGTCATGACAGACAAATATGACATTACAATGAATGATGGCAGTGAAGTCTGGGGTACTTCTTATATATTGGCACATGACATCCCAATTCAGGATGCTGTGTTACATACACAGATATCCGGTGGAGATATTCTGCCGAATGTCAAAAACGTTGTCAATCCATCCATGTTGATGGAGAGCAAACAGTTTGAAAATATGTTGAATACTATGGCTGATATGTACCGCTACGTATTCATCGATGCACCTCCACTCAACCTCGTATCCGATGGCGAGAAGATCGGTTCCCTCTGTGATGGAGCGATTCTCGTAGTACGTGGTGGGTTTACACAGAAGAAAATGGTGCGCAACTCCATTCGACAGCTGGAAAGAGCAGGCTGTCCGGTACTTGGTATCGTACTTAACCGTGTCGGTGGTAACCGAGGAAGCTATTACTACAAGAAGTATGGCGGCAAGAAATACGGTTATGGATATGGTTACGGCTATTATGGCAGTAACAGCAAGGGTAATGAATATTATTACGCCTCCAAGTAATTATGGGCTGTCAGCATTGGTGTTATTGACACCTCAATGATATGACAGCAGAGAGTGAACCAATCGGTTCATATGACTATGCTGGGTCTACTGTTCCTATTTTGGGGGAACGGTTTACTCATAGATGATTCCGAATACGAAAGGAGGGAAAATGACAATGAAGGCAATGAAGAAAGTATTAGTAAGTGCTTTAGCAGCAGCATTAGTAGTTACAGCAGCAGCTCCTGCAGGTGCAGCTACATCTCCAGTAAAGGCTCCAAAGGCTATTAATGGAAAGGCTACCGTTAAGGGTGTTACTGTTAAGACTTCCAAGAAGGGTACAGCAACTGTTACAGCTGTTAAGTCTAAAAAGGCTACAGTTAAGGTTGCAGCAACTATCAAGGTTAAGGGTGTAACATACAAGGTTACTGCTATCGGCGCAAATGCATTCAAGAACTGCAAGAAGGTTAAGAAGATTTCCGTAGGAAAGAACGTTAAGACCATCGGCAAGAATGCATTCAAGGGCTGCAAGAAGCTCAAGACTATCACTTTAGCTAACAAGAAGGTTACCATCAAGAAGGGTGCTTTTGCTGGTCTTAACACAAAGAAGATCACTATTAAGGCTCCTAAGATGAGCAAGAAGGCTCTCAAGAAGTTCAAGAAGGCTCTCAAGAAGGCAGGCTTCAAGGGTAAGGTAAAATAATTTATCGTACCGTCTAAGGTGAGTGTCGGGGCAGGTTGTTTGCAAATCGGAGAAATCTGATTTGTAAGCAATTTGCTTTTTTTCAAAATAAGAGGTTATTCATGTTGCAGACCATGATAATGGTTAACTGCACTGGTGACAGGGGCGTATAAGACAATAGATATCTGAACATTAATAAGAACAAAAAAGTCACATCAGTGGGTATAATGATAGCAGTTTATGATAAATTCAACTGCAAGAGAATGAAATTGAAAATAATTCTGTAGGAAATAACCTATAGTTTATATGTAGTATAGATGACAACGAATGGTAAGGCGTGGGGAACATAAGCGTATCGCTACAGATAAAAGGAAGGTGAGAGAATGTACAGACGTAAAGCAAAAGGCTGGTATAAACATATCGACTTTATAATATTAGACATAATCTGTTTGGAACTCTCATTCTTAATTGCATATGTTATTCGTCATGGTGCGGTGAATCCGTATCATTTTCAACTATATCGTAGTGCAGCGATCGTGCTTGGATTTATTGATTTTGTATTGCTCTTTGTATGCAATACATGCAAAAATGTATTAAAGCGCGGAATGCTTCAGGAACTGTATGCAACCGTCAAACATGATGTGTACGTCATTTTGGCGTTTACTCTATATTTGTTTGCAGTGCAAAACGCACAGCCATTCTCGCGAATCGTGCTGTTTCTGTGTGCCGCATTTTACATGCCGATTTCTTATGTGACAAGGCTTATTATGAAAGAAGCGGTCAACAAGATGCATCGCAGTGGTGATAAACCGGCATTACTTATCGTATCGACGTCGGATGCCATATACGAGACGTTGAAAACGATGGGGGACACATATTATCAGCTATATACGGTGCGCGGTATCGTTATATTAGATAAAGATATGATCGGCAAGCAGATCAAAGGTATTCCGGTCGTAGCGTCAGAAAGCACCGTCATAGAGTATGTCTGCAGGGGTTGGGTGGATGAATTATTTATGGCGTGTCCTCATAATTATAAAACGCGCAGGGAGTTGGTGGCACAGTTCGTCGATATGGGCATCGTCGTGCACGAAAACTTGTTTGAAAACAAGGAACTCATTCTTAATCGTCAGATGGTAGAGCATATGGGCGGTTATACTGTGCTAACGACAACCTTAAACTATGCATCCGGCAGAGATTTGTTCCTCAAGCGATTGATCGACATTTGCGGAGGAATTGTTGGATGTATCATTACCGGAATCTTATTTGTAATCCTGGCACCGTTAATCTATATTCAGTCGCCGGGACCGATCTTCTTCGCACAGGAGAGAGTCGGTAAGAACGGTAAGCGATTCAAGATCTATAAGTTCCGCAGTATGTACCTCGATGCAGAGGAGCGCAAGCAGGAGCTTATGGAGCAAAACCGTGTAGAAGACGGCATGATGTTTAAGCTGGAGTTCGACCCTCGTATTATCGGCTGCAAAAAGCGTGCTGATGGCACGATCAAGAAAGGGGTCGGTAACTATATCAGAGACTGGAGTCTCGATGAATTTCCACAGTTCTTCAACGTACTTAAAGGTGATATGAGCATCGTTGGAACACGTCCACCAACAATGGACGAATGGGGAAAATACGAAATCCATCACCGTGCAAGACTTGCAACCAAACCGGGAATCACCGGAATGTGGCAGGTCAGTGGACGAAGTGATATCACCGACTTCGAAGAAGTCGTGGCACTCGATACGAAGTACATCAATGACTGGAGCATTGGACTTGATATTAAGATCCTGTTCAAGACGGTGTTGGTCGTGCTGCATCGTGAAGGTGCAATGTAGGTGAGAGTGGTTAGGTGATCACATCTTGAGAGTGTGAAGCTATGTAAGAGTGGTTATGGTGCGGCTTGTGAAAGCGGCCGCTTCATGATATAAATATTATACGTTGTGTTTTGAGAAGTGTGCCTTTCCCGAGGTACACTCTCAAAGTATCTAAGCGCAATTGCCTGTAGAGACGCGTCCATGCAAGCAGCGTATACGTAAGTTACAAAAATCTGATTGAGTAATCGTCGCATTGTCGCGTTATGAGAGTAGGATGGTTATATTTGCTGATGATTTTCTATTCATTGCTTATTTTTTTGGAGCATTTGATAGGAAGTGGCGGAGCATACCCTTTTTTCGGTACATAATACCGGAATTGTACCAATTCTTCAATATGTGAAATGCGACAGCACAGATCAGAACATGATTTGTGCTTTTTTCGTATATAAATGAATGGAGGATTCGTATGTGGTATGTAATGCAGGTGCAGACAGGTAATGAAGAAATGATCATAAAGTTGTGCGAGCAGGTGATCAATACCAAGAAGTATGAACGGATCTTCCTGCCGAAATGCGTAACACTTAAGAAACGTCGTGGCGAGTGGAAAGAACTGATCCAGACGCTCTTTCCCGGCTATATCTTTATTGATACCGACGAGAATCGCATTACAGACATTATCCGTGCCTGCTATGCGATTCCGGAAGTGACGAAAGTGCTTCGCAGCGCCGAGAACTTTACGCCGATCCATGAGTTAGAACAGACATATCTGCGGGGAATGATGGATGACGAAGACATCGTACGACCATCGGTCGGCTACCAGGTTGGCGAGCACGTTGAAATCCTAAGCGGTCCACTTCGCTATGGACATGCTAAGATCTGCTACGTCGATCGCCATAAGCGTGTTGCAGAGATCGAAGTCGAACTCTTTGGCAGATACACAAAAGCAAAAGTCGCACTCGAAGTCATTGGCAAAACAACCGAAGAAAACTTACGTGAAGAAAAACTAAAGCAAGAACAACAACGTGATATTACAAAGCAACAAGAGCAACAACAATTTCAAAAGACCATGGAAAGCTGGAAAGCAGGAGATACCGTTCAAATTACAAGCGGTACGTTTGAAGGTATGGAAGGCACATTCGTCAGCGTGGATGCCAAACGACAGGAGGTAAAAGCGAAGATCCAGTTGTTTGAACGGGAGACGGAAGTAGTGCTGGGGGTTGAGGAAGTTGTGGTTGTGGGGTGAGATAGACTAAAATAGGATGTTTAATTGATCACATTATTGTAATAGAGGTGAATAATGATGGGGAATAATCATGGCAGTTGTAAAATAGGATTTATTGCTTCGTCAGGGGGACATTGGGAGGAACTTATGTGCTTAAAAGAAATTGCTAAAACATACAATAGCTTTTTCGTAACTGAAGAAGGTGGACAAGCAAAGGATACAAATTTACAGAATATATATATATTGAAGCAAATCAATCGACGCGAGAAAGCTTTTATAATACATTTTATAAAATTATTTATTGAATCAGTCAAAATCCTTAGGAAGGAAAAACCAGATTATATTATTACGACTGGTGCATTGATTGCATATCCATTTTGTGTATTATCCAAAATA
>NZ_QUFB01000018.1 GCF_003478335.1 Clostridium sp. AM49-4BH
TTTTTGGACGGGACGCTTTCGCTACGATGCGCTACGTTACGTTACTTAATGTCTCTGAAATACGAGACATAAGTAACGACGAGCGCAAAGTCCCTTTCAAAAATGATGATTACCTTGCTTCCGGGACTTTGAGTTTCCGAAGGGCATGTAAATCAATCATCAGAGACAACAAAATCTAGAAATCACCAAAAACGTAAATGCGGCAAGGCAATTATTATAGTTCTCTGTCTGCAGAAACCACGATGTTGTGGCTGCAAAATTCTTAGTATTCTTTGACATAATAAGCAATATGTGGTCATAAAACAGTGTTCGGTATGGGAATTTTGTTGTACTAATATTTGCGGAACTCATTAATGTCTTTGGCTAAGATTTTAATGCCACGGATCTGGCTTTCAAATACGCCCTGCTCAAAGAGTGCCTTGATGATCATGCCGGCCGGTATACCGATGATCAATCCAAGCATTCCGATCCAGCGATAGCCGATAAACATAGATAACAGTGTCAAAAATGGGCTGATCCCGATACTGTCTCCCACAAGTTTTGGCTCGATCAATCTTCGAACGATCATTGTGACAAAATAAGCAACTATCAATACTGCCGCATGAACATATCCTCCGGTCAGCAAATAATAAGCCGCCCACGGCATGATCACAGTTCCCGTACCAATAAAAGGCAGAAAATCTAAGAGTGCTGTGATCACCGCGATCACCATCGCGTGTTTAATATGAAGTGCCCCAAAAAAACACCACAAAATAACAAACATGATGAACATGATCTTAAAACATGCTTTCAGATATCCACCAACGGCTTTCACCATAACATCACAAAATACATTCCATATGTGCTTAACACTCGATGGTGTGTATTTCAAAACTGTATCCTTGATCTTTTGTCGATCAGCGACAAAGAAATACGCTAACATGATCGTCAAGATCGACAACACCAGTCCATCAATAACGGAACCAGCTAGGGAACTCATTGTTTTCATTGGACTGTCCGTCAATGAATTCAAAAATTTCAAAATATAATCATTTAATCTACCGTTGTCTCCCGGCAGCAGCTTGTCCACATCAGATGGTATCAAATGAACCTTGCTGTGCAAGGTTGCCAGCGAATCATTAATGTTTTGAAGTACCGTCTGATACAATCCCGGCAGATCAACAACCCAGGCACTAACCTGCAAAATTATCTCTCGTATGCCAAAAACAAGCAGCGCTGCAACAGCCGCCAAAATAAGCACGATAACGATCACGGAACCATGCTTACGCATGATCTTGATCCGTTTTTCCAAAAAACTAACCAACGGATTTGTAATCATTGCAATGACCCACGCTATGATGATTGGTAAAAAAAATCGAAACAGCTTCGGTCCCAAAAAGAAAACTGCCAGTAGTGCTGCTAGAGTCACTACTAAATTGACCACGATCCGTTGATGCAAAACCTTTCGTTCTTCTGGCATAACTGCATTCCCCTCTTTCTTTGCCGTAAATAGTGTTTCTCTGCCTCTATATTAAGACAAAGCATACAACCATGCCTTGCCCAATCATCACAGAGAACATGATAACATTGTTACTTAATCTGACAATTTTATAGCAAATACAAATCCAACTGCTAAAATGATAACACCGGAAATCCAAGTCACGGCACTAAGTCCAAGCAGTGGTGTCTGCATGAGAATTACTACCGGAGAGGCAGCTACTAATCCCAAAATAGCCGTGTAGGTCAATGTTTCCTGCTTATTAAGCAGCACTTCGATCATCTTAGCAATAGCAAAAATACCGATCACAACGCCAAGTCCGAATGGAATCAATGATCCACATAACTGCAAAATCGTGTGCCACTGTCCCTTTGCAAGCGCGCTCGTGAAATCTTTGACTGCTAAGAGGATTGGGTTGTAATAACCAAGGATCATGAGCATCATAGACCCGCTCACACCAGGGATAACCATTGTTGCAGATGCGATCACACCTACGATAAACAGCAAGATTGCCGGAATGATTCCTACCGTCAGCGTCACTTCCTTGCCTTCGCCGCCAAAATACTGCATTAATATAATAGATAGGAAAAATACTAAAAATACAATAACATGGGATATCCCTTTTTTCTTGCCTTTTACTTTGCCTAGCAGCAACGGGAGACCGCCTAAGATCAGACCGATGAATGCCATCTTGGTCTGAAATCCATAATGTTCCAACAAAAATCCAATAATATATGCAAAACCAACAATTCCAACTGCCATACCGATAATATATGGAGACAGGATTTTCAAACTCTTTTTCAATTGTGAAAACAAATGTGTCACACAATAAATAATGTCATCATAGATTCCCATCGAGACCATCATGGTTCCGCCACTCACTCCCGGAATGGCATTTGCCACACCGATCAACATACCTTTTAATATGTCTTTAATATACTTCATTTCTTTCCTCCACAATTTCAACAAATTTTTGTCACAGACACATTTTACTATAATAAACAGGCAGTTACAATTAGTAATACATTAAAAATTTATGAATTTTGCGACACCGTTTAGCAGTTGCAACTGTGCTCAATACTTCCTATAATAAGATGCACAGGTAATAAGATGCACAGGGCAAAAGCAAATAATACTGTATCATAATAATGTAAGTACTAATGCAGATAGCTCTGTATCATAATGATGTAAGTACTAATACAGATGGCTCTGCATCATAATGATGTAGTAGGTATCAATACAGATGGCTCTGCATCATAATAATGTAGTAGGTATCAATGCAGATGGCTCTGTATCTTGCCTGTAACAAACACCTGTCGGCTTTATCCGGCAACCACCTATAGGAACCCATCATAAGAAAGGTATGGAACATAACATTGAAATATATACAAATTCACAGAAAAAACGTCCTTTGGCGTCAAAGCATATGCTTGTTTGTACTGATCTCCCTTGTACTTTCTATGTCGCCTCGTCCGACAATGGCAAAGGAGAATGTACAAACAGATTGGACCAGACGCGTGATCACACACACTATCACAAATCCAAACAGCAAACTCCTTCATTTTCGATTTATGGATCAAAATGAGCAGGAGGTATCCCTGACGGAAAATATCACTTTGCCGCAGTCAGATTCACTAACACAGAATCCTTCTACCAACTTATCATCAGCTGCTCTCCAGAGTTTTAGACTGACAGCTCCGATCCAGTCAGCCTTAAAAGGAGACAGCAATCTGCCAGCCTCATACGATCTGCGTGACTCCGGAGTTATCACTTCCATCAAAGATCAAGGAAATAGTGGGGCATGTTGGGCATTTGGCACTCTCAAATCAGCAGAATCCAATGCCATTCGCAAAGGTTTCTTAACAAAAAATCATGCCGATTTTTCAGAAAATCATTTGGCGTGGTTTGCTTTTCATCCATCCGAACGTGGCGGTGACAAACTGATCACAGACGGCTTTTATCCAATTTCCTCAGACGTTGATGCCGCCTATACCTGGGGCGGATCATCCCTGATCGCTTTATTTACATTAGCACGCTGGTCTGGCGTAGTATCAGAATCCACTGCACCTTTCCAGGCTGATACATTGGCAGAACGCAGTGCAATGGCACAAAAAATGAAAAAAAACGGAGAAGTTCTCCGCTATCGCTCAAACTATCATATGCAAAATGCCACCTGTTATGATGCTGCACCAACAAGTGCCTGGAAAAATGCACTCATGAACACTTCCGCACTAGCGGCCGGAATGTATTACAACACGGCCTACGCTTCCAAGGGTTCTGCCGGTGCCACCTATTACCAGACTGCATATGCAGGTTCTACCGCTGTAAAATCCTCCAATCACTGCGTAACGATCATTGGCTGGGACGATAACTACTCCAGACTGAATTTTCCAAGCAGTCATCGCCCCAAATCCGACGGTGCGTGGCTGGTTGCCAACAGCTATGGCCGCAAAACCGATGAAAACGGATATTTCTGGCTGTCATACGAAGAACCGTCTATTTGTGATGTCTACGCCTTCGAGCTGGAAAAAAATACAAAGTACGACACAAATTATCAATACGATGGTTTTGGATGGGGCAGTGCGATCCCAGATACTACAAGTCCGAAAGGGGCTAATATCTTTCGTGTCCGTTCAGATTACAACCAAAACCTTAAGGCTGTAGGCATCTATACGATCACCGACGCCCAAAATGTAACGATCCAAATATACAAAAACGTTACTTCCGGCTACCCGACAAGCGGTAAACTTGTCAAGGCAAGTACCACTACCGCATCCATTCCCTACAATGGCTTTCACACGATCACACTCGCAAAACCGGTAGCACTCACAGGAGGCTCCTCATTTTCTGTCGTGGTAACCTACCATTCAAAAAATAACACAGAGGCTTATCTGCCGATTGAAGGGACAGGCGCTTCTACTAATCGTGTGCAATCTCTGTACAACAGCGAAACCGGGCAGAGTTTTTATTATTCGCCTACTGCGAATAGCTGGGTAGACACTTCTGCGGCAGGACAAAATAACGTCTGCATCAAGCATTTGCCAAAAACACAACGCCAAAGCCGACAATTTCCTTTCGATCTGCCAAAATTATTGTTGGGAAGAAAGAGACCTTAAAGCTTCCTCTTACATTAAAACACATTACCGCAAGCCAGGTCCGCTATAAAAGCAGTAAGAAAAAAATAGTTTCTGTAACTGCAAGAGGTAAGATCCGTGCCAAAAAACGAGGAACCGCTACAATTACCGCTTATGGCAAAAATGTCAAGGCACGCATAAAAATTGTCGTAAAAAAAGCACCCTCTTCTGTCGCTTTGAAAGCGAAGAAAAAAGTGCTGAAAAAAGGCTCTGCTCTACAATTGAAGGTTGCACTTTCCAAACATAGTGCCAGCCGAAAACGAACTTTTCGATCATCAAATCCAAAAGTGCTGAAGGTATCCTCAAGCGGGATCGTTTATGCGCGCAAAAAAGGGACCGCGACCATTACAGTGATGACCTATAACCGCCATAAGGCCAAGTTAAAACTTCGCGTCAAATAGCGATAACCTAGGCTCTCCCTCTCTGCCGCACTATGCCAACCGAACATCATCTGCCATAAACGTTAGATCATGGTGTGTAGACATTAATACTCTGCCACGGTGTCATTCTCTATCGTATCAAGCGCCGGCTTCAATACATCAGCTGCGGCCTCATCTGCATGCGATTCCAACTGTCGGATCCACACAGATGGTTCCACACGTTGGATCGTATTCAGACATTGATCCAAAAGCCCCTCACGCCAAAACGGCGACTTGCAGTGTACTAACATCAGAAGCTGTCTTTTGTCCTCCGGCAAATCTGTAACTGCGCCGGCATCCGACTTCTTCAAAAATACAATACCACCTAACGGTGCACGCTCTGCCTGTACTGCCTCAGGACTGCACCAAGGCGTTCCGTATAAATATAATCTTTCTTTATAAATTCCGATAATATTCGCAGAATCGTTCAAGATTTTTCCAATTTGCTTTCCCTGACAGATCCCCGCAAATTCTGCATTCGGATCTGCCGCAAGAATCACACCGCGGCCATCAACAAGCAGCGACGAGGAATCCAATACAAAACGTCCATTTTGCTCCAATGCCAGATAGATAACGTCACGCAATGCCAAAAACAACTCTTCCTTCCATTTACCCTCTGCATCCTGTACCACATATACTTTGGCACTGCGATAGCCCTTGGCAATTGCAATACTGGTCAACTGTACATTCTTAGGATAGAGCAGATCAATTCCCATAGCTCCCTCAAACACACCGATTTCTTCCGATTCCATCAGCATGATCTGACCAACTGTCATTTGAATGTTCATTGTCATTTCCGGTTCTTCCACGATATCAATCGTCAATTGCGGTTCTTCGCTTTCATCGCATCGGAAAGCCTGAAAATTAGAATGCAGATTCTGTTCCTCCACATTAATGCAAACAACGGTATCTCCAATGCAGTATTTCATTGGCGTATCCTCCCTCTATCGAAACCTTTTGATGCGTCTCATTTTCGTTCTGCTGTTCAATTTTTCGTTCACAACATAATTTTGAATAATATTACAGCTCGCCAGGTCTTCTGCCGCTGTGCAAAAATCCTCCCAAAAAGAATCTCTCTGTTCTTCTGCGATCATATAACTGATTGCTAATTCATCAAATACCTTACGTGGATTTTCATCCTGATCGATCTTACGCACAATATCATACTCCAACGCCCCCAATTGCATGACCGGATAATCTCTGACAATTCCCTGTCCTACCGGCAGTGCATATATGACATCTGCCAACTTGCGTACTACATAATATTTATTTCTTACCATACATACCTCCCACTCTTCGATTTATTTGCCGCTGTCTTTATATTTCCAAAAGGACGCAGTCACTCGGAACCGGCTGACTCCTCCATAAAAGATGCAAAAAACTCAGGGCACATATCCAATAAAGTCGGTTGATCCTTATCCGGACGAAACAAGTCCAAAACCGGCTTCATAACGCGTTCAAACTTGTCTGCATCTTTGGATAAACGCAATATTTCCGCCGTATTGACCGCATCTGCCAAGGCGGTATGCTGCGCCCCGGTAAACTCATAATCTGCTGCCGTAACTGCCTGCTTCAATTTAATCTTCTTGTTAATTCCTAACAGCTCACTATATACTTCTTGAAAGTCCGTCCAATGACTCTCCATACGGGCAATGATCGGTCCCTTGTACTCCTTAAATGTCGATTCCGTCTGAAACTGCCGGATATCCGACATACTCCAAGAATAAAACCAGGTAGACTCTGATCCGATCCACTCAGCGAAATCATCCATCGCCTTCGCAAACCGCGGTGCCCCTACCAGTTTATCATCCGTAATGCCGGTTAACGCTATGATCCGATGATCCATCGCCCCATAATCCGGAGCAACATATGTCTGATACTGATCAATAACCTCAAACTGATCATCCATCTTCACTGCGCCAATCTCTATTAACTCACTGGAGAGCTTTATGTCACCTCGCTGTTGTTTATCAATTTTGTTCATTTCCAAATCAATCATGATATGATTCACCGGACACACTTCCCTTCTGTTCGATGATCGAATTTGCTTCTCATGCGGTAATACCGCCTCTTTTTATTGTACCACAAAGCGATACACTTTGCATTAACAACTTCGCAAAAATTGACGTAACATCAAAATTATGTTATAATGTTATTGTCAATTGAATGGATTATTTTTGGGACAAGTTCGATCTTCATACAGTTAGTAATATTTTCGGACTAAAGATTCTGAGAAGATAATCTCACCATAGAAAGGTATAGGTGCTATATGAGTCAGACAGACATACTCCGGGTAAGATCCTCCGTAGACCAAAACATCGGAAATAAAGTTAAGATCCGTGCGAACCGCGGGCGCCACAAGATCGATGTGACAGAGGGTATCATCCGTGAAACCTACCCAAGTATCTTTCTGGTGGAAGTAGAGAATAAGCTCGACGATACCACACAGAAGATTTCTTTCAGCTACACAGATGTACTCACAAAAGACGTCCAGATGCAGTTGATTTAAGGATCGCTGTGTTTTAATATTATTTTGATATTATGATGTAGGTACAAATACTCTTTTGAGCCATGCATTATATTATTAATGACAATGCAAAAAGAAGATACCGATTCACACTTTGCGATGAATACGGTATCTTCTTTTTATGTGTATTCTGTCATCATACTATCTGAAACAAATTATATTGCCTCGCCGTCATTGTCTGCATTGCGTTGTCTGGTCTTGATCGCACAAACAATATAAAACGCTGCCAGGATCAGACTTAATCCGCCCCAGATTGCTAAATCACCAAATTCTCCTCGATCAGCAAGACTCATCAAAAATCCAAGCAAATAGAATACAGCAGTTACGATCAGTCCCGCAATCCCTTTTGCGTTACGCATCACAATTCCCAAAATTCCACCGACCAGATATACAAATGCACATAATAACCCTGAACTGCCGCTGGTTGAATTATTCTCCTGCAATGCATTTCCTACCCCTACTGCGCAAGACTGTAATGCAATAAACAAGAACAAAACAATGGAAATAATCCCTATCGTCAACCTTCCACTACTCCACACGCCTTTTCTCTTATTATCCATATTCTCCTTCATTCCTTTCCATGATATGCTTACCTTTTATCGTAAGGTTCAGGCTATTCTCAACTTCCTATTCCTGTTACCTGTTTACTTAAGTGTCAACTTCGCCACTCCTGTTTTGTACTCTTTCATATAATCATCATTTGGTCTGACATCCAATGTAAACTCGATCGTTTTTACTTTGCTAATATTGTTGTCAGTCAAAAAGCCTTGGCTTAAATCTATCGTGACTATGTTTTGCTGTTTATCAAATACCGGAATACTAACAAGATCAAAATCTGTTTCTGACGAGGTATAGTCATTCACGGTAATGTTTTCAACATCAAAAACCTGATACTTTCCAGTCGTATTCGTAACGGCAAATTGATATTTATCCCCGTCGCCTCCCAGATATTCGATCTTAATGCCATTTTTGTTATAAATCGATTTACCGGTTTTGACCACTTTCCTGCCTTGAAACTTATTCGTTTTATGCGGATCACATCTGTGTAAAACGAATTATACTCATCAGAATCTACTGCTTGAAATTTGATATCCACAAATTCTATGTCTTTCATTCCCATGTCTTCCATAAAATCTGTATCAAGCTCTAGTTTTGCATTTGCTTTCTTTCCTTTGGCAATTTCACAATCAAGGTCAAACATGTTGTTATTCGTCATAATTCCATTGATCGAATATGCACTGGCATAAATTGTCCAATTTGCACTGGATTTGTTCTGAAGCCGGAACCAGATCGCCGTGTTTGCATCATCGAATTTATCAACATCAATCACCAGATTTTTCTTGTTATAAACATTTTCCTTGGTCACCGTTGTCTGCGTTTTAGAAGTAGTCTGATCCGATGTACTTTCCGTCGTTGTCTTGCTGCTCCCTTTTGCTTCCTTGTTACTCTCCTCTTTATCACTTCCACCGCTACAAGTCATTGCTAAAACTACAACAGCTACTATTACAACGGCAAAGATCAAAAAACTGCTTTTTTTATCTTTCATACGCATCCTTTCTCCTGCCTGACAAAAAAACAGACTATCAGGCACGCTTTAATTATTTGTGCCGGCTTATAGTCTGATTTTACATGAAATAATTCTATTTTTCGTCCGCTATACAGCGGAATAAGCGTGAGTTGTCAAACGATTAAGAAACAATGAGTGCTAATATGCTTATGATCAAGAAACAACGAGTGCCAATATGCTTATGATCAAGAAACAACGAGTGCCAATATACTTATGATCAAGAAACAACGAGTGCCAATATACTTATGATCAAGAAGCACCATACTATCGTATAAATGACCGTCATGATCATGTACAGCAGTCTGCTTTTATTCATGAGAGGCAAACGATCCATTACCCCGCCATAGTTTCCTATCAATTCGACACAACCAAGAAGCATTAACAAAGCGTCAATGCGAAATGCCCATAATGTAAAACCGGTATATGCCGCATTGTCCGCATCCGTAAACGTACCGGAAAAACAAAGTGCATAAATTAGTACATAGCCAAGAGCTGCAATAAGCATTTTCCAAATTTTTCCTGTCCGAAATCCAACCGGCAGCCACCTGCGCCATCCAAGCGCAAGCTGTTTGTCTGTACTTTTGGGCTGTAATGCGAACTGTACGATACGTTTTATAAAGTCTAACGCATCCGAGTAAAATCTATTCTGTGCAGCTAATTTACGTTTGGCAGCCAATTCGCTACACAGATCATTCGTCCGCTTATTCGATCCGGCGATCGTTCCACATTCCTGAATGACTTTCCGCAGTTCATCCACTGTCGGATAACGATCTTCTTTGGCAAGTTGTATGCATTTGGTGATGATATCATAGTACTTGCCGGCATATTTGCCGCTGTCCGGATAATCACCGGTCAGCATATAATAGAACGTGATGCCCAGCGCATAAATGTCCGTACGAGGATCTGACTGTCCAAAACCATATTGTTCCGGTGCTGCAAATCTTCTTGTGCCCATCAGTCTGGTATCCTCATTTTGTTCCGCACGGAGTTCTCTTGCCGCATTGAAATCAATCAGTTTTACGACTCCATCAGAGCTAAAGATAATATTCGATGGTTTGATGTCACGATGTATGATCGGCGGTAGATTGCCATGCAGCTTGTGCAAAATATCACAAAGCGATCGGATAACAAACGCCGCATTTTCCTCCGATAATACCCCATGCTCTTCCATTACAGTCTCCAGTGTCTTTCCATGAATATATTCTTCGATCACGATCAAACGATTTTCTTCTTCCACACACTCTATAACCTTTGGAATATTATCGAATTGTTTTTCTTTTAATTGTGCATATACTTCAAAGTTATATAATAGAAGTTCCTTACGCACATAGATTTCATTCGTCTCTATATTTTTTACCAGCCATATCTGCTTATCATCACTTAACCGGGTGACTTTTTCATATAACGATAATTGGTATTTTTCTTCCAACGTCAATGTTATCCTCCCATCATGCGCTCTGTCATTCACTGCATAGTGCGCCCTGTCATCCACTGCATAGTGCGCTCTGTCATTCACTGCATAGTGCGCCCTGTCATCCACTGCATACTACACTATCATTCATTGCATAGTGCGCTCCGTTATTTACTGCATAGGTTCTTGTATTTTCTAACACATTCCTTTAAAATATCATAATAGATAAATTATAGCAACAAAATGGATAATTCCTTTCTGGCTGTAAGTAATATTAACCATAAATATATTGTAGTGGAAAAGAGGAACCTATGAAAGAACAACCAACAACCGAACTACTCGATATTCTTAATAACATCGACAAAAAGGACATGAGTGCGTACATCAAAGAATTTGCTGCAACCGCTTCAGCCGCAGCTCCATTCCCGGAATACATCGCCGAACATGGCATTGCCATTGCTGACGTTGTGCATCGCTGCCGTGGTATATTATCCAAATCTTATGTATATGACATTCTAAATGGGACCAAACGAAATCCGTCTCGCGATGTTGTTCTGCTCTTATGTATCGCCGTCCATGCAGATCGCAAGCAGACAAGACGGCTGCTTGAAAAATATGGCCACCGCGATCTATACGCAAAAGATACAAGAGATATCATTATTGCGACCTATATCAACAACAAAGAATATGACATAGATCGCATTAATGACGAATTATTTCAGTACCATTTATCACCTCTTAGCACCGAGCATTAACCGACAAATACTGCCGTACATCCATCCGCTTTAACGATGCCTTTCTCCACTACAGCTGAACCGCCAACGGTATATAATACCTTTCCGTTTACATTAGGTACTGTCACGGCATCTGCTCCCGGATTAATGATGACCGTGATCTCCTGTTCTGCTGAAGTGCGCTTGTAAACCAACGGATAATCATCGGATACAAAAGAAATCTCTCCTTTGCTTTGCAACGCCGGATTTGCCTTACGAAATGCGATCAAACGTTTTACTTCACTGCGAAGTGAATCTTCCTGTTCTGACTGCGTTTTCGCATTTGGACGGTCTGCGCTCTCATCAAGAGCAATATAATATTTATCCTTACGAGCTGCTGAAAATCCGGCACTCAAACTGTCATCCCACTGCATCGGTGTACGAGAACCGGTTCTTCCATATCCACCTTCCACAGAAGTTAAGCCTTCCACATAACGCATGCCAATCTCATCCCCATAGTAAATAAATGGTGCTCCCGGCATAGAAAGCAGAAATGCAAATGCCACCTTTAATTCATCCGTGTCCAAGTTCTTTGCCAAACGATCCATATCATGATTGCCGGACGGAATACAGATCAATCCTTTTCCATCTGTCTTCGCATAGTTCGCCTGATAAGCAGCAACGAATTCTTTGGCAGATCCTTCCGCATCCTTGCTGAAATACGGATGATCGCAACGGAACAGATCATTATAATGAGATGGCCCGAAGTGAAGCAAAAAGTCCATGTGAAAACCGCCGATCAAAGACTTATCCGGCTCACCCCATTCTGATACCATTGCTGCATCCGGGAATTCCTCATCCAAAAATTCACGAATATTCTGCCAAAGAGCAATCGTCCCCTTGCTTTCCGGATCATTTTTCACCAGAGATCCCGCCATGTCCACACGAAAACCGTCACAGCCTGCATCCAGCCAAAAACGCATGATATCTTTTAGAGCCTCTCTCGTAGCGATCGGCCCTTCTGCATCCATCGGCTGCTGCCATTTCTGCTCCGGATCCGCTGATAAAATCCATAATTCAGCGCCGGCTGATGCGAGAAAAAGTTCACAGCGCAAGAGCCGTCACGATCGGATATGCCACGAATACTTCCCATTCCTGTCGGTTCTACCCAGATACAATCTGTCCACACATACCGATCTGTATACTCATTACGTTCTGCTTTCATAGACTGCTTAAACCACTCATGCGTTACCGCAGTATGTCCCGGCACCAAGTCTAAGAGTATATGCATATCTTTGCGGTGCGCTTCCTCAAACAAACGTATCAGATCTTCATTAGTTCCATAACGCGGTGCCACTGTATAGTAATCTTCTACATCATAGCCCGCATCTCCAAACGGAGACTGAAAACATGGATTGATCCAAATCGCATTACACCCCAGATCCTGAATATAATCCAATTTTTCAATAATACCATTGATATCACCAATTCCGTCCGCGTTCGTATCGCGGAAAGACTGCGGATAAATCTCATAAAACACAGCGTTATCAAGCCATTCCGGTTGTTTTCTCTTTGTCATCATTATAACCTTACCTTTCTTACTGTACATCTGCAGTCCTATTACGCAGACGTATTATTTGTGTATATCGGCCAATTCTATATTTGCTTAGATTTTTTCTCCTTAATATTAATCTTGCACAACAAATTTTACAAGTGTTTTTATTATTTCCTTTGCCTCCAATGGCTTTGCAAGATGTTCATTCATGCCAGCCGCAAACGATTTCTGACGATCATCTACAAACGCCTTGGCGGTCATTGCAATGATCGGAACTGTCATGGCATCTTCCCGCTCCAATGCACGAATGCACGCAGTTGCCTCTAATCCATCCATGATCGGCATCATAATATCCATCAAAACAGCATCAAACTCGCCTTCCTCAGAAGCCCTGAATTCTTTAACACAGCGCTCTCCATTCTCCACTAAAACCACTGTAGCTCCTGCCGATTCCAATATAAATTTGGCCACTTCCATATTTAATTCATTATCTTCTGCCACCAGAATTTTTTTGCCTGTCAATACACCGGATACTTCTTCCTCAGGCTGCTCTTCCTCCAAAACAGCCTCATGGTTCACCACGAGAGGCATCCTTATCTCGAACACAGACCCTTTTCCCTGCTTACTGGTAAACGAAATCTGTCCATTCATCTTATCCAATATATTTTTGACAATAGGCAGCCCTAAGCCGGTACCGCCATATAAAGTCCGTGCTGTCTCCGACTCCTGCGCAAACGGTTCAAAGATTTTCTGTTGAAATTCTTCGCTCATACCAATGCCGGTATCTTCACAGCGAAAGGTTAAGACAACATGATCTTCATCCATAGTTTCTTCTTTATAGCTTAATATGATCTTTCCATTGTCTTTATTGTACTTCACAGCATTACTCAGTATATTCATAAACATTCTCTTAATATGGATCGGACTTCCCACGAAGGAAGAATGTTTAACATCATAATCCGCCACCTGAATCGTTATGCCTCGTTCTACCGCCTGCTGCTCCACTACCTGATATAAGTTGTCCAACATTCGGGACAGGTTAAATGAGCGTTCCTCCATGATGATTTCCCCGGACTCGAGTTTTCCCATATCTAACACTTCATCGACCAGTTCTAATAAAAGCCCTGAGGCATCCCATATCTTCTTACGGCATTCTGCCTGCTTATCCAGGTCATCATTGTAATAATTAGCAACCTCGATCATTCCACGAATACCGTTGATCGGCGTTCGGATATCATGACTCATTCTCTGCAAGAACTCGGTCTTGGCAACATTAGCACTCTGTGCTTCCTGCGCTTTTATAACAAGCTCGCGTTGGTATTCCCGTTCACGTTGTCGCCGTTCACGCATATGAACCTGCTCTCCGCGATACTGCACAAATAATATGATTGCAGAAAAACTAATATAAATAATAGCTGCTACTAAAACGTTGCGCCAACAGTTACATAAACTTTCGACAACGGAAGACAGGTATAGATATAATAATCTGTCCCACCGCTCACATTTCCATAATAGAAGTTGTGGTCTACTTGAAAACGCATCAATTGTGATCGTTTTTTATGGTTTCTTATCGCACGATTTAGTTTTGAAACAAAAGGGCAGTCAAACGAATTCAGATCAACATGTCTTTTATCATTCGAAGCAATGATCTTTTTCTCTTTCGTAATTATGATCGTACCATTGGTATGCATATTATACCCCTCCAACAAACTTTGAATTGACAGAGCATAATTTTTGGCATACTGTGCCTTTGTTACAGTATAACAAACGATCACGCCTTTTTGATCAGGTCGTCCGACTGCCGATATATCAACGAGCGTTCCGTCTTCCGTTTCAATTCTTTCTGCATAGTTTTTTAATTCATATTGTGCTGTATTTAAGACAACCTCTCGTTTTATTTCCTTTCTCACTTCTGCATCGGGAATGTCAACTGTTTTATATTCCTGTACAACATCCCCGGAGGGCGACATTAATGTAATTCCACTCAATCTTTGCTCACCTGTATATTTCTTGAGCAAGTCATAATCTATCTCCTTACTGTGGCGTGCAACATCACGTCGAACCTGCTGCGTCTTATCAATCAGCCGATCAAGGCTCTTGGTGACGTTTGATGCATTGTATTTCTGATATGTAATATACTGTGTTTTAATATATTCTGCTTTATCTTCTACACGCTTCTGCGCATCTTTCAAGTCCGATTCCGCAGATAACTCAAATACGCCAAACAGGATCATACATCCAACCAACATTATTAATCCCAGTGTGCGTCTTCTTGTTTTTCCCCAATATTCCTTATTATTTTTCAAGAACATCTACCTCCAGAAATTCGTCGGCGTTTGTTACATACTGCTCCAATATCTTTTTTGTTCTTCCGTCTTTTCGCATACTGTCAAGCTCTTTGGACAAGGCTGCAGCGATGCCGCGCTGATCTTTTTTCGCAAAAGCAACCCCCAAACCCGTTGTCAAAATAGATTCCTTTAATATGCGGTAATCTGCGTTGAAATCTTTCAAATACTGTTCCACCGCCGTTTCATGAGCTGCAATTGCATCTACATATCCTTTTCCCAGTGCCGTGTATATATACTCTCGATTTTCAAAACTGTAAACACTTTTTACTCTAGGGATATTCCCCTCTTGTTTCAAAAAGATCATTTCCGGTTTGGTAGTTGACTGTACGGCGATGATCTTATCCTTTAGATCACTCAAATGATAGATAGAACTCTTCGCATCCACCGCTACTACCTGATGACTGACCATATAAGGTCCTGCCCATTGGTAATCCTGCGACCTTCCTTCCATCGAAAAGCAACCCCAGATACAGTCTATCTTCCCTGACTCGACCAGCTCATCTTTTTTTTCCCAGTCAATCTTTCGAAACACCGTCCTGTAACCGAGCTGTCCAAATGCTTCTTCGGCAATCTTCACATCAATTCCCGCCGGATTACCATGCTCGTCCGTATAGTTATAGGGTGGAAATATATCACTTCCTACAATGATCGTCGGTCTATTGTCTTGTTTATTTCGGGATTCTTTCGTAAGATGTGCGCAGCCGGCTATCAAACTGACTGCAACGCACAGTGCGCTCAGCACCGCTATCCATTTTTTTATGCACATGTCTGTTTCCTTTCGTGCTTTTAACAGAATTATAATTACGAATAATCTTATTCCTTGATTCGCTTTCATCATTATATAGAATTAAATTTAGAAAGTAAATAGACTGTCGAATTATGTCGTACTTTCCTGCGTATAACGATATCAAGATCAAGAAAATATAAACATTTCAACAGTCTATTGTTCGTCATATTAAGGCGCTAAATAATAAATACACCTTTCTCAATAATCTCCGGAAGCTCACTTAGATCCCTGATCACCAGATCTGCCCCTGCGCGTGTGAATTTTTCTTGCGTACGTGCATCTGTTCTGCTTTCTCCTCCGCAGAAAGTGAAGTAAATTCTTCTTCGCTGAGTCCCAACGCAGAGCTTCCCTCTAACACTCCGATCGTAAACGCTCCGGCATTTTTGCCTTCTTTCATATCCGATGCCGTGTCACCTACCTTGATCACCTGTCTGACATCTTCGATGCCAAGTAACTGCATATTTCGAAAGATCATATATGGAGCCGGTCTTCCTTTGCCGCCAACATCTTCCGGTGTCACAAGTGCATCCGGCTCATATCCTTTCTTGGATGCCTCAACACTAACAATATCCATCATGGCATGCGTATAACCCGTCGTAGATCCGATACGTATACCTTGCTCGCGAAGCCATTGAACACACTCCAAACAGCCATATTTCGGATCTGTATATTCTGCCAGACCGGACAACAATTGCTTTTCAAAGATATCGTAGATCCTTTCTACATCGTCTACTGTCGGCGCCTGTTGATATTTTGCGATCCAAGCTCTTTGAATACGTTTCATAGACAACATTGCACGTATATGATCCATTTTGAGTAATCCCATCGGCTCTCTGATCTCTTGCATCGTCGGTGTGATCCCTACTTCTTCAAACGCCTTTGCGAATGCATGGACAGGCGCAAAACAGCCATAATCTACCGTCGTTCCCGCCCAGTCCATTACTACCATTTTAATATCCATACGTCTCAACTCCTTCATCCTTGTCCCAATATTTGCTGCATAATACTATGCACCCTTTGCCTGCAGATTTCGTTTGCTGTCCAAAAAATCAGACAGCAGGCCTGCCACCTTATCAATATCGTCCTGATAAATTTCTCCAATATTTCCTACTCGGAACGTCTCTGCTTTTGTTGTTTTTCCCGGATATAAAATATATCCACGCTCCTTGATATAGTCATACATTTCTTGGAACGAAAAATTGTATCCGGCCGGATAATAAAATGTTGTGATGATCGGGCCCTGCACCTCCTGTTCCAAAAATGGGACAAATCCAAGTGCCGACAATTTCTTGCGAAGCAGCTTCTCATTGGCTGCGTAACGCTCATGTCTTGCAGTAATGCCGCCCTCTGCCTCCAGTTCTTCCATTGCTTTGGCAAATGCCAGAACGACATGTGTCGGTGATGTAAATCTCCATTTGCCGTCCACATTCATAGTTTTCCACTGATCATACAGATCTAATGCTAATGAACGTGCATTGCCTTCACAGGCAGCTAACAGATCTTTACGGACGATCACGTACGCAAAACCCGGTACGCCCTGAATACATTTATTGGCACTGCTGATAATGCAGTCAATCCCCCACTCTCTCACCGGGATATCCACTCCGGCAAAGCTGCTCATTGCATCGACGATAAAGGTTGCACCTGCTTCTTTCACAACCCTGCCGATCGACTGTACATCATTCAGAATACCGCTCGTAGTCTCACTGTGAACCATCGCAACATGCGTGATCGACTTATTTTCCTGCAAGATCATTTTCACCGTCTGTGCATCCGGCTGTTCGTCAATTGCCCAAGAACGCATATGATAGGAGATTCCCGCATGATGCGCAATATCTGCCATGCGCTCTCCATATGCACCATTGGCGAGGATCAATAAGTAATCGTCCTCTCCCACTAACGTCGTAATTGCCGCTTCTACACCAAAGGTTCCACTACCCTGTATCAATACACTGGTATACTCCTCCTCAGAAACATGTGCCAGCTTCAGCAGCCCCGCACGAATCTTCTGTGTAACTGACTTGTAATCATCATCCCAAGTACAATGATCGATCATCATTTCCCGCTTTACCGTATCCGTTGTCGTAAGCGGACCCGGTGTTAATAATTTATATCGCATTTTAATCTCCATTTCGTGTAATCAATTATGGCATAACTTCGTCTGACAACTGCTGATGTTTCTCATACAGCTCAAAGGTCAACGGCTCTGAGAAAGTCTTTGGATAGGTTGACTTATTCGCTGCATCTGCAGACTCACCCTCATACAACGGATTAGGATAGGATTTCTGCAACTCCTCACGTCCATGCTCGATAATGCACTGTGCCATCTTCTGTGCCAGCGGATTGGTATCCTTGCCCTTGTCGATGACTGCAACCGACTCGGTCAGGGAGAAATTACCTTCCGTCGGATCTACATAATCAATCGGCTGACCATTTGCCTTATCTGCGACTGCCTGATGTCTGAGACCGAATCCAATCGCAACTTCACCTGCACGGCACAATTTTAACGGTGCAGAACCGGAATCCTCAATATGATCGCCTGCATTTACATAAATCTGCTTTAATATGTTCTGCGCTTCCTTCTCGCCATAGGCAGAGATCAATGCCTGCATAAGCAGCCAAGCAGTTGAGGAAGACTTCACGTCCGTAATTGCCAGATAACCCTTATACTCCTTTTTGGTCAGATCTTTCAGGCAGGTCGGTGCGGAAAGATTATGCTTTTTCATCAGATCCGTATTCATGATGATCGCACCTTCCTGCGAAGTGATCGGTGCTGCATAATCGCCAAACTTATCCAACGTCTTTACCGGAAAGTCCAACTTTTGGAACATCTTATTTTGCTGCTGTGCACTGTCCAGATAAAAAGTACTCATAGTCACCATATCTGCCTCAATATTTTTGCCTTCTGCAAGCAGCTTACCGCCAAGCTCTGATGTACCAAATCCATTAAAGGTATATTTATCTTTGTAGCCGTTGTTATCCAACGCATTCTGCATTGCGGTGATCGCTTCATCATCTGCGTTTGAGTAAATAACAATTTTCGCATCCGACCCTTTTCCCGAAGATCCCCCTGTTGCATTTCCACATCCTGTAATCGCTGTTGCAGCCAATGTCACTGCCATCATCATTCCCATTAATTTTCTTCGAAACATAGTTCCTCCTTCTTGTGCATCCCTTTCGCACGTCTTGATAATTTATATTTAGCAAGCACCGCAAAGAGTGCTTTTGCTATCAGATTCGTAAAAAAGATCAACAAAGATAATACAAATACTTCATTAAACTTATTAATATACTGTAGCTGCTTGATCTTCGTCGTTAAGACCATCGTTCTTGATCCCACCAGGAAAATAATGGCACTCACCGTCACGCAGGCGTTTGTGAAATAATAGTCAAATACACTCCACAAACTTTCCCGCACATTTGGCGTCACAATACGCACTATCGTCTTGAGCCAACTGTCTCCCATCAGTCCTGCTGTCGTTTCCCAACTTTCATTTAGCTTAGATAATGAATTTTTCATCATCAGATACGGCGATGAAAAATAATGGATCACGTTACAGATCAGCAGTATCCACATGGTGTTTTGCAAACTCGTTCCCGAAAACACAAACATGTATGCTACACCAAGCACCATACCCGGAATCGTGTTTGTCACCAATGCAATGCCCTCGATAATCCCTTTGCACCACTTCGGCATATGACTTCTCGCTGTAACAAGTGCGGCACCATACGCTGTGAATGTTCCAATGATTGCAGTAAGCACTGCCATTTCCAATGTGTTGATATAAATCTGCAGCAAACTGTCATCGGTAAACACTGCGATGATGTGTTCCAGTGAAAAGCTCACTTTATTCGGCCAGTCTGTCACGAATGGGGCCACAAAGATCACCGCAAAGATCGAAAGCATCAGTACCAAAAACAGGACTGATAATCCAGACCATATAACATCTCTCAAACGATTTTTGGTCAGTTCTGCACCACTGATCTTTTTGTAGCGGATATTATATTTTTCCAGAAATTGTAATAAGCAAATACTTACAATGGATGGAAGCAGCATGATCATCGCTACCGCTGCACCTTTGCCAAAATTCGGAATGCCTCCCAGCATTTGGCGATAAAGCACACTCGCTACTACTTCAAATCGTCCTCCAACGGATGCCGGAATACCAAAATCGGTAAAACTCAGGAAAAATGCCTGAATGAACGCACCGCATAGTGTCCCTAAAAGCGGTCTGATAATAGCGATCCAAAAAGTAGCATAGGACTTATCTCCCATTACTTTGGATACGACCATCACCTTCTTGTCGATATACTGCATCGTGTTACTGATCAGCAAAAAGGCAACCGGTATTGTGTATACGCTATATCCGATCAATAATCCCCAAATACCATAAAGATCAAATGGCAGTTTGTGATGGAAACATTTTGTCAGCAATCCATTATTACCAAAGGAATAAATAATGGCGAATCCATACGTGATCGTTGGCATAAACATGGGAAACATCGCTGCAATGCGAATAATACTTTTTCCTTTCGCCGGCAAATTAGTATAATAACAGGTATAAGCTAACACAAAGGCGATCAGCGTTGCTACTGCTGCAGACAATGCGGCGATCTCAAAACTGTTGCGTAATGCCTGTCCAAATTTATGCCCTGTAAATACACTTTGATAAACCGACAAGGTGTATACTCCATTTGTATCCATAAACGAACGAAGTGACAATCTGACGATCGGCATTGCTAAAAATACGACAAAAAACAGACTGATCACTCCGAATATCAATTTAATTCCAATTGCATTCTTTTTCACTGTTACACCGCTTTCCCTGCTGTTAATGGCGCAGCGCCAAACAGTGTCAAGATGTTATCTCGTTTGATCACAAGCTGATTTAAGATAAATTTGCGGACAAAATCATTTTGCGGACTGTGCACGATCTGTGCCGGCGTGTCATACTGGGATATTTTGCCGTGTTCGATAATAAGAACCCTGTCCGAAAGTGTCAGTGCCTCTTCCGGATCATGTGTCACGATGATCGTTGTCAAGTGAAACTGTCGGGAAATCGTCTTAATCTTGTCTTTGATCGACTCCTTGATCACTCCATCCAACGCCGAAAGCGGCTCATCCAACAATAAGATCTTTGGTTTCATCACCATCGTTCTCGCTAGCGCAACGCGCTGTTTCTGCCCACCGGACAACTGCTCTATTTTTTTGTCCAGATGTGCACGCAGTTCCAACAGATCGATCAAGGCATCTACCTCTTCTGCTGTTGATAAGCCAGGCTTGTTGCGTAGTCCATATACAATATTCTGATATACATTTAAATTGGGAAATAATGCATAATCCTGAAATACGATATTGAAATCTCTTTTTTCCATAGAAAGCTTTGTGATATCTTCTTCCTGATAATAAATCGTTCCCTCATCCGTATCGGTAATCCCTAGGATCAAATTCAAAAGGGTCGTCTTACCGCAGCCGGACGGTCCTAAGATTGAAACGATCTCCCCATCCTGCACTTCAAGGGAAATGTCATTCAATACACTCACACCATCAAATGATTTGCTAATATGATCTAACTTTAACATGGGCTCATTCCTTTCTATACTGTCATGCAATATATGTTTTATCTGCTGACCATTATAGAAAGTCTATGTAAAATTCACTACCGCGCCAAAGTAAAAAAACCGTAAAAAGTATCTGATGACTACATGCCTTTCGGAAACTCGAAGTCCCGGAAGCAAGGTATTCATCAGAGACTTAACAAAAGTTGTTTTTCATAACAGAGCCAATGTTCTCCGAAGAGATCTGCTTCCCCGCACAGTGTAAAATGCAGATGGGCATAAGAGTGTACCGCTCGCTGATTGCCGGGACTGACAAGATAGTGCACGCTTTTGCACCCACGCTTTGCGGCAACCTGCATCATTGCCAAAATCATTTTTCTGGCAATCGCCTGTCCTCTGGCATCCTCACGTACGACCAGTCTGGCGAACTCTGCAGCGGGCTGTAGTTGCGCAGACCAGCAAGGCAGTTCTTCCACGACATGATCATCGTCGATAGAGATTGCTCCCAGAAGTTCTCCCATCTCGTCTTTCCAAACGTATGCATCTCCACGGGCAAGATCGCTGTCCATAGTCTCCTCGCTTGGATAATCTTCGTTCCAAGTGCAGCCTTCGCTTCCGATGGCTTCTGTGTATAGTGCCATAATATATGGTTTATCGCCGATAGTTGCTTGATATAATGCCATTTTCTTTCGCTCCTTTACAAAGTGTTATTCTGCCTGTAAAGTATATATAATATCATTAATTTATATAGAAAGGAAGTTTCTCATGATAACGACCAACACTACCTCCTTAAAATACACCATAGACACACCGGAAAACCGCCAATTTCTGTCCGAGATCCGCGACACGTTATTTTCCTTTGGCAGACAGTTTCCCTCACCGGGCGGTGGTTCCTATTACCTCGGCGATGATGGCACGCCACTGAAAGACCGTCCGCGTGAAACTTGGATCACGAGCCGCATGGCACATGTCTACAGCATCGCTTCTTTATTAGAACCTGCATCGGATTATGGTTTGCTTGCCGATGCCGCTTTGCAAGGATTGTGTGGAGAACTGCATGATTGCTCCAACGGTGGCTGGTATGCCGGATTACAAGCGGATGGCACTCCTTTGCCAACCAAACAATGCTATGCACATGCTTTTGTCATCTTGGCAGCCTGTTCCGGCGTTTTAGCGAAAAGACCTGCAGCGCAGTCATTGCTAGAGGATGCTTTAGCAATTTACGATAAATATTTTTGGAATGAAACAGAGGGACTTTCCTGCGATACTTGGAATACAGAATTTACGATATTAGATGATTACCGTGGGCTTAATGCAAATATGCATACGGTGGAAGCGTTTTTAGCAGTTGCGGATGCAACAGGCAATGAAACCTACCGCTGGCGGGCAGGACGTATTATTGATCATGTTCTTACATGGGCTAACCATAATGACTGGCGTATCCCGGAACATTTTCGAAAAGACTGGACACCGGATCTGGACTGTAACAAGGATCATCCGGACGATCCGTTCAAACCCTATGGTGCAACACCGGGTCATGGTATCGAATGGGCAAGATTGATCACGCAATGGGCATATTCGATGAAAAATACAACGGAAGATACTACTCCGATTGAAAAATATGTGACTGCTGCCGAATCTCTCTATCAGAGGGCAATCAAAGATGCATGGAACGCAGACGGTGCACCGGGTATCGTCTATACTACAGACTGGCAGGGAAACCCTGTCGTTCATGACCGCATGCACTGGACTCTTGCAGAAGCAATCAATACTTCTGCCGTACTTTGGCATGTCACTCACAAACAACAGTATGCCGATGACTATGCAATGTTTCTCCGTTATTTGGATGAACAGGTATTGGATCATGTCCACGGCTCTTGGTATCACCAGCTCGATGCTGCCGGAAATGTCCTGACAACCGTGTGGCCGGGCAAATCAGATCTATACCATGCCGTGCAGGCAACGCTGATCCCGTACTATCCTGTAGACACCTCGATTGCAACAGCAGTAGCTCATCCTATGATATAATGAGCCTCAGAGAAAAACAAGCGGCTGCGAAGCAGACATTTGTTTTTCTGGGCTCATTAACGAGCAAATAAGCTTGTGAAACAAGCGAATAAGCTCTGAAAGAGCGGATTTGCGAGTTTGATAAAAAGACTAATTGATATGTGATATAACGAACAGATTTGATGATCACCACATGTTTGTCCCCAGCGGGCAATGTGCATCTGACCGAAAGGCTCTCGCTTCCACATAAGTACCACATTTTCGGCAAGTACCTTTATTAAGCCATTTACACGCCTTGCATACCGCAAGGCGTGTTTCATATTGCGACGGATCAGCCTGTTCCATTTTAGGGACACTCCTTTGAAAGTCCAACACCTGCTGTAGTGCCGTCTGCTCATCCATTTCCCGTAGCAGACAGCGTACACAGGGGATCCGCATATTTGATCCAGACATATTAAATCTACATTCCCTTCTCAGACAATCGGACAATGAATCCGACATACACTGCACGGTAACAAAGTAACTGTCTGCTCGCTGCCGTTCCAATGTTCTGTACGATACTGCACCTTCACCTGATCCGGCTGTTCAAAAGTATTGTGCGCATGCACCTCATCCTGAAGCACAGCAATCTCTGCTTGTCCGTTAAATTGGCTCTTATCTTCCAAACGGCAGATCACCTGTATTTCTTCCTTCAGCGAAGTATTCGCAAGCGTAATCGTCATATTTCCATCATCACTCACAGACACCGACTCCGAAAGTGATGGTATCACTTTTCCATCATAATCTACCGGCAGCGTATCAACCGCACTTTGCACAAGACTGGCACCCTGATGTTCTTTATACATAGCAAATACATCATAAGTTGGCGTCTTAACGATCTGATCCCCCTCTGTCAACACCATCGCCTGCAATACGTTGACAACCTGTGCGATATTTGCCATTGAGATCCTATCACTATGTTTGTTAAAGATATTTAAATTCAAAGCGGCTACGATCGCATCACGCATCGTATTTTGCTGGTACAAAAATGCCGGATTCGTTCCCGGCTCCACTTCATACCAAGTTCCCCACTCATCTACAATAAGATCAATATTATGCTCTGGATCAAGCTCATTCATAATCTTCAAATGACCCTCAATGACCTGCTCGATCCCTAACGTGTTCGCGATCGTTGCGTAATATTGCTGCTCAGTAAAATCCGTAGCACTTCCTTTGTGTTCCCAGTCGCCCGGCACGGTATAATAATGCATACTAATCCCTTTGGCGTGCTGATGGTTAATACGACTCATCAGCTCTCTCGTCCATGCATAATCATCCCCATTTGGTCCACAAGCTATTTTATATAATTGATTGCCGGAATATTCTTTGCAAAACTGCTGATACCGCTTATATTCATTGGCATAAAAGTCCGCGTCCATGCTGCCACCGCAGCCCCAATTTTCATTGCCGATACCCAAGTATTTTACTTTCCAAGGCTCTGCATGACCGTTCGCTGCACGTAACTCTGCAAGAGTTGATCCTGACTCTGCCGTCATATATTCCAACCATTCTGCTGCCTCCTGCACCGTACCACTTCCCAGATTAACAGCAATGTATGGTTCACAGCCGATCTGTTCGCAAAGTTCCATAAATTCGTGCGTACCAAAGCTATTGTCCTCTACTGTACCGCCCCAGCTTGTATTGACCATCTTCCGTCTGGACTCCTTCGGGCCAATGCCATCTTTCCAATGATATTCATCCGCATAGCATCCACCCGGCCAGCGCAGTACAGGAATCTTAATCTCACGCAGAGCCTCCACAACATCATTGCGCATGCCGTTGGTATTCGGAATATCCGAGTCCTCTCCAACATAAACGCCGTCATAAATGCAGCGTCCTAAATGCTCCGAAAACTGTCCATAAATCTCCGGTGCGATCGTGCTCTTGTGAACACTTGGTGTTATACTTAACACTGATTTTTTCATAAATAAGTTTCCCCCTTTTTACTATTTTCTCCTAGTATACTATAGGTTAGCAACTAATTTCAACCTCAAAATAGTCCACCGATCAAATATACTGCAAAGGCCGCAACCCATGCAACGATACATTGCCAGATCACCATGCTGACAGCCCATTTACTGCCCAACTCACGTTTTACAGATGCGATCGCTGCGATACACGGAGTATACAGCAGACTAAATACGAGCAATGAACCGGCCGTCAATGGTGAAAGTACTGTACTGATCGATCCGCTGAATAAAACTTCTAACGTGGAAACAACACTTTCTTTTGCCATAACTCCACTGATCAATGCGGTAGCAATTCTCCAATCACCAAGTCCCAGCGGAGTTAATACAGGCACAAATATCTGCGCAATCATTGCAAGCATACTGTCCGAAGAATCGGACACCATATTCAAACGCAGATTAAAACTCTGCAAAAACCAGACTACTACCGTTGCGACCAGTATAACTGAAAATGCTTTCTGCAGAAAATCTTTTGCCTTTTCCCATAACAACTGTCCCACATTTCGCACACCAGGCAAACGATAATTAGGCAATTCCATCACAAAAGGAACCGGTTCTCCCTCAAATAATGTTGCTCGGTATAGGAAGGCTACCAAGATTCCCATAACAATGCCAAACAGATAAAGCCCCGTCATGATCAGACCGCCGCGCCCCGGGAAGAACACGCTGACAAAAAACGCATATATCGGTAATTTGGCCGTACAACTCATAAACGGCGTCAACAAGATCGTCATTTTACGATCTCTTTCACTAGTCAGCGTACGTGTTGCCATGACAGCCGGCACTGTACAACCAAACCCGATCAACAATGGAACAATGCTTTTGCCGGAAAGACCGATCTTGCGAAGCAACTTATCCATTACAAAAGCCACACGGGCAATATACCCACTGTCCTCCATTAATGACAAAAAGAAAAACAAGGTGACAATGATCGGCAAAAAGCTTAGCACACTCCCCACACCGGTAAATATTCCATCCATGATCAAACTGTATAACGCATCATTCAGCTGAGCTGCTTTTAATCCTTTTCCTACCATATCTGCGATTGCATCAATACCTAATTGCAATATATTTTGCAGCCATGCACCGATCACGTTAAACGTCAGATAAAATACTGCAGCCATGATCGCAATAAAACACGGAATCGCTGTATATTTTCCGGTAAAGATCCGGTCTATCTTCTCACTGCGAATTCGCTCTTTACTCTCTTTTGGTTTTACCACTGCTTGTTCACATAAACGTTCAATGAAATCAAAGCGCATATCTGCAATTGCAGCACTGCGGTCTACACCTCGCTCTGTCTCCATCTGGCACACAATATGCTCCAACATTTCCTTTTCGTTTTCATCAAGTTTTAACTGCTTTAGGATCAGCAGATCTCCTTCAATTGCTTTCGTTGCAGCAAATCGCACCGGGATATCTGCCTTTTCAGCGTGATCTTCAATCAGATGGATCACCGCATGAATACACCGATGTACGGAACCATCGTGATCTTTTTTGTCACAGAAATCCTGTCGCATCGGCCGTTCCTGATACTTTGCAATATGAAGTGCATGTTTCACGAGTTCCTCTACGCCCTCGTTTTTGGCTGCAGAAATCGGAATGACAGGTACCCCTAGCAATTCCTCCATCAAATTGACATTGATCGCTCCATGGTTACTGGTTACTTCATCCATCATATTCAATGCGACTACCATCGGAATATCCATCTCCAAAAGCTGCATTGTCAGATATAAATTACGTTCAATATTGGTTGCATCGACAATATTGATAATTGCTGTTGGATGATCTTGCAGCACAAAGTTACGCGAAACGATTTCTTCGCTGCTATATGGCGACATCGAATAAATTCCCGGCAGATCCGTCACATTTGTATCTGAATATCCCTTAATAGCACCATCTTTGCGATCCACTGTAACCCCGGGGAAATTGCCAACATGTTGATTCGCACCTGTCAACTGATTAAACAATGTCGTTTTACCACAATTTTGATTGCCGACCAGGGCGTATGTTAAAGTGGTTCCTTCCGGCAGAGGATGTTCGTCCTCTTTGGAATGAAACTTTCCCTCTTCACCAAGCCCCGGATGTACAGATGGCTGTATTCTTTCACTACCGGCATGACTATTACTGCGCTTGTCAATCGGTTTTATCTCAATCTGTTCTGCTTCTGCTAGGCGAAGCGTCAATTCGTACCCGTGTATTTGTAACTCCATCGGATCTCCCATTGGTGCAAACTTGACAACCGTCACCTCTGCTCCGGGAATCATTCCCATATCCAAAAAATGCTGTCTAAGCGCGCCTTCGCCACCTACTTGCGTCACAACAGCACTCTTTCCTATCTCCAGTTCTTTTAAGGTCATACTATCCTCCAGGTATAATTCTTGTTGAGAATTTTTCTCATTAAATTACGGTATATCAATATATTTTCAATGTCAACTCCTTTTACCGTTTTTTTTGACTTTCCTGACATTTATTGCTATTCTTTTGGTAATGATCTACGCATCTGCGAAAGTAATGGATCCCATTTTTTTCGCTCAAGCTGATACACAAAATATATTAGGAGGGAGCGCTCTATGTTACTGCATGTACTGGCAGCAATTCACAATACTACCACTCTGCTGTTTGGCATTTTTTTATCTGCCTTTTTTTTAGGCGTGCGCCAAAATAAGTCTAATACGATCAAACTGCTATTGTATTCTCTGGCAGAGGGTACCGTCTATCTGCTGTCACTCACTCTTATCGGTGAAACTGCTACCATGCAGATCTACCCTCTGTTCATACATCTTCCGCTCGCTCTGTTTTTGACATTCTACTACCATTACACATTTCTTTCGTCCTGTGTTTCCATCGTCTCTGCCTACCTTTGCTGTCAGGTCAGTACGTGGATCGGAATGTTCGCACTTTCTCTCTCCAGTGAACAATGGTGTTATTACTGCTTTCGCATCATCGCAACCCTCGGTACGTATTTCTTCCTATGCCGCTATGTGTGTCACACGACAGAAATGATTTTTGCGAAGGATAGACGAGAGCTTTGGGTTATTGGCTTTCTCCCTTTTGTCTATTATATTTTTGACTATATGTGTACAAAATTTTCCAATCTGTTATACTCCGGCAACAAAGCTGTGGTCGAGTTTATGGGCTTCGCTTCCTGTCTGGCCTATCTTACATTTCTACTTATATATTTCAAGGAATACGAACGCAAACAGCAGATCCGCCAATACAGCGATCTGACTAAAATGCAGCTTCTTTCTATTCAAAAGGAAATTGAACAGGTCAAACTTAGCGAACAAAAAATTGCTATTTTGCGGCATGATATGCGGCATCATCTAACAATCATCTTGACACAGCTTCAAAACAACAGTCCGGATCATGCGATAGATTACATCAAACAACTATACGACAGCTATGATGATACCGTCATTACAAATTACTGCAAAGATGAGATGATCAATTCCGTAATCTCTATCTACCATACACGATTTGAAGATATCGGCGTTATCTTTCAATGCAATATTGGCAGTATGCCACCATTGCCGGAATCCGAAACGGATGTTAGCACTATTCTGTCCAATGCACTGGAAAATGCATTGCATGCTCTGCAGAACATGACTATTCCGAATCGTATGATCACCTTAACAATCTCTGAAAAAAACGCACATCTCTTGATCCAAGTCGAAAATACGATTGAAAAACCGCCGAAATTCATAGACGGTATTCCAATCTCTGAGACACCCGGTCACGGTATAGGCGTGCGAAGTATTATATATTATGTTGAAAAGCTCGGCGGACAGTGCCACTTTTCTGTATCCGGCAACTACTTTACCCTTCAAATTATCATTTAACGAATGAGAGAAAGAGGACATTATGAAAATAGCAATTTGTGATGATGAACCAATTTATATAGAAACAACTTCCCGTTTATTACAGAAATGGGCTGGTGAACATGGTATTGAAATGCAGATCTTCACGTATGATAATGGCGACGATCTGATCGCTGCACATACAGATGAATGTATGGATTTGATCCTGTTAGACGTCATTATGCCTCTTTTGAACGGCATAGACACTGCTGCTGAATTACGTGCAAACGGACAGGATGTTCCCATTATTTTTCTAACTTCCTCCCGTGAATTTGCAGTTGAATCCTACGTGGTCAAAGCCTTTCATTATCTGCTGAAACCCATTGACGAAATACGATTATTTGCTGTCATGGACGAATACCGGAAACAATTTTGCAAGGTCAAAGAAACCTTTACGGCACAGACTGTGACCGGTTTTTACAAAATGACGATCGAAGAGGTTGCCTGTCTGGAAGCGCAAAACAAACTGGTACTTGTAACCTTTTCAAACGGGACGCAGATCACAATCCGTGAACCATTTTATAAGTGCGAAGAGATATTCCATATGGATCGGGGATTTATCAAGTGTCATCGCAGCTATATCGTAAATCTAATGTTCGTAGAACAATTTACTAAAACCGAAGTGACTCTTCAAAACGGCATGGTCATCCCAATTTCGCGAAATAACTATGCTGCCTTCAAGGAAGTTTATTTCCGATATATGTTTCAAAAATAGCAGTTGCATTTCCCAATTATGGTGTTAAAATAGATAATTGCGATATTGAAATTGTTAATTACTCCCTGTACATTATACGAGGCAAACAAATCGGAGTTCAGCGTTACATATGGAGGTCGAAATTAGATGAGTAAAGATGTCACGAAAGATATGACAACAGGTAAGCCACTGCTTTTGATCCTGCAGTTTGCATTTCCTTTGTTGATCGGCAACTTTTTTCAGCAAATGTATAATGTTGCTGATGCGGCGATCGTTGGACGATTCCTTGGACCGAAAGCGCTAGCTGCAGTCGGTGCCTCCTCTAGTGTCCAATTTTTGGTACTTGGATTTTGCATCGGCATCTGTTGTGGATTTGGAGTTCCTATCGCTCAACGCTTTGGCGGCAAGGATTACAGATCCATGCGCGCCTATATCTGGCACAGCATTTTTATCACGATTGCTGCCGCCGTCCTGCTGACAACGATCTGCGCCCTGCTTTGCCCTGCTATTTTACATATTTTAACCACACCAGCCAACATCTATAAAGATGCCTATATTTACTTGTTAATTATTTTCCTGGGCATCCCTTGTACTTTACTGTACAATCTGCTTTCGAGCATACTTCGTGCCGTTGGCGACAGCAAAACACCTTTTTTGTTTTTGGTGTTTTCCACCATATTAAATATTATCTTGGATCTGGTCTGCATCGTTGTCTTTCACTGGGGCTGTGCCGGTGCTGCAATTGCAACGATCACCGCTCAGGGGATCAGCGGGCTGCTTTGTCTCGTGTTTATACTAAAGAAGGTACCGATACTGCATCCAACCGCAGAGGATCGCGCTTTTCGCCCACAGATGGTATCGCATCTGCTTATCATGGCGATCCCTATGGGACTGCAATATTCCATTACAGCGATAGGCAGTATGGTCATGCAGTCCGCCAACAACGGACTGGGTGACGTCTATATTACCGGATTCACCGCAGCTATGCGTATTAAGCAGTTTGCCATGTGTCCATTTGATGCAATCGCAACCGGTGTATCCACCTTTTGCGGACAAAATCTTGGTGCCGGGAAGACGGATCGTATTAAGAAGGGAATCTTGCAGGGCGTCTTCGTCGGCATGGCATATGGCCTTGTAGCAGGCATTGTACTGATCTTCTTTGGCCGTACATTGACACTACTGTTCGTGAAGCCATCCGCTACTGCAGTGCTTGATGCTTCTGCCAAATATCTGCGCTGCCTCGGATTCTTCTATTGGTCACTCGGCATCTTAAACACCTGCCGCATGACCACACAGGGTCTTGGCTATTCCGGCAGAGCTATCCTCTCGGGCGCCGTCGAAATGGCGGCACGCTGTTTCGTCAGTCTGGCATTGGTTCCTATTTTTCACTTCGATGCAATCTGCTTTGCCGATCAAAGTGCTTGGATCACTGCTACGCTCTACATCGTACCGACTTGTCTGCTCGTTGTGCGCTCAATTGAAAAAAAAAGAAAGGAATGTAAATGATTATGAGAAAAAACAATTGGAAAACGACTGCAATAGCGGCACTTCTAAGCATCTCTATGGTGCTTCCTACCACCAGTGGATCAGCGGCAGCTGCTTTTGCTGTAACGCCTAAGGATGTCACTACTCACAAAGCAACCGCAACTGAACCAACCGCTACGCCTGATTCCAAGGCAACACCGCCAATATTAGAAACAGATGTGGCGAGCGCATCCAACGGATGTACAATGCTTGGTATCTATGGTTCGTATTATAGTCAGGCACAGGAAGCTCTAGACAAGTTAAATGAAATTCGTAAAGAAGCCTGTGAAGCCGGCAACATACCGGATCCGCGCGATCCCAGCCGTATGCTGACATCCGATGATTATAAACCGTTAAGATGGTCGAGAGACTTAGAAAGCATCGCTCGCATCCGTGCGGCAGAGGCTGGCATTTCGTTTAATTTCATGGCATCCGGACATGATCGTCCCAGCGATAAAGATACTTTTTCCCTATCCTTTCATGGTGTATCTTCCAATTGTGAAGATCTCGCTTACTGTTGGGGAAAAAGCATGACCGAAGGTGTCCTTCTGTGGAAATCTGAACAAAAAGACTGGGTCGATCAAAATCTGTCCAATGAAACCGGTCATTATAAAAGTATGATCAATCCAAAATACAACTATGTCGGATTGGGCGATTTCTATTCCGAAGCAGCACCTTATCCGAATACCGTTGCCGGTGAATTTTCTACGAGAACCGGTCTGAACGAAACCATGCAGGATGTGCAGACCGATGTTATACAAAAAGTTGAGATCTCCAACAAATATATCAAAGAGAATTTCTTAGACGGCACAGATACGATAAAAACGGAGCAGACTTCCAGCTTAACCGCAAAAGTACGTTTGGAACGCACTCGCAGCAATGGCAAAGTGTCCACCCGCGAGATCTGGTCCGTCCAGCCTCTAACCTATTCCTCTTCCGACCGTACGATTGCTACGGTAGATAACAACGGAAACGTTACAGGTCTTACCAATGGAGATGTCACCATTACAGCAAAAGCAGATAACGCAATATTTGCGACCAAAACAGTACATATCTCTTGTGCGCATAAGCGTAAAGAGACCGATTATACACCGGCAACCTGTACCAAAAATGGGTCACGTACATATCACTGTGACACCTGTAATAAAGATTTTGAGGAAATCATCCCCAAAACACCACATAACTATGTATATGGAGAGATCGATGCCAACGGCAAGAGCACGGGTATCTGCTCCGACTGCCAGAATACGATCTACATCGCTCCGCCAACCTCGTTCGATATTTATTGGCGGAATAGTACCTCCACCACAAGTTCCTATTATTCTTCCATGCCGGCCAGCAACCCAATCGGCTCCACCATTTATGCATGGGCGCAAAATATCAACGGCGATAGCGATTATCAGGAGCTCCGTATTGAATCCTCAGATCCGTCTGTCATTTCCACGCCTGGTATCATATCCGATAAGACCTACGTAAATCCGCTTAATGTATTAGCTGCAGGCATTACACAAATCACTGTGTATCCAACCTATAACCCTGCCCTAAAGAAAACCTATACTCTTCGTATCGGTGAAAACGGCAGTGTTGACATTGCACAGGCCGAAATCACTCTGTCCGAAAAGTCGTACATCTATACCGGCAAGCCACAGAAACCAAAAGTCACTGTGACCATGCATGGTACTACCCTGACCGAAAATAAGGACTACACGATTCGTTATGAAAACAACACCGCTGTCGGTACAGCAACTGTCACGGTAACAGGAGCCGGTCTGTTTTGTGGACAGACAGCGATTCCGTATACGATTCAATCCTCTGCCGCCAAACCACATACACATGTGACTGTAATCGATGAAGCAGTTCCGGCAACCTGTACCACTCCGGGACTTACCGAAGGATCTCACTGTTCTGAATGCGGCTTGGTATTCACGCCGCAGCAGGTTGTAAATGCACTCGGACACCAATATAAAGATGGGGAATGTACCGTATGTGGCTACCAGCGTTATGTAAATAAAGATCATTTACGTTTCACCCTGGAAGAAAGTGTGGAGGGCACAAAATTCGCCTCCGTCTCTGTCGTTCCAAACGATATACTGACCGGAGATATCCATGTTTCATCTACCATAACGATCAACAACACCTCATATCCGGTACGTGTCGTCACCAAAAAAGCATTTGCCGGACAAACGAACGTAACAAGCATTACCCTTCCACAAACGATCACCCGCATTGATTCGGAAGCATTTGCTGACTGCAGCAAATTAAGCAAAATGTATTTTCAGTCCGATAACGCACCGACCACTGCAAGTGACGCTTGGAAAAATGTCGTCAGTGAAACCAATACTTTAGACTTTTATTGTCCAAAGTATGGCATCGGATATTATAATCTGGCAAAAAATGCCGGTGCTACCACACACTATGATGAAGCGATTCCAAATCATGTACATACTATGATATTTCATGATACGGTTGCCGCGACCTGCACGGAAGCCGGTTCCGCCAGCTATTATACCTGCAGCGAATGTTGTAAGGTCTTTTGGGATGCTGACGGCAAACAGGAAATCGACATAAGCGAGACATATTTAAAACCACTTGGACACGATTGGGCAACTAACTTCACCATTGACATCCCGGCAACCAAAACATCTACCGGAGAAATGTCACTGCATTGTAAACGCTGTAATGAACGTTCACGTATTACGGAAATACCAAAACTGACAGACAATAACAACTCCGATGATCCGGACTTTGACCTTCCTAACCAAAATAACAATAATCCCGGGAATGGACAATCTGTCAACAAAAACAATACCGCCACTCCAAAAGTCGGCACTGTATTTACCGTCAAAGGACTGCGTTACCGCATTGCAAACCGCAATGTGTGCACAAAGACTTGCACTGTAACCTGTCTCGGATATGACAAGAAATATCTAAAAAGCAAGAAAAAGGGATCTGTTACATTATCCATTCCAGCTAAAATAGCTTACGGCAAATATAGCTGTATGGTTACTGCCATTGGCAATAAAGCATTTTATGGCTGCAAAGCACTCAAGCGTGTTTCGACCGGAAGTAATGTGTTATCCATCGGAAGTAAAGCATTCTCCGGTTGCAAAGCACTTAAGAAAGTAACCATTTTGAAAAAGACAAAGAAAATCGGAGCCTCTTCTTTTGCGAAATGCAGCAGTCTGCGCACCATAACCATTAAGACGACGTCTCTAACGAAAAAGTCTATTGGTAAAAAAGCATTTCATGGCATTGCAAAGAAAGCGAAATTTAAGCTGCCATCCAGCAAGAAAAGGCTGTACAAAAAATGGGTCAAAAAATAAACAGACCGCTTCAATATCCCTCACCTTTAACAACCCATTTGCCGTTCTTTTTCTTCAAACGAATGATACGATACTTTCCGCTCTTCGTATCCTTGCCTTGGAACTGTATTTGGTCACCTGATCCACCATTGTATTCCAAGCTCTTCACCTTTTGTGTGGTGTGTTTATAATATTCTTTAGCCACCTTGAGTGCTGCGTGAATATCTTCTTCATCAAGAGATTCCTTAGCGACTGCAGAAGCCCTCTCCTGCTCTTTCTTCGTTGGGCTCGCAGTCGCTTCCTGCTCTTTCTTCGTTGGGCTTGCAACAGCTTTCTGCTCTTTCTTCGTTGGGCTTGCAACAGCTTTCTGCTTCGATGTACTCATTGTATTTTTTCGTCCGCTTGCTCTTTGACCACATGCCGTTGCAAGTGCTGCCACTACCATAATAGTAATGATAAATACTTGTTTCTTCATAATGTCCTCCTTGTATTCCTGTTCCGGTTTCACCATACTCCCTGCATCCACATATTGTGATTTCAAAAGAGTCTGAAACACCTTACTTTCTTTGCAGTGACATCATAAAACAACAATGTATCTAATTTGTATTATTATGAACTGTAAAGCAGGCCGATAACTTCCAGTTTGCAAAACTGACCAAAAATACAAACAGTTCGTAAAAGTATAATTTTACGAACTGCTTTTTTCTACTTCTCCACCAGCTCCAGACAGTCTCCATAGTGCATCTGCAGTGACTTTAAGTCCATAATCATCACATAAAATATTCTGCCATTGTGCACTGAATCCACTATCCTGCCATGGTCGAGCACTGAAATATATTTACCGTCTGCTTTTCGCATATGAAAGAAAATATAATCATTTGAGTGTCCTCCGTCAATCTGCGACCATATGCTTTTTTGACAGCTTTCCTGTTCATCCGGCCGTATCAGATTGCAGAAGCTCTTACCTGTATATGCAAGCAGCTCGTCCATATTTTTACAGCCTGTAAGCCGAAGCAGCTCACTGTTTGCAAGCAGAATCTCATCATTTTCTTTATCTGCTCTGTAAACAATGAAAGCTCCAGGCAAATTATTAATAATATCCTTCATTGCAAAACCAAGCTTTGCGCGACTCTTTACTTGCTCACCCTCACGATATGCTATGCAGCCGTTCTTCCCACGCATTTTCACCGCATAAAGTGCCATGTCCGCACAACGCATAAGCTTTGAACATTCATCAGCCAAAACAGGATACTCCGCAAAGCCCAGTGAAATGGTAAATGTATGCGCTTCACCTTTACAATAAAAATTCCTGGTTTCTTCTGTAAACTTCTTAAGAAAAGGCTTAACCTCCACTGCCGTGCAATCCGGCATGAAAATGCAAAACTCATCGCCTCCGTTTCTGCCGAGTATAACATCCTTTGAAAAATATTGCTTCATGCTCTCTGCAAGCTTCTGCAGTACACCATCACCCGCCGCATGTCCATACACATCATTAACAAGCTTGAAATCATCAATATCAAGCATCGCCACAACACAGTGCTTTTGCGGGTTCTGCCTCATATATTGCTCAACCTGCCTATTAAAGCCAAGTCTGTTGTAGATACCTGTCAGTGTGTCTGTAACTGCAAGTTTCTTGAAAAGCTTTCTGTTTTCATTGATTGAAATTAATGCTACTGTAAGCCCTGTCAAAAGCAGGACTATAATTACACCTCCAATAAACATGTATATCAGGTTGCTATTATTGTAAAACCCACTCTTGGGTAAAATCTCAAGCCTCCACTTATCTCTATACACGTCAAAGTCATATATCACCGGATCGTTCAACTCTTTCTTTGAACCGTAAACCCACTCATATGTATCATCCCACGGCGAAGCACACTTCTGCAGACTGTACTTAAATCCAAAATTGGAAAGA
Organism: Clostridium sp. AM49-4BH; assembly: GCF_003478335.1. Classification (GTDB taxonomy): domain Bacteria; phylum Bacillota; class Clostridia; order Lachnospirales; family Lachnospiraceae; genus Butyribacter. The sequence goes on from NZ_QUFB01000018.1 coordinate 36,806, forward strand.
GCCTCTACAGACTCAGAAAAAATTTCCGGAACCTTCAGTATAACAATTGTGAAGCCCCAAAAGCTCTTCTGACCATTTTCATTCTCCAAATAAACAGGATTGCGCACTGCTATACCATATCCGCCCTGCTTCAGCTTAAACGTTCCCTGCATAATTACAGTGTCATTATCCCTCGCATAGCGCGAAATCTCTCCCCTGTCACTATCATTTATCAGATCTATCTTGCCGGATTCATTCCCCTCCTTTGGATATATTTCAGTCACAACTCCATTCGGTGCTATCTGTATACTCTGAATCGAATCGTCCATCATTTTTGCTGCAATATCATAAAACTTATTTATATTTCCATCACCACTTATGACAACCTGCTTTAAAGTATCGGTAACTCCTATTCCCTCCATAAGCTCGCCATATATACGCTCTGCATATGTCATCGCATTGAGCTGCGCTTTTGTCCTGTTCTGCTCCTCCTGATCCTCACCGACTACATATATCGTACCGATTAACGCACACATGCCCAATATAAATACCACTACCGGAACAATGAATCTCTTTTTTAGCTTTTGCATTTGTATCGCCTCCTAAAATCAATGTCTATCTGTTCCACATAATTTTAATATTATAGCTTTAGGATAAGAAAATGTCTATAAATTTACATAAATTTCCAACACTTCAAACTCATAAGCAAAACGAAAAGAAGCCTCACCCATTATTAAATGAAGCCTCTACTTTTATCATATACTGTAAATCTACTTAGTTCGTATCAATATTTTTCAGTTGTTCAATATACTGAAATACGCGACATAATAAGCAATCGGTGGTTCAGTCAATACTTCCGGTATGGGAAATTTGAGTCAATAATTTTTCAAAAGACTCCTCAAACATCTTATCATCTTCCGCTGTACGTTTTTTTGGTCCTTTCACATGATTTTTATGAGAGGCACGTCGCGCCTTTTTGTTGAGATGTCTGGTCATTAACATCTGATCGATATTATTATTCGTATACCATTTTCCAGACTGATGAATCGCCGCCGCTCCTTTCCCCAGTGCCATCGCTGCGACCCCATAATCCTGCGTAATTACCACATCATCTTTCGTACACAGACTGATCAATTTATAATCGACAGCATCTGCTCCCGCATCAACCACGATCACATCACTATAGTCTGACTGCAAAATATGATTCGTGTCGCACAAAAGAGTCACCGGGATTTGAAACTTAGCTGCAACTTTTTCCGCAATAGAGACAACCGGACATGCATCCGCATCAATATATATTTTCATATCTTATTTTCACCTCGATCACATTAATAAATACTACTCTAGCACAGTCTGTACGAAGTTTAGTTTGAGATCTATAACTTACTCAAACTTCCCCTACTTCAAATCCTCCACAACCACATATTACTTATTATGTCAGCAATAAATAAACTATTTTGCAGCCAATACAGTAAATTGTTCTGTCATAAGAGAACTAAGATAATTGCCGCAGAACGCAGAGTTTTTTCGTGATTTCTTATTTTGTTAAATCTCTGATGAATACATGCCTGACGGAGTGTCTGAGATGTCCCGGTTTAGCAAGGTATCATCCATTTTTGGACGGGACGCTTTCGCTACGATGCGCTACGTCACGTTACTTAATGTCTCTGAAATACGAGACATAAGTAACGACGAGCGCAAAGTCCCTTTCAAAAATGATGATTACCTTGCTTCCGGGACTTCGAGTTTCCGAAAGGCATGTAAATCAGTCATCAGAGATAACAAAATCTAGAAATCACGGAAAACGAAAATGCGGCAAGGCAATTACTATAGTTCTCTGATGGCAGAAATCGCTCTTTGGTGGCTGCAAAATGCTATAAAGTCATTGACATAATAAGTAATATGTGGCTGTGCAATAACTTCCGGTATGGAAAGTTTGAGTAACTTATAATTGTATCAATACAGCATCAACATCATCCCACAACTGCTGCCACTGACTTGCACTCAGCCAAATAAAAAACTTCATAAAACACTTCCAATACGGATAGTCTTTATCGCCTTGCAGCATTTCCACCATCTGCATCATTTCATCATAACGCGTAGCAAACTCTGTTGCATTTCCGGTTCGACGTTTCCACATCGTATAGTGAAACCGCAACGAACATAATGCTGACAAAGAACGACCTTTCTCCTGTCCGATCAATGCTGCATCATCACGCCATGCATCATTCTGTTCCAAAAAGCGTACACACTCCTCAAACCAAGCATCCAACATTGTTGTCATTTCATCTTCTCCATCTTCAAACACTATAACTACTTATATCCAGTTATAGTCTCCACCTGTCAACGCAAGGCTCAATAACTGATCATACTTTTCAATCTCTTCCTCGCCCTCCAGCATTTTGACCAGCTTGGCATCTTCTGAAATCACTGGCATTTCCTCATCCGGTCCAATTTCCATATCCGGCTCTTCCCCACAATACGGACATACAAGACTTGGACCTACCTTAACATCCAAAAATCGACTGCCACATTTTTCACATGTATATAATCCACAACGGTGTGTTCCATCCGGTACATAAAACATTTCTGTCACTCCTGTCTATAATCTTATAATCAAAGCCTTCCCAGTTCCTCTAGCTCAGTTAAAGCTTCAGGATTCTTGGACAATTCCTCTCTTCCATTCGCTGAATAAGCTTTTTGAAACAGCATATCCCAAGAAAGATAATCTGCCATACAGTCAAACTGTTTATAAATCATGTCATATTGCTCGTTATCTATCGGTGCACCGCCAACTAAAAGAACACCAACCTTTTTGCCATTAAGCTGAACACCGCGGCAATAACATTTATCAATGACCAGTTTTAATTGACCAGTCATTCCCCACCAATATACCGGTGACGCAAACACGATCATATCAGCCGACACGATCTTATCAACCGTAGCATTGGTGTCGTCCTGATCGACACAGCCTTTCGTACATTGACACGCTCCGCAGCCTTTGCAGGGATTGATATGCAGCTTGTGCGGCTCAATCACCTCGATTTCGTTTTGCGCAGATGCCCCTTTGATAAACGCGTTAATCGCGGTAAGTGTATTGCCTTTTCTGGCACTTCCATTAATAATTGCAATCTTCATATTTGTTACCTCACTTATAGATCGATTGTTACTGTTAATGATAAACCGAAGCAGTGTAAAATGCAAATATTCCTCACGATGCCAAATTTTTGAAACAGGTCTCTAATGTCAAATCGTTCGTCAGACGGCATTGACCCCCTAAATTTAGCGATGGTCGTGGTTTAAATATTTATAATCATATCAAAAAATATATATAAAATTTAATATACAAAAACAACTGCTTGCAGGTTTCCCTGTCAAGCAGTCTTTTTCTACTCAAATATACTTAGCATCACATTTCCTGTGGTTTGTATGCAGAATATTGTTTAACCGCAGAATACTCTGTCGGTTGACTGCTGCCATTTCCTCCACCGGCTTCTCCCTGACCTTTCGTTTGATCAGAAATCGCCAACGATACAATATACGAATTCTTGGCAGTAAATTCTACGAAATCACCTTCTGATAATTTTTTCAATGTGATTGTATTTCCATCCTTGTCCATTAATTTGGACGCATCATTTAGCTTATAAACAGTTTCCTCCTGTTGCGGCATTTGCGCATTGCTGTTGGTGCCATTGTCATTGTTGTTCGCTCCGTCTCCATCCGGTTTGGATGGTGGCTGGTTCCCATTATCCTTGCCATCATTAGCACTGTTACTCTTCGTGCTGCCATCATTTGCACTGTTACCGCCATTGTTCTTCGTTCCGCTATCATTAGCTCCATTGCTGTTGGTGCCATTGTCATTGTTGTTCGCTCCGTCTCCATCCGGTTTGGATGGTGGCTGGTTCCCTGACGGCATCGTTGCAATCGTAATTTGTTTCTTATCTACATCAACACTTTTTATCATTCCTTGTAACGTGCCTGAATCCGCCTTCTTGGAACTCGTGCTTTTTTTACTTGATGTTTTATTGCAACCTGACAAACTAAAAACAACCAATGCGAGGCATAATAAAACACTTAAAATTCTTCTCTTTTTCATAAGCGACCTCCTAACTTTGTGCTACCTTGTTTGTGATAGCATTCAATTTACCAGCCACTTGTGTTCGATTCATGTATGCATTGTGAATTATATGTGTTCATATGCAGATCGCCACTATTTTGGTGTGGATGTTTCTTGCAAAATAGGTTGATAATTATAAAAAAGCAAAGCCAGCGCTTTGCTTTGCAAGAATTGCTAAAGCAATTCTTGGTGGCTTCCCTCTAGGTTACGAGCATTTTCCTATATCGTAAAAAAGATTACGCAGAGTAATCAAAAAGTAATTTGAAATATACCACAAGGTTTTATATCATAAATACAGTGCAAAGGAGTGAAATAAAAATGGGAATGAGCTTAGGTCAATTCATTTCAATTCGTCGAAAAAGGATGTTGATGACGCAAGAAGAATTGGCAAAGAAAACTAATGTCTCCAAGTCAGCAATTGCCAAATGGGAAACAGACGGGGGGATTCCAGATCGTGACAATCTGTATAAACTTGCTAATATACTGGGAGTAACTGTCAATGACATGCATCAAATTATACGAAGCATGAAATATAAAGATATTGATCTTACGGTAAATATCACCCCGGATATTATTGAAATTCTCGAATCATATGGATATAAAGTAATTCGTCCAAACGAGCGAGAAGAGTGATTATTCCATTGTCATTCTAATGATATTATACAGCAACAATATATATGTAACACAATACACGGAGGCATGAAATGCAAGAAACACAATTACAGCAAAAAGAGATACTAGCAGAAAAAAAGGAGAACATTTCGAAAAAAAGTATGCACAAAAAAATAAGATTGATATCCTTCATTTCAATCCTAGGCATTTTCTTGCTAATCGTCGGGTTCTATGTTGGAAGTAAATACAGTCTTCGCGACAGCTCCGATCCTGTCAAGCTTTCCTTCGAAAACATTGGAAAATTAGCAACGCAATCTGCCCACGAAACCATGATTAATGAAATCAATGATTCCCGTAAATTTTGGGGTACCAATATACAGATACCCTTCACACAAAATAAATACATCTATACATATAATGTCGCTGTAGATGCCGGCTATGATTTTAGAAAAATTAAAGCTCCGAAGTATGTAGGTGAAAAAATAATTATAGAACTACCTAAAGCGGAAATATTAAAGGCCGAAGTCGACCATTCTTCATTAAAAGTATATGAAGAAGACAAAAATTGTTTTACACCTCTTACTTTGGACAAAATAAATGCACAAGAGAAAAAAATGCAAGAAAATGCCAAACAAAATGCTATTGATAATGGTATATATGATCTTGCATATGCTAATGCCAAAAAAGTAATCACTAATTTTGTACATTCTTTTAAGGAATATAAAGATTGTAATATTGAAGTAAGGGAGGCGAACTGATGTTTGATACTATCAAAACAATTATTGGAATTGTACTTGTGATCATTATTATTGCTGTTATTCTTTTCTATCTTGGTCTCTTTGTTACTGCCTGACAGGACACTCTGATGTTATCGTACTTACAGAGTCTGGTGTATTCCGTTACTTAAAACCGAATGCACCAATTGCCAGCTATTACATCAACCATCCGCAGACAATTTAGGCAGCCCATTTTTTACAAGCATATCATCAATATCACCCAGATCATATTTACGATTATTAATTGCTACAATAATGCATGCATCTCGTTTATCTTTGGCATATAGCGGTTTCATCCCATACAATTTAAGCGCAGTATTTATTTCATTCAATTGAAATCGTCCTGCCACACAAAATCGAATAATCAAATCTCGATTTTTCGTATGTTTCTCCATATTGAGTATTTTTTCTCCATACGATTCTGACACTCCTGCAAAGGAATAAATATCCTTATAATATAATTTGGAATGACAAAATGCGAGATTTTTCTTATCAATAACATCTTTCATATAATATGTAAACGCCTTCGAAGTTTCTGCAATATAATATCGATTTTCTTTATAATATTTATCCATGCATTCTGGCGTGATATTTCTTAGCTGAGCATCCAGTTCGTCCGTCGACTTTTCCTGCATAACAGTTTCACACTCCTTTTTCCAAATATGTATTAAGCACACTCAATAATTCTTCATCGCTATATCGTTCTTCCGGATCCAGCTTGATGCATCGATCAACAATCACCCAAACCTCCCCTTTTGCTTTTTCTTCTTTGGGTAATTTCCCGGTAATTAAAACATTTAATAATACACCGAGCGCATATATATCTGTTTTAGGCGTTGACGCTCCATATCCAAAGCCAACCTGCTCCGGAGCTGCATAATATAATGTCCCCAATAATTTTGTATCTTCAAGTTGATCAGGTGCATATTTTTTGGCTACATTAACATCCAACAAAAACACCTCGTCATTATTGCCAAGCATTACGTTAGATGGTTTAATATCTCTGTGAATAATAGGTATATCCCGTGTATGCAGGTCTATTAATATCCTAAGTAAATCCCTCGCGATCCGCACTGCCGTATATTCCGACATTCTTCCCTGTTGCAAACAATCAGCGAGAGTCATTCCTTCGATATACTCTTCGACAACAACCAAATATCTTGACCCCTGATATATCCCATAGATTTGTGGCATATGTGCAATTGGATGCTCCCGTAAACTCTCATATACCTTAGCATCAAATATCGTGAGCTGCTTTTTTATATACGTCTTACCCGTTCGATCACATATTAAAATAACATCTTGATTCCCGCCAACAGATTCTATTTCTTCATAGCAAAGCAACGATAATACATCCTCATCCTTCATCCCCTTATAAGGATTCTGCAGAGACATCTGATATTCATCTTCTGATAAATATATGGCCCGCTCTTCTATTGCGTTAGCAAAGCCGCACTTTGTGCACTCCCATTCTCCGCAATCTTCCTGAAATCCTTTCTGCACATTTAGCATTGCACCACACTCATCACAAAGCCATACAATATTTGTCTCTGTATCAATATTTGGATTGATCAACATCTCGCCACAGCCCTTGCACGCCCAATAGAGAAGGTCGTTTCGGTATCCTCTCTGCAACGTCAGATTCGCATCACAACGCGGGCAAAACTCGACAGCATATTCACGTTGACTGCGGCGAAAAAGAAAACTCAGCAATTTATTCATACTAATCACTTATCCCTGGCTAATTTACTATTTTTCTTCCACGGCCACCATCTTAGTGCCCTTTTTCCCCGACTTCGTAAATTTGCTGACATCAATATTTATCCCTAAGAACACTTTCATCAGCCAAAAGAAAAACATCACAACCAACAATGGGAAAATGCAGGATGTGATGACCATTACAGCGGTCGCTTCGATAAAATTATTTAGCGTTTTTTCCGCTTTGCTCGTCAATTCCTCAATTTTTTTAGAACCAAACGACGTGATATCCGAAACAATATCCTGCGCCGATTGTTTCGTGTCATCAAGCACTTCTTTTCCACCATTTACGATCGAATTCCAAATAGATTGATTCTTCTGATCACTGTTCTCCTGTGTTTGTCCATCTTTATTATTCTGATCATCTGCAGCTTTCTTGGAATCGTCTGTTTGCGTTTCTTGTTTGATCGTTTCATTTGTCTGCTCAGCATCTTTCATTGTGGCATCCAATGTAACCTGGTATGTTTTTTCGATCAAATCGGATACAAATACACTTGCCGGCACAGTTGCAAACAAGAACAATCCAAACAGTCCTAATTTAAGTGCCAATTTAACCAAAATATCTTTTGGCCAATAAATTCTTATTATCACAAACAATAGTGCTATCGGTATCAGGATTTTAAATGCTGCATAGCCTGTTATCGTTAGCAAATATTTTTCCAAAAAAATCGTGCATAAGATCAGCAAAAACCATGAAGTAAGATCCGCCAGCTTCGTCGCGATAGGCGTTGCCGTATCTCCCGGTATCATAGTGATTGCTGTCGATGACGCCGTCGACAACGCGGTTAATTTCAAAACATTTGCTTTCTTCTGGTCCAGATATTTAATCGCCTTTTGATGATTCTGGGGATTCGATGCTATATTTCCCACAACAAAAAACGAGCATAGTATCATGCAGACCAGTGTTATCGTAATAATTATTTTTTTCTTCATAGTATGTCCTTTCATAGGGTGTAAGGTTATAAGGTTCGTTTAATCTTTTCAATCAATGAAATATCCGCTGGCAACCACTCCACAGAATACAGTTCCTCTTCTGTCAGCCATCTCGCAGCCTCATGCTCCTTCAGCACAAGATCTCCTTTTATAATTTTTGCAAAGAAACACTCCATAGAAAGATGAAAGGTAGGATAGTCATATTCTATTGTATCGATGTGTTCTAAAACTTCAATTTCAGTTTCGAGCTCCTCTATAATTTCTCTTTTCAACGCTTCTTCCGGTGTTTCTCCCTTTTCAATTTTACCTCCAGGAAACTCCCAACCATCTTTCATCTCCCCGTATCCTCTTTGGGTAGCAAAGATCATAGGTTTTCCTTCGGCATTTTCTGCCTGTATTACAGCAGCTACAACCCGAATTGTTTTCATAGCAACCTCGTTTCTGTGTTTACGTACATACAAAATATTGATAAATATCTTCTCTTACACTATGCTCCAGTTTCAACCGAAAGTTCATAATTGGAAGAGCAATACCCTTATCATTATATATTTCTTTTTGTTCCCACGCAATAGGATGAACACGTCCCATATAATAAAAATCAGTTCCTTCTCCATCGCTCTTTTTGACAAAAGAAGTATCTTAAGTCCTGAGTCTGAAGATGCGATTAACTTTCTAGACTCTATACTATCTGCAGAAACCCGACTTCGCGTCATCCAACTAAACACTTGATTGTTTATAAACTCATCTTCGTATTTTGTACTGCTGGCAATGTCATCCTTTTTTTCATATGTGACAAAAATAGGACAGGTATTATACTTAATCTTGTAACCGTAAATTGTAGAACTCTCATCCTGTTCCCAATTCAAAATACGACAAACATCTTTACGCGAATATTTTTGATAAAGGGATAACCCCAATTCATCTTGCAGTGGCAAGTATAAATCCGTATATCGTTTCACGCCAAGTTCTATTAAATCATTAAGCTGGTCCAAAAAATCGGACTTCTTTATGCCGGAATATAACGATAACATTCGCGAAAATGCCCCCGTATTATTCATTACTAATATATCTAATTTCTCATATTTCTTCTTCTCCGTCTGTGTGTTAAAAAAATGTCCTTGAAGAACACTTATTGCTGATTCGTATGATTGATCTGATAACTTTACGCAATATTCACGTTGTAAATATTCCGTCAGCTTCTCCTTATCAATCCTTCCATCCTGCATCAATTGACGCAACAATAACAGCTCGTGGATACGCTTTCCATTTACTATATTTTGTGACACGAACTCTAATGTCATATGCTCTTTATCACTTAAATTCAAAGCACAGTTTTTCTCTGCCATTTGCAAAAATTTCGGATAGGAACCGGCATACTGAATAAACAAAAGCGGATCCACCTCACCTTGTACATAAAAATCTACTATACTTGGAACCTTTCCCAAACGTTCTTTTAGCAGAGTATATTTTTCAATTAACATTTTTTTCGGCGTACTTAGCTTATCTATTGCCTCATAAATTCTTTTTTTACTGATTTCGTCAAAGTGAATGCTGGAACTACCCGGAATAACACGAGCCCCTTCCATCACATATCTTCGGATCGTATCCTTATTGTAGGTTCGATCACCTGATAACGCAATTGGAATCATAAAGTTATTCTTGTAATTGCCGATAAAATCAAGGATCACAACGTATTCTTTTTCGGAATGTTTTCTGAGTCCGCGTCCTAATTGTTGGACAAACACGATCGGCGATTGCGTTGGACGCAGCATAATCACTTGATTTACCTCAACAATATCTGTTCCCCCAGAAAAAATATCGACTGTGATCAAGTAGTCCAAATAATCATCTTCCTCTGATGTAACATCCATGACAAGACGCTCGATCGCCTCTGCCCTAGCTTCTTCCGAGTCAGCACCACTAAGCACTAGCGTGCGCCATCCCCGCTCATTAAACTTTCTCGACAATTCACGTGCCTCATCTATGCGGCTGCAAAAAATAAGCCCTTTCACACGATCCCCTGAATATCCAAAATAGTTAGCCTGTTTCATAACATAATTTACGCGGTCATCACATGTCAAATACCGAAAATGCTCTAATTGCTCTTCATGTGATTTTCCAGCATCAGAAACCGTTTGCAAATCTGTTATTCCAAAATAATGAAACGGACATAACAAATCTTCCTCCATCGCCTGCTGCAAACGAATTTCGTATGCAATATTGTGATGAAAGATTTCATATATGTTCCGCCCTTCCATATTATCATCTCTCTTGTCAGGCGTAGCAGTCATACCCAATGTGAATTGCGGTGTAAAATAGTCCATTACCTTTTTATAACTATTTGCGCTAGTATGGTGTGCCTCATCATAAATACACGCATCAAAATAATCTTTTGAAAAATGCTGCAAATGCTCATCCTTACTTAATGTCTGTACCGTTGCAAAGACAAACTCTGCATCATAATCATGATAAGCCCCTGAAACCAATCCTGTCTTTATTCTACTACCAAATACATTTTCAAATGATTTTTTAGCCTGTTTTGCAATTTGATTTCTATGTACCAAAAATAGGACACGTTTAAAACCAAGCTCTCGCATTGCAAATGCTGATGCATACGTTTTTCCCGTACCTGTCGCTGAGATTAATAACGCTTTGTCAATTCCTTGTTTTCTTAGGTTGCGCAGATTATATACAAAGGATTTCTGCATTGTATTCGGCTGCATTGAATAGGATTGAATAGACGGAATAACCTCATTTTTCGCAATCCTTTTCTGCTCGGCAACCATTTTCTGAAATAACTGTTTCTCTTCATATTGCCTTTGATATTCGTCAATAAAATCCTCATAAGACTTCGTGTATTCCTTAGCATTCCATAGTTTATCAAATTCGCCCATCACAGATTTTATCATCTCACCCTGATCAGTAGAAATAAGTTTGGTATTCCATTCCATGTTGCGCGTCAAGGCATCCTGTGTCAAGTTGGAGCTGCCAATAATAAAACGATATTCCTCCTGTTCCTGAAAAATATACCCTTTTGTATGAAATCCATTCCCCGCTTTCTCGGTTTGATACATCCGAAGCTCTATATTCGTCAATCCCGCAAGTGTAGTCAATGCGACCGGATCGCTAAAGCAAAGATAATCCGTTGTCAATATTCTACCCGGCACACCCCTACGCTCCAGTTCTTGGAGTGTCTGTAAAAGTGGTGTGACACCGCCTCTCGTTATAAACGCAACACTAATCGCAAAGCGATCACAATGCAGCAATTCATCTTCTATTGTCGAAAAAACTTTCTGTCCATTTTTGTTGTCATTATATACAAACTCTGGTTTATATGCCAGGTTAGAATCATATGATGCATCAATAAATGCGGTTTGGAAACCCTTTTGCATCTCTAATAGTTTCTTTGCCATAGCGGTACTCCTTTCACCTGCTAAACTGGAATTTTTTACCCGCTTCTATTGCTTATAGTTTGCTTCAAGCCATCTAGCAACACCATCTTCGTCATTCGACAAAATCACCTCTGTGGCATATTGTTTTAAATCATTGTGTGCATTTGCAACAGCATAACTTTTATCAGCTATTTGAAACATGTCTATATCATTTTTTCCATCACCAAACACAATTAGATTTTCACAATTCAACATGCTTTGTAATTGCCTTATAGCATTTGATTTTGATGCGTCTAATGGCATAATTTCTAACCACTGTTCATTTGTATAAATATCCGTCTGATATACGCAATGATATTTCTCCTTATATTTATCATACAAAGGCATAAGTTTTTTCGGTGTATCAATACAGGTAATATAAAAAATATTACCCTCTTTCAACTCAGACAATGAATTCACCTCATTTGTTCGAACATCGCCTTTACGGCTTTCGAGAAACCTATTCATACCCTCTGTACACATTTTTCGCACAAACGAGAATTTTTCCACCCCATTAATGTATGCGTAAACAATAGGATACACGTTATTGCTAAACAAATCTTCTAGCACGGAATGTACCGAATCATCAAAATAATTAGCAATTAATATTTTTTCTGTAATATTATCAATCACAAAGGCTCCATTGTACACAATCAACGGAATTTTTGCATTTATTCCTTCGGTCACTTTTTTAGCTGTAACTAAAGAACGAGCTGTAGCATAGGAAAAAATCATCCCTTCTTCAACCAATGAATTGATTACTTGATTTGTGTATTTAGAGGTTACTTCGTTACTTCTCAATAATGTCCCATCTAAATCTGAAACATACAAATCACTCATGCATTTTCCTCCGTCAACTTCAAATTTTTCCTTTCTCATTGTACCATGCACAATTTCAATATTCCACTTATATTTTTTAAGATTTAAATTTTTCTTATAGATTAAAATTATAGACGTTCTAAAAAAACATCCTACATACTAAGCATAATCCCCACCACAAAATACAAGTCTAAGTCATACAGACAGCCCTTCTTTAAATTTAGTTGATTCCATTTTCTTATTACAGTTAAATATTTTTATTTAATAACTTTAACCCTGAATGCCCTGAAAAAATATTGGCATCATTCCTTGCATCCATCTTTTCAAATCGACTAATAACTCTCTGCTGTGACTCCGGACTCCAATATATTCTTAAGGTGTTCCTTGCTCTAGTAATCGCTGTATAAAAAATATTATGTGTAATCATTTCATCAATATCTTCAGTAATGACAACTTTCACTGATTCATATTCTAGACCTTGCGCCTTATGAATAGAAACAGCATATGCTATTTGAAACGGAACTATAGTATCTATTTCTGTATCATTATCTTCGTCTGAATCTTTACTCTTATTCACGTAAAATTTTATTACAGATTTACCTGACTCATCCGGGTTTAATAGTTCCAACGCAACATCTTCTATGTCGAATTCACTAATAACCTTATCAATTTCAATCGAAAACCAGATTCTATCACCATTCTTTTCAAGTTCGATATCTACAATTTTCCCCTTAAGATTATTGAATAATACCGGTGAAAACCTCTGACTATCATTAAAAAGAATTGGATCCCCGACTTTATATGTCCACAATCCCCACCGGACACCCTTTGATGGATTATTGTTTTGCAAAAATCGATTAATATTATTGATTCCATAAAGTCCATTGTAGTTTAAGCATAGAATAATTTCATCGTCAGAACTTCGCTGAAAAATACTCTCGTTCAACACAGAGGAATAACCATAATTTACAAGATGCTCTGTAACATCTTCCTTCAAAGTCCTTACTTTCGTCCACAATTCAAGCAATTCGCTATTCTTTGCTCGAAACGGCGTCATTAATTCATTCCATGTTTTTTTTGGCAAAAAATATTTTGCAAGTGAAAACCAATTTCCAAAAGATATTGCCTCTATTTGATAAGTATCTCCTACCAAAACCAATAGCTTATAATTTGCCTTTTCAAGAACTTTGCGCATGTCAGAATTACTTACCATGCTACACTCATCCATAACCAACATGTCATATTCAACATTCACATTGTCTTTTTTCAAAAACATTGCAATAGTAGAAAAATCACAATTCTGTGCTTTCATTTTTCGTCGAAGGTTATCTACAGCAGGATTCGTATTTGCAAGAAATAGCTTTGTTCGTTCATCAAACATTTGTGCTATATGATTTAATAAATATGTTTTTCCAGTTCCTGCCGCACCATATATGAGTGCCACTTTCGAATCCACAAACATTTCTTGCAAAATTTTCTTTTTCTCTTCACAATTAACGGTTTCCGGATTCTCGTTCATCCAGTATGTAGCAAAGTTACAATATCCTGAAATACCTTCTTCTGATAAGTCTATTAATTCCTCTAATATCCGTTTTGTATCTTCATAATGTTCATTAATATACAAATAATTTTTTCCAAAACGACACAAATCACGTGAATGATGCTTTTTGTATAGTCTGCGATTATGATCATTTATCAAGCAATCAATATCACCGAAATGCGCTACTTCCTCTACTTTCGTATATAAATGCCCATTGGAAGTGGTATTAGTCTGTATATACTTTGCCAATAATTGTGATTCATTTTCAGATTTTGGGATACATCCAAAAATATCCTTCATTTCAGGATTATGCCCAATTAATGATGTACAAAACGGCATCGTTTCAAATGGTATTGAACCATATTCGAGATACAAGTTAGATAAAGTGCTATTCTCTTCGTCACATATTTGGCTCTTAATTACTTTATTTCGCATAATGTATGATAAATATCTGACAACATTTGCACCCGGCATATTATTCAATATCACATTCCTTGCCTTATCCAAAGCATCATAAAATTTCACCGTTCTAGCATTCTGTAATATCCAAGATTTAGTCGCCGCATATTGTACATCAGGAGACATAATAATATCCGTAATGCTTCCACCTGTTTTAGTTAAATAATTCATTAGTCCTTGATATTCGGCAAGCCCTTGATTCATTTCAACAGAACAACCAAATATTTTTGCAAAATTATTCAGTTCGCATGGTCTAATAGATACTTGATACTCATTTAAGATATTGACCGGCATTTGTTGATTTTCTACGGTAATTTGTTCTCCTCGTATATCAACCCTCACAGCATAATGATCAGGAAGCATAAATTTTGAAAAAGTAATAAATCGATCGAATTTACTTCCCACATCATTAGCCGGTATTAAAGTATTCTCATAAATTATACATTGATCAACTATTACGGGTTTTGACCTCAGCACATAAAGTCTTTCGCTTCTTTTATAATCTATATCATTGTATATTTTTGTAAAACAATTTTTTACTGCGCGATAATATCCAATTACCGCCTTGTCCATATTTATTGGAAATTTTTCTATATTGTGCAGAATATCTAATCCATGCTGTTTTTTTACAAACTCGCGAAGCATAATATAATATTCATAGTATTTTAAGGTAAGACGCTCTGCTCCATCTGCATCAGGTGTATAATGTGATTTAGATTCCTGTAAAAAGCCATGAAATTTTCGTAGAAACAAATATTTGTTATCATGTTTTATAAACTCTAACGCTTTAGGAATTGTTTGCCGATCAGCCATAATATCGGCACCATTACTATATCCTTTTACCGCAATATGCTCTACAAGATTTCGTGATTGTGCCAAAAGATTTTGAGAAATAATATCTCTTGTCACACCGGAAAACTCCAGCAAATCAATATTACTACAAATAGATCGGTCTATATTCATTATTTGTTCATCAATATATGGCATCCTCATCATCTCCTCATATAATCAAGTGTTTTTTATTGAAAATTCAGGGTTTCTCAACCTTTTTATCTCAGCGAATAAACCATAGCTATGAGCATTTCGATGTATCGGGTACTGAAAT
>NZ_QUFB01000019.1 GCF_003478335.1 Clostridium sp. AM49-4BH
AAGTAATATTCTCTTTTATACCTATTTGATAAGATGTAAAAAGTAAAAACAATCCTATAACTATTTCAACAATCAATTCCTCTAATTCCATAATCGTTCTCTCCTTTAATCAAAATAAAATAATTCTTCAAATTTTTTATCTAAAGCTATACAAAGCACTAATGCCAATTTTGCTGTTGGATTAAATTGTCCAGTTTCAATAGAACTAACTGTATTCCGAGAAACCCCGACTAGTTCAGCTAATTCTGTTTGTGATAATTTTTTTTCTTTTCGTACAGTTTTTAATCTGTTTCGCAAAATTAAATGTTCGTCCATTCTATAAACCTACCATTAAAAATTTATAAAAGTAATACCCCATAAATAGAAAAAAGAATAAAGCAATAACAAATTTGGATTTATTTTTTGAAATATGTGCTTCATAACCCATAGAGCCAAATGCCACAGACCCAATAATTGTCATTATGTCATAGTAAGGTTCTTTACAAACTGCTTTAATGAAAAGAATTAAAATGCAGATAAATAAAACAAACATTAAGCCAAAAGATTTCCCTTGAAGTTTAATATGTTTTTCGTATTCATCAAGATATAGATTCTCTTTTTTGTTTTGTGATAGTATTTTTTCTTTATCCATTATATAACGCTCCCTTCAAATAATACCAAGTACACTTGTCATTTATATTATAGCATTCGGTCATTACAAGTCAATATTTTTGCACAGTTTTCTTGTCGTTTTGTAAAAGCGTGCAAATCTGATAGGAAATGCACGCTATATCATTTATCCTACAATCTTCCAGTTACTATCCTTATGTAGCACAAGCTCATACTGCGATACCTGCGTCGCTTTTGTCTGATTATCAATGAATTTTACCGCAACCTTGACTTTCACATTGTCGCCGTCCTTTATAAAGATAGGGTTTACCAGTTCAGAATAAAGGTAGTCCCTGCCGATAGGTTCAATCACATTTCCCAATACATAGTAAGCAAGCTCTTTTTCCGTCGCTGTTGGGTACAGCTTAAAGAATGTTTCCAGAAAAGCGGTAGCGTCATTTACCGTATCAGCGTCCACGCTTGCGTCTGCTTCTGGTGTCTTAGGCTCATAGTCTGATTTTTCAACTGCTGGTGCAAGGGTAGGGTTTTGAACGATTACCATATCCCCGTCTGCGTCCACATAGACTTTTACAGTATAGGTTGCTTTCACATTGCTTGTCTGTTCTCCCTCTTTTATCTGCTGATCTACTTCGTAGGTAGCAGAAAAAGTGTCCGCTCCCGATTGCTCGATATGCCATACAATCACATCTGTAACCGTGGAGCTGGTCGGTATATCGGTTCTAATGGTGTCTACATTTAAGTCCTGCAATTCCTTTGTCAGATAACCGCTGATTGCCTGCGTCCTTGCTTCGATAGCTTCTTTGCTGTTATCCCATGTGTAATAGGACTTCGCAAAGTTTTTCACGAAATTTTCTATCCCGTTGGTGTCCTGCAAGCAAAGTTCAATGATTTCTTTTTCATGGGTGGTGTGCTGGTCGATAGCCGTAAAATTCTTATACACCCCAAAGCTCACGCTTGCGACAAGCACCACCCACAACGCAATCACGGTTTTCTTATGTGTGCCTACCTTGACAGTACGCACCTTTTTTTCTTTTGGTTCTTTGATAGTTTCTGTCTGTTTCTTATTCTTCTTAAACATATTTTTCAAGTCCTTTCTATTGTTTTACTCGTCCTGCACCGATTAAGTGCTGTTGCCAGTAACTACTACTTAGGTCTGCATATCCTATCGGGTCGCCTGCGTGGTACATCTGTGTCGGCGAAACAAGAATACCGACGTGTGTTACATACGAACCAGCGTTATAGGTGGAATGGAAAAACACCAAATCGCCTGCTTTTGCCTGCGAGAGTGGCAGATGTTGGGTTGCGTCATACTGTGCTTGTGCTGTTCTCGGTAAGGAGATACCAGCTTTTCCATAGCACCATTGCGTCAATCCCGAACAATCAAAGGAAGTATTCGGGTTACTGCCACCATACACATACTTCCAGCCTTGATATTTCAACGCTTCATTCATTACCTTTTGTGCCAGTTCTCCCGATACCTGCGGAACTGCTAAATACTGATTGACTACTTCCACATAGAACATATTTCCATAGCCATACCGCCAGCCCCCATTCTTAGCAACGGCTATCGGGTTGGTGTAGGTTACTTTCTTTCCACCCGATTTCTCACGGGCGAAGCTCTCTGCAAGATTAAAAGTGTGTTTTTTTCCTTTTCCTGCCACATATCCCACATAGCCACCGCCATAGTTATAAGACTGTATCGCTACATTCAAGTCGTCGATACCTTGATTTTTGCAGGAAGAAAGCAGGGACGCAAAATACTTACACCCCTGCTTGATTGAGCTTTCCGTATCTAAGGAATTAGGCGGTAAACCAAGACTTTCCGAACTCTGCATAACATCTTCTGCCGTACCGCCACTTTCTACTTGAATGATAGCAAGTAACACATTGACATACTCGGAGATACCGTTTTCTCTGGCGTATTTTTCTACCATAGGCTGATGTTTCAAGACTTCTGCGGATAGGTTCATACCCGTAATGCCAGAAGAAAAATTGCTGTTCTCGTCGTCGCTGTCCGCACTAATGAGGACGCCAAAGAAAAGCACCAGAGAAAAGAGGATAGGAAACAGACTGCCAATGATAGCGATATGTTTCAGTTTCATTTTTTCTTCTGTCCTTTCTTCGTTACAAGGTTACGGGTTTTCTCTATGGTCTGCTGGTTCTTCTGGACGCTCTGGGTCTGCTGAACCTTTATCCTGCGGTCTTTGGTGTCATTCTGGCGTGTTTCCTGCGATACCACTTTTTCTACATTCTGCCTATGTACTGTCTGTGTAGGCTGGGGTGCTTTCTTATCAGAAGCACCAGAAGATAACGGACGCTCTTTGATAACATTTGTCTTGACTGGCTCACTTGCTTTCGGAGTTGGAGCTGTGGCTGGGCGTTTGACTTCCTGCATTTTTTCAACACTCGGCTTTGGAATGGTTGAAGCTGTGACTGGTCGCTCATGGGGACGGGTAGCTCCCGTTGTCGCTGATCCGTCAGCCTTTCGCTGTACCTGCCTTGCTTCTTGTGCCTTTTGAAGCTCCATACGTTTGTCAGCGATATTTTTCTTACGCTGTTCCTGCTTTTCCAAGCGTCCCGTCTGTCTGGACTGCTGTTCCTGCACCATGCCACGCTTGAAGTCGGACACGCTGGACTTTGCCTTTTCCTTTGCGGAATACACCGCATAAGCGGTCTGTGTCGGCATATCCTTGATATTCTCTTTGACAGCGTTTGCCTTGTCTTTCACTTTATTTTTCGTATCTAAAACAGCACCGACTTTTGAACCTGCACGCTGTCCCATGCTGGAAGTGGTATTGCCCCGATTTTCTTTAGAAGCCGTATTTTTTCTTTCGGCTCTCTTGCCAGCAACGGCACTTCCAGCCACCGCACCAGCTACACCGCCCGAAATACCGCCAGCACTTACCGCCCTTGCAATACGGTGTTCCATACGCCTAGCCCGATGTCGCATAAACAGATACGGTCTGCGGAATATGCGTCGTCCCATGCTTTGACTGTCGCCAGCATTAAGTGAGAACATACTCATTAAGTCGCCCAGCTTCATGTAGATACCAGCGAAACATACTATCTGCAAGAACGCCACCATAAAGAATGGGTAGTCTGTGGAAATGTTGTAAAACATACTGGAAATACTAAATGCCACCGTTACAATGAGCGTTATTCCTGCCCGTGTCATTATGGTATTAAATACTCTCACGATTGCCTGCTTTGCCATGCTTTCATAGCTCGGTATCATGGAAAGTAAAAAACTGATAGGTAAAAACATTGCAAAGATAATAAAAAGTATCTGGCTGAACAACATCATGCCCGTAAGCAAGAATACAAATATCGTGATACCCAAGTTAAAGAACAAGAGGAAGAACACCATACCCAAACGGTTCACGACCTGCGGTATTGTCAGATTGTTATTGTCGTTGTCCTCGATTTCTGTTTTCACGACTTCCTCTCTGGTTTTCCCGTCCTCGTCCTCTGGACTTGCCGATACGAGAGCTTCTACACGGTCTGTCCCGATTTCTTCTGCGTTGCTGTTCCCGAATTGAAGCAAGAGCCACGGCTGTTCCACTTGAATAGAAAATAGGCTGTCCCGTATCAAGTCCACGCTGTCCTTACCCTCGCTGTCGGAGTTAGGGAGCATGATTTTTGTTCCCAAATCCAAAGAAGCGGTACTGATGTCTGATGAAAATTCATTTATCTTCTTGATATAGTCGGGAGCATAAGCAATAAATGAAGCGGACAGCACGAACACCACCACAAAGTTGATAACAGCGTGAAGTGCTTTGCTGGTTTCCCGTTTTATCAGTCCCGTATAAGCAACGTACATTCCCACCACTAAGATAATGAGAAGCAGGAAACCAACATAGAAGCCCGTAGAAGAAAAGCCGTTCTCGGTAACGCCTGCAAGGGTCTGTATGCTCTTTCCGATACTGTCTGCCATATCATTGATGAAGTCCAGCTTATAGGCTTCCTGCACCACATAGCCCGTTGCATTACTCAAATACAAACTGATAGTCCAGACAAAGTTGGTAATGCAGTACAGCCCGTATTGTACCGATTTTCCGATACCGTCGAGCCAGTTCCACGGAAGCCACGACCAGCTATTATCGACGAAAAAATCAAGCTGGTAGTTGGAAAGGGGATATTTTGAATAAAGATTTTCTGCGTTTATGGTATCGTCTACAAGCCCCGTCGCATGAGCCACCGTCCCCAAAAGTGAAAGCAGGATAAGGGAGAGTGCCACCACGAACAGAGCCATTTTGAGAAAGTGGAAAATCTTCTTTTTTGTGAACACACCTTTTATCCTTTCTTTCATCACTCCACCTCATTTCTCTGTACGGGCGGTCTGGTATCAAAGGCGTGTAGCAGTTCTTCAAAGACTGGGTGTATCTGCACCACACCGACACGCCCGTATAAGTCCTGCAATAAGCATTGTCCGTTCTCCAAATCACGCAAGCGTTTCTGGTTGTTCTCATCGTCCTTGTCGATACCGAAAAACTCTAAGGTCTGCTTTATCTCGTTTATATCCGTGCTTCTAAATGCAAACTTTAAGCCGATATTGTTTTTCAGACTTTCCTTTGACACGTCATAGGCAGACTGGGTAACGAAATAAACGCCTGCCTGCATAGCTCGCCCAGCACGAACCAGCTTATTTGATAAGGTTTCTCCTTGTGCCACATTTAAGAACGCCCACGCTTCGTCTAAATCGACAATCTTAAAAATGCTTCTGTCCGAATGGATAAAATCAAGGGCAAAGGTACTAATCACAATCAGCATAGACACAGACAACAATTCAATGGTCGTGTATTCTTCAAAAGTGGTATCTTTATCTGGCAGTACAAGGTCGGCTACTTGAATGATATTGAGCTGATTATCCAGACTGATAGCATTTTCTACCGTACCGTCTGAAAACAGCAGGTGTGCAAAGTCGTAGTCCGTGAAGCTGTCGATATGGTCTGCGATATTTCTTGATATGGGCGTATCTTCACGGCGTAGCTCGTCTATCACATGGAGCAAGCCCCGACTGTCGCTCTGGGTAACGGAGCGTACTGCCTTACGAAGTACGGGGAATTTTTCGCCGTCCCTTGAAGAAATACCCGTAAGGAATGTTAAGATGTCGATTGCCAGACTTTCAGCGTCTTTTACATTCTTCATAATCACAAACGGGTCAAGAAGCCCTGCATTGTCCTTATCGCTGGTAAGATTTACGATATTGATTTCATGTGCAATCTCTGGGAGCGTTTCTTTCCAGTTACCACGCTCACTTTTAGGGTCTAACAGAAGTGCTTGACCGCCAAACAGCACCGCATAATATACCAGAAGATTGTTACAGAACGATTTCCCACCGCCAAGCGAACCGACAAAAGCAGACGCTAAAGCGTTGGTAACTGTACCTTTTACACCTTGACTGGCAAGGGACGGTTGCAGGTACACATTTCTTCCCGTATCAACAGAATAGCCCATATAGATACCCGTAGTTTCTCCTAACTGCTGTGTCGCACCAAAGCCAAGCCCAGCTAAAAAATCTGATTTTACATACTGCACATAGTCATTGATATATCGCTTGCTGGCTGGTAAAAATTCAGAATGAAGCCCCAGCATATCCCCAGCAGGACGCACCAGCTTTACATTGAGGTCGTCGTAAAAGTCCTTGACTTCATCACAACGGCGTTTCAGCTCGTCAAGATCGGGTGCAGACACCCGTATGACGTAGCTTAACTTATACATACTTTCTTTTGTCTGGTCTAAATCAGTTTCCAGCTCGTCCACGCTGTCTAAAGCGTCCACCACATTTGAGCTGGTTTCACTTCCTGCTTGATAGGCGTGATTATCAAGGTCTTTCAGTTCCTTTTTCTTGTTGCGGACGGTCGTTAATGCTTTCCGATTTTCCACGATTTCTACATTCATGCTCGTATCAACGGGGAATGTGAATTGCTGTTGCTGGAAATAGAAGATTTCAGACGACGGAAAATCAAGCTCTCCTACAATCGCATTGACGGTAAAATAGGACACATAGCTTTCCTTGTCCTCATGTTCCAATCGTAAATACCGCTGGCTTTCCTCAATCACACACCTTGTCGGACGGATAAGGTCGTAGTATTTTATCAGCGTCTCTTTGTTCAATTTTTTCTTTGGTAGCTGGTACTCATAATCTTCATAAGCGATACCGTCCCTGCCGTAAAGATGTTCCATGAGATACCCAAAATCATGGATTTCCAAGCGACGCACCTTAAAGCGACGGGAGATTTTATTTTCCAGTAACTTTTCCATTTTTATGTAACGGTTGATTTCATCATTCGGCATGGAAACAAAATCATTCATCAGCGTGTGGTTCACTTCATGGAGAAATTCTGTGAACGTCAGCCACACCGATTTTTTGATGTTCTTCAGATTGAGCTGTTCTTCCGTAACCATGAGCTTAAAGCCAAGAAAAAAGCGGTAGTCCACTTGATTGTCCCCAATCATAGATACTAACGCTTCGGTCTGTTCGTCTATCTTCTGGCAGGCAACTTCCTTTAATTTTCCAGTTACCAGCTTCTTTGACTGTTCCTGCATACTGCGGATTGAGCTTTCTGTGGCAATCTGCAACGCATGAATTTTACCCTCACGGGACTGTGCGATAAGCTGTCGGAAACTGTCATGCACGATAAATTTCTGCTCTGCGGATAGAAAAGAATAGTTGTATGGTATCAGCTCATAGTAGGCGAACACCTCATTGTCCTTGTTCCAGACAAGGTTATTGTCAATATATTTTATCGGGAACATAGTTCACACTCCTTACTGCCGTGATTGTTTCATTCAATATCTGCTTATGCAGTTTTACGGCTTTTCCTGCATAAGTGATTTTTGGTCGCAGGGCATAGGTTATCTGTGATTTCAAAAAGCTGTACGGCTTCTTTCCGTCAAAGGTTTTCTGCGACATGAACCAAGTGAGAGCAACGGGAATACCAAAGTATTTGAGAAATGCTCCCTCAATCATGGAAAGTGGGGGAATATCCCCAAACAGAATGATGATAAATTCCGTAATCACAAACCATGTAATCTGTGTAAAAGTAACGGGAAAGGGTAAGTTAAAGTCATTGATTGCATACAAGACTTTTTCCACGTTCCAGATACCCGTGTAGCTTTTAATCTTTTTCAAGTTCTTTCAGCTCCTTTCAAAATAGAAAAGGACAGCCATTTTCAGACTGTCCCTTAAAGAGAAATACGCTGTCAGTAGCAACAATGCTTGTCGCTGATCTTCCAGCGTTAATATGGTATCTCGCACATACCTCGCTTGTTTCAATAAAGCAACCGCCCATATCCAAATCTCGCCCGTAGGCTTCATAGTCAATGTAATTCTGTAAGCTGGGTGGAATGTCCCCAAGTGCCTGCAATTCGTCTATGTAGTAGTAGGCAACATCTGTCATGGTTTCACAGTCGGGATAATAGTAAATATCGTCCTTATGTTCCACGACTTCTTCCAGCGTCCCATAGTGGCTGATAAATTCGTCCAGACACTCTACAATATAGTCGGGAAGTTCCTCTATCATTTCATACATCTCATTGAGTTCTTCAATGGAAACATACTCGCCAATCGCAATGGGAAAGTTGTCGGTATCATGGATAGCGTATTCCTCATACTGTTCATTCAAGCCGATTTTTTCTTTCACATCTTCCTCGTCAATGGGGAACGTGAACCAAGCACCGACTAAATAGCCCTCATTGTATTTGCCAAGATTAGCAATATAAACCGCCATATCATCAATCATAAGCACCACCTCATTTCCTACTCTGGCAGTTCAAAGATACCGTGTTCTGTTACTAAAAATTTCCCGTGTTCCTGCAAGTGAGAAGCGTAGGCTTCAAAGTCAAAGTAGTATTCTTGACAGTCCTCGGATAAATGCTTGAACATCGGGTCGTTCATCAGCTTTTGCCTTGCAACATCTATCATGCTTTTACAGTCGGGATAAACAATAATCACGTTCCTGCAAATATAAAGTGCTTCTAAATTTTCAAACACCGTAAGTAGTGATACATATTCTTCCTGCATATCACTTGAAAGCTGGCGGTACATAAAATCTAATTCGTTGAGCTGGTACACGCTGGTGTGTTCGTGGACTTCATCAGCATAAGGCAACACCTTTTCGATAATACGATAATCCCCACTTTCTGCACCGATACCTAACTTTTCTTCAAACTCGGCAACATCTATCGGCAGGTCGAACCAGTATGATATTGTTTCTTCGCCAGTTGTTCCTCTCGTTTCCACCAGCACCCTTGTTTCCTGCATTGTTCCTCACGTCCTTTCTGTTGCTTCATCACATCTTTTAAGCTCTGGTACGACATACCAAACACATACTTTGAAAAATCTTCTAACTGTTTTATATCATAATTCGTAAGCGGTAATCGCTTCATTTCATGCCACACTTTACGCTTGTAAGAGGGCAGGTTAGAAATATAATCACAGCCGACGTTTGCCTGCATATCCTTAAAAATATCGCTCATTTCATCACTCCAATCTGATTTTAGGTAAGAAAAAAGCAGTCAATCCTAAGACTAACTGCTTTATGTATATGGATATAATTTGATTAAGTTTTAAAACCAGTTTGTTTTTTCATCTCTAAATTGAGGGTTATCGCTGTGTTGATATGGATTATAGTTATTCAGATTGCAACCATATTCTTTTAATGATTTGATTTTGTTATCTTCTGTCCATTCAATTAAGGAAATACCGTCAAATTCTTCAACGCTTCCCGTATTCATTTCATTTTTAAAATACCATTCTACGACAGTTTGATTTTCTTTATGAAAGAACTGTTTAATATCCCAAATAATGACTTTACCACGAGTATTCCATTCATTAAACCAATGTTTTACTGTTTTAAGATTTTCATATTTAGGACACCAGCTTTCCGTATAAACAACATCTTCTGTAAAAATTTTATCTATTCCTAAGTCTTGCTGTTTCAACCACATATCAAACCATAAACGAATAATTTTTTCTCTCTCATTCAAAATAGAACACCTCGATTACTTCTTTTTTCACATTATAGCACCCATACATCAGCCCCACAATAAAATTTTATGCACCGATAATCTTATTGAACAGCTCTAACAGTACATCTTTCACACCGCCAGCATTGAATACCAAGCCGACAGCAATCAAGGCAACTACCAAGAAACCGATAAGTTTTGAAAACTCACGCTTGAACCCTAAGTAGATACCGATAACCACAATCGACATAAGCACTAAGCTCTGTGCGTTGCTTAAAAACCATTGATACAAATTTTGCCCGAAATTCATGTTATTTGTCCTCGCTTTCTTTTAATTTCTTCATTTCATAGTCAGCTCCTTTGCCAACACTTAAAATACACATCAAGGCTACGCCGATACCCGTTCCAACAGATACCAGCAGGAAGTCTTTCAATAATTCCCACATTTTTTCATCACTCCTAACTTTCTACTAAATCTTTTGCAGGGGTCGTCTGCTGTTTGATTATCATTTCATGCTTTTCTGTGAGCTTTGCCTGCTGTTCGATAGTTTTCATGTAGTCTGTTCCGTTTCCCTTATCAATCCTTTTCAGCATTTTCAAGGTCGGTGCTACCTGCCGTTGTACCCACCGCAATGTACGGTCTAAGGTGTAAGGCTCTGGCTTTGTCGTCAGCTTCAAGCTCTGTCTGTTATCGCCGATAAACCACGCCCAGCGGTCATTGAGTTTCCAGTCATTTTTTCGCTTGTCTGCTTCTTCATCAACAAACCGCACATACTGGTTGATGATAGAAAAGGCAGTCTGCTCTGCGTCATAATAGGTCAGCAAATCTCGTACTGCATAATAGGCACGTTCATTTCTAAGCCGTATCTCAAAACGGTTGATAATGTCGGCTTCTTCCAGCGGTGTCCCTAACTTGACGTACTGCTCATAGTCCTTTTCATAGATACAGAAATACACATCTGATTTTAGCGAACCAAGATAAAGGGTGCGTCCCATATATTCTCTGTCGTCCTCTCTATGCTTGATAAGCTCGCCCGACTGATAAAACTTATAACTTCTGGACTTTCCGATATATTCCCGTTTCCTGCATTTTTCCGCAAGCTCTGGAATATCCAAAATACCCGTATGGTCGTTGATAGCAAGGTCGATACGCTTCATCACGCCACCGTCTATGAGTGCGTCCATGAGAAAGTCATACCAACTTCTTTGTTGTGCCAGCAGGTAACTTTCAAACTGTCGGCAACCACGCCCCTTTAACTCTAAAAGGACACCTTTTTCTTCGTCAGCCGACGTATAGATAAAGATGTCCCCTAAAGAATAATGCTCCGTATAACTGTAATGTCCGTAATCTTCATGGAGCATATAATTGATATTCAGTTTTAATATATCTTTGATGATGTGCTGTATATCCAGCGTGGGAAAACGAATTTTCACATAATCAAACAGCATGGTAAGCGGTACTTCTGGATTGAACCTTGCCAGTTCCTTATGCAGAGTTTCCAGAAGTTCCTTTGACGGCTTCATTTTTCCACTTTCTATCTTGTTGAAATATTCCCTTGTGATACCAGAAGCCACCGCCAGCCTGCCTTGTGAGATACCGTAAGCAATCCGTTTCTCCCGTAATTCTTTTATCCGTTGTTCTTCATTCAGAACCATACCCCCAATCTGTAAAGTGTGAAGTTTTTTAAGGCGACTTCACAGCCGATTTTTGCTAGAAAACCATGCCAGAAGCCTTATGTTTCCTATGTTTTTTGTCTATTGTCTATTTGCAAACGTACCCCTCTGTTAGATACCGAGGGGTTTTACCTGCTGGCGTGGCTGACGCCACACCAGCAACGGCTAGTCCGTGCCGTCGCCTTTCGCTTCGCACGTCGCCGTCCCGTCCTGCCTTGCTTGTGCAAGAGAGCCGATAGTCTGCAAAAAATCATGTCCTTTCGGGACTAAAGGCGTGTAAAACTCACTGATAACACTTGTTCCCACATCACAATAGCCACGCCCCTTGATACGCTTCTGGAAAAACTGCTTTTTCACATCTGAACCAAACAGCATACCGTAACCTAATTCGCTGATACGCCCAAGTCCCACACGGAAATTGAAGTTATCTCTGATACCGTCCGAGAAATACTTTGCGTCTGGACGCTGGCAGGCAACGATAAGGAAATAACCTGCTTGTCGCCCTAACATAACGATTTTCTTTAACTGGCTAAGTAGGCTCACGCTTTCTTTTGTCCCCAGCATTTCAAAAAACGCCACATATTCATCAAAGATAAGAAAGCAGGGTGGCAGTCCCAGATAGGCGTAGTTTTCGCCCGTCTTATAGTTCGGGTGTCGCTTCATTTCCTCACTTCGCTGTACCATGCCCTCATAAAAGGCATTGACGCAATCTATCATTTCTTCTTTGGTGTGATACACATTTCCCATAACTGTCCCTAAGTCTGCAAGGTCAGCGTTCTTCGGGTCTAAGATATAAAGGACAGCGTTGGTATGCAGTAAGGCTTCAATGAGCGTCAGCAGAAAATAGGTTTTACCGCCACCAGTCCCACCAGCAATCAGAGCATGAGGGAGTGCGTCATATTCCCAGACAAGATTTTTCATCAGTCTAAGACAGCCGTTTTCTGCCCGTACTTCATCAATGGTAATGCGGTTCGCTATCATATCATAAAGCAGGGTATATTCGATATAGCCGTCATGCAGGGTCTTGTCGGTCAGCTCACAATACAAGCCACTTTCCAATTTATCCTCTAACCGTAAAAGCTGGTCTTGATATTTTCCTAATGTGATTTCACATCGGATATGAAGCAGTCCCTTTTCCATTTGATAATAAATCTTTGGAAACCAGACGATTTTTTCCCTTGATCTGCTTTGCAGGTCAGTAAAAAAAACGCTGTCTTGTATGGTATCGGCTTCATACCACTTATTTTCCAGTATCATTCTTGCCAGCTTTTGACGGTGCAGGAGCTTCTTGAAACTGTCGTAACAGAATCGGTAATACAGAAAAACGACCAATGCACAAACACCAGTCGCTATCAGTATGGTTATGAAGTTGTAAGGGGAGAGCGTCAAGCCGTTTTCTAACAAGCTGAAATGCTCCCAATCGGTACGCATGAGCTGTTTTATATTCAGTAGCAGAAGAACCGCCACGAATATAAACAGAAGCGTTCCTATGGAAAAATGGTAGACAAGGTGCTTGTCGCTGGCTCTGATACGGTGTCCTTTGTTCCAAATCTTACGCATAAATCAATCACTCCTTTCTGGGTAAGAAAAAAGCAGTCAATCCTAAGACTAACTGCTTATATCATTATTCGTGTTTTTTCCCAACAATATAGGTTGTTACTAACATTCCTATCAGCAAAATAATTATAGCTGGATGTTTTACAGTATTCCATAATGAAATGCCACCAACTAAAAAACTGATATAGCAAATAATAGGATATAGAATAGCAGTTCCTAATGTAAATACTCTAAATACTGTTAATACATATCCCCAGTTTGCATTATTAAAAGATAGCCCTGCCATGTGTATTCTGAAAATTCCTTGTGATACAAAATTAACTTTATTTGTATCATAATATGTCGGTAATAATTCTTTCGCAAAAATGCAAAGCCAACTTGCAAACAAAAGCATTAACAAAGATATATACAAACTATCTCCCATTTGTTCTATGGAAATTCCAGAAACAGTTAATAATATTGCCTCTATAACTACCACACCGATTGAGATAAGAAATGCAAATATCCAGTTCTTTTTTCGTTGATGAATTGTATCACGCAACGACAAGTCTAACGAGTTTACAACAAGAGTTTCTACCACATCACTATTTAATGTCTTGTTCTCTTTTAATTTTTCTCCTTGTAAAAGTTCTGTTACTGTAATACCAAGTATATCAGCAATAGGGATAAGTAATGTAACATTTGGCATACTGTTTCCACGTTCCCATTTACTAACTGTTTTATCCGACACAAACAACTTATCTGCTAAGTCCTTTTGTGTCATTTGTTTTTCTTTTCGCACTTCGGCTAAAAATTGTCCAAATTTTTCATTGTTGATTTGATACATTTGTGCCACCTCCTATCGTTATTTTAACCATTTACGATAAGGTAGGCAATCTACTAACGGGAGAGTACCTCTATTTTTCTAACTTATGAGGAGAATTTTTATTTTTTCGGCTGTCCCTGCGGTGTATGGTTCTGTGGACTTCCTGCGTTCTGGTTTCCTTTATTCTTCAATACAATATCCTCTGCCTTTACATACCAGTCCACATCTGCACCCGTATAGGTCTTTCGTGATACCGTATCGGCTACGGGATTGACAAGTTCCACAACTGCATTGTACGGAAATTCTCTTAACGGTACTTCTGGCGGTACAGATACGGGGATAATTCCACCATGCAGACTGCACTTCAAATCATAGATACGCTTTTTAAGCTGGGTACTCGGTGTCCCGTCCTCATTCTGTAAGAACACATCACGCACTGCTGTAAATTTTAATTCTCCAAATGTTTTCTCTTTGTCAATAACAAATCCGTTTGATAATCTCATAACTTCTTCACTCCTTTACTTTTCTTCAACTGCTACAATATCATCAGCAACTAATACATAATCGGTATGTCCCATATCCCCGATTGCGTAACCTCTGCCGTATAACTTCGGATTGACAAGTTTTACTTTCTGCTCATACTTGAACTTCTTTTCGCCAGCCTGCACGGGAATTTCTACCACAACATTTTCGCCTTTCTGTACGTCGGAATAAAGGTTATAGCTTCGTCTGGCTAAGACCCTGCGATTATTTTTATCTCTTTCAAAGACTGGCTCGCTTTCGCCTGCAAATTCAAGAGTTCCAAAAGACTGTGCCATATCTGGCACGACATATTTCATTTCCATATTGTTTTACCTCGTTTCTTTCTATATTTGATAAGTTTTTTAATTGTGATTTCTTATTCTGGCGGTTTGGGAAGTACCAGCAATCCCCCAGATAGTAAAGGGTAAAATCAATGCTTACGCACCCTTGACTATCCGTGTTCTTGCAGGTTGTTGGCAGACAAGCCAGAATAAGCAAAAATCTGCCGTTTGACAGCTTCGGCGGAGAGCGTGATTTTTCTTTCCTCATACCGTTACCGCCTTATGATTTCTTCATTTTACGGCGTTTGTAAAGATATGTTCCAGCCAGTCCACCAGCAGACGCAAGCAACATCACGATAAATGCCATTACATTTGTACTGTCGCCCGTTTTGGGACTGTCGCTAGGTCTGTTAGGCTTTTCCGGTGTCGGTGGTGTTTCGGGTTTCTCTGGTTCTTCTGGCTTTTCCTTAAAGGTAATCGTCTGTCCCTTATCCTCAATATCCTTATGCTCGGTAACTTTCTTCGGCTCGTCTGGATTGCTTAAATCGTATAATTCCTCAAAAGTTACAAGCTGTTTGCCGTCAAGAGAAGTAGCGTCAAACGTAAAAGCAACTTCCACTTTCATAGCTTCGCTGTCAGCAATAAAAGTGTAATCACTTTCCACACGTTTTCCATTGATAAGAAGTTCTGCATTTTCTTCTTTCAACATCTGCCAGCCCACAAGTTTGTACTGTGTACCGACTTCTAAGCCCTCTAAGGTTACGGTATCAATGATTGTAACGTCTTTTCCTGCTTTAAGCTCTTTATTGCCGTCCTTATCGGTAACGGTAGTATGTATCTTGATGATACGCTCTGTGATAAGTACCGTTTGCCCGTCGTCCTCAATGTCTTTGTGTTCTGCAACTTTTACGGGTTCGTCTGAATTGCTGAAATCATATAATTCTTCAAAGGTAACAAGGTTTTTGCCACCTAAAGCAGACGCATTGAATGTATAGGAAATTTCCACTTTCATTTCTTCATCATCAGCGACAAAGGTATAATCGTTTTCTACACGTTTCCCGTCAATGATAAGCTCGGCGTTTTCTTCCTTTAACATCTGCCAGCCTTTGAGCTGATACTTTGTGCCTTTTGTAAGTCCGTCTAATTTGACAGTATCAACGATTGTAACCTCTTTTCCTGCAAGGATAGTCTTTTCGCCGTCTTTGCTGGTCGCTGTGGTATGAATAGAGATTTCTTTTTCGTATTCATCAGTCAGCGTTCCTAAATCAATCACAAGGTTATTTCTTGATACCACGATTTCAAAAGGTGGGATAAGTTCAAAGCCTTTGTTACTATCGCAACGCATTTCTTCAATGATATAGGTATCATAAGGTAATGCCCCCTTGCTGTCGTCTGGTTCAGAAGTCCCAAACCACACACCGTCCTCACTGGTCTTGCCTGCGTTTGTATTGTGCTTATGAGAAGCCCAGTCAGCAGAAGTGGAAAACTGCCCGTTATCATCAGTTACCACAACATGATTTTCGCCCGTTGTCTTGCTTGTGATCCTAAAAGGAACATCAGCAAGACGCTTATGTGTGCCTGCACCGATTTTTACACCCTCAATATCTCCACGCTTAATCTGATTGTAGATAGAATGAGCTTCGTCGGTTAAGTCCACGATTTTTCCATTTTCTGTGATTGTAAAATCAATCGGTTTTGCACCGTCAGTTAAGTAACCGTCGGGAGCTTCACTCTCAACAATACGGAATTTTCCATAAGGTAAGAGGTCAGAAGAAGTAGAAGCGATACCCTCAATATCTGTACGAATAGTTTTTACGACTTCATTTTTCTTATATAGCTTGCCCTCAACCAAAACAGAATTATCATTTAAGGAAATGATGTCAAAGACAGTATCTTTCAGAGTGGCACTTCCTTGTGGCTTTGTATCGCCCGTTTCTAAATCTCGTTTCTGAATTTTGACACCGCCACGGATAACCTTGTCTGATACGGAAAACTGGTTACTTCCAGATAATACGGCAAGGTCGCCGTCCTCGGTAATCTGTGTTACATATAAGCCCTTAATCTGTTCGGACTTATCGCCAGACTGCATATATGCACCCTCTAACAAGTAGCCGTTTGGAGCTTTCGTTTCCTCAACGGTTAGCGTTCCAAGTGGAAGAACCGCCTTGCCGTCCTGCATATAGAAGCTATCTCCAGATACCTTGTATGCGTCCGCTAATTTTGTGATGTAGTGAGTTGTCCCGTCGCTGTCTGTTTCAGCGATTGTCTTTGTAACCCATGTACGAGTAGCTTCGGCAGGGAGATTGTCTTTATTATAGAAGCCAGCATAATACTTCCATGTAAATTCCGCGCCTGCTAGAGAAGCGCTCCCTTGCGGATTGTCTTTCTGTGTTTCCATATCAATCTTGAAAAGCTCAATCAAAGTGTCCGTTACTTTTGGCGTATCAGATACTTTCAATGTTGCTGTCTTTCCAGCTTCAACCTTTAAGGAATATACAGTTTTATCCACTTTATATCCTGCTGGTGCGGATAATTCCTTGATATAGACTGTGCCTGCTTTTACCTCTACAATATCTGTATTTCCGTTTTCATCAGTCGTAAGGGGAGCAAGCTGTTTCGTGCAGTCCTTATCAGAAAAGACACCATAGGTTGCACCTGCAATAGAGTAATTCCCGTTACCGTCTGTAATGCTAGTATTACTGGAAGTCTTTTGTAATTTCGCATTTCCGACATTCAGCTTCGCCCAGAATTGTCCCAATTCCTGCCCCTCGCCAGATAGATATAACCGCCACATTCATAGCGTCCTTTATTTTCTTTGACAAAGGCTCTTGCACCAGAGAAAACTTCGTCCTGCGTTGCCTTTGGAATTTCATCATAAGAAGCTCGCACGTTATCACATTGCCAGCCGAGATGTACGCTCAATCTCTGCCAGACTACACATTGTTCCAATAGATAAACTTGTTTGTAGTTCAGTTCCTTGTGCTTCGCCATACTGTTTGACATATTCTAAGGATAACGCCACATCTGAAATCTGGTCGGCACTCATGCGTGAGCTTGCGTCAGCTCTGGTCTTGTAGCCATTCTTAAAATCTGTATTGATGTCGATACAATAGGCAGTTTCGCCTCAACTTTCATCATGCCCTCATTGAATGTAGAACCAATAGAACCGTCATTCATTACTTTTTCAATGATACCGACACGCTCTGCACTTTCCGTCCAGTATTGCTTACTTTCTGCATGAACGGGTGTAGTCGGTAAAGCAGTAACGACAGTTGCAAGAGCTAAGAAGCCCGTACACAATCGTTTTAATATCTTTTTCATAAATCTAATGCTCCTTTCATTTTGGGTAATAAAATAGCCGTCCAATAAGAACGGCTGAAAATAGAAAAGGAACGTCATTTTAGGCGTTCCATAGTCTATGAAATATTCAATTTTTTCTTGTTTCAATACTGATGTGCTGTACCATATCTTTGCATATCTAGGAAAACTTGCGTATCAAGGCTCATTCGTTGGTAGTAAATAAGTAGTAAATTGATGAGTTTGTTTCCTTGAAAATGCTGATAGATACTGTATTTTAGCGGATAATCAGATTTTTATTGTGTTTTTTTACAAAAATGTTATATCTTTAATTTTTGTGTTTTTGTTCAAATTTTTAGTTAGAATCGAGATGATTTCATCTTCTTTTGGCGGCCAAATTGCTTTTCCCTGATCGTTATCTGTTTCTGATACCCATTCAAAAGAGTTTGCTTTTGGTGCCAAAGATGCCACACCATGTTCGCCATTAGCGGTTTTATAGGGGACTTGCCATCCATAGGAACTCAAAATTATTTTATCAAAATTTTTATTTTGTTTATAGTATTCGGAAATTAAAAAATACTCTGTAGAAGACAGCGTATATGCTGTGCTATATTGATATTCTTCTCGTCCGAGGCAAGTTTCTGCGTCTGAAATGGTCTCTGTTTTGGAACTTCCTTCTTGATTGGCTTTTTTTTCTTTTTCTAGTACATTTTTAATTTTATTCAAATCGTTTCTTTGCGCCTTTTTCTTGTTTGCAAAAATATTCTTTACTTGTTGCCGGATGGATTCGCTGGCAGAAACAGGTACACTGCTATTTAAAACAAACAATGACATAATTAATATAAAACAAATTTTTTTCATGAGTTACACGCTCCTTTCCTGATAACTTTTCACGTATTGTATTGTGGCGGCAAAGTTACTTTAGAACAATTTTCTTCAAATTCCCCTTATTAATAAGATCATTATATGAAACAGATATTGTGGATAGTTTTTTGAAATAGTCACCGTTTACAACATAATCTCCACTAGTGGCTGTTTGGTATAGTTGATTATCTTCATCCAATAAGATAGGGGCGGAGGAATCACAATTTTTATCCACCTCATGAAGGAATACAAAACGCTTTGACTTATGTTTTATCAAAACATTTTGTGAGAAATCGTCCAAGTCATTAATACCACCATCAATAAATTTGCCATCACGATATAACATAGTATATTGCAATATGTGTTGTTTGTCTTGAGAAAATACAAATAGATCGATGAGGGATGTATTTATATTTTTATCATTGATTTCCCAATAATAAATAGCCGTTTTGGATACATAAAAAATCTTTTCTCCGTATACAGGTGAACTAGGCGTTTCGTTGGCCATTGCATCAATCAAACTAACTAGGTCGTCATAGGTGGATTTGGTTTTCAAGAATTTGTCTACGTCAACAAATAGGCTATCTGTTTTGCATCTGGTAATATCTTTTTCGTTAAGATAATAGGCAGTATCCAAATTGGCTTTTGGAGGTTTTTCAACGGAATCCTTATGATTCGTTGATGCTTTATTTTGCTCATTATTTCCGATATAAAACTGTTTTGAACATATAAATATTGCTATAATGCAAATACATAATGCAATAATATAATACTTTTTCTTCATATATAAATCAACCTTTCTGAAATCAATACATTGTTTAACGCATTATTTCTGTGTATCTGAAAATACTTCTTAAATTATATTACCACCTTTTCGGAAAAAACCGCCATGGAAGTTTGAACTGTGTATGTATTTTTCGTGTGCTCTTCGCATAAGATGAAACAGACTTATCCAGTGGGAGGACGACGAGATGGATGACAAGATAGAGGAGATACTCGCGCAGTATCCGGTACAGATTGAGAGCAGAAAAAGAATTCGTGGGGCAATTCTGCTGGAGACAAGAGAAGGGCAGTATTTGCTGCGAGAATATAATGGCTCTGCCAGCCACCTTGAGCGAGAAGAACGCATCAAGGAGAGTTTGATGAGTCATGGCTATCGTAAAGTGGACAAAGCGCTGGCCAATAAACAAGGGGAACTGTTGACACGTGATGGTTCGGGAAATATTTGGCTTATGAAGCGTTGGTTTGCCGGGAGGGAGTGCGATCTAAAGGACGCAAAACAGGTGTGCAGAGCAATGTCTCATTTGGCGATGCTGCATTTATGGATGAGTGAGCAGCATGAGGATATTCGCACACAGCAAACCGAAAATGCGGAGGAATTGACATCTAGCGGCAGGGAAACGGATCTTGGCGGGGAGGAATTGCAGGCGGCGGAAGTGACAGCGTTTACGCCGATTGATTTTTTTGGACGACGCAACCGGGAATTAAAACGTGTACATACATATATTCGCAAAAAAAGAAGAAAGAATGAAATGGAACTTGCGCTTTTAGATGCATTTGCCCATTACTATGAGCAGGGCTGCGAGGCAGAGCAGTTGGAGACTGCAGAGCATAACTATGATTATTTGCAGCGGGAAGCGGTAGAACAAGGCAAGCTGATGCATGGAAGCTATAATTATCACAATATTGTATTTCAAGGACGGGAGGTGGTCACCTCCAACTTTGAGAACGCCAAAGTGGGTATACAGATTATGGATTTATATGGATTCCTGCGCAAAACCATGGAAAAGAATGGATGGAAACAGGATTTGGGACGCCGCATGATCGCCTCTTATGAGGAAAAACGTTCGCTGTCGGAGGAGGAGAGGCATTTGTTGTATACACTTCTTCTATATCCGGAGAAGTATTGGAAACAGTGTAACTTCTATTATAATGGGAAGAAATCATGGATGTCGTCAAAGAGTTATGAGAAACTGTTGCGCATACGCGGGCAGGAAGAGGGGCGGATTCAGTTTCTGGAAATGATAAAAGACGTTTTATTTTAATGCTCATTTTATCTGTGCTCTTTGAGGAGATTTTTTCTGTGATGCGACAGAATAAGGAATATTACAGATATAAACACGAGCAATATTCCAACGGCTGCAAAGAAGAGTTGCAGAGATTTACTCACGTTATGTTGTGGTTTCTGTTTCAACGAGGATTGCATTTTTGTCGGGGCGTGTGTCTTAGCTGCGGGTGTTGCCGTGGAGAATGACAACGCTCCGAAATTTTTTAAGTGATCTGCAATGTACTGTATCTTTGCATCGTAGGTCTTCTTGGCAAAGCTTTTTTCCTCGTTTGTGTAAGAGATGTCACCTTGCCCATCTATATAGCGAGTGTGTTTTTTTCATTCTCGATCATAACAACGTCACCACATTCACCGACGCCAAGTACGTAAAATATAGCAGGGGTATCCGCTTTTGACATCTTATTTAAAGCGTCAGTTTGTTCGCTTTTCCCTTCTATGGACATCTGCCAGTCTCCATTTTCTTGAGATAAGGAAAAGATACCGATGATATTATGTTTATAATAAAGTGGGTAATTTACGGCAGCGTCTTGGGTGCTTTTCTTTACATCAAAATAAAAGAACGGATCACCGGTCGTTATGGATGCTGCAGAAATACGGGAATTTTTATAATCGTCTTCTAATAATAGAGGGATCCAGTCATTGATTTCCTGTTTCATCTTGTTTTTGGCATAGTGATTTAGCGTGTGACGGATTGTTTGGTACGCTGAGCGGCAGGAGGAGCCGGAGTCTGTTGCTTGGGCAGCAGCAGATTTGGGTAAATAAAATAAGCTTCCGGCCAGCAATATAATACTAATCTGTAATAATAGCTTCTTTGTCATCATGATCGTATACCCCCTTCTTAAGTCATGAATTTTATGGTTTCTAATATCATACATCCATTAGTCTTTTGATCAAACTCGCAAATCCGCTCTTGCAGAGCTTATTCGCTTGATTCAAAAGCTTATTTGCTTGTTATATTTATATTTCCATTTGTGCTGCAAAAACCGCCGCATTATGTGAGGGCTCTGTCGGAGTTTGCAGATTTGCATTTTTTGGCGATTCAAAGTTCAAATGGTGTATGTTAATTGCGCGTAAGGTCTTTTATTTTGGGTATCTCTGTGGTAATATAAACAATGCGGGTAAAATTGGATGGGGTGATTATCATGCTTAACGGTCTATACATCACAGGCCGTGAGTGCATGGAAGATTGCGTAAAAAGAAACACAGATGGAGGAGCAATTGAAGAACAGTAAGAAAATATTGCTTTTGATGATGTGTTTGCTGTGTGTATGCATGCTGACAGCGTGTACCGTGAAACATCGTCGACAGCGTAACAGTGTTTCTGCGACAGGATCGCCGGTGAACACGAAGACGTTGACCGGAGTGGTGACCGGACAGGATGTAGAGAAACAGAATATTACCGTGCGAGAGCTTGATAGCAATCTGGAATCGGTACTGTATTACGACTCTACCGCAGCGGTAACCAACAAATTTGGAGAGACGATCACGGCAGAGCAAATAACAACGGGCGAGATTTTGGAGTTGGCATATCGTACTTCAGATACACTGCTGGTGTCGGCGGCGGTACCGGAGGATGTATGGGAGTATGACGAAGTGGATTCCTTTTCTTTTCGGGCAGAAGAGAATATGATGCGTTTTGCCGATAAAAAATATCAATACTCAGCAAATACGTATATTTCATCGTCCGGGCAGCAGATTGCACTTGCAGAGCTTAATCAAGAAGATACGTTGACGGTGCGGGGCGTAGGCATACATGTCTATTCTATTACACGAACAGCGGGGCATGGTTATGTTCGGCTGACCGGATATGAGGACTTTACAGGCGGCATGGTTGAGGTTGGTAACCGTATTATTCTGCCGATCGCAGATAATATGTTGATCACGGCACCGGCAGGCATTTACCGTGTAACTTTGTGCAAGGGAGTGTCGATTGCCAGCAAGACAGCGACGGTGCAGCAGGATCAGACGGTAACCGTTGATTTTTCGGATTATGTGTCTACGGCGAAAGATATTGGAACGGTTACATTTGATATCGAGCCGGAAGGGGCAGACTTGACGATCAACGGGACAACGGTTGACTATTCACAGCCGGTTGCATTAAACTATGGAGAGTATAAGATCACAGTTGCCATGACAGGGTACGAAACCTATAGTGGTACGCTGGATGTTGAAGATGCATCGGTACCGGTGCATATTGATCTGATCGAGGAGCAGGCGACGGTAAATAACAGTGCGACAGCGACACCTGCGGCAAGTGCGGCGGGAGATAACAACAGCCCTTCAGGCTCGACAACGAGCGATTCGTCAAGCAGTTCATCGACAGACAGCAGTGCGGCGTCCAAGAAAGTGGACAGTTCGCATACGATTACGGTAACGGCACCGCGAGGTGTTGAAGTATATTTAGATAATGTGTATAAAGGGTTGGCACCATGCAAATTCAAGAAGGTGATAGGCTCGCAGACAGTAACTTTGAGCCAGACCGGGTATGTGACGAAAAGTTATTCGATTGATATTTTGGATGATGATGAGGATGTCACGTTGAAGTTTGCAGACTTGGTGAAAGAAACCAGTAGTCGATAAGGGTAGGGAAAGGAACAGGTAAGAACAAGGCACAAGCAGGAGGATGTAAGCAATGGATTACAAGAAGATTTATGAAGCATGGTTGGCAAATCCTTATTTTGATGAGGAGACAAAGGCTGAGCTAAAAGCAATCGCAAACGATGATGGAGAGATCAAGGAGCGTTTTTACAAGGATCTTGAGTTTGGTACTGCCGGACTTCGTGGAGTGATCGGTGCAGGCACGAATCGCATGAATATTTATACGGTGCGTAAAGCAACGCAGGGGCTTGCAAACTATATCAACAAAGCAGGTAAGGCAGCACAGGGTGTTGCAATTGCTTTTGATTCCCGTCATATGTCACCGGAATTTGCAGATGAGGCGGCACTTTGCCTGGCAGCAAATGGAATTAAGGCGTATGTGTTTGAATCTCTTCGTCCAACACCAGAGCTTTCCTATGCAGTGCGTGAATTGAAGTGTGTTGCCGGTATCAACATTACAGCAAGTCATAATCCGCCAGAGTATAATGGTTATAAGGTATATTGGGAAGATGGTGCACAGATCACACCACCTCATGATACAGGAATTATGGATGAAGTTAAGGCTGTTACAGATTATGCGACAGTAAAGACGATGGACAAGTCCGATGCAGTGGCAAAGGGATTGTACGAGCAGATCGGTGCTGCTATCGACGACAAATATATTGAAGAGTTAAAGAAACAGGTTATTCATTGGGATAGCATCAAAGAGGTCGGTAAAGATCTTAAGATCGTATATACACCACTTCATGGAACCGGTAATATCCCGGCAAGACGTGTATTGAAAGAGATCGGTTTTGAGAATGTATATGTTGTTCCGGAGCAGGAACTTCCGGATGGAGATTTCCCAACGGTAAGTTATCCAAATCCAGAGGCAGCAGAAGCATTTGAGCTTGCACTGAAACTGGCGAAAGAGAAAGATGCAGATCTTGTATTGGCAACAGATCCGGATGCAGACCGTTTGGGCGTTTATGTCAAGGATACCAAGAGCGGAGAGTACATTACTCTGACCGGTAATATGTCAGGCTGCCTGCTTGCAGATTATGAGATCTCTCAGAAGAAGGAGACAAAGGGTCTTCCTGCAGATGGCAAATTGATCAAAACGATCGTTACTTCGAATCTTGCGGATGCGATCGCAGAATACTATGGCGTTGATTTGATCGAAGTATTGACCGGATTTAAATATATCGGACAGCAGATCCTCGGTTTTGAGACAACCGGTAAAGGTGAGTATCTGTTTGGTTTTGAGGAAAGCTATGGCTGCCTGATCGGCACACATGCGCGTGACAAAGATGCGATCGTTGCTACGATGGCTCTTTGCGAGGCTGCAGCATATTATAAGACCAAAAATATGACTTTGTGGGATGCAATGCTTGCCATGTATGAGCGTTACGGATACTACAAAGACGGTGTGAAGGCTGTGACAATGAAGGGAATCGAAGGACTGGAGAAGATTCAGGAGATCATGAATGAGCTTCGCACGAATCCACCAAAAGAGTTCTGTGGATATAAGGTAGAGTCTTTCCGTGATTATCAGGCAGATACGATCACAGACATTGCGAGCGGAGAGGTTAAGCCTACCGGCCTGCCAAAGTCGAATGTACTGTATTTTGATATGAGCGACAAGGTATGGATGTGTATACGTCCATCCGGTACAGAACCAAAGATCAAGTTCTACTTTGGTGTAGTTGGAGAGTCTCTGGAAGATGCAGACAAGAAGTCGGAAGAGATGGCAAAAGCAGTAGATGCATTAGTGGCTTCTCTGTAAAAATGTAAGAAATAAGGAATACAAATGCCTCCTGACGCATATAATCACAAGGGTATGTATTACGTGATGATATGCAAAGGAGGTATTTTTTGTGTCGGGAATTGTCAGTATTCACAACCGTTTGTATACATATTATGACTTAGAGCGTGATCTGCAGGAGCTTGCCATCTGCTATCCGGATTCCACGGAATTGACTTCGCTTGGTCAAACATTAGATCACCGGCAGATATATTGCTTGCGGATACATGGAACAAAAGGTTTCACAAAGCATGCCGTGGTAATTCAGGCGGCAATGCATGCAAGGGAGTGGAAAAATGCGCAGCTTTTGATGATGATGGCAGAACGTTTTCTTCGCTGTTATGGGGAGGATATTCTTTGGGAGGGGATTCCATATCGGCAATTGCTGCGGCATTATGATGTCTATATATTGCCGATGGTCAATCCGGATGGCGTTCAGATCAGCCAATTTGGCTCCGAAGGCATTATCGATCCGGTGCTTCGGCAGGAATTACAGGAAAAGATCGCGACACAGAGAGAGGCAAGACGCTGGAAAGGAAATGCGAAGGGAGTTGATCTCAACCGTATTTTTACGGAAGAAGCGTTAGATCAGCCGGAAAGTATCGTGCTGCGTGATCTTGTCAACGCAGTATCACCGCAGTTGACAATAAATTATCATTCTACCGGACAGGTTATTTTTTACCGACAGTTTTTTACGGCATTAGAATACATGAGCAGACGCACCGGATATCCCCTTGTGTTAGAGACCGGAAAGCCCGTTGGATCATTTGGAGATTATTTGACAGAGCAGGGTAAAAAGTGGTGTACGATCGAGACGGGAGCGTGGGAAGCACCGGTGGGACATATGCAGATCTATGCTTGGTGGATGCGTCAGAAAAGCCTGCTTCCGCTTGTTCTTGCATCGCTTTTATGCTAAAATGGAAATACTAAAATTGCCTTTGAATGACCGATGGTCATTCCCGGGAAAATACAAATTATGGGGGAAGACGTATGCAGGAAAAAATGGATCAGTGGATCAACTGGGTGGAGTATGATGAGCTGCTAGCCGGTCATCATAATGCACCGCATAATTTATTGGGTTTACATGAATTTGGCAAAGGACAGGTGTTTACGGTATATCGTCCGGAAGCGCAGAAGATTACTGTGACGGACAAGAATGGCAAGCACGCATTAGAACTGGAAGAGATACAGGAAGGCAGTGGATTTTTTGGAAAATACGTGCCGGATCATAAGTACAAAAAACCGTATCTTTTACATATTCAATATGGAGAAAATGATATTGTAACGACAGCGGATCCATATTCATTCGATCCGCAGCTTTCGAATGATGATCTGTATTTATTTGCGGAGGGAAATCACTATAATATTTATGAAAAATTAGGCGCACATCCTCGGACGATCGATGGCGTAAAGGGTGTGTATTTTGCCGTTTGGGCACCACATGCAAGAGCGGTCAGTGTTGTGGGCGATTTTAATATGTGGGATGGCAGACTGCATTTGATGCGTACGTTAAATGTGTCCGGTATTTATGAGATTTTTATTCCGGGTGTAAAGACCGGGGCTGTGTATAAATACCAGATCTTAACTCGTACCGGAGAGATCTTGATGAAGTCAGATCCGTATGCTAACTGTGCTGAGTTGCGTCCAAATAACGCATCTGTTGTGGCAGATCTGAATGTATATCATTGGAATGATCACCGCTGGATGCATGACCGTGCTAAGGAGACCAGACAGTCTCTGGGGCAGAAGCCGATGGCGATCTATGAGATGCATTTGGGTTCTTGGAGAAAACGTGTGGAAGATGATGATAATGGATTCTTCTCCTATCGAGAGCTTGCGCCAATGATCGCGAAGTATGTCCATGAAATGGGATATACACATGTTGAATTGATGGGAATTGCGGAGCATCCGTTTGACGGCTCTTGGGGATATCAGGTGACGGGATATTATGCTCCGACCAGACGATATGGCAATCCGGATGATTTTATGTATTTTGTAGATTATATGCATGACAAGGGGATTGGCGTGATCTTGGACTGGGTACCGGCACATTTCCCGAAAGATGCGTACGGACTTGGTATGTTTGACGGACAGCCATTGTATGAGCATCCGGATCCAAGACGTGGAGAACATCCGCATTGGGGTACATATATCTTTAATTACAACAAGCGTGAGGTCAGCAATTTCCTG
Organism: Clostridium sp. AM49-4BH; assembly: GCF_003478335.1. Classification (GTDB taxonomy): domain Bacteria; phylum Bacillota; class Clostridia; order Lachnospirales; family Lachnospiraceae; genus Butyribacter. Next base: position 27,219 of record NZ_QUFB01000019.1, read on the forward strand.
CTTGCCAATGGTTTGTTTTGGATGAAAAAGTTCCATGTAGATGGACTGCGAGTAGATGCTGTAGCGTCTATGCTGTATTTGGATTACGGCAAAGATGATGGCGAGTGGCTGCCAAACGAAGATGGCGGTAATGAGAATTACGATGCGATCAACTTATTCCGTCATATGAATAGCGAATTTGAAAAGCAGGTACCGGGCTGCATGATCATTGCCGAAGAGTCTACAGCTTGGCCAAAAGTCAGCACAAGTGTGCGCGATGGAGGTCTTGGATTTACATTCAAATGGAATATGGGCTGGATGAATGATTTCTTGGAATATATGCATATGGATCCATTGTTCCGTTCCGGTAATCATGGTAAGCTGACATTTAGTATGGATTATGCGTATAGTGAGAATTTTATTCAGGTATTGTCGCATGATGAGGTTGTTCATGGTAAGGGATCAATGATCAACAAAATGCCGGGAGAATTGGATGACCAGTTTGCTAACCTGAGAGCAGCATATGGCTTCATGTATGGACATCCCGGTAAGAAGTTATTGTTTATGGGACAAGAATTTGCACAATATCGTGAGTGGAGCGAAAGCCGCAGTCTGGATTGGTATTTGCTTGGTGAAGAGCGCAACAAACAGATGCAGGCTTATGTGAAAGCATTGAATGCACTGTATCGCAAAAATGAAGCGCTGTATGTGAATGATTATGATATTATGGGCTTTGAGTGGATGAGCTGTCTGAATGCAGATCAGAGTACGGTATCTTTCGTGCGCCGAGGTAAAACGACGAAGAAACAGCTTCTCTTTGTATGTAACTTTACTCCGGTGAAAAGAGAAGATTTCCGGGTGGGTGTTCCATGCAGCGGAGAGTATTCGTTGATCCTGACGTCGGATGATAAAGCATATGGTGGAACCGGAGTGCGCAATGCGAAGAAGGTGACAGCGGACAAGATTACTTTTGATGGAAGAGACTATTCGATCAAAATGACACTGCCTCCATTATCTGTTACAGTATATCAATTTGATTATAAGTAAGAAGTGTGCTATGATAACACAGTATGCGTAGCTGTCAATGGCTGGTATATAGAATGAACAGATGGAGGAATTAAGATGGATTACACATGGAATGTAATGCCGGTATACGGTGTATCAACATGGGTCATAGTAATGCTCGTTGTTATTGTGTTGTTGATTGCGGCGTTGGTTGCGTTAAGTATTTATGGTAAGAAACTGCAGGACAGACAGGAAGATTCACAGAGACAGTTGCAGGAGGCTGCCCAAAGTGCCAAGCTTCTGGTCATTGATAAGAAAAAGATGAAGTTCAAAGATTCGGGACTGCCGCCAATGGTGCTTGAACAGGTGCCGAAGTATATGCGCGGACGCAAGGTGCCGATCGTCAAAGCAAAGATTGGTCCGAGAATCATGTCTCTTATCTGCGAGGACAAGATCTTTGATCTGATTCCGGTTAAGAAAGAGATTCGTGCGACGATCAGCGGAATTTACATTATGGATGTAAAGGGACTTCACAACAATTTAGAGCATGCACCTAAGGGCAAGAAAAAGCTTGGTGAGCGTATGCGTGAACGTGCTGAGAAGAAGTCAAAAGAACTGAATCAGAAACGTGCAGAACTTGAAAAAGACACCAAAAAGAAACATAAATAAGATTTCAAACATGGAACCTGCAAGGTATGTAATGTACTTTGCAGGTTTTTTTGTTTTATAAGCGCTGGCTTTGCTTTTTTACAGTATAGAAAAATGCTCGTAACGTAGAGGGAAAGAAAAGCAAAGGCGGCAGAAGGCAGATTTGCAGAATGTTCAGACAATGTCAAGGAACTGCAGGTATGCATTTCGAATTATATTTCGAAGATGTTTGCAAGCGGTAATTTGACAGAGTTACAGTCAGAGCAGACGGCGGGGTTATTATGCGTATCTAATAATATTGAGAGAATCGCTGACCGTTGTGATGAGATTGAGCAGTCCTATCTGCTGATGAAGAAACATGGAAATAAATTGTCGGAAAAGGCTGTCGAAGAGCTGCGAGAGTGTATGCAGCTTTCCACCAAGCTCTTTGATGATGCGATTGCAATCGTGCTGCAAAAGAACAATCCAATCACAGACTTATCGACCAAACAAATCCGAGATATTTACAATGGAAAATATCCAAAATGGTCTGATATCAATTAAGCGATCGGCTTGTTATTGATCAATATTTCCATAGCGTATTTGCCGAGACTATTTCCGCCCATCTGAAGTTCATACTCAATGGCAGTATAGAGATCCGGTTCACCTTCCAGTTCTAGTTCCTTTATGGTGTCCGGATCGTTTGTCATCTGTACCAGACCAGTGTTGAGCACCATTTGCAAAGCTCCGTAAGGTGTGTCATAAAAACCGCGGAAAACATCATCATTGCGAAATTCCATGGTAGAATTGATGGTACCTTTCTTGATCAAGATTACTTCTTCGTCTCTTATCTTAAGAAGATTTTTGGTGCGGTCTCCAGGGTCTGAGGAGACGGTTTCTCGTAGGAAAATACATGCCAGTCACCGACTTTACGGTATTTTGCTGGATATGTATTTATAATTCCATCACCATCTTCGCTGTCTAATTGTTCCATTCGTAATGTCAATACTACGTTATTATCCAAAAAAGTATCCTCCTTGTTGTTCTCTGAGGCTTATTAATATCCATCAATTAGCCTTTTTATTAAACTCGCAAATACGCTCTTTCAGAGCTTATTCGCTTGTTTCACAAGCTTATTTGCTCGTTAATGAGCCCAGAAAAACAAATGTCTGCTTCACAGCCGCTTGTTTTTCTCTGAGGCTCATTATATCACAAATTCGCAACGCAAGGGAGCTTGTTTCAACACCTATTTGACTAGTGAGAGGTAATCCAGTCATAGATGCCGGAGTGAAACGAGACCTTGGGAGAAGGCGATGGCGTTTTTTTCTTTGGCGCCGGAGAGGAAGTGGCTGTAAGGCGGTTATATTCTTCTGTGGTTATATGCTGCTTCAACTTTTGTTTAGAGTCTTCTGGGACTACAGCCGTAGTCTCGTCAACGAAACAAAGACATGGAAATAGCACACACCACCAGTTACGGCCTTCGGATTTGCCAATTTCCACACAAAGTGCACGATACGTTCCCGGTGGAAAGGTCAAATCGCCATATTGTTTGGTTGGAAAATAGCGATCTTCCAGTGACACAGATACCGGGTAGGAAAAACCGTGTGAGCGAATCACTTTTTCAGCAGTATTCATAATATAATCTTTTTCGGCGCAAATTCGCTGTTCTGCTTCTTGTGGATCTGCTGCATTTGCCAAATCTTGCTGCAGCTCGTTAATAATGGCATCTCGTACTTGATATTTCAATGTTTGATCGGCAGTCGAATTGCTATTGGCAATGACGTGCAGTCGAATCATACTATCGACAAGATCAGTCGATGGGGAATTTATCTGATGAGCCTTGGCCTTTGCTTGTTGAGAATGGGTGAAGCTGGTATGTACAGCGTTTGCATTTACTGCACGCAGTCCGGTCAACAATGTAGCGAAAGACACTGTAAAAAGCAACAGTAATGCAACAGCTTTGCTATAACGTCTCCTGCGGCCAGTGTTTTGAGGCTGTTGCAGCCGAGTGGAAACGCGCGTAAGAATGGTGTCTGTATCAGATAAGTTATGGTAAAACATAGTAATCCTCCTGTCTTTTTTGATCCTGTAAATCTAGGGGAGCCCTAGCATCATATTGCAGGTATCATGTTGGTGTCGCGAAATTCGTTCGCTTTGTGCAAGGTGATCAATCTTGCTTTCAATGACAGCATTCCCATATTTTTCCGTGTTATACAGAAAAAATCAACTCAAACTTTCCATACCAGAAGATTTTACAAGTCCATATAATAGGAAATATATGGCAGATATAGATAACAGTAGCATTTGGTATGGAAAATGCAAGATAATATGATATTCATTTACTATGTTATTGAAGTAGGGGGAGGGACGAATTGAATTGGGTGACTGGAATTAGGATTTTGGGAAATTTAGCTTGCTTATGTGTGCTTTTTTATGGATATATGTTTTGCCCTCAATGTTCCAGTTATTTAATCACTTTTTTTCATGATGATTAAGGTGTTAAAAGGTTTGAATTTTCCTTGCGAGTATTTTGTGAATCTTCAACCAGATATCCATCAATTTCGCATCTCAAAAGGGGCGAGGTTTTTTTATATAGATGATCAGATATGTCCAAATTCTTAAGAATTATTAAGATTACGCTGATATTGTTGACAAGGTAACAGATCTATGGTGTACTAAAGATGTAACTAACGGAAGTTCTGTATAGAGTGAATTATTTTTTGTATCTAGAGTATCTATTTTTTACATGTGAAAAGTGACATGGGTAAGGAGGAGCAAATGAAAAAGAAACGGATCAAATATTATATCCGGCCGCATATGAGGAAGTCATGGCTGTTGGTGGTGTCAGTGCAGATATGTCGCCGGCAGACTGTTCGGTACAGGGAGCGGACGTTGAACTGTCAGCACCGGGAGAGTATATTCCGGTACTTGCCCAGTTGGGAGGATTGACCGTGGAATCCGGTACCAGTATGGCAGTACCGCATATTGCTGCGGTAGCGGCGAAACTGTGGGAGAACCATGCAGACTGGTCTGCCGATAAGATACGACAATGCATGGATGTCAGTGCCAAACAGCTTGCTGATGGGAACGGAAAGATCGTCGACTATAAAGCTGCATCGGAGTTGGCGAAAGATTTTGATGTTGTTTATAAGCCTAATTGCAGCACAAGTGATCTGCCGGAGTGTGGGAGCCATGTTACTGCAGAAGACCGGTATGAGATACCGGGAGTGGTGGCGAAGTGGATGGAAAAAGGACACAATAGTCTTATTAGCGATGCTGTATCGGATGCGAACTTGAAATCAAAATACACGGATAAAAAGATAGCTGTGCTAAAAGCGGTTAGTCTGGCAGTGGATACCTGCAGTGGAACAAGCGGGGGTACAAAACTCACCTTGGCAAAGGATGTACCGAACCTGCATGCGCACAAATTTACCAATTATATTACAACAGTCTATTACCTGTATAAGATCGCATATTTACAGAAAAAGAATCCGGGTAAAAGCATTACGGAGATCATGAACAGCGATTCTGCCAAAGGTGCAGTCATTGATCTGGCAAATCTGTCATATATCAATAAGGCGATCAATATTATCTGTACCAAAGAACTTAAAAAAGGCGGTAAGGCTTATAACATCCCAAATGCCTATACCGGGACCAATGCGGCTGCCAATAACAGAGCACTGCGGGTGCTTGGCATGGCACTGCATGTAGCAGGGGATGCATTTTCTCACAAATCGATTGTGCCAAATAGTGACGACATGAAAAGTAAACTTAAGGTCAATGTGATCGGAGAAGGAGGAAAGAATATATTTACTAAAGATGAGTATAAGCAAATAATAAAAAAATTAGATGCTTATACATCAACGACAGGAATGACATATTCGGCTTTGGATGATAACGTGGCGGATTCCGGAAGAAAAAAGAAATCACATCAAAATTATGCGGATAGTCCGGGCTCAAGTGGAAGAAGATATACTCATGGTGCCAAGGTTGTGGTCACAGGATTGTTGAAAGATTATTATTACCGTCATAATAAGTTTGAACATAATGTATTTAATAATTTCGGCGGGACATATGATACAGTGGTTCCCGGAAAAAATAATATATGCATGTTTAGGATTTATACATATGCAAGAAAGTTGGATACGTCATTTGCACCAACATCCACATGGCGAACATATTCGCGGGGAGATGGTTGATTTATTATGAAATAAAGTTATCAGTAACAGTCAGTAATTATGTGGCGGAGATGCAGGAAAGGACAGGTGATTATTATGAAAAGCAGGTATTATGCAGTGATGATACTATTGTGTATCGTAACAATATTTTCGAAGTCGACAACGGCAAATGCGGATGACAGATACGTAAAACTGTGTGAAAGATATTTTACCGAATTTGCGGAGGATTATGGTAAATTTGGTCAGAAAGACGGATTTACTTATCTTTATTCGGATAAGAAGAATACGGCAACGATCGTTGCGATACCAATGGAACAAAAAAAGGTTGCCGTACCGGAGAAGATCAATGGTAAAACAGTAACGAAGATTGAACTGATGGATGTATTTAGCTGTAGCTCAAATTACTATTTTCGAGATGAATTTTACGGAGAACATGAGGACAATCCGGTTCCAAAGGTTGAGTACTTGAGTATTCCGAAGACAGTCAAGGTTATAAATATTTATGCAGGAATAGGGCTGACGGAAGGGTATTGCGGAGAACTGCAGTCTTATCTGGTACATCTGAAGAAATTTAACGTGGCATCGGCTAACAAGTGGTATAGGTCATACAAGGGAATGTTGTATACGAAAAATGGAAAGAAACTGCTTCTTGTACCAAGGAAGTATATGGCAAAAACGGTCAAAGTAAAAAAGGGAACAACAAAGATAGCAGATTTCGCTTTTTCCTTCTGCACCAACATTAAAAAGGTGATCCTGCCGGATACGGTAAAGGTGATTGGACAGAGTGCGTTTGTGCGCTGTTCGTTGAATTACATTAGGATGCCTAGGAAACTGAAAGAATTGGGCGGGAGTGCATTTCAAGAATCTGCTTTGAAGAAGATAACCATATACGGAAAAGTGGAATTGGATGAAACATTTTCAGATTGCAAAAAGTTAAAGTCTGTAGTGCTAAAAAAAGGAGTTAAGAAACTTGGAGAATATGTGTTTACTAGTTGCCCGAAACTGAGAAGTGTGACGGTTCCTAAAGGCATAAAAAATCTTTGGATGTACATTGACAGCATATTTTATTATCGGGGATTAAAGTGCAACCTTTCCAACATTACCATAAAAACACCAAAGAACTCAGAAATGTATAAGGAACGAAAATTTTTAAAGAAACGATACAAGATAAAAGTGAAAGTCATCAAGTAATGTTTACTATGTTTCTTGAAACATGAGTTGACAACTAAAAAGTGTATAACTACTGGCAGAGGATGTGACTAAAGTACATCCTCTGCTTTTATTACGGAATAGGAAATTACTCGTGCTGTTACGTTATACCACCAAAAATTGCTTTAGCAATTCTTGCAAAGCAAAGCGCTGGCTTTGTTCTTATTAATGGAATTTATGAAATAAGGCTTAAAAAAGATGTCATACGAGATCATGACTGAATCTTACAATTTTGTGAAATGCTATGGAAAGGATGAAATTTTTATAGAAATATGCTATTATAATGCCGTAAAAAGTACGAAATATCATATAATGAGCCTCTTGGAGAAGCGAGCAGATCAGCGTGCGAGACGAGCTGGAAAGCTCTAGAAGAGTGGATCTGCGAGTTGTTAAGGGGAAATTGCTAAATGTGATACAGAAAATAAGGGGCGCAAAAAGTTGATATAAGACTGCGCAGAAAGAGGAGGATATGAGTGGATTTAGAGTAGCGGGGGACAAAAGTTCACACCGCAAAAAAGAGCGAAAGCATCCGAAGCTTCGGTTGGCGATGAAAATTGCATTGCTTGTCATATTATTGATCATCATGGCAGTAATGATTGTTTTTTACGTTAAATTTGGAGATGATCTGTTGCGTTGGCGCAATCAGGCAAAGCAGGATGTGCAGTCATCGACGACGGAAACGTTCCGTTCTTCGGAGACCAGTTTTATTTATTCGGCAGATAAAAAAGTGATCGCCAAGTTGCGGGGAGACAAAGATTCCTATTATTTGGCGTTTGATCAAATTCCGCAATCGGTGAAAGATTGTTTTATCGTGACGGAAGATCGAGATTTTTATGAACATGACGGAGTGAATATTCTCTCCACTATGAAAGCGGCAGTGCTGCTTGTAAAGAGTCGTTTGTTCCATGAAAAGATTTCTCGAGGCGGAAGTACGATCACGCAGCAGCTTGCCCGTAAGATCTATTTGACGGATGATAAAACGTATGAGCGAAAAGTGCGTGAAATTTTTTACGCAATGGAGCTGGAGAAGAAATATACCAAAGACCAGATTTTGGAATTTTACATTAATAACGTATGTTTTGCAAATGCGAAGTACGGTATCGAGTCAGCCAGCAGAGCTTACTTTAGCAAGGGAACTTCGGAGCTGAATCTTGCAGAGGTGGCATTTTTGTGTTCGATCCCGAACCGACCGGAAACGTATAATCCGTTGGAACATTATGACAATGCGATCAAGCGTAAAGACCGTATTTTGAAACAGCTTTTGCAGGAAAAGAAAATTACGGAGGCAGAGTACAGCGATGCTTCTTATACGGAGATTGTCCTGGATCCGGCAGAGGCGATCAAGAGTCAGGACTATATGGCTACGTATGCGATCAGTTGTGCGACAAAAGCGTTGATGCAGCAACATGGATTTGAGTTCCGCTATGAATTTGCCAATGACGCGGATCGCAAAAATTATCAAAAAGAGTACGATACGCTGTACGACGAGTGTAGAACACAGTTGAATACCGGCGGCTATCATATTTATACATCGCTCAGTCGTTCCAGACAGAAAAAACTGCAGACGAGTGTGAATGATGCTCTGAAAGGATTTAAGGAAAAAACAAAGGATGGTACTTACAAGTTACAGGGCGCGGCTACTTGCATTGACAATGAGACGGGATTCGTAGTTGCAATTGTCGGTGGACGTAAGCAGAAATCAACGACGGGTTATACGTTGAATCGAGCTTTCCAGAGTTATCGTCAGCCGGGTAGCTGCTTTAAGCCGGTAGCGGTATATACGCCTGCATTGGAACGCGGCTATACACCGAATTCGATCGTAGATGATTCAAGGTTTAAGGGTGGCCCTAGCAACTCGGGCAACAGCTATCTTGGAAAGATCACGTTGCGCCGTGCCGTAGAGAAGTCCAAGAACGTTGTCGCTTGGAAGATCTTTAAGGAAATTACGCCGAAGGTTGGTCTTAGTTATCCGCTCAAAATGCATTTTGCCAATATTGTAGACAATGACTATTATCTATCTGCATCGCTTGGTGGACTGACGAACGGCGTGACAACGGTCGAGATGGCTTCTGCGTATGCGACGATCGCAAATGATGGCGTTTACCGCGAGCCGACCTGCATTAAGAAGATTACAGATTCCGAGGGAAATGTTATTTTGAAGAATAACGGAACCAAGCGGAAAGGAACGAAAGTCTATGAGAAAAATGCAGCACGTTCCATGACAGATATTTTGACCGGTGTATTGACAAGTGGTACAGCAGCAGGACATGAATTGAACAATATGTCTTGCGCCGGTAAGACGGGAACGACGAACGACAAAAAAGATGGATGGTTCTGTGGATTTACTCCATATTATACAACGACGGTATGGGTGGGATATGATTCGCCAAGAACATTAGAGGATCTGTACGGAAGTACGTATCCGCTAACAATTTGGGAAAACTTTATGAATGAGATTCATATCGGCCTGGAGAATAAGGATTTTGTGGAATCGGAATCATCAAGCAGCAAGTCAGACAAGAAAGATGGAAGTTACTCGACAAAACCACGTGAAACGATCGATCCTGAGGCTCGTGAGACAGAAACACCGGAGGAGACGGCAAAGCCAAAAGCAACCAAAAAGCCGGTTGTTACGGCAACACCAAAGGCAGAGCCGGAGGTAACGGAACCACCAACGACTATTGATGATGACCCAAGTGATGTGCCGAGCGATAATACACAGCCGGATGATGTCGGAGGCGATACCGGGGACGACACAGAATAAGATGTATCAGGATGTGGCATGAGACACGCTGCGGTAGTGTGTGCATTGGAACAGGGCGTGAGACACTGCAGAATAAGTTGTGTCAGAATGAAGCGCGAGACATTGCGGTAGTGTGTGCATTGGAACAGGGCGTGAGACACTGCAGAATAAGTTATGTCAGAATGAAGCGCGAGACACTGCAGTAGTGTGTGCCAGGAGGAGAAGGGCATGAAATTTAGCCTTTGTATGATTGTGAAAAATGAAGAGGCAGTTTTGAATCGGTGCTTGGAGTCCATGGCATCAGCGATGGATGAGATCATTATAGTGGATACCGGATCTACCGATGCAACCAAAAAGATCGCCGCAGCGTATACCGATCAGATCTATGATTTTGCGTGGACAGGAAACTTTGCAGAGGCAAGGAACTATGCAGCTTCCAAGGCAACCGGTGATTACATTTATACGGCAGATGCCGATGAATATTTGGAGCCGGAAGAGCTGCAGAAATTATTGCAGCTCAAAAAGGTATTGCTGCCTGAGGTTGAGATCGTGCAAATGCTATATTGCACACCGCCGGAACTTAGTACCGTATATAATTTTGCGGAGGAGTACCGCCCTAAATTATATAAGAGACTGCGTTCGTTTACTTGGATCGATCCGATTCATGAGACGTTACGTTTGGAGCCGGTTGTGTTTGACAGTGAGATACGTATTCAGCACAGACCATCGCCCGGACATGCCAAAAGAGACCTAGAGGCACTGGCAGCCGCAGCGGATCGTGAGAAACTGTTGTCCGACAAATTGCGCCACATGTACGCAATGGAATTGTATCGCTGTGGAGACGTCAGCGATTTTAACAGAGCGAAGGGATTTTTCCAAAGAGTAATGGAGGATCCGGACAGTGGACAGGATGCGCTTCGAGAGGCAATCTGTGTGCTGACACGAGGTTATCGTTTGGAGGGAGATGTTTCGCATTTTTTGGCATATGCATTGCGGGATGCAGTGACGGCACCTACTTCTGAGCTATGCTGTGAACTTGGAGCTTATTTTGAAGAGTGTGGGGATCTGGCGGAAGCAGCAATGTGGTATCAGAATGCACTGAGCGAAACAGAGAGCATATTAGATGCCCGCACCGGCAATGAAATTCCGACACGGGCATTAGAACGTTTTTGATAATCAAAGAGATTGTTCGATCGTATCCAATTCTTTCATCCAAAGAGCAGCGGAGGCATCACTAGGCATACGCCAGTCGCCGCGCGGTGACAATGCAACGCTGCCGACCTTTGGCCCATCCGGCAGACAGGAACGCTTAAATTGCTGGGCGAAGAAACGCCAATAAAATGTTCTCAACCATTTATAGATGGTTTTATCATCGTATTCTCCCGCAAATGTATATTTTGCCAAACGAAAGATTTTCGTCGGTGCATATCCAAAACGCATTAGATAATACAAGAAGAAATCATGCAGTTCATAAGGACCTACAATATTTTCTGTTTTCTGAGCAATCTTGCCGTCCTTTGGAGGCAGGAGTTCCGGACTTACCGGGGTATCTAAGACATCTAATAACACAGCTTTTAGCGAAGGATCTTCCGTTGTTTCCGCATAATAGGATACCAAATAACGAACCAACGTCTTTGGAACGGACGCGTTGACGCCATACATGGACATATGGTCGCCGTTGTAAGTTGCCCAGCCGAGTGCCAGCTCTGACATGTCACCGGTACCGATCACCATACCATTTGACTGGTTGGCAAGATCCATTAAGATCAGTGTGCGCTGTCTGGCCTGTGAGTTTTCATACGTAACATCATGGCTGCTCGGATCGTGTCCGATGTCCCGAAAATGAAGTTCAACTGCTTCGTGGATCGGGACTTCTTTTAGTGTTGCGCCGAGCTGCTTTGTGAGTGTGCAGGCGTTTTGGTAAGTGCGGTCGGTCGTGCCAAAACAAGGCATCGTGACGGCAACGATTCCACTTCGGTCAAGTCCAAGCAGATCAAAGGCTTTCGCAGTAACTAACAGAGCCAGCGTTGAGTCCAATCCGCCGGATATGCCGATCACAGCGCTGGTGCAATGGGTATGCGCCAATCTTTTTTTGAGTCCCATCGCCTGAATGTGTAAAATTTCATCGCAGCGGCGGTCGCGGTCTGCCTTACTGTTCGGGACAAACGGTGTTCGTTCATAATGTCTTGTGAGCGTTGTCTCTTCCACCTGCTGAAATGTAAAATGAATAATCTGATAAGCATCTTTCTCTGACTCATCGGTGCCCGGAACAATTTGTGGAAACGTGGAAATTCGTCTACGCTCACTGGTTAAACGCCCCAGATCGATCTCAGACAGGATCATACCATTTTGGAAACGCTTGCTTTCGTTGAGCAGTGTACCGTTTTCGGCAATCAGATTATGCCCGGCGAATACAAGATCCGTAGAGGATTCGCCTTCTCCTGCATCTGCATAAATATATGCACACAAAAGGCGGGCAGACTGTCCGGTTACTAACTCACGGCGATAGATATCTTTGCCGGTTGTTTCGTCACTGGCCGACAGATTAACAATGACGGTTGCACCGTGCAGAGCGTGTGCGGTAGAAGGTGGCGCTGCAGTCCATAAGTCCTCGCAGATCTCCGCACCAATGATCAATCCCGGCATATTGTCTGCTTGAAACAAGGTCTTGCTGCCAAACCAGATGAGATCTAATCCCTCCTCATCGCAAAGTTCCGGCATATGAAGGAAAATGCCCTCTTTCGGGGCGGCTGTAAAATGCCTTGCTTCATAAAATTCGGAATAATTCGGAATAAAAGTTTTGGGGATCAGACATATTACTTCTCCATGGAATACGACAGCGGCTACGTTATATAGCCGGTTCATATAAGAAAAAGGCAGACCAACAATGGTCATCATATCCATATTAGCGGACACTTTCCGAATACGGTTCAGGCCGGAGATGGCACCGTCTAATAACGCCTTTTGTAAAAAGAGATCGCCACAGGTATAGCCGGTCAGACAAAGTTCCGGCAAAACCAACAGCTTCGCATGCTCTGCATTTGCTTTCTGCATACATTTGATGATCTGCTCTGTATTGTAATCGGGATCTGCAACACGGATGTCCGGCGTTGCAGCAGCAACTTTCAAAAATAAATCGTTCATAGGCACTCCTTATTTTTCTATTATGATCTAGCTATCATTTTAAGCGGTAGTTCAAATGTACCACGTTGGCATGGGAATTGCAACCAAAGTTCAGTCTTGCGTATTGCGTATTACGGTAAACAGCTTTATTCCTGCTTTCGTATTACGGCAAACCGATGTATTCCTGCTTGCGTATTGCGACAAACCGCTTTATAATGTGTAATTGGGCAAAAATGAAGGTGAATGCGGAGGCATAGTAATGCACTTGGATATTTTAATTGATATGAAATTGCTGTTGTGTGGCGTGACATCACCAAGAATTGCTTTAGCAATTCTTGCAAAGCAAAGCGCTGGCTTTGCTTTTTCATTTATAGGAAACTGCTGTTGTGTAGCGCGACATCGCCAAGAATTGCTTTAGCAATTCTTGCAAAGCAAAGCGCTGGCTTTGCTTTTTTGTATCGTTTTTTTTATACTGTGATCGCAATGGAAGCGGCGGCTGTGAGTTTGTTCCTGCCGCTGCTGTTTTTGCGTGTGGTTATAAGTGGTCTGCCAAAGAAATATATGGTATGGCTGTGGCGGTTGTATTTTTTGCGGATCGTGTGTCCGATCCAGATTTCCAGTACGTTTAGTATTGTTCCGCCGTGGAATCGCAGTTACCATCGATTTTTAGCAGATGTAGGACTTGATATCGATGCGCAGCATGGCGGACTGCTTCGCAGTCTGCGCGATGTATGGCAAGCGAACATACAAGTAACGTCTCTCTATCGGATCATGGCGATAGGATACTTTGCAGGAATGCTGTTATTGGTAGTTCTTTTGGTGATTCGGGCGGGAAAGGTGCGTTCCGCGATCCGTATGCGGGAAAAACGACTGGAGGGTACTTTGTACCAGTCAGCGGTCGAATTGCCGGTCATGACAGGTCTGTTCGTGAATCGTGTGTTTTTGCCGGAAACGATGAATGTGCAGGAGGCGAAATATACATTAGCACATATGGAGTGTCGACGTGCTCGCAGAAGCAATCTTTGGAATGCGTTTTATGTAGCGGCGCTGCTTTTGCATTGGTACGATCCTTGCGTATGGGCTGCCGTATTTTTGGTTAGACGGGATGAGCAGATGGCGTGCGATGAATGTGCCGTGGACGGATGCAGTGCGGCAGACAAGAATGCGTATATACAAGGGATTTTGAACATTGTACCGCAGGAAAGCCGTGTGCCATTTACTGCGTGTGCAAGCTTTGAAACAGACTTAGAGAGACGGTCGCAGCGTTTGCTGCATCAGGGATCCGACCGAATGCGTTATAAAATGACCGGTGTGATCCTTTTGCTTTTGATGTTTTTCTGGCTTTTTTTGTTGCGTCCGGTTCAAAATGTATGGGCGGGAGGAACGTGGAATGCCGGGAGTGAGAAACTGTCCGCAAATAAGGACACGAGGAAAACGAATCTCATCATTTCGCAGACAGATGTATTGTCGCCAAGTGGACTGAAACAGACAGTTTCCTTGCGGCATAAGCGTAATGAAGCCAACGGCAGGATCCTGGCAAACAGTTATGAGCTGCAGCTTGCGGATGCAGCAGGCAGTGAATTGGCAGTTGTTGACCTGCAGAAAGTGTTTCGAGAGCAGGGGATTGCGAAGGATACGCTTTATTTCCCGGAGGGATTGAAGCTGCAGACCGGTGACTATAATAATGATGGGATTCAAGAACTGCTTTTGGGACAGCAGAGAGCGTGGGATGCAACAGAGCAAAAGCAGATCGGGAGATTGCTGTCCAACAAAACGGACAGCAAGTCAAAAACAGCGTCAAGCATGGGCAACGAGAACGTCACGCCGACACCAGCAAAACAGGTTAAGAACTTGCGGACGTATGTGTACGTAATGTTTCAGATGCAGGAGACCGGTTTGCAGATCGTCTCAGAGGCGGTATATGGGGAGCAGGCGGCATCGATGCAGTCTGTGAAGCCGAGTCAGGAATCGGACGTGAAGGACTTGTTTTATATGCAGCTCTCCGATGGAAAGCTGTACTATATTTGGGACAGCGATGCAACAAAGTTCCTGGCAAAGAAATTATCGTCTGATGAATTGAATCAGCATAGAAGGGCGTCACAGGGAACAGAGGAAGCGGGAGTCAGCAAGACAGAGACTTTGGAAGATGCCGATGGCAACGAGTGTATGCGCGTGCAGACGACCACTGACACGACCGGAAGTCCGGAAATCGGTCAGATCATGATGTCCCAAAACAAGAAAAAGATGAACGAGGTCAAGGGATATTTTTGCGAGTTGAAGTGGGTGCCGCAATCTGATGCTTCGTCCGGACGATATGCAGTATTGATCTATAATGGCACTAAAGCACAGACATTTGTGCTGTATGATGTTGATAAAGCTACGGAACTGTACCGGCAGGAAGACGGCAATGATATTCTCAGCAGTATCTTTGCCAAATATAATGACACACAGATTCAGTTTAAAAGTGGAGCAATTGCGGTGTACAAGCTCGCGGAACAAAATGGGAGCAGGCTAACGATTGATTTTGCGGCAGAAGCAGAAGATGGCGTAGATGTGAGTGGAAGTTATGTTTATGATATGGATAGTGAACAGATTTCCAATCTGCAGTATAACCAGTCGAATGATGATACGCAGACCAAGAATTCGTCAACCGGGAATGCCGGGACAGACAGCGATTCTTCTTCCTCAAATAAGGGAACAGACAGCAGCTCGAAACGTAAGAACACAACAACGCCACAGCCTGTTCCGACAATAAATAGCAATTTGGGGGATTATTTAGATCCGTGATGGTCTTGGACAAGCAATGTTCCAAATTTACGAAGTCTGGTTCGATCGTATCTTTTCTTGACGGTATTTTCGTAGAGTGCTATTCTTATAAGAGCAGAAAGTTCGTGGCAGCCGGCTTTATGAATAAAGGCAGCTGCAGAAATATGAGAAGAGGAGGGAAAATATGATCGTAGATAGAAATCGTTTTGGAGATTCGGAGATAAAGAGCTGTAAGCAGTGTGGACGCAGATTACATCCTGAATATAATAAAGATATATGTCCGGCATGCATGGAAATGAATCTGTTTAATGAAGTGAAAGATTATATTCGTAAAAATGATGTGAACGAATCTCAGGTGGCTGACCATTTTGGCATTTCCAATGCGAAGGTACGCGCATGGATCCGTGAAGGTCGTATTCAGTACAAAAATACAGATGGCAAAACAGTGTCGCAGGTGTATTGTCAGATCTGCGGTAAGCCGTTGGATTTCGGGAATTTATGTTCCGAATGTCGTCATTTGCAGGGATTGGAAGTTGTTGCAAAGCGTTATGGAGAAGAGGCAGGACAGATGCGTTTCATTAACAAAGACAGGACGTGAAATTACAGCAATAATTATAGAATGTTGCATTAAAATTTCCAGAAATCGGAAAAAAATATATTAGTAGAGGTAGAATTTTCCAGGAAGATTCGCCTCTTTTTTTATGATATGCTTTTTTGGGAGTCAAAGTACAAAGTATGTTGGGAGTCAAAGTATGTTGGGAGTCAAAGTATGTACAACGTGAAAAAGGAGGGAAATATGCAGCAAGTAAGAATTAAGTTGCAAAATATTTCGAAGTATTATTATTCCGAAACAGCAGTGACACAGGCATTGCAGGGTATCAATCTGGAGTTTCGCATGGGAGAATTTGTTGCGATCACAGGGGAAAGCGGCAGCGGAAAGTCAACATTGCTTAGGATCATCAGCGGTATGGATACGTTTGATGATGGGGAGCTTTATGTGGATGGACAGCCGACATTTCAGTATGATGAAGATGACTGGGAAGAATATCGTCGTACTAAGATCGGCTTTGTTTTTCAAGATTATAGTTTGATCGGTCATTATACCGCCAAAGAAAATATTGTCAGTGCACTTTTGATCATGGGAGTGCCAGAGAAAGAAGCTGGAGACAAGGCAATTCATTATTTGGAACGGGTAGGCCTGAGTGCACAGAGAGACCAGCGTGCGTCTAAGTTGTCCAGTGGTCAAAAGCAGAGATTGTCGATTGCTCGTGCGTTGGCAAAGGATACGGATATTATTGTGGCGGATGAGCCAACCGGTAACTTGGACAGTGAAACCGGAGCGCAGATCGTGAAATTGCTTCGAGATCTTTCGCAAGACCATTTGGTTATAATGGTAACTCACAATTATGAACAGGTAGAAAAATATGTTACCAGAAAAGTGCGATTGCATGATGGATCATTGATCTTGGACGTATCCGAAAATATGGACACGAATCAGAAGTCAGAAGTATCCGAAAATACGGACATAGATCAGAAGTCAGAAGTATCCGAAAATACGGACACGGATCAGAAGTCAGAAGTATCCGAAAATACGGACACGGATCAGAAATCGGAGATGTCCGAGAATGTGGACAACAACGAGAAAATGACAGCCGGTAAAAAGTCTGAAAGCAATGAGGAACGACTTCGCGATCGTACCATAGGGCGGATCTTTGTGCGAATGAATGCAGTGAGACAGCCGGAAAAAATCGCATTGTTTATGGGATTTTTCTTAGCTGCTGCTATCGTATCGTTTTTATTTATCGGGCAGTTGCTAATGAATGCAGATGATATTTACACCAAAAAGTATTCAGCAACATCTTTTGCGCGCAAAGACGATAAGCGCATTTCAATTAGACGTAAAGATCAAAAGTTTATGACGAAAAAAGATATTGACCGACTCACCAAAATGAAGCACGTCGTTTCGGTGGATCAGTACGATATTGTGAATGACGTCAATTATTATTTTGAGGAAGGAAAAGATTATAGACAGGAGTACGGCTATAATAGGATGAGTACGAGCAATGAAGGGGGGCTGTACGACTCGCAGAACGTTGAATACGTCAAGAAAGATCAATACATGCGATCATCTTCCTGCTTGAAGAAATCGGATCTCGTAAAGGGCAGTCTGCCAAAGAAGATCGATGAAGTTGTACTGTACGATCGGGGAAAATATAAGGTTGGTGATACGATTACATTTTTCTATACAAGCGATGTGCTTTGGTCATCAACGGAGAATTATATACAGCGGAAGATGAAAGTAAGCGGACTGTTAAAAAATAAGGATAAACAGGTGTACTTTTCGCCGGAGATATGTACAATGCTGCAAAGTACCGTAACCGGTGGCAAAGTATTCTATGAATATGCCTATAATCAACAACTTGGCAAATATCAGGGACAGGCAACATTGTGGCCGATTGTTGGCGATATCGTGAAGAAGGATAACGAACTTTGTGTATCAGGTGCATATGAAGCAGCGGTGTATCGGGCAGAAGATAATGACTTGACTCTTTTAGATCAGTCCGGTTTATTGCATATTGATCAGTATGACAAGGATATGAAAAGCAAGGATGTCAAACAGATCGAGAATGTAGAAACCGGTGAGAAGATAAATGGCTGTGGGCAAATTTTGCAGAGGTTTCTCAGAATATTTATGAGAAGTATTATCGCACCGAGAGCAGGCAGGCATCGGTATATATTACAAGTTACGCCAAAATGGATCATGTGTTAAAGGCATTGGATAAAGCCGGGTATGAGGCTGTGAGTACACTGCGTTTTGGTGCAGATGAATACGATTCAGATCTGGTACAGGAACGTTTAAGGACGATCGGCATTGCAGTGGCAATACTATTAGTGATGATGGCTGCTGAGATATTGATCTTACGTTCTATATTTAAGATTCAGATCAAAGACCAGAAAATCTTAAAATTCATGGGTATGTCCACAAAATTGATCGGCAAGATCAATTATATGGAGATGCGTCGATACAGTATTACTGCTATTATCGTGGTCGCGGTAGTGATGAATGTAGTTGGAATCTTTGTGCCGGCGCTGCGTGCTATGCTCTACTATTATGAATGGCCGGGGTACCTAGCGTACTTTATGTACAATTATGTGGCTGCGATGGTGATGGTAGCAGCGTTTAATCATTTGTTAAAAGGGAAGGTGAGCGAATGATCAAGATAGAACATTTACAGAAATATTTTAACCGCGGTAAACGAAGTGAGCTTCATGTATTGAATGATATTACATTGGAGCTGCCACAGACAGGTTTGGTATGTATTTTGGGGGAAAGCGGTTCCGGAAAAACCACGTTATTAAATACCATTGGTGGATTGGATGTGTTTCAGGGAGGAACACTTACTGTAGACGAAACGATATTAAAGAAGTACGAGCCAAAGAAAATTGAGCATTTGCGTTGTGAAAAATTTGGCTATATTTTCCAAAATTATTATTTGCTGCAGGATTACACGGTTGCTTATAATGTAAAGCTTGCACTTAGTCATTATGATCTGACGGATGAGGAAAAAGATGAGAGAGTATCGTATGTATTGGAGCAGCTTGGAATAGGCCGTTACAAAAAGAAGCTGGTATCCAAATTGTCGGGTGGACAGCAGCAGAGGGTATCTATTGCCCGGGCACTTGTGAAATCACCGCAGATCATATTGGCAGATGAGCCGACCGGCAATCTGGACGAGGAAAATACAATACGTACAATGAGTATATTGCGTGCGATTTCCAAGGAATGTCTGGTTATTTTAGTATCGCACGAGCGCCGTATTGCTGAGTTTTTTGCGGATCGTATTCTAGAGATCAAGGATGGAGAGATTACAAAAGATTACGATAATCATTCCGGCAGCAGTTATGAACGATCGGACGATGGTAATATTTATTTGCCGGAGCTCACATGTCAGGCCATGCAAAGCGATGAAAATGAAATTGAAGTGTACCAAAATGCGGACAGCAAAGAGGAACCTATTCGATTAAAAATGGCATGGAAAAGTGGGAAACTTTATATTCGGAGTGACATGGCAAGTGATGTGATCTTTGCGGGGGAAGAAGCCGGATGTGAAATCTTTGATGAGCCAAGACAAAAACTGGAGATGGAAGATGTTGAGAACTTCTCATATGAATTACCTCCATTGGAAATGAGTAAAAAATCCGGGTTGTCCTGGAAAGCAACCTGGCGAATGACACTAGAAAATTTGAAGTTGTTGGGGAAAAAGCAGGCATTTATCGTTGTCATCCTTTTAATAACAGCAATCATGCTTTCGCTGACGATATCGGACTTGATCACAGCAGTTACGGTGCATCGGGAAGAGATTGTGAAGGATGATTCACATTATGTACAGGTGGAGATGAAACTGGCTTCTCCGGCAGAAGAATATGCCGTTGGTGATACCATGCAGGAGTGTTATAATAAGGTGCTTTCGAAAGGGAAACGTAAGGATATGATGTTTTACGATGCTGCGCGTGACCTGGTGATACAGGCAGATACGTTATATCAGATGCGGGGGAGCAGCCAGGTGATCCGCGACTTTTCCTATGTGGACATATCGAAAGTTACGAAGAAAGATCTGTTATATGGACGGCTTCCAAAGAAATCGGATGAGATTGTTATCGATAAGCTGGTTGCGGATCGTTTCTTGAAAAGTGACACGGCTATTTCCGGTCAATATGCGTCCGCAAAGGAGTTGTTAGGAGAGACACTTTCTATTAACACATTCAGCAAAGATCTGACGGTAGTTGGCATTAGTGGCAACAACGAGGCGTCCATTTACTGCAGTCAATCAAAGCTGCTAGGAATGGTTGCGAGTTCCTATTCGGTCATGTCATTATCAGAGCTGCAGAAGATGTATCCGGGTAAGTACGATAATGTAACCTTGCAGGATGATCAGATGCTGGTTCCGCAGTCAAAATATGATCAGATCAAAAGTTATCAGGAATTTCAGGGAAACCAGAAAGAATATCCGGTGCAACAGCTTGGTAATAGTTCCGTGTCTTACGAAGAGGAACCGGTTAGTAATGCAGGAGAAAATTACATTGTAGTGGGTGGATTTGACAATTCCTGTGATGTTGATTATGTTTTGACAGATGCCGCCGGTAAGCAATTAGCAGACCAGTTGGCAGTTGGAATGCAGAAGATAAAATATTATGTGGATGATTTGGAGCAGCGGGAAGAGCTGGTAAAGCAATTGCAAAGTGAACTGAAACCGTATCAAAAAATGTTTCGGGTCAAAGTGACGATTCCGGCAGAGCAACAAGTGAAAGCCTATCGGAACAAAATGAAAGACAAGACGAGAAGCAAGGCATTGTTTGCAATGATTGCTGTCATCTTGTCTGTGTTGATCATTTATTATACGATCCGCTCCAATGCATCATCACGAATGGAGGAGTTGACGGTGTATCGCCTGCTTGGAATTTCCAAGGCAAGTATTATCCGTTCTTTTATACTTGAAATGCTGCTGATCAATTGCTATACGACACTTCCCGGGGTTGTGGTCACGACAGGTGTTATGAAGTTCGCCGCATCCGTGCCATCCCTTGGAATGAATCTAAGCTTTCCATGGTGGGGCGCGATAACGTTGATAGCGGCAATTATGCTGGTAAATGCAATTGTAAGCGTTATTCCGGTGCACAACATACTGGCAAAGCCGCCTGCGGAGTTAGCTGTTAAGTAACGGTTTCACCGTGCGTTCCGGGATCAGTTGCCGGTAACGGTCGGTGAGTTTGTTGGAGCTGCCGCTGGAGTTTCTGTTGGAGCAGTTGTTGAGCTGTCCGTTGGAGCATCTGTTGGAGTTTCTGTTGGTACTGCCGTCGGTACAGTGGTTGGAGCTGCCGTTGGCGTCGCAGTTGGTCCTACAGCATTTGAAGGTACAGTTTTCAGCAATTTTGTAAACCGCTTCATTTCTGAGCGTGCCGATTTGCGGATCAAATCGGAATAAGAGAACAACATAAAACCGCCACAACCGTTTTGTGAGCGTAAGTATAGGAGCTGGCGTTTGAGATTAGTGCGGCTTGTGCCCCACTCTGCGTCCGCTCCTAATTTTGCCTCCCGTTTAGAGATGCCGGCGCGGTAACCGCCCAGACCGACATATACTTTTACGGATTTTGCGCGTGGTATCGCGAGCCATTTGTTTGTGGTTTCGCGGAAAGGACAAGTCTTTTGACTGAATGTCCAGTAAATCTGTGGGCAGATATAATCAATATATTTGGAAGAACGCATCCATTTTTTGACATCTGCGTAATAATTATTTTTTGCATATAAATTACGGATATTGCCTGCCGGGCTGATGCCAAATACGCAATTATTATCCAATCTATGTACGATGGTTCGAACACGTTTTAACATGTTGGATACGTTGTTTCTGCGCCAAGTTACGATCGAAACTTTTTTCTTGTGTTTCTTTTTGCAGCGCTTTGCGTATGCTTTGTATTCTTTGTAGTCAAATACCTTTTTGTATTTCGCACCCAGATTCGGATAAAAATAATCGTCAAAATGAATGCCGTCTACAGCATAATCGCGCACGATCTCACGGACACCATTGCAAACAAGATTTTGAACATCTTTGGAAGCCGGGTTAAAGTACAGTTTCCCATCCCATTTTAATACATTGCGGCGTTTGGAAGCTTTCTTGGAAACAGCCCATTTTCTGGCAATGGATTTTTTCGGGAGTTTATATACGTTGGTCGTATTGCTGGCAATGCGATAAGGGTTGATCCATGCATGGAAAGCTAAGCCCCGTTTATGTGCCGCGCTGACCGCATAGGAGAGCGGATCGAATCCCGGATGTTTCCCGGCTTTTCCGGATACATAGCGAGACCATGGAAAATAGCTGGACGGATACAAGGCATCGGCAAATGGACGAACATGAACGATCACAGCGTTAAATCCATTTTTTTTGCAGTTATCAAACGTCTTGTTGATGAAATTCTCAAACTGCTTTTTGGTGTAGCGCTTTTCTCCAATATCCTGAAAAGAGATCCATACACCGCGAAATTCACCGGAAGCCGGGGTAAATGTCGTTTTCACAGGCTTTTTTGATCTGGTTGTTTTACCCTGTGCGACTTTGGCAGATCGATTTGTCCGGTCTGTCGGAATGATCTGCGAAACTGCCAGCGCACAGACCAAGATCAGCGCAATGGTCGTAGTGATTGAAGTAACAAACTTTATACCATGAGATGCTTTCGTGGTATGTCTTTTTTGATGAAATGGATTGTGGTAATGCATAATTTCCTCTACACTTTCTTATTTGTTTTGCACAGAAAAGCCGGTGTTTCAGCTTATTTGTACAATGAGATTACAGTGTCAAAAGGTTTGAATCTGGTGTTTGACATCGTAATTACAATGAGTAACTCCTGCGATATTATACTATACTCAAACTTCCCATACCTCAAATCCTCCACAACCACATATTGCTTATTATGTCAATAACTATATGATATTTTGCAGCCGCCAAAGAACGGTTTCTGCCATCAGAGAAC
>NZ_QUFB01000002.1 GCF_003478335.1 Clostridium sp. AM49-4BH
AGTTTTACCTGAAAATATGTGAAAACTAAAGAACCGCCGTATACCGAACGGTACGTACGGTGGTGTGGGAGGTCGGTAGATAAGATAATTATCTACCTCCTACCCGATTGATAGGAAAATGCATCAAAATGTTCATATCACTGGGATTTAACAATTATTTTAGATTGCCGGATCTTTGCGGTTTTACTTATAATACAACCAGCAACATAATTTTTGCGTAGGTAAAAAAGGAGGAGAATATGGTGAGAAAATTACTGAAACGTGCGGGAGTATGTTTACTCAGCCTTTCTATGGTCTTGACGGGGAATGTCGGGATCAGCGGGGCAAGTACATCTTCCCGGAAAGGGGCAGCAGTGGAAACAAAAACGGGAAGCATTGTGATTGATGGCAATGATATCAAGGCAGACAATGTGAATGGACTTACGTATAAGGGATTTGGTATGCTTAGTGCCAATTCTACAAGTGATCTGTTGATGGATTACAAATCACAGAATCCGGAGGCATATGCAAAATTAATGCAGTATTTATTCGGAGGCGAGTACCCGATTTTACACATGTGAAATTGGAAATGGGTAATGATCGCAACAACTCGACCGGATCAGAGAGTGCTACCAAGAGAACAAAGGGCGAGAAAGCCAATGTGCTTCGTAATCCTGGCTGGCAGCTGGCAGCAGATGCTAAGAAGATCAATCCGAATTTGAAGGTCAGTATTCTGACTTGGCGTACACCCTCTTGGGTGAAAACAGATGAAGATAAGTATATCTGGTATAAACAGAGTATTTTGGATGCTTATGAGAAATATGGCTATATGGTAGACTATATTAATCCAAATACGAACGAAGAATGGGGTGGTGCAGGCGATGTTGCTTACACTAAGAAATTTGCCAAGTGGATCGCGGCGGAAAGCACTAAGACGATCGCGGATGAGAAAGCACTTGCTTTATTCAAAAAGATTAAGCTTGTTGTATCCGACGAGGCAAATGTTGTCAGCAGCGATGTTGCCAACAAGTTAAAGGATGACAAGGAGTTTATGAACGCAGTGGATGTTGTCGGATACCATTATAAGACAGCGGATGATGAAAATAATGCGATGAAGTGGCTGGCAGAGGAAGTGGACAAGGAAGTATGGAACAGCGAGGAGCAGGCAACGTTCTCAAATTCAGCGTTCCGTCCATCTACGACAGATAAAGCGCCAACGGTAGAGGGTACTGGTATCGGTGGCTCCGGCAGTGCATTGGAAATGGGCAATACCGTGATCAAGAGCTTTGTCGAGTCACGTCGTGGTCATGTGATCTATCAGCCTGTGATCGGTTCTTATTATGAAGGCGCACAGTACTCCTTTAAGGAGTTAGTAAGTGCCAGAGATCCTTGGTCAGGATGGATGCATTATGATGCCGGATTGTTGATTTTGGCACATATCAGCAAGTTTGCAGTGACCGGCTGGGAAAATGAAACAAATACTGCCGGCATTTGGCGTAGTGTTGCATCGGCCAGCAAGGCATCTGCTGTACAAGGAACAACCAGCAATGCAGTTGACGGCCGTGGCGGTGGAGAAAACTATATGACTCTGGCAGCACCGACGAAAGATAATTTCTCAACGGTGATCGTTAATGACAGTGAGTATCCAATGACATATACACTGCAGACGAAGAATATGAAGTTGAAAGCAGACCGGAAGTTAGAACTTTGGGAGACGAGAGCAGCAGACGAGGGTGCATTTAATGAAAATTATATGAAATGTATTCAGGAATTATCTGCGGACAGCATGGTGTATATTCCTTTGCGGTAAAACCAAATTCTGCAGTTACGGTTACCTCTTTAGATGTTTCAGACAGCAAAGAACATACAGAAGCAATGCCGGTAGAGGGTGAGCGTACCGTACTTGACACAGATGCAACCGGAGACGTTCAGAACACAGAGGATGGCTATCTGTATGCGGATGATTTTGAGTATACCGGCAAGACCGTTCCTGTTCTTGATGGCAAAGGCGGCTTTACCGGAGAGAAGGAAGATTACATTGCATCACGTGGTGGAGAAAAAGGTGCGATGGCACGCTATACCCATACGTTGAATGGTGCTTTTGAGGTCTATAAGAGTGGCACCGGCAATCATGTGCTTCGCCAGCAGTTGGATAAGAAGTCAACAGGTGTCGGAAGTGCTTGGAATAACGGAGATCCTGTCACGTTAGTGGGAGACTACCGCTGGACGAATTATACGGCAGCTATTGATGTATTATTTGAGCGTGCAGCAGATAAGCAGTATGCGCAGATTGGTATCAGACAGACCGGAAGAACACACAATCTTTCGAACAATGCAGGATATTCTTTGAAAGTTAATGATGATGGAAGCTGGATACTGTATCGTGCGAAAATGGGTTCTACATCTTCTAAGGGTACAGAGCTTGCGTCCGGTTCGGTAGATGCAAGTCAGGTAACACCGGGAACTTGGTTCCAGCTCAAACTCCGTGGCGAGGGTAATGTGATCAAAGCATATATCAACGATACTTTAGTCGCAACATATGAGGACAGCAATCCGATCACTTCAGGACGTGTTGCGATCGGCTGCGGTAATTCCTACACAAGATTTGACAGTCTGGCAGTAACGAAGATCAAAGGATATGCGCCATATTACAGAGAATATATTGACAATATGGAAACCTATGATCTGACACCACAGAAAAATGCAAAATTGGTATATAACAACAAGTGGTCTCGTACTTGTGCAAATCAGGGAATGTTTGTATATCAGAGAAGTGTTTCCAATAGTACGGGCACAGGCGCATCCATTACGTATACCTTTAACGGAACCGGTTTGGAAGTGTTAGGATACAATAAATCCACAGGAGGAACCGTGAATGTGATGGTAGATGGACAGTCCTACAAGAAAGATGACGCATTGTGGAATGCAGATAATATGTGTACTGCATATCAGGTGAGTGGACTGGAAGATGGTGAACATACTGTAACGATCGAGGTTGCAAGCGGCAGTCTTGCCGTGGATGCAATTGCAGTGATCGGCTCCATTTACAATAGTGATGAGATTAATGTGACTCCAAAGAAAGGCACAGAAACCGGTCTGCCGGAAGAAGAACTTCCAAAAGATCTGACAGAGGATGTTGTACCGGATATCAGCACTCCGTCACCAAGTCCTGCAGCCCCGACAACGACACCAACAACGAAGCCGCAGCCAATCAAAACACCGTCTGTCCGCAAAGGATATTCTTTTAAGGTAAAGGGAGCATCTTATGTTGTGACAAATGCATCCAAGAAGACGGTCAGCTACCGCAAGGCAGCCAATAAAAAGATCAAATCTGCAGCAATACCGGCGACGGTAAAAGTAAAAGCGAATGGCGTCGTATATTCCTTCCGCGTTACGAATATTTCTGCAAAAGCATTTGCCGGATGCACCAAATTAAAGAAAGTAATCATTGGCAAGAATGTTGTTTCCATCGGAAAGGAGGCATTTTCCAAGGCTAAGGCACTCAAAAAGATAACGATCAAGACAACCACATTGAAAAAAGTGGGCAAAAATGCGATCAAGGGCATTTACAAAAAAGCGAAGATATCCTGTGGCAAGAAAAAGCTGAAAGCATACAAGAAGCTGTTTAATGCCAAGACCGGATATAAGAAATCGATGAAACCGACCAAATAATTTATGCAGTAAATTGACCAAAGAAAACGGGAGCTGTGTCGTCCATGTTTGACGAACAGCCCTGTTTTTTGGTATAATCATTCAAATAGACAGATTTGACGAAATACACGAAAGAGGGAAAGGAGCAGATCCTATGTTAGAATCAGTATGGGAACGGCTGCGGGCGTTTGGCTGTAAGCAGACGGAGCATATTTTGTACTGGATCAGCATATGGTGTGTTCTTGGTGTGGGGCTTGTATATATTGCAGCATTTTATATTGCGCATGTAACCGGTAACGACCAGT
Organism: Clostridium sp. AM49-4BH; assembly: GCF_003478335.1. GTDB lineage: Bacteria > Bacillota > Clostridia > Lachnospirales > Lachnospiraceae > Butyribacter. The sequence continues at coordinate 3,936 of NZ_QUFB01000002.1, forward strand.
TATTGCAATGCAAAATGAAGCTGTATTTTGGAATCCCCTGCCCGGGCTGTGGTGGAACAAGAGCAATATGGTCTCTGTTACATGGAAGAGTACTGCAGGCAGTATATTACAATGCATTTGCGGTATATGGTGCAGTATGGTATCTATTGTTTTTTATCAGTCAGACTGTGCAGCGTGTGGCGGCTCGTTTTGACAGGCAGATCAACGGAATGAAATTTCGGGATGCAGCGTTGTATATCGCCATCGTGGTGCTGATCGTGCAGTATTTGTTAAAGCTGTTTGTTCCGGGCTATCGAATATAGCTTAGAAATGCAATGTAGAGACATGGGTGCTTTTGCTAAGGGGACTTCTATTAGCAGGGCGTTATGTCATACAATGTAGAGGTAGTACATATACAAAGTTGAGGAGGATTACAATGGATAACAATCAAAATGAAAATCAGGGTTTCCAAAATGGCAATGCAGGAAATGACTCACAGGGGTGGACGAACACTAACAATGGCAGTTATCAGAATGGCGACTATCAGAATGGCGGCTATCAGAATGGCGGCTATCAGAATGGCGGTTATCAAAATAACAGCTACCAGAACAATGGATATAATGGCCAGCCACAGTATAATTATCAGGGAAATAATTCGCCGGGAAGAGGATATTCCATTGCGTGTCTGATATTAGGTATTTGTGGTATCGTATTTTGCTTTTGCTATGGCATTGTTGGAGTTATCTGCAGTATTGTTGCATTAGTGCTTCATGGTAAGGCAGTAGAGTTAGATGGATTTGAGAGCAGCTACGCTAAGGCTGGTAAGATCTGTGCGATCATCGGAATTGTGATCGGTGTTATTTATCTTATCCTGACCATCCTTGCTGTTGTATTCAGCATGTCAGTTGGCGGATTATCAACAATACTTCGCGCATAAGGAATCTTTAAGTAAAGAAATTTTGAATTATGTAAGAGAGTACCAAAGACAATTGTTGGACGGTACTCTCTTTTTGTTTTGATTGGAGAGTAAGATGTGAACAGTTTTTGAATTATGAAATCTGAATAAAAAAGATTGTTCGAATTTTAATGATTTTATACAATAAATGGGTGCATAATACTAGCAAAATCGGTATTTTGCAGAGATTCGTCAAATGTCAGATATTAGCAGATTTTTGTGTGTTTTGTATGTTTTTCACAAAAATTCACAAAAAATTCAAAAAAATACTTGTAAATTTGTTCATGTTGTTATATAATCATCTTACGAAAACGATTTAGTAAAACGATTTCGTAAACGTAACTTGAAAATGTTCATAAAGTTATGAACAGCATATTGATATTTCTACTGCAGGTCATTGCAGTAAAAATATAGAAGCAAACAATTTCTTATTAGAGGAGGTTTTTTTATGAGAAAGAAACTTTTAAGCGTGCTGTTATGTACAGCAATGGCAGCAACCATGTTGACTGGTTGCGGCGGCAGTGACACTAAGAAGGATTCATCAAAAGAAGCTAAAAAAGTTACAGTTTCTGACGGTGGAAAAGTTCTTAACATCCGTGTATGGAACGAGGAGTTCAAGAGCCGTATGACAGATCACTATCCGGGATATAAGAAGGTTAGTGATACAGAAGGTAAGATTGGCGACGTTACAGTTAAGTGGACGATCACACCATCTGATGATAATGCATATCAGAATGCATTGGATGAAGCTCTTAAGAAGCAGGATTCTGCATCAGCTGATGACAAGATCGATCTTTTCCTTGTTGAGGCAGATTACGCATTGAAGTATGTAGATACAGACTACACACTGGATGTTGTAAATGATCTTGGCGTATCCAAAGATGCACTTGCTAACCAGTACAAGTACACACAGGATATCGTAACAAATTCTAAAGGAGCGTTAAAGGGTGCTTCCTGGCAGGCTTGCCCGGCAGGTATGATCTACAGACGCGACATTGCTAAGAAAGTATTCAAGACAGATGATCCTGAGAAGATTCAGGAGCTGTTCAAAGATTGGGATTCTTTCAAAGCAGCATCTAAGAAGTTAAAAGACGCTGGATACCTTACAACAGCATCTGTAAACGATACATATCGTGTATTCTCTAACAACGTAACATCTAAGTGGGTAGAGAATAAGAAGATCAACGTAGATGAGAACATCAAGGCATGGGTAGATATGTCTAAGGAAATGGTAGACAACGGCGAGACTACAACACATGAGTTGTGGGGATCTGACTGGAGCGAAGGCTTCATGAAGAGCGGTAACGTATTCGCTTACTTTGGACCAGCTTGGTTCATCGACTTCTCTATGGGTTACAAAGATGGTAAAGCACTTGATGGTTCTGTAGTTAAAGATGGTGGTTGGGCACTTACAACCGGTCCTCAGAACTTCTATTGGGGCGGTACTTGGATCTGTGGTGCTAACGGCACAGACAACAAGAGCCTTGTAAAAGACATCATCGAGAAGATGACAACAGACGAGAGCGTATTGAAAGACATTGTTAGCAAAGACAATGACTACGCTAACAACAGCAAGTTGATGGATTCCTTAAAGGATGACAAGAGCTCGGTGATAAGGCACTCGGTGGACAGAATCCAATTCCGATCTTCTCCGCAGGTGTTGGCAGCATCGACATGAGCAATATATCTTCATATGATCAGACATGTGCTGAGGAGTTCCAGGCAGCAATGAAGGATTACTTCGATGGCAATACAAAGGATTATGATACTGCATTGCAGACATTCATCGATAAAGTTAAGACAAAACATCCTGAGATCGAGGGATAATTGTTACAAACATTGTTAAGTAAACTGGTTTAGGAATGTGCCTGCTTACATTTGTAGGCAGGCACTTTTTTTGAAAATAAGGGGAGGGTAACACTTATGAGTAAACCCAAAAAAGGAAGAGTGGAAAAGCATAATAAGTGGGGCTACATTTTTTTAATCCCGTTCATTCTTACATATGTTATTTTCCAGTTAATCCCACTTATCAGCACGATTTATAATAGTTTTTTCGAAAATTATAGCATGGGCTTAATACAGGTGGGACCAAATTATATCGGCTTAGAAAACTATGCTTCGCTTTTTGAAAGCGGCAAGTTATTGATTTATTTGAAAAACACAATGATAATGTGGGTGTTGGGATTTGTACCGCAGATCTTATTATCACTTCTGCTTGGTGCATGGTTCTCAGACACACGATTAAAATTGAAAGCATCCGGTTTTTTCAAAACCGTTATTTATTTACCAAACTTGATCATGGCGTCAGCGTTTGCAATGTTATTCTTCGCATTGTTCTCTGACAACGGCCCGGTAAATGCAATTTTATTACACGCCGGTCTGATCAAAGAGAAGTATTCTTTCCTTTCTCATGCAGGAAGTGCAAGAGGATTGGTTGGATTTATGAACTTCTTGATGTGGTTTGGTAATACCACGATTCTGTTAATGGCAGGTATGATGGGTATAGACCCGGCATTGTTTGAGGCTGCCGAAGTTGATGGAGCGACATCGACACAGGTATTTTTCCGAATCACGATGCCGTTGTTGCGTCCAATCTTAGTATACGTTTTGATCACATCTTTGATCGGTGGTTTACAGATGTTCGATGTACCACAGATCTTGACAAACGGTACCGGTGGACCAACAGATACAACGATGACATTGATCATGTATTTGAACAAACAGCTATACAGTAAGAACTACGGTATGGGTGGTGCGTTATCCGTTCTGCTCTTCATCGTAACGGGTATATTGAGTTTGATCGTGTTCAAAGCATTTGCACAGAAAAAGGAGGCATAATTCATGGATGAAAGAAAAAGTTCAGGAATAGGAATACATGCCAGAAGGGTTCTTGCATATATTGTTTTGATATTCATTTCGATATTGTGCCTGTTTTGGTTTTATGTATTGTTTGTTAACGCAACAAGATCACATGCACAGATTCAGTTAGGATTCTCTGCTTTGCCGAGTGGAGAGTTTATGAACAACTGGGTACATTTGATGCACAGTTCACAGCCGGTTTGGAATGGTTTGTTTAACAGTGTTATTATCGCTGCTTTTAGTGCGATTTTGACAACATACTTTTCTTGTATGACGGCATATGCAATTCATGTATACAATTTCAAGTTGAAGAATGTTATGTTCACCTTCATCTTGATGATCATGATGATTCCTACACAGGTAACTGCACTTGGTTTTTACCGTTTAATGATGGATTGGAACCTGATGGATTCCTTTATCCCATTGATTGTTCCAGCCATAGCAGCACCGGTAGTATTCTTCTATATGAAACAGTACATGGATTCTTCCCTTCCATTGGAGATCGTAGAAGCATCTCGAATCGATGGTGCGGGCGAGTTTAAGACATTCAATATGATGATTCTTCCGATTATGAAACCTGCGATTGCGGTTCAGGCAATCTTCGCATTTGTTCAGAGCTGGAACAACTACTTCATTCCATCATTGCTCTTGACAGAAAATAAAAAGAAGACATTGCCTATCTTGATCGCACAGTTACGTAGTGCGGACTTCCTGAAGAAGGATATGGGTCAGGTGTATATGATGATTGCCTTCTCAATTTTCCCGGTAATCGTTGTATATCTGCTCCTTTCTAAACATATCGTACAGGGTGTGGCACTTGGTAGTGTGAAAGGGTAGAAAGTTTGTAAATACAATTCTTAAAGTGAAGGTTGAACAATACATATCCAAAATATGGATTATAGTATTGACGAATTGAAAAAATCATGGTATATATTATATAAATAGTGTGTTACTTGATTTGAATGAAATTGAGGCACTAACTATACATAAATCACAGGTAATTTATGTTAGTTGATGCCTTTTTCTTTTGCATATTATATAGTTAGCCGCGGATACTATCGGTGAGTGTGTACTTGCTGTTATGCGAGAGAGATATGCCAAACTGCATAAATACAGGAAGAAAGGATGGATGAAAGATGAAAGACAAAATTTTTGAAGTGCTGCAGCGAATTGGAAGAAGTTTTATGCTCCCAATCGCGATCTTACCGGTTGCCGGTCTGCTTCTTGGACTGGGTAGTTCGTTTACGAACGAGACAACGATTGCAACGTATCATTTAGGTGGTATATTGGGGAATGGAACGATATTGCATGCGCTGCTTGTGATCATGAACAAGGTCGGAAGTGCCGTGTTTGATAACCTGCCATTGTTATTTGCTGTAGGTGTCGCAATCGGAATGGCCAAAAAAGAAAAAGAAGTGGCAGCGTTATCTGCGGTGATCGCATTTTTCGTTATGAATATCTCGATCAATGCTATGCTGAATATTAATGGCAAGATCTTGGAAGATGGGTCCATTGCGAAAAATGTGTTAGAGGGAACCATAGCCTCTGTCTGTGGAATTAATACATTGCAGATGGGTGTATTTGGTGGTATTATCGTTGGTCTTGGTGTAGCTGCATTACACAATCGCTTTCATAAGATCATATTGCCGAATGCGTTATCATTCTTTGCGGGATCAAGATTTGTTCCGATCATTTCCACTATAACGTATATGTTTGTCGGTATTATTTTGTATTATATATGGCCGGTTGTGCAAAATGGAATTTATGCACTTGGTGGATTGGTGACAGGAAGCGGTTATATGGGAACACTGATCTTTGGTGTTGTCAAAAGAGCATTGATACCATTTGGATTGCATCATGTGTTTTATATGCCATTTTGGCAGACTGCTGTTGGCGGAACCGCTGATGTGGCAGGACACATGGTTCAGGGTGGACAAAATATTTTCTTCGCTCAGCTTGCAGATTCTGCACACATTTCACACTTCAGTGCAGATGCAACAAGATATTTCTCGGGTGAATTCATTTTCATGATCTTTGGTCTGCCAGGCGCAGCTCTTGCAATGTATCGCACTGCGAAGCCGGAGAAAAAGAAGCAGGTAGGAGGCTTGCTATTTTCAGCGGCCCTCACATCTATGTTGACAGGTATTACTGAGCCGATTGAATTTTCATTTTTGTTTGTTGCACCGATTTTGTTTGCAGTGCAAGTTGTATTGGCCGGTGCTGCATATATGATCGCTCATATATTAAATATCGCTGTGGGTCTTACTTTCTCGGGCGGATTTTTGGATCTGTTCCTGTTTGGTATTTTACAGGGAAATGATAAGACAAGCTGGCTTCGTATCATTCCGGTAGGAATCATTTATTTTATTCTTTATTATGTGATTTTTTCTTTCTTGATCAAAAAATTGAATTTAAAAACGCCTGGTCGAGAGGATGATACACAGGAAGTGAAATTATATACGAAGGCAGATGTTAATGCTAAACGTTCCGCAAAGGGGGATGATGGAAATATATCATCGGAGGATACACTTAGTGAAATGATCACGAGAGGTCTTGGCGGTAAGAACAACATTGATAGTGTTGACTGCTGTGCGACCCGCCTTCGTTGTACTGTTGCAAGTGCAGATTTGGTTGATGATGTTCTGCTTAAATCGACAGGAGCCAGTGGAGTGATCCATAAAGGAAATGGAGTCCAGATCATATATGGACCAAATGTTACCGTGATCAAGTCTAATTTGGAAGAGTATCTTGAAACAGCACCGGATATTATATATACTAATGATAATGAGAGTTGTTCAGAGTCAGATGATGCCACGCAGAGTCAGGAAATTAAAGGAAGTGTAGTAAAAACCGTTATTGTGTCCAGTCCGATCACAGGTGTTGCAGCAGATCTGTCTACGGCACCGGATGAAGCTTTTGCGGATCGGATGATGGGTGATGGTGCGGTTGTAACCCCAACGGATGCGATCGTTAAGGCACCGGAAGATGGAGAGGTTGCGTTTGTGTTTGATACCAAGCATGCGATTGGATTTACGACAGATTCCGGTTTGAGCTTATTGATACACGTTGGTATAGACACAGTAAAATTGGATGGTAAAGGATTTGAAGTGTTTGTCGAGAATGGTCAGCAGGTCAAGAAGGGTGATCCGCTGATGAAACTGGATATTGCTTATCTGAAAGAGCACGCACCGTCAATCGTATCTCCGGTACTGTGTACGGAACTAGAGGATAACCAAAAGGTACGTTTATTAAGGGAGGGAGAAATAAAATCAGGAGAGGAGTTATTCGCTGTTGATTTTTATGAGGAATAATTATGTATAGAGTGACAAAGGTGTTAAATCATAACGCTGTACTTGACGATAAATGAAAAATAGGATAATATAATTTATTGCCGTGGATAAATGTTATTTATGCATGGGTTCATACAGACAGTTCATTTGTACCATCCTGTCTATAAATAAAACTCGGACTGCATGAAACAGAGATTGTTTTTGGGCAGACCGTAGGTCTGCCTTTTTATTTTGCTTTATAGGAAATTGGAGGGAATGCATGTATCAATTGACGACAGAACATAGTTTTGACTCGGCACATTTTCTTGCCGGATACGATGGAAAATGCGGTAATTTGCATGGACATCGTTGGAGAGTACTGCTGACGGTGCAGTCAGAGACGCTAAGAGAAGACCAGCAGCAAAAAGGCATGTGTGTTGATTTTGCGGAGTTAAAAAAAGATTTGCGGACGGAATTGGATGCGTTGGATCATGTGCTGATCATTGAACAGGGCTCTTTGCGTGAGAGTACGATGAAAGCATTGCAGGAAGAAAAATTTCAGGTGGTTGAGATGCCGTTTCGACCAACCGCCGAAAATTTTGCCAGATATTTTTATGAATTGTTTACATTGAAAGGTTATCCGGTGGCGAAAGTAGAAGTATATGAGACACCGAATAACAGTGCAGTTTACTTTGTTTAAAACGATGCGAGAGGTGACAGTGCAGCCTGCTTTGTCTGAAGCGATGCGAGAGGTGACAGTGCCGCTTGCTTTGTCTGAAGCGATGCGAGAGGTGACAGTGCAGCTCGCTTGGTCTAAAACTATGCGAGAGATGGCATCGTGGAGAAGTTATGCATGACAGGCTGCAGGCCGGGAAAGGAATGTAAGAGTTAGTATGGCAGATTTTGAAGTGGTAGAAATCTTTGAAAGCATTAATGGGGAAGGACGATTTGCCGGAGAGTTATCTAATTTTGTGCGGCTAAAGGGATGTAACTTGCGCTGTACGTATTGTGATACAGCTTGGGCCTATGAAGCAGATGCGCCACGTACGGTGATGACGGAAGAGGAAATCTGTGAGCGTCTGCTGCAATCAGGGATCAGTCGGGTGACACTTACCGGTGGTGAACCGATGATTGCAAAAAATATTGATGTATTGTTAGAAAGGCTGTCTCGAGAAGAGAGTTTAGAGGTGGAGATCGAGACAAATGGCAGTGTTTCATTAACAGCGTTTCGTCAAATGAAGCGGCCACCGTCATTTACGATAGACTACAAATTGGCGGGAAGCGGCATGGAAACAAAGATGTGTATGGATAATTTTGCAGAGGTTGTAAAGCAGGATACGGTGAAGTTTGTTGTGTCCGGACGGAGTGATCTGGAAAGGGCCTATGAGGTGACGAGAGAGTATCATCTGGATCAGCGCTGCATGGTAATATTAAGTCCGGTATTTGGCAGGATCGAACCGGCTGAAATGGTTGATTTTCTTCGTGAAAAACGATGGAATGGAGTACGGCTTCAATTGCAGTTGCACAAGTTTATCTGGGATCCGGATAAACGTGGAGTTTAAGAAAGGAAGATGGCATTATGGCAATAGATACAGAAGCGATTAAGGTGCATGTTCGAGGTATATTGGAAGCATTGGGAGATGATCCGGATCGTGAAGGATTAAAAGAAACACCGGATCGTGTGGCTCGCATGTATGAAGAAGTGTTTGAGGGAATGAACTATACAAATCATGAGATTGCGCAAATGTTTAATAAAACATTTACCGATCGTATGGAATTTGGATCGGCTTCCAGAGATATGGTGATCGTTCGGGATATTGATATTTTTAGTTATTGTGAACACCATCTTGCTCTAATGTATGATATGAAAGTGACCGTTGCGTATATTCCAAAGGAAAAGGTGATCGGACTTAGCAAGATCGCACGTATTGCGGATATGGTGGCAAAACGCCTTCAGCTGCAGGAACGCATTGGTACGGATATTGCAGATATTATGCAGGAGATCTTGGAAAGTGAAGATGTGGCGGTTGTGATCGAGGGTACACATAGCTGCATGACAGCCAGGGGAATCAAAAAGAATGCAGCGACGACGAAGACCTTTACACTTCGTGGACAGTTTCAGGAAGATCAGAGCTTACAGATGAGACTTTTGTCATAGAGAAAGCAGTAGAAAATCAATAAAAGGCCTATAATAAAAACTTTAGGCTTGACATGATAGGAAGGAAAGAGTGTTATGAGCAAAGCAATGGTTTTATTTAGCGGCGGCGTAGACAGTACAACCTGTCTGGGGCTTGCAATCGAAAAATATGGTAAAGAAAACGTGATCGCATTGTCGATCTCTTATGGACAGAAACACAAAAAAGAAGTGGAAGCAGCACGCAGCATTGCTGCATATTATGGAATAGAACTTTTGTCTTTAGATCTGCAAAAGATCTTTACGTACAGTGATTGTTCTTTATTAGAACAGTCTGATGCAGAAGTTCCCAAAGAAAGCTATGCGGAGCAATTAAAGGAAACTTCCGGCAAGCCGGTATCTACTTATGTCCCTTTCCGTAATGGTTTGTTTTTGGCGAGTGCAGCGAGCATTGCTCTGTCGAAAAACTGTGAAGTGATCTATTATGGAGCGCATGCAGATGATGCGGCAGGTAACGCTTATCCGGATTGCAGCAGTGCCTTTAACGATGCAATGGGACAGGCAATTTATTTGGGAAGTGGCAATCAGGTACGTATCGAGGCTCCGTTTGTCAATTGGACTAAGGCTAAAGTGGTCGGAGAGGGACTTCGTTTGAAGGTGCCTTATGAACTTACGTGGAGTTGTTATGAGGGTGGTGACAAGCCTTGTGGTGTGTGTGGCACGTGTCGTGACCGCGCAGAAGCCTTTCGCGCCAATGGCGTTTTGGATCCGGCACTGCACTAAAGGAGAGGCAGGAGAGCTTAGATCACGGTATTGATCGGTAAGGTGGCATAAGGATGCTGCAACAGAGGGAGGAAATGCAATGAGAGAACAGGAAAAGAGTATTACATTATTAGGAAACCAGGGGACGAAATATCCACAGGATTATGCACCGGAAGTTTTAGAAACATTTGTGAATAAGCATCCGGATAATGATTATTTTGTCAAATTTAATTGTCCGGAATTTACCAGTTTATGTCCGATCACAGGGCAGCCGGATTTTGCAACGATCACGATATCGTACGTACCAGGAGAACGAATGGTAGAGAGCAAATCCTTAAAATTATATTTGTTTAGTTTTCGCAATCATGGTGACTTCCATGAAGACTGCGTCAATGTTATCATGAAAGATCTCATTAAATTAATGGATCCGAAGTATATTGAAGTATGGGGCAAGTTTACACCACGTGGAGGAATTTCTATCGATCCATATTGCAATTATGGACGCCCTGATACCAAATGGGAACAAATGGCAGAAAAAAGAACGTTGTGGCACGATATGTACCCGGAAAAAATTGACAATCGATAATTCTATCCTTTACAGAAAAGGTTTTGCGGTATATACTTATACAGCAAATATATTATGACAGAAGAAAGAAGAGAGTAGAAGAAAGTATGAAAGTAAAAGATTATTTCAAAGAGCATAAGTGGATTATTCCGGTGGCAATAGCAGCAGGCGTACTTATTATAACAGCGATCGTGATCGCAGTATATTCGAGTGGACACTTTGCCAGAGGAACAAAGGTCAATGGGATTGACGTTTCCGGTATGAGTGTGAAACAGCTTCAGAAGCGGATCGGAGAATATTCCATTAATGTCAAAGAACGCAAGATTGATGAGAAATCCAGAGATGAAAGTTTTTTTGAGGAAACGATCAAAGGAAGTGACATCGGATTGGCAGTCGGCGATGCGCAGCCATTATATGATATATTGAAAGGCCAGGGATTCATAAAGTTTTTTGCCGGAGACAAGAAAGATTACGAGATCAGTCATACACTGTCATATGATAAGGATCTTCTTGCGAAGGAAGTGTCGGCCTTAAAGGGGGCATCTGCCACAGACGGTACGGAAGCGGTGAGCGCTTCGATTGCCGAGTATACAGAGGGAAAAGGTTATGAGATCGTTTCGGAGCAGCAGGGAGATATTTTGGATGAGCAGGCAACCTGTGAGGCGATTGAAAAGGCAGTTGCATCATTGAAGGAATCTGTTGATCTAAGCAAGGAAAAAGCATATAAAAAGCCGGAGTTCACCAGCGAAAGTGATGTCTTAAAAGATGCTGTAGAAACATTAAATCGTTATGTTAGTACAGAGATTACATATAAATTTGGTGATGATACTGTTGTATTAGATGGTACGCGTATCAATAAGTGGATCAAGATCAAAAAGGACAACACAGTAAAGCTTCGTCGCAATAAGGTGGAGAAGTTTGTACAGGAACTTCATCGTAAATATGATACCGTATTTACCAATCGTAAGTTTAAGACCGCGTACGGTGATACAGTGACTGTATACGGTGGAGATTATGGCTGGTGGATGAATACAGTCAAGGAAACAGATAAACTGGTTAAATTGATCCAAAAAGGTGCTGTCAAAGAGCGTACACCGGAATATCGTCAAACAGCGGTCAGCTACGGTGACAAAGACTACGGTGATACCTATGCAGAAGTGGATCTGAGTGGTCAGCACGTGTTTGTGGTCAAAAATGGAAAAGTTGTATTTGATACTGCGTGTGTAACGGGAAATGAATCGCAGGGACATGCAACACCGGCAGGTACATATGGAATTACTTACAAGCAGCGCAATGCTACATTGCGTGGAGAAAATTATGAGACACCGGTAAGTTACTGGATGCCGTTTAATGGAGGCATTGGTTTTCATGATGCGTATTGGAGAAGTCGTTTTGGTGGCACTTTATACCGTACCGGCGGTTCTCATGGATGCGTAAATCTTCCGCCATCATCAGCCAAGAAGATTTACAGCTTGGTCGAGCAGGGAACTCCGGTTATCTGTTATCATCGATCCGGAAGTTCCTCGAAGACAACGACAGATTCATCTACTAAACCGTCAGTAACGAAAAAGCCGACAGTAACGAAGAAGCCAAAGGTAACAAAGAAGCCAAAGCTGGCGAAGAAACCAAAAGCAACGAAGAAACCAAAGCTGGCGAAGAAACCAAAGGCAAAAAAGAAGCCAAAGCTGGCGAAACAACCGGAGACAACCAAAAAGCCGGAAACGTCGGAGGATGAAGAATAAAATAACGAAAGGGTCAATGATAGTGATCCTATATGATTGCGGTACAGTGATGTCTGTTGCGGTAAGAAAGCGAGGCATTATTGCACCGCAATTTGCTTTGTGTTATCATTATATATACTTGACTATATATGTACTCGACGATATATACAAAACTATATACACAATTTTGTGCATATAAAAGACGATCGGAAAGGATAAAAAATATGGTTACAATAAATACAATTGGTGTTTCGAAGGAGATTGACGGTGAGTCCGGTGTGCAGTTGACGGATGAGCTGACATTTCTGAGTGGAAAGTATGCAGGTACCTGCTATGCGGCAGACGGCTACGAGACAATACGTACGCAAGAACCGCAAAAGGCACTCAGACGTGCAGAAAATACGGCACAAAACGGTCATCATTCTGTGTTTCAGCATAGTATGGTAACAATGGAAATACAGTGCCCGAAGATTATTGCAATGCTGCTTAACTCTATCGGAGTATCAAATACATCCGAAAAGAGTGCCAGATATACAAAGATGAAGCCGCAAAGTGAAAAAGAGGCCATACTTTATGAAAAGTGGCATGATATTTTGAAACAACAGATCGAAGCTTTGTATCCGGAGAAGTTTAGCGAGCGCGAGGCGGATAAACTTGCTTATGAGAATGCCAGATACATGTTGTCGGTCTTTTGCCCGACTTCGATGGTGTATTCGCTGCCGTTTCGCAATATCTTTTATGTGATGGACTGGGCGGAGCAGATGCGTGATCAGTTAAATGGACAGGCAGATGCATTCTCGAAGAGACTGGCAGAAGAACTCTCCGGGTTGGTAAAGTCCCTTGATGTCGTGATCGGTGGTAAGCGGATTTTTCATGATAATAAAAATGAATACTTTCGTTTCATGCCCGTGCAGGCGACCGGACAGCTGGACGATGATAATGTCGAGTACTTTGGAGATGTGTATACGGCAAAATTTTTGGCTTCTTTTGCACAGGTTGCACAGGAGCAGAGACATCGTACGCTCCGTGTAAAGATCAACTTTGCGGGAGATAAGCCTGGGGAATATGGTTATTATGTACCGGAATTACTGCAGGAACAGTCACTTCAAGAGGAATGGCTGCAGGATATTGCCGGAGTCGCAGAGCAGTTCCCGCAGGGAATGTTAGTTTCCGTAACAGAGCAGGGACTGTTTGAGGATTTTGCCTTGAAATGTAAAGAGCGCATGTGTGGGAGAGCACAGCTGGAGATCATGCGGTTGACGGAAGAGCTGGTGGCACGTTTCGCGAAAAATAAGCAGAACCTGTCTTCTGCCAATCGGAGACGTTTGGAGGATCTGTTAGAAGATGATAAGCCTTGTGCTCGTTGTGGATACCGTGATTTTCAGTGTGTGGAAGGTTGTAAATGGGGGAAAGCAGGGGCACTGCTCAGACATATTTAGTAGAAAGGAATGAAGAGTTAAGATGGTATTTGGAGTGATATTAGCCGGAGGAATAGGCAGCCGCATGGGAAATGCAGAGAAGCCAAAACAGTATATCAAAATTGGAGATAAACCAATCATTATTCATACGATCGAGAAGTTTTATGTGCATGATGCCTTTGAGAAATTGATCGTTTTGTGTCCGAAGCAGTGGGTAGAACATACGAGAAATCTTGTTCGCCAGTATATGGGGGATACTGACCGGGTCGTTGTATTGGAAGGCGGAGAGACACGCAACGAAACAATCATGAATTCTATTCGTTATATCGAGGAAGGCTATGGTTTGAATGACGACACACTGCTTGTCACACATGATTCTGTGCGCCCGTTTTTAACACATCGCATCATCGAAGAAAATATTGAATATGGACAGAAGTATGATGCAGTGGATACCGTGATACCGGCAACGGATACGATCGTGGCCAGCGAAAATGGAGAGATTATCAGTGATGTACCGGACAGATCTAAGATGTATCAGGGACAGACGCCGCAGACGTTTCGTGCCAAGAAATTAAAAGATCTGTATTATTCGCTAAGTGATGAGGAGAAGGGAATCCTTACGGATGCTTCTAAGATATTTGTCATGAAGGGAGAAAAGGTGCATTTGGTACAGGGTGAGGTGTTCAATATTAAGATTACCTACCCATATGATCTGCGTGTGGCAGAATCATTGATCAGAAATGGGGAGATGGATAAGTAATGTTAAATGCGGTATACCGTCTCGTAGCACCGAGACGATTTGAAGTAGAGTTTGGTGAAGTGCCATTATTTGGACAGGAAGTGATCGTGCGTCCGACACATTTATCCATTTGTCATGCCGATCAGAGATATTATCAGGGAAGCAGACCGGCAGAAGTTCTCAAACAAAAGCTTCCGATGGCATTGATCCATGAGGGGATCGGCAAAGTAGTTCACGATCCGACCGGGCAGTTTTCCTACGGACAGACGGTGATCATGATCCCGAATACACCGACGGAACACGATGATATCATTGCCGAAAATTATTTGCGGTCCAGTAAATTCCGCGCAAGTGGGTTTGACGGATTTATGCAGGAGTATGTCAGCTTACAGCCGGACAGACTAGTTGTGCTTCCGGAGGGGATCGACCCGGTCGTGGCAGCGTTTACGGAGTTAGTATCCGTCAGCGTTCATGCACTGCAGCGATTTGATCGGATCGCACATGCACGTCGTAATATGATCGGTATCTGGGGGGATGGCAATTTAGGCTATATCACAGCGATTTTTTGTAAAGCTATGTTTCCGGATACGAAGCTTGCTGTTTTTGGAGTGGATAATGAAAAATTGGCTAACTTTGCCTTTGCAGATGCAACGTATCGCGTAACAGATATTCCGGAGGGGCTGCTTGTAGATCATGCGTTTGAGTGTGTTGGTGGTGCGGCATCGCAGAGTGCGATCGATCAGATCATAGATCATATTCAACCGGAGGGCACGATCGGTCTGCTTGGCGTATCGGAGTATCCTGTACCTATCAATACCCGGATGGTTTTAGAAAAAGGACTTCGACTGTATGGAAGCAGCAGAAGTGGCCGCAGTGATTTTGTAAAGACGGTGGAATTGTATCAAAGTCATCCGGAGATCGTAAATTATCTGGATGCTATCGTGGGTGCAAGAATAGAAGTGCGCAGCATGGCAGATATGGTTCGTGCTTTTGAGATGGATATTCATAAGAGCATGGGCAAAACGATCATGCATTGGATGCAGTGATCTATTGCAACAGGACAGATGTTGCCGCCCTGTCAAACAGGGGTTGAAAAATACATCAAAAACAAGTATGATAGTTTTGTTTTGGTGTAATATTTTGCAATATGTGGAATATAATGGTCAAGACATTGATCAACAGAAACAAACAGGATGAAAAGGAATGGAGGACGACATGAACGTAACATATCAGAGCACGAGAAGTGCGGCAACTAAGGTAACAGCATCTCAGGCAATCTTGAAGGGACTTGCAGATGACGGCGGATTATTTGTGCCGGATCAGATCCCACAGCTTGATGTATCTTTGGACCAGATTGCAAAGATGAGTTATCAGGAGACTGCCTATGAGGTTATGAAGTTGTTTTTGACGGATTTTACAGAGGACGAGCTTAAGTCCTGTATTAACCGTGCCTATGATGATAAATTTGATACTAAGGAGATCGCACCATTGGTAGAAAAAGCAGGTGCATACTATTTAGAGTTGTTCCATGGAGCAACAATTGCTTTTAAGGATATGGCGTTGTCAATTCTGCCACATTTGTTGACGACTTCTGCTAAGAAGAATCATATTACCAATGAGATCGTTATTTTAACGGCAACTTCCGGAGATACCGGTAAGGCAGCACTGGCAGGTTTTGCAGACGTAGAGGGAACAAGCATCATTGTATTTTATCCAAAGAACGGTGTCAGCAAGATCCAGGAACGCCAGATGGTGACACAGAAGGGTGCTAATACGAAAGTGGTTGGCATTACCGGTAACTTTGATGATGCGCAAAGCGGTGTTAAGGCAATGTTTAATAACAAAGAACTTGCGGCAGCAATGGATGCTAAGGGATATCAGTTTTCCTCTGCTAATTCCATAAATATCGGTCGTTTGGTGCCACAGGTAGTATATTACGTATATGCATATACAAGATTGCTTGGTGCGGGAACCGTAGCTGAGGGTGAGTCGGTGAATTTTGTGGTTCCAACCGGTAACTTCGGTAATATTTTAGCTGCATTTTATGCAAAGAACATGGGAATCCCGGTAGGAAAGTTAATCTGTGCATCCAACGAGAACAAAGTATTGTACGACTTCTTTGATACCGGTGTTTACGATAGAAACCGTGAGTTTGTATTGACAAATTCGCCATCTATGGATATATTGATCTCCAGCAACTTAGAGCGTTTGATCTATCGCATTGCCGGAGAAGACGCTGCAAAGACGAAAGAAATGATGGATGCGCTTTCTGCTGATGGTAAGTATACGTTGACGGAAGAAATGAAGGCACAGCTTGCTGATTTTGTTGGCGGATGGGCTTCTGAGGAGAAGACAGCAGCAGAGATCAAGCGTGTGTATGATGCGACAGGATATGTTATGGATACACATACCGCGGTTGCATCCGCTGTATATAAAGAATACAAGGACCGCACCGGAGATGAGACCAAGACAGTGATCGCATCGACAGCAAGTCCATATAAGTTTGCAACAAGTGTTATGACAGCAATTGATGCGAAGTATGAGGGCATGGATGATTTTGCGCTGATCGACGAGCTCAGCAAAGTGTCTGGAGTGTCGATACCGCAGGCTGTAGAAGAGATTCGTTCTGCACCGGTTCTGCATGATACTGTATGCGAGACTGCAGATATGCAAAAAACCGTAGAAACGATACTTGGACTGTAAATGGACAGATCAGACAGAATATCCGATGCGGTAAATAGCATAAACAAGATATCAAATATCGTAATCTGTTAGATGCTTAGCACAAAAATACAAAAAGATTGAATGAAAAAGTAAATTCCACTTGTAAACCCAATGTGGAATTTACTTTTTTAGTTAACGTGAAATGAAAGATTGTAAAAATATCTTCCCCTAAAAGAGTGGTTATATGGTATTATATGCAAGTATGGTGTTTGTACATTATGGAGTTATGCAGAAAATTTAAGGATGAGATGGAATCATTGGTTTTGGCGAAAATGACATGACAGGGAGGAAAGCAAAGATGGCAGATAGAAATACGGCTACGATTGGATTTGAAAAACAAATATGGGATGCGGCTTGTGTGCTTCGTGGCAATATGGATGCATCAGAATATAAGAATGTTGTCCTGGGGTTGATTTTTTTGAAATATATCTCAGATAGATTTGACGATAAATATCAGGAACTTGTTGAAGAAGGCGACGGATTCGAGGAAGATATTGATGAATATACTTCGGAAGGTATTTTCTTTGTGCCGGCAAACGCACGCTGGAGCGAGATTGCGACGAAAGCACATACACCGGAAATTGGTGCTGTTATCGACGATGCTATGCGTGCAATTGAAAAAGAAAATAAACGATTGAAAGATATTCTCCCTAAGAATTTCGCACGCCCGGAATTGGACAAACGAAGATTGGGAGATGTGGTAGATTTATTTACCAATATCCAAATGATTGAACACGGCAGTGAAAAGGATATCTTGGGTCGTACCTATGAGTATTGTCTTTCTATGTTTGCTGAACAAGAAGGCAAACGTGGCGGCGAATTCTTTACGCCATCTTGCGTAGTACGTACCTTGGTGGAAGTATTGAAACCTTTCAAGGGAAGAGTATATGATCCTTGCTGTGGCTCAGGCGGTATGTTTGTTCAGTCTGCAAAATTTGTTGAGAACCATAGTGGTAACATCAGTAACATTTCTATCTACGGTCAGGACTCGAACCCTACTACATGGAAGATGGCACAGATGAACCTTGCTATTCGTGGAATTGAACCAGATCTCGGAGCTTATGCCGCAGATACATTTCTAGATGATCGCCATCCAACATTGCGAGCGGATTATATCATGGCGAATCCTCCGTTTAATCTTTCTGATTGGGGATTGGATAAACTAAAAGAAGATCAGCGCTGGAAATATGGAATACCTCCAGCAGGAAACGCCAACTTTGCATGGCTTCAGCATATGATTTTTCATCTTGCACCAGCTGGTCGTATTGGCATGGTATTGGCGAACGGTTCACTTTCATCTCAATCAGGTGGAGAGGGCGAAATTCGTAAGAATATTATCAATGCCGATTTAGTTGAGTGCATTGTTGCAATGCCTACTCAGCTATTCTATACAACGCAGATTCCTGTTTCGCTTTGGTTTATCAATAAGCAGAAGAAACAACCGGAAAAGACTTTATTTATTGATGCTCGAAAAATGGGAACGATGGTGAGCCGTAAGCTTCGGGAGCTGACAGATGATGATATCAAGAAGATTTCAGATACCTATGAAGCTTTTGCTAATGGAACACTTGAAGATGTTAAAGGCTTTTGTGCTGTTACCGACACTTCTGAAATCGAGAAACAAGATTATATCCTTACACCTGGCCGTTATGTGGGTATTGAAGAGCAGGAAGAGGACGATGAGCCATTTGATGAAAAGATGGACCGGTTGACATCGGAATTGTCGGAGATGTTTGTAAAGTCACATGAGCTGGAGGGAGAGATTAGGAAGAAATTGGGGGCGATTGGGTATGAGCTCAAGTAATGAAATAATGTATTGTTTGATTTTTGATACGAATGCTCTGTTTCAAGCATATGAAAAGAAAGCGGATTTCACAACTTTTAGCTTTAATTCAACATTTGAAAATGTAATTGACATGATTAACCAACTTGATATATATAATCAGGTAACCGTAGCAATTCCATCTGTTGTTTGGAGTGAAATGGAGAAGCAGATTATAGAAAAGCATAATGAGTTGCTTTCAACTTATAAAAGTACGATATCAAAGAAACGATTTCCTGAATATTCTATTCAAGAAAATCCGGACATAGACTATCCGGAATACATAAAAAATAAGATTGCGGAATACAAGAAAGAGATTTCAGTAGGACTGAATGAAGTTATTGAGATTCCAATTGCGTCTAGTAATAGGTTTGAAAGTATAATAAATCGTGCATTCGGTAAATTACCTCCTTTTGAGGGAAAAGACAAAAAGTCTGATAAAGGATTTAAGGATGCGTTGTTATGGGAAAGTATTTTGGAATTTTCATTAACGCATTGTAACTTAAAAATCATATATTATTCCAAAGACAATGTTTTTGGAGAATCTCTTCTAAAGGAGTTTGCAGAAAATGTATCAGATTCATCACTGTCCATATGCAAAAATGAAAGTGAAGTTAAGGTGCAGTTAGAAGCGTGGGCAAAGGAAATTGACAAATATTCGTATCAACCAATTGAAGAGTTTGATGAAAACCAGGAAATTCTTGATTGGTTAAAATCTGGAGATTTTCTTGCGCAGATAATAGATCGAAATTTTGATCTTGTAGAAAAAGGACGGTTGATTACTTCAACTACAGCTCATTTGATAAGCATTGATAATATTGAATCCTTGAGTTCGAATGAGAATGCAATTGAGTATTATATTGAAGTAGCATTGCAGTTTATATACGAATTGAAGGATGGGGGAAAAACAAAGGACACAATTAATGTAGGCATAGATGTTAAGATGCTGGATGATGCCTATTCGGTTGAAGATGCTTATAGAACAGATGAAGATGAAACAGAAAGTGAGAGTTGACTTATGAATACAGGACAAGAAAGAATAAACGAATTTGTAATTCGTGAGAAACAGGGTCGATTGGGCATGAAATCTGAATGGACAAAAAAGAAACTCTCTGATATTGCAGATTTCAATCCGAGAGAAATAATAAAAAAAGGTGCTATAGCTAAGAAAATCCCTATGGATGTGCTTCGCCCATTTTATCGAGATATTCCGTATTCTGTTGAAGCGTGTTTTTCTGGTGGCATGAAGTTCCGCAATGGAGATACGATTATGGCACGAATTACGCCGTGCTTAGAAAATGGAAAAACAGCGCAGGTCTCAATCTTAAATGATGGAGAGGTTGGGTTTGGCTCGACGGAATATATAGTGTTTAGAGCAAAAGAGGGAATTGCTGATAAGGACTACTTGTATTATCTTGTTTGCAGTCCAGAGGTAAGGGAACTAGCAATAAAATCAATGGTCGGCTCATCTGGACGACAGCGTGTGCAGACTGATGTTGTAAAGAATCTCGAAATCGATGTACCTCCATTAGTCGAGCAAGAAAAAATCGGCTCATTATTGAAATTGTTTGATGATAAAATTGCACTTAATGATAAGATAAACAAGAATTTACCGCCTCATCCGTGCAACGCACGGATAGCTGCGATAGCAGCGTAGACAGACATCTTGACAAACGGATGCATACGGTTGTCAAGATGTCTGGCAGAGGCGGTAACGAGGAAACTGCGAAGCAGTTTTCGAGTCTATCAGTGGCTTAAAGGTCGATAACGGAGACATCAAGTTCGCCGGACATAAGTTTTGGCAGAAGTGTATCACGAGTATTAGCAAGAATCTTGGATTCTTTTGTGTTTTCCTGCATTGCACTATACATTGGCGAAACTATATTCTCGAACTTTTCTAATGTTTTTTCGTCAGGAATATATAGTTGCATTGCGTTAAGAATATTGGTTGTCATGCTCGGTACAGCAGAGCCAGCATTCATTGAAGCCAGATCTTTGCTTTTTACAAAGTGGTATACAAATTTTGCAATATTAGAATATAGCATCTCGGTATAGAACATGGTGTCTACCGACCAGAACGCTTCATTGACATACATGACATTGTTGAGCGTTCCTTTACGGGGAATTAGAACAGATTCGCCAGTATAGAGAGGCTTTTCTACATATCGCATTATTCCGCCCGATCCATATACTGGATAGTTTCCGTCAGCTAGTTTTTTATGATCTTTGCCATATTTAACTGAGATCAGGTCAGACAGCTGCCCTGTGCTCCAACTTTCTTGTCGGTGCTCAATAAACATACTGCTGTAAATTGCCTGAGCTTGCTGCTCTAAATTCTTGTTTACGGCAGAGCGCAGATTATATATAATATCAATTAAGAAGGAGGGTATTATGGATACCGAAAAAGCTTATTTGAGTAATGATAAAGATATGATTCAATTCCGTTATGGAGATAAGATAATTCGTTTTCGTGGACCATATTCATTAGAGCGATTTATTTCCATAAAAGAATGGGATAATGGGTATATCGTTGTAATGGCAAAGTATCAGCATAATGCGGAACCTGAGGAGGAATATATTGATATGATTCCTGTTTTGAGGGATTTATATATTGACGCCTCGTTTTTTTTAAAACCCATTAAGGAAGTGAGGTTGGCTTATGGACAAGATTAAACAGATTGCGGATCAAGCGGATATGATTATTAACGGATATGCATTTACGCGCGAAGAAAATCGAATCCGTATCTTGAATCTAAATAATCCAGAGAAAGCTTTGGTGATTTCGGAGGATGGAACGGTATTGGAAACGACAATGGATGATATTGAGATTTGCATTGTTACAGATTACTGGAAAAGTGATCGAGAATTTATGGAGGATGGGGATGCCTAAATATTATCAGGATAAGATTTGTGGGTACTACCTGTATTTTACTTCTTTTTGCGTGATTGAGTGTATGCATGTACATGCAAGCGACAGAAAACTTACAGAAGAAGGATCTGCTAAGTTTTTTGTAAAGGCTGACGGTGATACTGTGTTACAGAATAGAGGAATGCTTAATGATAGAGATATTCGAAAAATACAAGCATACATTAAACGGCACTATAAGGAGATGTATAAAAAATGGGCTCAATATAGTGAGAATGACTTCTATCATGGAAACTAGTTGGCTTGTTATGTAACAAATTCCTACCAACGGCGGGAATAATAAACCGATAGAACTGCCGTTGAGTTGTTCTCTGGTATAATAACAAAGGAGAATGACATATGAAACAACAGATTATTATTGATGTAATGCAACAGATGCTGCCGCACCTCGACAATGCCCAGATGCAGAAACTGCAAAAGGTTTTGGAATATACATTACATGGATGTGAAATAACAGTGCTTGAGGAGAATGATAATGATAATTCGCAGTTGGTAGAATCTTTTATCTCGGCAAAAAGAATTGAGGGATGTTCGGAGAAAACATTGAAATATTATCGCACTACAATAGAGACAATGTTAATTTCCGTTGATAAGAGTATTCGATATATACAAACTGAAGATTTGCGTTCTTATCTGATAAATTATCAGAATGAAAAGCAATCAAGTCGTGTGACGATAGATAACATACGTAGAATTTTGTCAAGTTTTTTCTCATGGATGGAGGACGAGGACTATATTTTGAAAAGCCCTGTCCGCCGTATCCATAAGGTGAAAACAGCAGCTAATATCAAGGAAACCTATACAGACGAGGACTTGGAAAAAATGCGCGACAACTGCACAGAACTTCGGGATTTGGCTATGATTGATATGCTGGCATCTACTGGAATGCGTATCGGTGAGATGGTTCTGTTGAACAAAACAGACATCAATTTCAACGAGCGCGAGTGTGTGGTTTTCGGTAAAGGCGATAAGGAACGTATTGTATATTTTGATGCCAGAACAAAGATTCATCTGCAAAACTATATTGACAGCAGAACGGATGATAATCCGGCATTGTTCGTTACTCTGCGTTCTCCGCATGAGAGAATCAAGATAGGCGGTATCGAATCTCGCCTGCGTGAAATGGGTAAGCAGTTGGACATTCCCAAAGTCCATCCGCATAAGTTCCGCCGGACGCTTGCAACGATGGCGATTGATAAAGGTATGCCAATTGAGCAGTTACAGCAGCTCTTGGGGCATAAACGAATAGATACAACCTTGCAGTATGCAATGGTCAAACAGAGCAATGTAAAGTTGGCTCACAAGAAATATATCGGTTAGGAAGGTGGCATCATGGAAACTTGGAAAAAAATCAGGTTGGGTAGTGCTTGCAGGACTAATACAGACTCATATTCACCCAAGGAAAAATGGGATTTTGTAAATTATTTGGATACAGGCAATATCACTAATAATACAATTGACTCCATTCAGTTCATAGATTTGACAAAAGAGAAACTCCCAAGCAGGGCAAGGAGGAAGGTTAGAACGGATAGCATTGTCTATTCCACAGTGCGACCGAATCAGCACCATTTTGGAATAATAAAATCTCAACCAGAGAATTTTTTGGTGTCGACGGGGTTCACGGTAATTGATGTTGATACTAATGTACTCAATGCGGATTTTCTGTATTATTTGCTTACTAAAAACACGCTTGTAGAAGCACTTCACGCTATTGCGGAGCAAAGTACATCCGCATATCCGTCCATCAAGCCTTCAGATATTGAGAATCTGGAAATTGAAATTCCAGACATTTTGACGCAAAAAAAGATTGCCAACATTCTCAATATTTTGGATGGCAAAGTGACGCAAAACAATGAAATAAACAAGAATTTAGAGCAGCAAGCTCAGACAATATTCAAGTCGTGGTTTGTTGATTTTGAACCTTTTGGTGGCGTTCAGCTTCCGAAATGCAGTTCATTCCACTTCAAGAACTCTGTAAAGTAGTTACCAAGGGAACGACTCCAACAACGCTTGGCAAATCATTTACAAACTCAGGTATAAATTTCATAAAAGCAGAGTCAATACATGATAATCATTCTATTGACAGCAGTAAATTCGCTTTTATTGATGAAGAAACAAATGCACTGTTGAAGCGTTCGATTATCAAAGCAAATGACATTGTGTTTACTATTGCTGGCACTTTGGGTAGATTTGCAATGATAGATAATAGTATGCTTCCGGCTAACACCAATCAAGCAGTTGCTATTATCAGGCCTGACGAAACCAAGGTTACTCCTGCATATCTTTATAGTTTCTTCATTGGTAATTGGCATAATGAATACTATTCTAAAAGAATTCAGCAAGCTGTTCAAGCTAATTTAAGCCTTACTACCATTAAGTCATTACCTATTGCAGTCTTAAATGATACAACAATGAGCAATTATGACAAATTAGTAAGTCCGTTATTTGCTCTAATGAAAAACAACGAAGAAGAAAATCGTAGGCTTTCAAAATTAAGAGATACTCTTTTGCCAAAGTTAATGTCCGGTGAGCTTGATGTTTCGGACATTGACTTTTAAGCCGCTAAATTCTTGTTTACCATAAAAATATAACGCAAAATACAGGAGGTTGAACATGTCAAATTTATTTACAGAGGATACATATGAACAGGCAATTATTGAATTGTTTGAAAATATGGGCTATGACCACCTCTACGCTCCGGATTTTGATAGAGATTATACCAGTCCGCTTCTGGATTCTATTCTGAGAGATAGTTTGGTTCGTATCAACCGTGGTCTGTCTGTAGAAGCCGTTGATGAGGCATTGGCCAAATTGAAGAATTTCGATACCGGAAGCTTGTTGCAGAAGAATATGATATTTATGGATTATCTGCAAAATGGCATCACGGTTAAGTTCTTTGTGAAGGGCGAGGAGCAATCATCTATTGTACGTTTGATTGATTACGCAAATGCAAAGAATAATTCTTTTTATGTGGTAAATCAGTTTACATTCCTTGAAAACGGAAATAACCGTCGTCCGGATATTATTCTATTTATTAATGGATTGCCTCTTGTTTTGATGGAGCTGAAGAGTCCGGCGAAGGATGAAGTGGGAGCGGAGAATGCATACCATCAGATTCGTAATTATATGCAGGATATTCCATCTATCTTTTATTACAATGCAATCTGTGTAATTAGTGATTTGTCTACGAATAAGGCTGGAACGATTACTTCCGGATTGGATCGCTTTATGGAATGGAAAACAAAAGATGGTAATTACGAAGATACTGCGTATGCGTCCTTTGAAACTTTTTATGAGGGTATGTTCCCAAAGGAACGTTTACTTGATATTTTGAAGAACTTTATTCTTTTCTCAGGCGTTAGCAATAGCCGTTTCAAAGTATTAGCAGGATACCATCAATATTTTGCAGTTCGCAAAGCAATCGAGAAAGCAAAGGTAGCAACTAAGACCGATGGTAAGGGTGGTGTGTTTTGGCATACACAGGGCTCTGGTAAGTCGTTATCTATGGTTTTTTATGCACATTTATTGCAAGATGCATTAGATAGCCCGACCATTGTAGTTATGACAGACCGTATTGATTTGGATGATCAGCTTTATGCACAGTTCTCACAATGCGCAGATTTTTTGCGTCAGACACCGGTACAGGCAGAGAGCAAGGAACATTTGAAGTCACTTCTTGATGGCAGAAGTGCGAATGGCATCATATTTACTACGATGTTTAAGTTTGAGCGTGGAGAGAAAGCCTTATCGGAACGTAGAAATATTGTTGTTATGGCAGACGAAGCACATCGTGGGCAGTATGGTTTTGATGAGAAAATCGTTATGTCAGAGAATGAAAATGGTGAAAAGGAGGCACATACGGTAATCGGTAATGCCCGTGTTATTCATGATGCATTGCCGAATGCTACATTTATTGGTTTTACTGGTACACCGATTTCAGCTAAGGACAGAAATACTCGTGAAGTGTTTGGTGACTATATCGATGTTTATGATATGACGCAGGCCGTGGAAGATGGCGCTACTCGTCCAGTTTATTATGAAAGCCGTGTTGTTCATCTAAAGTTGGATGAGAATACGCTGGCGTTAATTGATTCCACTTATGATGTCTTGGAACAACAATCCGATGCGCAAACGATCGAGAAGAGCAAAAAGATGCTTGGCCAGATGGAAAGTGTATTGGGAGCGGATTCTACGATTGAATCTCTTTGTGATGATATTGTTGAACATTACGAAAAATACAGAGCAAATCTTCTGACAGGTAAAGCTATGATTGTGGCGTATTCTCGCCCGATTGCAATGAAAATTTACCGCCGTATTTTAAGAATCAGACCTACATGGACAGAGAAAGTGGGTGTGGTTATGACTGGCGGCAACAATGACCCGGAAGATTGGAAAGAGATTATCGGAACCAAAGCGCACAAGGAAGAGCTTGCGAGGAAATTTAAAGATAATAATGATCCAATGAAAATAGCTATTGTTGTAGATATGTGGCTTACCGGATTTGATGTGCCTTCTTTGGCTACTATGTATGTTTACAAGCCAATGCGTGGATATAATTTGATGCAGGCAATAGCTCGTGTTAACCGTGTATTCAAGGATAAAGAAGGTGGATTGATCGTTGACTATGTTGGAATTGCGTCAGCTCTAAAGGCGGCGATGAAAGAATATACGAAGCGCGATCAGTCTAAATACGGTGACATGAACATTGCAAAGATGGCCTATCCGAAGTTTCAGGAAAAGCTACAAGTCTGCAAAGATTTGTTGCATGGCTTTGATTTTAGCGGGTTTGTAGGTGGTTCTCCGCTTACGATGGCTAAGCTCATTACAGGAGGTGTAAACTTTATTCTTGATGCAAGTGTACCAGAAAGAAAAGATTTGTTCTTGAAGGAAGCTATGCTTTTGAAACAGTCGCATTCACTTTGTTCCAGTATGACAACAGAGCAGGAACGGCATGAAGCGGCTTATATGGAAGCTTTGCGATCTACGATTATTAAGATTACTTATGGTGGTACCGGTGGAAAGAGCCTGTCGCTCACCGAGATTAACGATCAAATCAATGAACTTTTGAAAGCGGCAGTACAGAGTGAAGGCGTCATCAGCTTATTTGACAGCAGCAAGAGTGGTGGTGAAAATTTTAGCTTGTTTGATCCGGCAGTCTTGGATGAAATCTCTAGAATGAAAGAAAAGAATATAGCTGTTGAGATTTTGAAAAAACTTATGGCTGAGCAGGTGGCTCTTTACAAGAGAACAAATGTGGTGCAGTCACAAAAATTCTCAGAAAAGATAGCGCAACTGATGAACTCTTATTATAACGGATTAATCACCAATGAAGAAGTTATTAAAGAACTGTTGAAAACTGCGGAGGAAATTGCAAATCTCTATAAGAATGGTCAGAAGCTGGGTCTTTCACAAGAAGAACTTGCATTCTATGATGCCCTTACAAAACCAGAGCATATCAAAGATTTTTACAAGAATGATGAATTGATTGCTCTGACAAGAGAACTTACAGAAATGCTTCGTAAGAATCGTACCATCGATTGGCAGAAAAAAGAAACAGCTAGAGCGCAGATGCGTAAGATGGTTAAACGACTCCTTAAGAAATATAAATATCCTCCGGAAGATTATGCTTTTGCAATAAGTACAGTAATTAGTCAGTGTGAGCTTTGGACAGATAATGCGGAACCACGAAAAGAGGAAAAGCTCTATAAATATGTGTCTGAAATAGAACTAAGCAAGGTGGCAGAAAATACAGTTTCTTACGGAGAAAAGTAGTAATGGAGGTGCGACATGGATGCACGTAAAGGCAATATCTATGAGATATTAAATGGAAATAAACAGTTTTTGATTCCAGTTTATCAGAGATTTTACAGCTGGGATATTGATCA
Source organism: Clostridium sp. AM49-4BH (assembly GCF_003478335.1). Lineage (GTDB taxonomy): Bacteria > Bacillota > Clostridia > Lachnospirales > Lachnospiraceae > Butyribacter. The sequence goes on from NZ_QUFB01000002.1 coordinate 31,694, forward strand.
GTGTAAACGACTTTGGAACGATATTGTAGAGATGCAGAGAAAAGGTAAAGCGGGTCATTTTGTTGGATCTATTGTTAATATTGCTGAGCAAGCGATGCCAACAGGTGTTCAGAAGTATATGATTATTGATGGGCAGCAGCGAATGACAACGTTAACTCTTCTTCTCCTAGCTTTGCGCGATTATGCAATAAAGAATCCTAATGACACAACAATTAATGCTCGTCGTATAGATAATATGCTTCTAAAAAATGAGTATGAAAATGGTGATGAACGGTATAAGTTACTGCTAACCGAAACAGATAGGGATATTCTTATAAGCCTTGTTGAGAAAAAGCCAATTGCAGAAGGTACTCGATCAAGGTTGATTGAAAATTATAACTTTTTCGATAAGAAGCTAGCCGATAAAGAAATTCAGCCAGCAGAGGTATACGAATCAATTGGAAAATTACAGATTGTTAATATCACGTTAGACCGTACCGTAGATGATGCACAGGCAATTTTTGAAAGCTTGAACTCTACGGGTAAAGAACTTTTAGAATCTGATTTGATTCGTAACTATGTTTTGATGGGACTTGCGCCATCTGAACAAACCTATGTATATGAGCATCTTTGGCGGCCTATGGAACAACTGTTTATTTACGAAACGCAAGGATCTGTAATGGATGCTTTCTTCCGCCATTACTTGACCATGAAGTTTTCTCGTATTCCAAAGCAGGGACGTGTATATGAAGAGTTCAAGTTGTATCACTTGAACTGCGAATTTGGAAGTATTAGAGAACTTTGTCAAGATTTGCTGGAGTATGCAAAATATTATACTAATATTGTATTTAAGCGGAATTCTGACACGGATTTAAGGAGGTTATATGAAGATATTATTGATTTGAGAATGGAAGTATCTTATCCGTTCTTACTGAAGATTCATCATGACTGTACCGAAGGACTAATAACCTCAGATGAGTTGAAGGAAATTCTGGAACTTTGTATTAGCTATGTTCTGAGACGTGCAGTTTGCGAAATTCCGACTAATTCGATGAATAAAACATTTGCAACGTTGAAGAATTATATTAAACCAGACGATTACCTGAATTCTGTTAAGGCATTCTTTGTAATGCAGGATACTTATAAAGAATTTCCAGATAACGATAAGTTTGAAGGCGCATTCGTAAACCGTGATATTTATAATATGCGTGCGAGAAATTATATTCTCAGTCGATTGGAAAACTTTGAAAACAAGGCTCCAATTACTATAGAAAATTACACCATTGAACATATTATGCCGCAAAACAAAAACCTTTCTTTGGAGTGGCAAACTAATCTTGGCCCTGAGTGGCAGGAGGTCCAGAAAAAATATTTACATACAATTGGCAATCTTACTTTGACTGCATATAATTCCGAGATGAGTGACAGGCCTTTTTTGGATAAGATGGATATGCTAGGTGGATTTAAAGAAAGCGCACTTAGGATTAATAAATATGTGGTTTTGCAGAATGAATGGAATGAGACACACATCCAAGAGAGAGCAAATGAATTAGCAAAGAAAGCAGAAGTTATTTGGCCATATCCTGCTTTAACAGCTACAGAACTAGCACCATATCAAGCAGAAGAAAAAACAGTGCAGAAGTATTCCTTAGAATCATATGCTGTTAATGCCTTTACAAGGATGCTGTTTGAATCTTTGGATAAACGTATTATGAAATTATCTCCAAGGGTGAAGAAGGAATATAAAAAGTTGTATGTTGCTTATAAGCTAGATACCAATTTTGTTGATATTGTATTCCAGAAACAAAGATTGCGCATTTCGATTAATATGAAGTTTTCAGAGCTTAATGATCCTAACGGTATCTGCAAGGATATTTCAGGTTTAGGACGCTGGGGAAATGGTGACGTAGAATTGTTTATGGAGCATCAGGATGAATTAGATCAAATCATGGAAATTGTGAAGCAATCCTATGATGCACAGGCAGAAGGGGGAATAGATTGTGGTTTAGCGATTAACATTCTATAGGACTCAGCCACTTTTGTATAGTGATAGGTGTCACATCAATTGTAACCCTACAACGAAAAATAAAAAAATCAAAGAATCCCCTTGCATAGGGGATTCTTTTGTGTTATTCTATGCTAGTGTGTTTTTGCACGCAATAGAATCAATTAATCACATGTGCGGATTGCGCGAAGGTGCCTGACAGCTCAAGGTCTCGCGTTTGGAAGTACATGGAAGCAAAAAAACCAAATGGAGGTAAACAAAATGAGCGTTATTTCAATGAAACAGTTACTGGAAGCAGGTGTTCACTTCGGACATCAGACAAGAAGATGGAACCCTAAAATGGCAGAGTACATCTACACAGAGCGTAATGGTATCTACATCATCGACTTACAGAAGTCTGTAGGCATGGTTGATACAGCATACAATGCAGTAAAAGATATCGTTGCTAACGGTGGTAACATCCTTTTCGTTGGAACAAAGAAGCAGGCTCAGGACTCTATCAAGGCAGAGGCAGAGCGTTGTGGTATGTTCTATGTAAACGAGAGATGGTTAGGTGGTATGCTTACTAACTTCAAGACGATCCAGACTCGTATCAAGAGATTGAAAGCAATCGAGACAATGGCAGAGGATGGTACTTTTGATGTTCTTCCTAAGAAGGAAGTTATTGGCTTGAAGAAAGAGTGGGATAAGCTTGAGAAGAACCTTGGCGGAATCAAAGATATGAAGAAGATTCCGGACGCTATCTTCATTGTAGATCCTAAGAAGGAGAGAATCTGCGTTCAGGAGGCACATACATTAGGTATTCCTTTGATCGGTATCGCTGATACAAACTGTGATCCGGAAGAACTTGATTATGTAATTCCGGGTAACGATGATGCTATCAGAGCCGTTAAGTTGATCGTATCTACAATGGCTGATGCAGTTATCGAGGCTAATCAGGGTGTTTCTATGGATGACACAGAAGCAGCAGAGGATGCAGAGTAATCTTTAACAGGAAAATGGAGGACGAGTGAAATGGCAATTACAGCTTCACAGGTAAAAGAATTAAGAGAAATGACCGGTGCCGGCATGATGGATTGTAAGAAGGCACTGACAAATACGGATGGAGATATGGATGCAGCAGTAGAATGGCTCCGTGAGAACGGTTTGGCAAAGGCTGCTAAGAAATCCGGACGTATTGCAGCAGAGGGTATGGTTGCAGTTGACGTATCTGAGGATGGCAAGAGCGCATCTATCGTAGAGGTAAACTCTGAGACAGATTTCGTTGCAAAGAATGAGGTTTTCCAGCAGTATGTTAAGGAAGTTGCAGCACAGGCTAAGGTTACATCTGCAGAAAATGTCGAAGCTTTCTTGGCTGAGCCATGGGCAGCAGAGGCAGGACAGACTGTAGAAGAGAAATTAAAAGCTATGATCGCTAAGATCGGCGAGAACATGAACATTCGTCGTTTTGAGAAAGTTACGACAGATGGTTTAGTTGTTTCTTATATCCACGCTGGTGGTAAGATCGGTGTATTAGTTGTGGCCGACACAGACAGCGACAGCGATGCTGTAAAAGAGTGCTTGAAGAATGTAGCAATGCAGATTGCAGCTTTGAATCCAAAGTATGTATCATCTGATGATGTTGATGCAGATTACAAAGAGCATGAGAAACAGGTACTTCTTGCACAGGCTAAGAATGATCCTAAGAATGCAGGTAAGCCGGATGAGATCATTGAGAAGATGATCATTGGCCGTCTTAACAAAGAGCTTAAAGAAGTATGTTTGTTAGAGCAGCCATATGTTAAGGCTGAGAACAAAGAGAATGTTAAGCAGTATATTGAGGCTGTTGCAACAGCTGAGGGATGCAAGCTTAATGTTACAAAGTTCGTTCGTTTTGAGACTGGTGAAGGTCTTGAGAAGAAGGAAGAGGATTTCGCAGCAGAGGTTGCAGCACAGCTTGGCTAATCATTAGTCAGACCGGAAATGATCTTATTGAACAAGAGATCAATATGGTAAATGATACCCCATGAATGCATAAACGATATGCGTTCATGGGTTTTTTTAAATTTAAGAAATTTTTCATTTTCTGTATTGTAAAAAACGCTTTGCAAAGATGCGACGGTCTTGTAGCCTGCGTCACAGGTTCTTATAGAGCGCGAAAGGTAAGAGTAAGTTCTTGACACGATATCATATCGTGGTAAAATAACAATATATTAACAATAATAGGGCAAAGCAGGTGAAAGTCTGTGACGCAAAGCTATAGGGCCTTTGAAATGGCAGCCAGTTGCACAAAGATGGAATTGGTTAAAAAGGGTGCAATGGTAGTGTGAATTGCATCTTTTTTCTTTATAACGATTAAAGTATCAAAAGATAACTCAAACTTCGCACAGAAAAATGTTTAGTGTTCTATGACATAATAAGCAATATGTGACGATATGATAATATTGGATGTGTATAGTTTGAACTTGTCAGGAGATAATGGCGTAATGTACAAAAGGGGGGAGTGAGCTTATGGAAAATATTTTAGTTCAAAAATTAAAAGAATACAGAATGTTGTATGTATTCTGTATGTTAGTACATATTGTTCTTGCTGTGGAGTTTAACCGCTTGCAGTTGTACGTGTTATTTGGATTTAATATTTGCAGTGTTATTATGTATTTTATGGGTACGATCTGCATGAGAAGAGAGAGGCATGTTAAATTTTGGCTGATCGCAGCATTTATCGAGATTATAGCACATGCGGTGCTGTGTAATCTTTATTTGGGATATGGATATGGTTTTTGGCTGTATGTTGTTGCGCTGATTCCGGTAATCTATTATGTGGGATTTTCAAGTGACAGTTGGCAGAGGGGAGTAGGAAGCTATAATGCACTAACGATCATAGCAACGGTGATCATCGTTATATCGTGCTTTGTATCCAGAGAAAGTAATTTGGTATCGAATATTTTTCATGGATTGTCAATACGCGTTTTTGCTATTAATTTGTCGATGTGTATGGCGATGTTAATTTACGAGACGATGTTGTTTGTGTATGCGATCAAAGAGCTGTTTCAAGATCTCCAAAATAAGAATGACGATCTGCAATTTTTAGCTAGTTACGATGCATTGACCAAACTTCGCAATCGTCGCAGCATGGGAAAAGTGATGGAGCAGTATGAACAAGATGGAACACCGTATTGCATGATACTAGGAGATATTGATGACTTTAAGCGTATTAATGACACTTATGGTCATACATGTGGGGACATTGTACTGCAAAAAATTGCAGAGATCATACAAACTTTGGTGGATCCGTATGGTGTGGCATGTCGATGGGGTGGAGAGGAGATTTTGATTTTGTTACACAGTACGCCTGAGGAGGGATTAAGACTTGCGGAACGTATACGTGAGACAATCGAACAGACAGCAGTTATGTATAAGGGAATACGAGTAAAGGTGAGTATGACTTTTGGCTTTGGCAGCGGTGCGGAAAGCAGGATGATCGAGAAACTTGTCACAGTAGTAGATGCCAGATTATATATTGGCAAAGAAAATGGAAAAAATCAAGTAGTGTCTAAAAGTTCAATTTGACGACAAAATTGAATTTTTCCTTGCGACAGATCTAAGAAAAAAGAAAGATACGCATTGTTTTTGAACGTCAGGTGTGCTATTATAGCAACATATTGAAGTTCAAAATAGCAGAAATGACACGAAATTGAACTTTCTTACATATAATGTTCTGCAAATTGAACTAGATTGATAAATAAAAGATTGGTTAGCAGTGCAGCAGTTGCGACTGCGGAATTGCACCTGGAGAAAGGAATGAGAATGTTTATGGAACGGACGTTTGCAGAACGGCTGCAAGACGCTATGAGACAGCGCGGGTTCAAGCAGGTAGATCTTGTACGCGAAGCGGATAAATATGGCGTCAAGCTTGGGAAGAGCCATATGAGTCAATATGTGAGCGGAAAGACAGTGCCGCGAGCGGAAATTCTTCGTTTTCTGGCAAACTGTCTGCAGGTAGACGCAGACTGGCTTTTGACGGGAGAAGGAGACAGCCGGATGGTAGAAGGAAATACCATCCATAATGTGGGCGAGAAAAACACCGCTCATAAAGCAGAAGACGGAGAGAATGCAGAAGGAAAAATTGAGGGGAAGGTATCCCGGAAAGGATCAACCCAAAATAGAGTGAAATCAGGAGGAAGTATCATGAGAGAGTTTATGAAGTCATCCAAATTAGATAATGTATTATATGATGTAAGAGGACCGGTTGTTGAGGAAGCAAATCGCATGGAGGATGCCGGAACACAGGTTCTTAAATTAAACATAGGAAATCCTGCACCGTTTGGTTTTCGTGCACCGGATGAGGTGATCTATGATATGCGCAGACAACTTGCAGACTGTGAGGGATATTCGCCGGCAAAAGGAATGTTTTCGGCTCGAAAAGCGATCATGCAGTATGCGCAGTTGAAACATATACCAAATGTTGCTATAGAAGATATTTATACGGGAAATGGTGTTAGTGAACTGATCAATCTCAGCATGTCTGCTTTGCTCGACAGTGGGGATGAAGTGTTGGTGCCATCACCGGATTATCCATTGTGGACAGCGTGTGTGACGCTGGCAGGAGGTACTGCCGTGCATTACTTATGCGATGAGCAGTCAGAATGGTATCCGGATATTGAAGATATCCGCAAAAAGATCAATGACCGCACAAAAGCAATTGTCATTATCAATCCGAACAATCCGACCGGAGCACTCTATCCGAAAGAAGTGCTGCAGCAGATTGTAGATGTAGCGAGAGAACATCAGATCATGATCTTTTCGGATGAGATTTATGACCGTTTGGTGATGGATGACGAAGAGCATGTTTCAATCGCATCACTGGCACCTGATCTGTTCTGCGTGACGTTCAGCGGCTTATCAAAATCGCACATGATTGCCGGTTTCCGTGTAGGCTGGATGGTTTTAAGCGGCAACAAGGCGATGGCAAAAGATTACATTTTGGGCTTAAATATGCTTTCTAATATGCGCTTGTGTTCGAATGTTCCGGCACAGTCCATTGTTCAGACGGCACTTGGCGGCCATCAAAGTGTGCAAAATTACATTGTGCCGGGTGGGCGTATTTATGAGCAGCGAGAGTATATTTATAAGGCGCTCAATGACATCCCGGGAATTACTGCTGTCAAACCAAAGGCTGCTTTTTATATTTTTCCTAAAGTAGATACGAAGAAGTTTAATATTGTGGATGATGAAAAATTTGCATTGGATCTGCTTCGGGATAAGAAGATTTTGATCATTCATGGCGGTGGATTTAACTGGAGTGAGCCGGATCACTTTCGTGTGGTATATCTTCCTCGGATTGAAGTGTTGGAAGAATCCATTCATAAGATGGAAGAATTCTTTAGTTATTACCATCAATAATTATGTGCCTGCAGGGTGATCGTAGCAAATTTTTAAACCTTAAAATTTGTAGTAGTTTTTTCAAAAAAAGTGTTGTATAATTAGTCAGATAATATGTGCTTTGATATAGGGAAGCTATGTACGAAATCATATTCGTATATTCTTTTCTATATTGAGTGATGGGTGGCAGATGCACTATTAGAAATGAGGAAAATATGAAAAAAAAGACGGTTGCCGTTTGTATGGCAAATATTGATGAACAATATAATGATATCTTTTTACACCAGTTTCGTAAATTTGCGGCAGAAAATGACATTAATCTGCTTTATTTTTATTCGTTTAGTGCGTTTTATTTTATGGATTCGCATGATATCGGAGAGCGGAAAATATATCGCTTGATCAACTATGATATCTTAGATGCACTGGTTATTTTTTCAGTGACTTTTTTGGATGAGGATATCTTAACAAGGATTGTGAATGGTGCAAATCAAAAGGGTATCCCGGTTATATCAATTGATCGTGAATTAGAGGGATGTATCAGTGTTTGCATTGATGATCTTGAAGCAATTTATAAGATTACATCGCATATGATCGAAGAGCATCATGCGAAGAATATTAATTTTATTGCAGGAGGCAAAGGACAAGGTTGCTCAGAAGCTCGCATTGAAGCGTATAAGAGAGCTTTGCGCGATCATAATTTGGAAGTGGACGAGCGGCGTATTGACTATGGCGATTTTTGGGATGGGCCAACATTAGAGGCTATGCAGCGGTTTATTGATAGTGGTATTCCTATGCCGGAAGCGGTGGTGTGCGCCAATGATGTTATGGCATTGGCAGTGGAAGAGTTTTTGGAGCAGCGTGGTTTTCGGGTGCCGGAGGATATTATGATCACCGGTTATGATGGCATCACGGAGGCTGTCAATCATCAGCCGCATATAGCAACGGCAGGGCGTGATATCACAGAAGTGACACGACAGGTGTTTGACATTTTGAAACAACTTTTTGCCGGCAAGACATTTCCGGACAATTATATTCATAAGATTGATGCAAATCTACAGTTGTACGGAAGTTGTGGATGCAAGGGAGACACGGTCAAGAATCAGAATGCTTTGGTTCATTCGTTGTGCTTATGGCAGGCGGAGATGAAGTATTTTATGATGGATCAGATCCGTATGTCAGCGTTGCTTACAAAGGCAGCGAACTTTGCCGAAGTGTTTGATGGTATTATGCAGTCAACGTCTAAGTTAAACAACAAGTATATCATGATATGTATTGTGGATAATTTCATGGATGAGGAAGAATTTTCCGATATTGTGGAGAATAGTATGGCACAGCATACCGGATATTCCTCGCGAATGAATCGTGTACTATACCGCAAACATGGTGTATGGCAGGGAATGATCGATTATAATACAAATGATCTTTTGCCGGATCTGGATGAGATTTTGGATGACTGTGGAAGCCTTTGCTTCTTTCCGCTGCACATTCATGCGCAGACGGTAGGTTATGCTGTTATTTCGATTGATGAAGATACAGCTGACATTATTCGTTATTATGAGTTTTTCCTGAATGTGTGCAATGCATTAGATATGTCCAAGACACAGCGGAGACAGCAGACGATCATTCAGAACTTAGAGAATAAATATGTCCATGATCCGTTGACAGGTTTGTTTAACAGACGTGGATTTTATATGAATATTAAATCAGACTTTGAGAAGTGTGTAGAGGAGCAGCAAAAGTTCAAATTGCTTTCGGTTGACATAAACGGTCTGAAGGTGATCAATGATACGTATGGTCACGCAGATGGTGATATTGCAATATCGACGGTTGCGAAGGCTCTGCAGGCATCTGGCGGAATGAATGACTGCTGTGCAAGATTTGGCGGTGACGAGTTTATTGTTGCCGGTCCGGAGCATGATAATGACACCGGAGAGTTGTTGATCGAGAAGGTGCATCGATATCTGGACGAGTTTAATGCATCTTCCGGTAAGCCATATCAAGTAGATGCAAGTATCGGATTGGTTTCTTTGATACCGGATCGATCAATTTCGCTAGAGGAGATTATTAAAGAAGCAGACGAGAGGATGTATCGCGAGAAAGTAAAATATCATAAACAACGTCAGTAATTGTGTCATTTATTGTTTATGTGTAAGGAAGCTGCAGAGTTTTTGAAATAAAGTGAATGATATAAGGGGTCGTATTCCAGGGAATACGACCCCTTTTTGAAAAGCCGAAATATTACCGCTATGAAACCCACATTTATTGTTTGCGGAAGATCCATAAAATGATTAACACCCGAGTAGTTCCTTTGAATCTAATACAATGGTGAAAGGACCGTTGCCAACCAGCGATACATGCATATGTGCACCAAAAGATCCATGTTGTACGACATCACAGTAATCGTTTGCTTTGGTAAGCATGTATTCATAGAGAGCTTTTGCGTGCTCCGGTTTACCGGCTTCCATGAAGGAAGGGCGATGGCCCTTTTTACAGTTGGCATATAAGGTGAATTGGGAGACGAGAAGCAGTTCGCCGCCAACATCGGAGAGTGATAGATTGGTTTTCCCGCTTTCATCGTCAAAAATACGCATTTTGAGTGCCTTATCTAGCATTTTGTCTGCTATGTCTGTGGTATCTGTGTCGCTGACTCCCACAAGGATCAGAAGCCCTTTGCTGATCCTGCCAATGATAGCCTCATCGACGGTTACTTTTGCTTCATCAACACGTTGTATCACTAATTTCATATTTTTTCTGCCTTTCTTTTTTTTCTCAAACTTCGCACTTCAAAAATGATGATTACCTTGCTTCCGGGACTTCGAGTTTCCGAAAGGCATGTAAATCAATCATCAGAGATAACAAAATTTAGAAATCACCAAAAACGAAAATGCGGCAAGGCAATTACTATAGTTCGCTGCTTGCAGAAATCACTATGTTGTGGCTGCAAAATACTTAGTATTCTTTGACATAATAAGCAATATGCGACCTTACAGAAGCTTTGGATGTGCGAAATTTGAGTTTTTAATATAAATTTAATTTTTCGTTTAACATCATACCATATTTTTATGTTATGATAAACAACGTTAGAAAAAAAGAGAGGATGGAAGTAGCATGTTTGGTTATGTAAGAATCCGTAAACCGGAGCTGTTAGTAAAAGACTATGAGTGTTACAAGGGCTTTTACTGCGGCCTGTGTCATTCATTGCGGGATACCTATGGGCTGCGGGGGCAGGTTACGCTGACGTATGACATGACATTTTTGGTGTTGTTGCTTTCATCAGTGTATGATCTGGCGGTAAAGGAGGAACACAAGCGATGCATTATCCATCCGGCAGGCAAACGACGTGTGATCCGTACGGAAGCAGCAGACTATGCAGCAGATATTAATATGCTTCTGAGCTATTATCATTTTGTGGACGATAAGCAGGATGAACATTCGCTGGCGGCATCATTGGGAGTTCAGATGTATCGTGGGCAGAGCAGACGATTGGAGCAACACTATCCAAGACAGGCAAGAGCAATTGCCGAGGGAATGCAAAGGCTTCATTTGTTAGAGCAGGAAGACTGCAGGAATGTTTCTGCTCTGGCAGATTGTTTTGGCCGCATGCTTGCAGAAGTATTTGCGTGGAAAGAAGACGGATTGGCAGATTTTTTTCGGGAAACCGGATATTATTTGGGCAAATTTATCTATATTATGGATGCTTTTGAGGATTTGCCGGAAGACACCCATAAGGAGAGATTCAACCCTTATCTGGGGACTGACCGTCGGGAACTATTACCGCAGGTCGAGGAGCAGCTGTTGACAGAGATCGCGGCTGCCGGAGCAGCATTTGAGAAGCTACCGTGCCTGGAGTATAGAGATATTATGCGTAATATTTTATATGCAGGAGTATGGAATCGCTTTGATAGGATAAAACAGGAACTACAGAAGGAGGAACAATAATGGATCCATATAAGGTGCTGGGGATTTCCAGCGATGCAACAGATGAAGAGGTAAAAAAGGCATATCGTGAACTGAGTCGTAAATATCATCCTGATGCAAATGCCAATAATCCGTTGAAGGATCTGGCAGAGGAAAAGTTTAAGGAAGTGCAGGCGGCATATTCGCAGATCATGGATATGCGCGCGAAAGGCTACGCAACAAATGACAGTCAGACGTCTGGCGGCTATAGTGCCGGCTATCAGGGACAAGGCTATCAGGGTCAGGGGTATCAAGGCCAGAACAGTGGACAGGGTTATAATCCATATCAGCGTGGTCAATATCAAAGTTATGGTGGCCAATATGGAAGAGATCCATATGCGGGCAATGAATGTGGAACAGGCAATCTGTGCTGCGATCTTTGGTGTGCGGATACACTTTGTGAATGCATGGGAGGAGATTTGTGTACATGTTTCTAAAGTCTGGCAGGGTTAGTTATGGTGGTATGATCACAGCGGCCATGGTGGTGTTGTTGTATTTGTCTTGCGTGTTTGAGAATTGTTCATTATTTTGCCTGGCGGCAGCGGCTTTCTTAGGAGGCGTGACAACTTGGCAGAGAGGGTGGAAGGATGGATTGCTGGTTTCTGCGGCAGCAGGTGTATTAGGTGTAGTGTTGTTGCCAAATAAATGGTATGTGTTGACATATGCGGCATTCGTACTGTATGTTTTCGCGTGGGAGTGCTTGGAACACTTTTTTTCAAAGAAACAAAGGATGCTTGCGTGGATACTAAAAGGAATATTGTATCATGTGCTTTTGATCAGTGCAGTTTGTAGCTATGTTTATGTATTTGGTTTCCAACAGCTTGTACAAGGATTCTTGCTGACGGTTTTGCAGCATTCTAAGATCTTGTTTGGTTTGGCAGCGGTACTTTTGGCAGAGGTGGTTTGGATCGTATTTGACAGGGCATATGCAGTATTTCGTATCAAATGGAGTCAGTGGATGCATAGAGCAGAGGCTGGCGGGTCAAGCAGACTATAGACGAACCGGTAAATTCATGATATAATTAAAAAGTATGACTATGGTTATCAGACGGAGTTTGGTGACCGGATATGAGGTATTACAGCATAAAGGGCGTAGCAATGCGCAAAATGGAGGAAAATATGGGAATCTTTAAGGATGACGAGGAAAAGACGACAGAGAATGTTTCGTTACCGGAGGATTTGAATTTGGATGATATCGGTGATGATCTAGGTTCATTATTTGATGAGGACAAGACGGACGATGCAGATGATAATGTGGATAAGGATCTGTTAAGCCAGATTTTTTCGGATGGTGGGGATGTTTCAGAGAGTGATGATAAGACCTCTAATGGAGAAATGGATGAAGATTTGAGCAAACTCCTAGGTGAGATAGAAGATATTGAGGATGTGGCAAAAGAGTCTGCGGCGAAGGAAGCTGAGAAAAAGACGGCATCAAATCATAAGAAAAACAATAAGAAAGCGGATAAGGTAAAGGAAAATAGGACAGCACATATGGATGCACCCGGAGAAGTGTCTGATGACACAGTGACGGTGATCAGTCAGGGAACCACCGTTAATGGCGGTATTAATTCGGCTGGGGCTGTTGATGTAATGGGTACGATCAATGGTGACATTACTTCCCGTGGTAAAGTAGCGATCAATGGTACAGTGACAGGTAATGTTTCCGGTGCAGAGATCTATATTAATACGAAGCGACTGGAAGGATCTTTGGACAGCGAAGGAACCGTGCAGATCAGTGAAGGAACAGTGATCATTGGAAATGTTACCGGAACATCTGCGTATATTGCCGGAGCTGTGAAGGGAACGATCGACGTGCAAGGTGCGGTTGTCTTAGAGGAAGGCGCTGTTGTTAAGGGAGATGTTATTGCAGAGTCTTTGCAGATCAATCAGGGCGCTGTTTTGGACGGATCCTGTTCGTTGGATTATACTGATGTGGATATTGATAAGTTTTTTGCATAGAAATGAGGATAATTATGGCTAAGTATAAGAGAGTATTATTAAAATTAAGTGGTGAAGCTTTGGCCGGTCCGAATAAGACAGGTTTTGATGAGGCTACCTGCTTAGAAGTGGCAAGACAGGTAAAGAGTCTGGTCGAGGATGGTGTACAAGTTGCTATCGTGACCGGTGGCGGTAACTTTTGGAGAGGTCGTACCAGTGAAACGATCGACCGCACCAAGGCAGATCAGATCGGTATGTTAGCTACCGTTATGAACTGTGTATATGTTTCTGATATTTTCCGCTATGTTGGTTTGAAGACAAGTGTTATGACACCGTTTGTCTGCGGAGCGTTTACAGAACTGTTTTCAAAGGATAAAGCTGTGAAGGCGTTGGAAGCGGGAGAGGTTGTATTTTTTGCCGGTGGAACGGGACATCCTTACTTTTCAACAGACACAGCCACGGTGCTTCGTGCGATAGAGATCGAGGCAGATGTGATCTTATCCGGTAAATCCATTGATGGCGTATACGACTGTGATCCGGCCGTACATCCGGAAGCGAAAAAGTTTGATACGATTTCCATTAATGAGGTGGTCAATAAGCGTTTGGGTGTTATTGATCTGGCAGCAGCGGTTCTATGCATGGAGAATCATATGCCGATGATGATCTTTGGATTGAATGAAAAGAACAGTATTATTGACACAGCAATGGGAACAACGGCAGGTACGTTGGTAGAAGCATAGAGAATAAGAAAGGTATGGTGTAAACATGAGTGTATCATTAGGACAATTTGAAGAGAAAATGAATAAATCAATTGAAAGTCTTGCAAACGAGTATACGACGATCCGAGCAGGCCGCGCTAATCCGCATGTGTTGGATCGTATTTCGGTGGATTATTATGGACAGCCGACAAACTTACAGTCTGTTGCCAATATTTCCGTATCTGAGGCACGTACATTGGTGATCCAGCCTTGGGAGGCAAGTTTGATCAAGGAGATTGAGAAAGCAATCTTAGTTTCTGATCTGGGGCTTACGCCAAATAATGACGGTAAAGTGATCCGTTTGACTTTCCCGGAACTGACGGAGGAACGTCGTAAGGATTTGACAAAGGATGTCAAGAAAAAGGGCGAGGATGCCAAGGTAGCGATCCGTAATATCCGCAGAGATGCGAACGATTATATCAAAAAAGAGCAGAAAGCAAATGAAATTTCTGAGGATGAGCAGAAGGATGCGGAGGCAGAAGTGCAGAAACTGACAGATCAGTTTGTTAAGAAAATTGATGAAATGGTTGAGTCAAAATCTAAAGAGATCATGACAGTATAGTATAACATAGTTTTGAGAGATTTTCTCAAAACATGGATCATAGGGATGGACGGAATGGGTCTATCCCTACTTTTCAATAAAGGAATATGGCGTCTGCTCCCGGGATGGGTGCAGTTGCGCATAGAAATGAGGATATAGATGAGTGATGAGAAGAGAGCCGTACCCAGACATGTAGCGATCATTTTGGATGGCAACGGAAGATGGGCTAAAAAGCGTTTCCTTCCAAGGAACGCAGGTCATGCAGCTGGCAGCAAAAACGTAGAAAAGATTTGTGCGGCAGCATGGGATATGGGCATTGAATACGTGACGATGTATGCATTTTCAACGGAGAATTGGTCCAGACCCAAAGAGGAAGTCGATGCTTTGATGAAGTTGTTATATAGTTACTTAAAGGATTGCTTAAAAACCAGTGAGAAGAACAACATGCAGGTACGCGTGATAGGAGATATTACGAGACTGGCACCGGATCTGCAGGATCAGATCCGTGAGTTGGAAGAGTTTTCGGCAAAAAATACCGGGTTGCATTTTCAGGTTGCCTTAAACTATGGCAGCAGAGATGAAATTCGGCGTGCGGTGACCAAGATGGGGAAAGATGTTAAAGACGGCATTTTGAATCCGATAGATATTACCGAGGAGACGATTTCCGAATATTTGGATACAAAGGGAATACCGGATCCGGATCTTATGATACGAACCAGCGGTGAACAGAGGCTTTCTAATTATCTGTTGTGGCAGATGGCTTATACCGAGTTTTATTTTACAGATTGTTTGTGGCCTGATTTTAATAAAAAAGAACTGGAAAAGGCAGTAGAATATTATCAACAAAGAGACCGGCGTTTCGGTGGTGTCAAATAGAAAGGGAGCAGATATGTTTAAGACTAGACTACTGAGTGGAATTGTATTGATGATCATTACGATCGCATTGATGATCTTTGGCGGTTTGCCATTGTTTTGGGTAATAACATTGATCACTGTGATCGGCCTGTTTGAGCTTTATCGTGCCGTTAAAATGGAAAAGACAGTACCGGCGTTGATCGGATATGCCGCGAGTATTGGCCTGGATCTGTTGTTGGCGGCACAAAAAACGGACTATGTTATTATGTTGTTGATCGGGGCGCTGATGCTTATGATGGCTTGTTATGTGATCGCTTACCCAAAATATTGCAGTGAACAGATCATTATGGTATTTTTTGGATTGATCTATGTGACAATGATGTTGTCGTATGTATTTCAGGTACGTATGCTTGAGGGAGGTCAACTGATGGTATGGCTGATCTTTATCGGAGCATGGGGCTCAGACACCTGTGCATACTGTGTCGGTAAATTGACCGGAAAGCATAAAATGCCATCTAAATTGAGTCCAAATAAGACCATTGAAGGATGTGTGGGGGGGATTATTGGTGCAGCTTTGATCGGCTTTTTGTTTGCACTGGCTTTTACCGCACCCAGACCGCATTGTGGTGGCAGTTTGCAGTGGTTGGTGCAGTATCCTCTGTTATTTCACAAATTGGCGATCTGACAGCATCTGCGATCAAGAGAAATCACGACATTAAAGATTATGGGACATTGATCCCGGGTCATGGCGGTATTTTAGACCGTTTCGACAGTATTATTTTTACAGCGCCTATCGTATATTATTTAGTGACGATGTTTCATTCGCTGTAGGATTATAATAGGGTATTAAGTGTATTTTTGACTATGCATTATTTGTGATGCGGATAGTTTTACGAATGCAGGAGAAACTTTGAAATGGAGGGGTTATTTAACCATGAAACAGATAGCAGTACTTGGTTCTACAGGATCGATCGGAACACAGACATTAGAGGTTGTCAGAGCAAATGAAGATATGCAGATCGTAACGCTTGCAGCAGGGTCTAACATTGATCTGTTGGAAAAACAGATTGTAGAATTTACGCCGAAGTTAGTGTGCGTGTATTTGGAAGACAAGGCAAAAGAATTACAGGAGCGTTTGCATTTACGTAAAGATGCTGCGGCGGATACCGAGATCGTTACGGGAATGGATGGACTGATCGCTTGTGCAACCTATTCCGAAGCAACCATAGTTGTTGCAGCAGTAGTCGGCATGATCGGGATTCGTCCTGTGATCGAGGCGATCAAGTCAGGGAAAGACATTGCCTTTGCCAACAAAGAAACATTGGTGACGGCCGGTCACATCATTATGCCTTTGGTGGAGAAGCATGGCGTTAAGCTATTGCCGGTGGACAGTGAACATGCAGCTATTTTTCAGTGTCTGCAAGGCGAGGAACATGGTTCTTTACATAAAATTTTGCTTACGGCATCCGGTGGACCGTTCCGTGGTAAAAAGAAAGAGGAATTAGAACATATCCGCGTGGAAGATGCGCTCCGTCATCCGAACTGGAGCATGGGACGCAAGATCACGATCGATTCTGCAACGATGGTCAATAAGGGTTTGGAAGTGATCGAAGCCCGTCATCTGTTTGATGTGGATTTTGATCGTATACAAGTCGTTTTGCAGCCACAGAGTGTGATACACTCTATGGTGGAATTTGAAGATGGAGCCGTAATGGCGCAGCTTGGAACGCCGGATATGAAACTGCCGATCCAGTATGCCTTGACATATCCACATCGCCGTTATCTACAGGGCGAGCGGTTAGATTTTTGGAAATTGCAGGAGATCACGTTTGAGCAGCCGGATATGGACACTTTTGAAGGATTAGCTCTAGCATATGAGGCAGGACGCACAGGAGGCAGTCTTCCAACGGTATTAAATGCTGCGAATGAAATGGCGGTAGCATTGTTTTTACAGCATAAGATCGGTTATTTGGATATAGCACGTTTGATCGCTTGGAGTATGGAGCATCATCATGTGATCAAAGATCCGTCATTGGAGGAAATTTTGGCGGTAGAGAAAGACGTATATCGTTTGCTGAAAGAGAAGATCAAAGCATAAAGAAAGGATAGATGTCATCGGAAACGATGGCAGATTGGAGAAAACTATGAACATAATTGCAGCATTGTTGATATTCACAGTCATTGTGGTGATTCATGAATTGGGGCACTTTCTACTTGCAAAAAAACACGGTGTCGGAGTACCTGAATTTTCCGTGGGAATGGGTCCGAGAATTATTACGTTTGCAAAGACAAAGAAAGGGCCGGTTTGTCGATTTTTCTGTTCGCAAAAGAAGTTTGATGCCTACGAAGACTGGCAGGATGTAACTAAATATTCTTGGAAACTTTTACCAATCGGTGGATCTTGTGCTATGGTAGGAGAAGACGAGGACAATGATGCGGAAGATTCTTTTAATACAAAGGGTGTGTGGGCACGCTTCTCTATCGTATTTGCAGGTCCCTTCTTTAACTTTATTCTGGCATTTGTATTTTCGGTTATTATTCTGGCCAATAACGGAATAGATATTCCGCGTGTTCTTGCAGCGTATGACAATCAGCCGGCAAGTGAGGCTGGAATCAAAAAAGGTGATGTGATCCGCCGGATCAATGGCAAAAAAATTACGATCGGCCGTGAAATTGACACGTACTTGATGTTACATCCTTTGAGCGGAGAAGAGGTGAAGGTAGAGATCGAGCGTGACGGCAAAGAAAAGACAATCATGGTGGATCCGAATTATACCGCATACTTGTTTGGCTTTTCCTACAAACAGCAGAACACAGCAGATACGAAAATCTCAGATGTGAGCAAAGATTCGCCGTTTCAAAAGGCAGGCGTTAAGGCGGGGGATGAGATCTTGTCTGTAAATGGACGTACTGTGGATAATGGCGAAGAACTTGGCAAAGTCATGGAAGAAGAGAAAAAAGAAGGAGAAGCGATTTCATTTGTGATCCGCAGAGGCAGCGAAGAGAAAACGTATGAGATCGCACCAAAATCTTACAAGACCAAAACACTGGGAATATATGCTTCCGATTATCAGAAGGGTAATGCAGGACAGATTTTGCGGTATAGCTTGATCGAAGTAAAATATTGGATCGAGACAACGGTTGCCAGCTTAGGTCAGCTTGTGACCGGCAAAATGTCGATGAAGGAAGTATCCGGTCCGGTTGGTATTGTAGATACTGTTGGAACCATGATCAATGAGACGTCTAAGATCGGTTTGAAAGAAATGTGGCTGAGCATTTTGTACATGGCAGTATTGCTAAGTGCTAACTTAGGCGTTATGAACCTGCTGCCATTACCGGCACTGGATGGCGGACGTCTGGTCTTTATTTTGATAGAAGCTGTGCGTGGTAAGCCGGTAGACCGCGAAAAGGAAGGCTATATACATTTCGCAGGTTTCGTATTACTAATGCTATTTATGGTATTTGTATTATACAATGACGTGATTAAGATCATTCATTAATACGGGAGAAGGATAGGTGAGGATAGATGCGTGAACAGACAAAAGTGATTCAGATAGGTGATCGTAAGATCGGTGGTGGCAATCCGGTAGCAATTCAGTCGATGACGAATACCAAGACAGAGGATGTGGCAGCAACGGTTGCACAGATTCATGCGCTGGAGGAGGCCGGCTGTGATATTATCCGTTGTGCAGTACCAACAATGCAGGCGGCAGAAAGTTTGAAAGAGATTCATAAGCAGATCCATATTCCGCTGGTCGCAGACATTCATTTTGACTATCGTCTGGCATTGGCGGCAATTGAAAACGGGGCAGATAAGATTCGTATCAATCCTGGCAACATTGGTGATGAGGAGCGTGTACGTGCTGTTGTGAATGCTGCTAAGGAGCGTGGGATCCCGATCCGTGTCGGCGTCAATAGTGGCTCTCTTGAAAAAGATATTATTGCAGAATACGGTCATGTGACGGCGGAGGGGTTGGTAAAGAGTGCATTACAGAAAGTTGCAATGATCGAAAATATGGGCTATGACAATTTGGTCATCAGTATTAAATCCTCGGATGTATTAATGAGTATCAAAGCACATGAGTTAATGGATAAACAGAGTCGTTATCCGCTGCACGTTGGAATTACGGAGTCTGGAACGGTTCACTCCGGGAACATTAAATCAGCGATCGGTATTGGAACGATTCTGTATGAGGGTATTGGAGATACGATACGTGTGTCTCTCACTGGTGATCCGGTCGAAGAGGTACGCTCGGCAAAACTTATTTTGCGGACACTTGGGTTGCGTAAAGGGGGCGTAACGGTTGTTTCTTGCCCAACTTGTGGACGAACTCAGATTGATTTGATCGGTCTTGCAACGAAAGTGGAAAATATGGTCAAGGATCTTGACAAAGATATAAAAGTAGCTGTAATGGGCTGCGTTGTAAATGGTCCCGGAGAGGCGAGAGAGGCTGATATCGGAATTGCCGGGGGCAAAGGTGAGGGTCTTTGATCAAAAAGGCGAAGTGATCCGTAAAGTTCCGGAAGATCAATTACTCTTAGCATTGCAGCAGGAACTTGATAGGATGTGATCGAATGGAAAAGTTACTACAGGAAACGTTTGCTGATCTTCGTTTGACGGCAAGGCAGCAGTCTGTTTTTGAGGAAGTATATGTAGAACGTCTGTGTCTGTTGCGGGAGCAAAAAAGAGTGGAGGTTCATATTGTCAGTGAACATATTATTCCATACCGTGAGATTGCACTGTTAGAGTACGCATTGAATCAGTTGTTTGATAAAGCAGGATTTACCGTACAGGTAACAGATCGGTTTCGACTGTCAGAACAGTATACGCCTGAGAATTTTTGGCAGGAATACCAGGACAGCATTTTGATGATCTTGAAAGAAAGCAATGTTCTGGAATTTAACATGTTTTATAGTGGAGAGTGTCATCTCGAAGGGGAGACACTCTATTTGTGCTGTGACGATGATATATTGTTTCGTGCCAGAGAGACAGAGGTGATCAAGAAAGTTCAAGATCTTTTTTCAAGAAAAGCCGGATTTTCGATCACATTAAAGATCAGTTACCGTGAACCGCAGATTCAAGAAGAGGAAGAGATCAGCTATCGCGATGTGATACAACATAAGAATCAGGTGCAGTCGGTGGAGGCATTCGGTACGGAGAAAGCGCAAGGGTCCGAGCGTGGTTCCGGAACAAAAAACATGGGTGCACAAGGAAAAACCGCAGGAAGATCACAGGATCCGGGGACAGTCTCCGGACAGAAAGCACCTACAGAGACTGTCGTCAAGACCGCTGCGGAACCGGTTGTGGAGAAAAAGAACGATTCCACGGAGAAGAAAGCCGGAGGAGAGAAAAAGACGTTTCGAGGCAATCCTTACAGCCGAAAAGGTGGAAGAGGTTCGTTTCATGGCAATGTGGACGAAGAATGTTTCTATGGACGTAACTGTGATGGCAATATGATCAAGATTGCAGATATCCAGGAGGATCCTGGTGAGGTTGTGATCGAGGGAATGATATTGTCTTCGGAAGAGAGGGAGCTTAAAAGTGGTAAGATCCTGTTAATGTTTAATATTACAGATTTTACCGATACGATTCAGGCGAAGATCTTTTTGGAGCCGGAAGTATTAGAATCCATTGGCGGAGAACTCAAAAACGGTAAATTTATAAAACTGAAAGGAATCCCGATTTTTGATACCTTTAGCCGCGAGATCACGATCAGTTCAGTACGTGGCATCAAACCGGGCAAAGATACCAGAGAAAAACGGATGGATATCTATGAGGGCCCAAAACGAGTGGAATTACATGCACATACACAAATGAGTGAGATGGACTCAGTAGTTCCGGTACGTGAATTTGTGAAACGCGCAAAAGAGTGGGGACACCCTGCAGTGGCGATCACAGACCACGGTGTTGTACAGTCATTTCCGGATGCAGATCATGAAGTGGATCGTGACGATGCATTTAAGGTGTTGTATGGCGTCGAAGCATATTTGGTCGATGATCTGATCGAAGCGGTTCAAAATGATGAAGGACAAGCGTTTGATGATACGTATGTTGTGTTTGACTTGGAGACGACAGGAATTGGTCCTAAAAGCAACGAAATCATAGAAATTGGTGCTGTAAAGGTCGAAAATCGAACGATCACCGATCGTTTTAGTACCTTTATCAATCCGCACCGACCGATTCCATATCATATCACGAAATTGACATCCATTGATGATTCTATGGTTTGCGATGCGGATGGGATCGAAACTGTTCTTCCACGATTTTTGGAGTTCTGTGAAGGGGCAGTCATGGTGGCACATAACGCCGGATTTGATATGGGATTTATTAGTCAGAAATCATCAGATCTCGGGCTTGACTGCAAATTTACGATTGTGGATACGGTGTCTGTTGCGCGAGCACTTTTACCGGAACTTAAAAATTACAAATTACATACTGTGGCAAAGCAGCTTAATGTTTCTCTGGAACATCATCATAGAGCGGTGGACGATGCAGAGGCAACGGCAGAAATCTTTTTGCATATGATCAAGCGGTTGGAAGACAAGGAGATCAAGAATCTGACACAGTTAAACGAGGCTTGTATTCCGAATGAGGAGTCGATTCGTAAGATGCCATCGTATCATGCTGTTATCTTAGCCAAAAATGAAACCGGCCGCGTGAATCTGTATCGTTTGGTGTCAGAGTCTCATTTGAAATACTTTAACAGACGACCGAAATTGCCAAAGAGTCTGTTTATGAAGTGGCGTGAGGGCCTTTTGATCGGTTCAGCGTGTGAGGCGGGTGAGTTGTTCCGTGCACTTGTTGAAGAAAAGCCGGAGGAAGAGATTGACCGTTTAGTCCGCTTTTATGATTATTTGGAGATCCAGCCGATCGGGAACAATGAATTCATGGTTCGTGACGAAGATAAATATCCGCAGATACAGGATGATAACGATCTGAAGGAGCTTAACCGTCGGATTGTTTCTCTTGGAGAGGCTTATAATAAGCTGGTTGTGGCAACCTGCGATGTGCATTTTCTGAATCCGGAAGATGAGGTGTATCGCCGTATTATTATGTCCGGTAAGGGGTTTGCGGATGCGGATCAGCAGGCACCGCTATATTATCGAACAACAGAGGAAATGCTTGCGGAATTTCAATATCTTGGATCCAAAAAGGCAGAGGAAATTGTCATTACGAACACCAATCTGATCGCTGATATGGTGGATAAGATTTATCCGTGCAGTCCGCGAAAATGTCCGCCGTATATTGAAAATTCTGATCAGGATCTGCGTAATATCTGCTATAACAGAGCACATGAGATCTATGGTCCTGATCTTCCTCCGGTCGTTGAAGAGCGTTTAGAGAGAGAGTTAAAATCGATCATTGGTAACGGATATGCCGTGATGTATATTATTGCACAGAAGTTGGTGTGGAAGTCTAACGAAGATGGATACCTGGTTGGTTCCCGAGGCTCAGTTGGATCATCCTTTGCGGCAACGATGTCCGGAATTACGGAGATCAATCCGTTGCCGGCACATTATTATTGTTCAACCTGCCATCATTATGACTTTGATGATCCGGTGATCAAGGAAAATGCGGGAACTTCTGCGTGCGATCTTCCGGATAAGATCTGTCCGAATTGTGGGACAGTAATGAACAAAGAAGGTCATGATATTCCGTTTGAAACATTCTTGGGATTTAAGGGAGACAAAGAGCCTGATATCGACCTGAACTTTTCCAATGAGTATCAGAGTAATGCACACGATTATACGGAGGTTATTTTTGGTGCAGGTCAGACTTTTCGTGCCGGAACGGTTGGTACAATGGCGGAAAAGACCGCATATGGCTACGTTAAGAAATATTGTGAAGAACATGAGATCACAAAGCGCAGTGCGGAAATGGAACGTATTGCGAAAGGCTGTGTAGGTGTAAGACGTACCACAGGACAGCATCCAGGCGGTATCGTTGTGTTGCCGATCGGAGAAGAGATCTACACCTTTACGCCGGTACAACATCCGGCCAATGATATGACAACCAAGATCATAACGACACATTTCGATTATCATAAGATTGATGCAAACTTGTTGAAACTGGATATTTTAGGACATTTGGATCCTACAATGATCCGTATGTTAGAGGATCTTACGGGTAAAGATGCCTCGGAGATCCCGATGAATGATCCGGATGTGCTTTCTCTTTTTGCCTCGACAGAGGCGTTAGGTATTACGCCGGAAGATATTGGCGGATGTACGCTTGGATGTCTGGGTGTACCGGAGTTTGGAACTAACTTTGTTATGGGCATGCTGTTAGATGCTAAGCCAAAAAACTTTTCGGATCTTGTCCGTATTTCGGGACTGTCACATGGTACCGATGTATGGCTTGGCAATGCACAGTATTATATTAAAAACGGTGACTGTACGTTGTCTACGGCGATCTGTACCCGTGATGATATTATGATCTATTTGATCAGTATGGGCGTGGAAAATGAACGTTCCTTTAAGATCATGGAGAGTGTACGTAAGGGAAAAGGTTTGACACCGGACATGGAAGAAGATATGCGTGCCTGCAATGTGCCGGACTGGTACATCGAATCCTGCAAAAAGATCAAATATATGTTCCCAAAAGCGCATGCGGCAGCTTATGTTATGATGGGATTGCGTGTTGCATGGTTTAAGGTGCACGAGCCGTTGGCGTATTATGCGTCATATTTTAGTATTCGTGCGACAGCCTTTGATTATGAGATCATGTGTCAGGGCAGAGAGCGGTTAGAGTATTACATTAATGATTACAACAGACGCAAAAATGAGTTGTCTGACAAAGAAAAGAATACGTTAGATGATATGCATCTTGTACAGGAAATGTATGCGCGAGGATTTGGTTTTTGCAAGATTGATATTTATCGATCCAAAGCAACCAGATTTCAGATCGTGGATGGGAAATTAATGCCTGCTTTTTCATCGATCGACGGACTGGGAGATAAAGCAGCAGAGTTGATCGAGGATGAGGCGAGCAAAGGGGAATTTTTGTCACAGGAAGACTTTAAGACCCGGTGCAAGGTCAGCGCAAATACAGTAGAGACGATGGATAGGCTTGGATTATTCGGGGATCTGCCACATTCAAATCAGATCTCGCTGATGGACTTTCTGTGATAAGAATTAACAGCAAAAAAGTAAAATGCGCGTTATCATGTATCATATCGCATAATATTCATGATCGTTTTCGTGAAAAAGGGGCGGTGCATTAAGCACCGCCTTTTGTTTACGTTATTAGATTTTATTTTACTCTTCCGGAACAGAATGGAGAGGTTCAAACGTATGCGTATTTTTATTTTGCTTTTTACGTTCTTTTTGCGCACGCTTTGCTTCTTCACAGAAGTATTTCTGTGAGTTGAGTTTAGCGTGACCGCCCTTTGCAGCACGTCGATAGGTTCCGTTTTTCTGTAAAATTCTTGCTTTTTCGTTATCCGCCAGTTGAATGTCCAAAATATGGATCACTTCAGCTTTTAATGCGTCATCTTCTACCGGAAATAAAATCTCCACACGTTTATCTAGGTTACGAGGCATCCAGTCTGCACTTCCCATATAGACTTCCTCGAAACCGTTGTTGTAGAAATGGAAGATTCGGCTGTGCTCCAAAAAGTCACCGACGATCGAACGTACCGTAATGTTCTCGCTGATACCCGGCATTCCGGTTTTGAGGCAGCAGATGCCGCGTACAACTAGTTCAATCTTAACACCGGCGGCAGCAGCTTCATACAAGGAGCTGATAATACCGGCATCGCATAGAGAATTCATTTTGGCGCGAATAAATGCTTTTTTACCCTTTTTGGCAAATTCTTTTTCTCGGTTGATCAATTGAGTAAAGCGGTCACGCAGGCGGATCGGTGCAATTGCTAATTTGTTCCAAAATGCCGGTTCCGAATAACCGGACAGCATATTAAAGACGGCGGTGGCATCTTCACCGATCGCTTTACGGCATGTAAGAAGACCCATATCGGTATATAATTTTGCTGTGCTATCGTTGTAGTTACCGGTACCGAGGTGGACATAACGTCGAATGCCATCTTCTTCTTTACGTACAACTAACGTGATCTTGCTGTGCGTCTTTAGACCAACAAGACCGTAAATGACATGACAGCCGGCCTGCTCCAGTTTACGTGCCCAGATAATATTGTTTTCTTCATCAAACCGTGCTTTTAACTCGACAAGTACGGTTACCTGTTTGCCGTTTTCGGCAGCGGCAGCAAGAGATGCGATGATCGGAGAGTGGCTGCTGACGCGGTACAAGGTCTGTTTGATCGCAAGAACGTTTGGATCTTTCGAAGCTTGTTTGACAAAATCAACAACCGGATCAAAAGTCTCATATGGATGATGTAGAAGGACATCATGGTCACGGATCTGATCAAACAGATGATCTTCACCATTTAGCCATTTAGCAGGCTGTGGTGTGTATTTTGGAGTGCGTAGCTTATCATATCCTTCCAATCCGGATAATTTCATAAGAAATGTTAAATCCAAAGGACCGTTGATCTTAAAAATATCTTCCTCTTTGATCTTTAACTCCTGACGTAGTTTTTTGAGCAGACGTTTGTCCATGCCTGCTTCAACTTCCAAACGGATTGCCTGCCCCCATTGACGTTTCTTGAGCTGTCGTTCGATCTCGATCAGAAGATCAGCAGCTTCATCTTCTTCAATGCTAAGGTCTGCATTACGCATGATACGATATGGAAATACCGATTCAATCTCATAATTGACAAACAGTTTTCCAATATTTTTTTCAATGATCTGCTCTAACAAAATAAAGGTTTTTTCACCTTTTTGCTCGGATGGGATCTCGACAAAACGAGGCAGTACAGAAGGAACCTGAACCGTTGCAAAATCGGTATCATTGGAATCAGCTCCTTTCTTTTTGTTGCCATGTGACAGATAAAGATCGCGGAATTGTCCGCCTGCAGCTTTGTCTTTTTTCATGCGGAGAATAGCACCAATATTTAATGTTTTATTACGGATCAGCGGAAATGGTCTGGATGAATCCACTGCCATAGGAGTAAGTACCGGGTATACTTCATCGGTAAAATAACGGTCTACATATTTGGACTGTTTCTCACTAAGATTTTCATAGTGGGATAAGACGTGTACGCCTTCTTTTTCGAGGGCCGGGATCAGAGAACGATTAAAAATATCATACTGATCTTTAACGAACAAATGTGTACGTTCGTTGATCGCAGCTAACTGTTCTGCAGGGGTCATGCCGGAGATGTCTTTTTTGTTGTATTTTACCTGTACCATGTCTTTGAGAGAGGCAACACGTATCATGAAAAACTCATCTAAGTTGGATGACGTAATGCTCAAAAATTTAAGACGATCAAATAAGGGAAGAGAGGAATCTTTGGCCTCTTCCAGTACGCGGCGGTTAAATAACAGCCAGCTTAATTCACGGTTATAAAAATATTCCGGTTTGGAATAAGGTGATTTTGTACTCATGATAGAGTCTCCTTTCTATAGACACTTTTTTTGGCGGAGGACAGGGCGAATACCGAAGGCCTCTTCAAAAAATGGTGATTTCTGTATAAACATACCATGTTCCAATGTGATGTCATACAATGTCTGACCGGTGATGGTAAGATCATATCCGCGTTTGCGGACCGTAAAATTGGTGAATTTCTGTTGATGGCTTCGATCCATAGCATCGGCAAGACAGAGTATTGCATTTAGTTTTGCAATCTTGATATATTCTTCACGGCTGAATTCATTTTTGATCTCGCTGTATTCCGGAAAGTCGCCGGTTGTATATCGGATCACATAAGCAACGATCATACGTTCCTGATGGGATAATCCGATGATCTCTGTGGAAGTAACAATTTTGTAGGAGTTTTCACCGATGTCATTTAAGTTGAGAAAACTGCCACAATTGTGAAGTATCGCTGCTATCTGAAGAAGTAAACGATCCTTCTTGGTCAGGTGATTGGCTTTGCGCAGAGCATCAAACAGCTTTAAGGCAGCAATCTCTACCTGATGAATGTGTTCTGTATCGCAGCAAAAGCGTTCTGCCAGTTTGCGTGATACGGAGATGATATCATCCGAGAAAGGATGAGCCGGAACAATATGTTCTTTGCATTCGGCAAAATCAGCTGCCATGCCATCGCAGATCGTTATGCCGGACAACCACATAAACTCGGCATCTGTCTCTTCAAAAATATTGTGATAGATCATGGCAGTCGGCAAAAGCAGCTCTGCCTTGTCTTCAGAAATTGACAGTTCGCGGGCAAGATCATCCGGTGCCTGCGTGGAAATGGCATGATACAGTTCTTCGTATTCCTGACGGTTGACGGAATCTTTTTTGTTACCCTTTGAATCGACCGGCTGCAAATTGCCAAAATGGTGCGTGACCAGATATTTTACAAACGTTTGCAGTTGGTTGCCGACAGCAATAATGTTTCGGACATTACAATCTTGCAAATACAGTTTAGAAAACGTATGCAGACTGTTAGAAATATATTCATGAACCAGATTCTGATAATTGATCACATCGCCCTGCATTGTTTGTAAAAACTCTTGGATCCGCAGAGAACCTAACAAAATATTATGGGTCGTGATCAGGTTGTTTTTGTCGAATAATGATAATTGGATACTGCCACCGCCGACATCGACCAAAAGCGTACCCTTTTGGATCAGCTTGTGGAATGAGTTGGGCTGCAATGCGATGGCTTTATAGCATAGATAGCGCTGTTCGGAGTTGCTGAGGATCTTGATCTGAAAGCCTGTGCGCTGTTTCACCTGATCTAATACGATCAGATTATTATCGGCTTCCCGGAGAGCACTGGTTGCAATGATCATATAATCTTTGATGCGGTACTCCATCATCTTTTCCTTAAAGCCGAGTAAAATATTACAGAGCTTATCAATCGTGTGATAGCTGATATGTCTTGTGGAAAATGTTTCATATCCAAGACGCGCTGTGTGATGCAGATATTCCAATTCATGTACACCGTGTTTTTTGGAAATCTCGTAAATACGCATTGCGGTTTCATGACTACCGACATCAATTGCCGCAAAAACAGTTATTGCCATGAGAATATACCTCCTGTTCATGTAATGATAATAGTTTAAATCATTTTGTATAAAAAAACCATATATAACTGTCGAATTATACTTTTTTTACAAATAATTTACACAAATTTCCCATGCCTTATAACTGATCGCATTTCGTTTTTACAGTGATTTCCAGATTTTGTTGTCTCTGATGAATGATTTACCTGCCCTTCGGAGAACTCGAAGTCACGTAAAAACGTTGCGTTCTGCGTCTATTATTTTGTTGGAATAAATCGATTCGCTTTTGTTTTCGTCTGCCGGGATGGATATTCGGTGACATTCTTGACCATCTGATAGACATGCTGGATCTCTTCGGAATTTAACTTTTGCAATAGTGGAATAAAATAGGCGAAGGATTGATACGTATTATCATCAGTATAGAAAAAGGTAAAGGGATCGACGTGAAGATAATCGCAGATGTTAAAGAAGCCTTCCAATGCCGGATAATTTTTACCGGATTCAATGGAATTAATGTAGTTTTTGTTTAATCCAAGATCCAAGCTCATTTGGCGTGCGCTGATTCCGGCCGCTTCGCGAAGTTTTGCAAGACGCAGTCCAAAACTGTGTTTGTTCCACTTTAAAGAAAATAATGTTGTATCACAAATATCACTTGTAGCTTTATAAATATTCATACGTGCCCCTTCCTATTAGATAAAATATTTGATATCATCATAACAGGTTTTATTTTGGAAAACGCCATGTAGAAACTGGCGTTTAGGGATATATGCCATAATGAAAGTGGCATCAAAAAGGAGCAATTGAGGAATATAGGCCGTATTGGAAACAGAACATTGATTTTGAAAAGCACATATGGTAGAATTGTAATGTTGTGTAAAGCACCGGTTGCTTATTAGGAGAATAGGACATAGAAGAGACAGCATAAGGCAGCGGTAGAGTTGAAAGAGTGAAGAGTCAGAATGGAGGAGTAACGTGAAATATTTTGGAACCGATGGATTTCGTGGAGAAGCAAATGTTAATTTAAATGTAATGCATGCATATAAAGTAGGTCGTTTTTTAGGATGGTATTATGGAAAAGAGCACAAGGCGCGTGTGGTGATCGGTAAAGATACCAGACGTTCCAGTTATATGTTTGAAGATGCTCTTTGTGCAGGTCTTACAGCGAGTGGTGCGGATGTGTATCTTCTGCATGTAACGCCAACCCCAAGTGTGTCTTATGTTGTGCGAACAGAAAAGTTTGACTGCGGTATTATGATATCTGCCAGCCATAATCCGTATTATGATAACGGATTAAAGGTGATCAATGGTAAGGGACATAAGATGGAGGCTGAGGTTGAAGAAAAGATTGAGACATATATTGACAGCGAAGTAGATGACATTCCTATGGCAACCAGAGAAAATATCGGATGCACGATCGATTATGCGATCGGAAGACATCGTTACATCGGTTATTTAATGTCTTTGGCAACTCGTTCTTTTAAGAATATAAAAGTTGGATTAGATTGTGCTAACGGTTCTTCTTATTCCGTGGCAAAAGGTGTTTTTGATGCATTGGGAGCGCAGACATTTGCGATCGGCATGAATCCGGATGGAACAAACATCAATGATAACTGTGGATCGACGCATATTGATAATCTGCAGAAGTTTGTGGTCGAGAACAATCTTGATGTTGGATTTGCGTATGATGGAGATGCAGACCGTTGCCTTGCGGTAGATGACAAGGGTCAGGTGATCGATGGAGATGCGATCTTATATCTGTGTGGCTGTTACCTGAAGGATAAGGGAGAATTAAATAACAATACGGTTGTTACGACGATCATGTCTAATATGGGACTTTACAAGGCGTTTGACAAAGTTGGTATTTCCTATGAAAAGACATCCGTTGGCGATAAATATGTCAATGCCAATATGATGCAGTTTGGTCATTCTCTGGGCGGTGAGCAGTCCGGACATATTATATTTAGTAAATATGCGGTTACCGGAGACGGTGTGCTTACTTCTTTGATGCTGATGGAAGTTATGTTGGAAAAGAAAGAAAAATTATCCGAATTGCGAAAGGGACTTGTGATCTATCCGCAGGTATTGAAAAATATTCGCGTTAATGACAAGCCGGCAGCAAGAGCTGATGAAGATGTGATCGAAGCCGTGAAAAAAGTCGAGCAGGCGCTAGGCGAGAATGGTCGTATTTTGCTGCGCGAGAGCGGCACTGAACCGGTTATCCGTGTTATGGTGGAAGCAGAGACACAGGAGCTTTGTGAGCGGTATGTTGATGATGTGATCGCAGTACTGAAAGCCAAAGGACATGAGGCAAAATAATTAATTTTGAAAAAGCCTTGATTTTCGGAGAAAGTTCATGCTATAGTATAGCAATGTGATATTTTTATAAGGAGGAATTTACAAGAATGAGTGTACAGGTAGAAAAGTTGGAGAAGAGCATGGCTAAGCTGACAATTACAGTTGAGGCTGCAAAGTTTGATGCAGCAGTTGATTCAGCTTATCAGAAAAATAAAGGTAAGATTGCTCTGCCGGGATTCCGTAAAGGAAAGGCTCCAAGAGCAATGATCGAGAAAATGTACGGCACGGGAGTATTTTATGAGGATGCAGCCAATGAGTTGATCCCGGAAGCATATGAGACAGCAGCTAAGGAAAGTGAGCTTGAGATCGTTGCACAGCCTGAAATTGAAGTAACACAGATGGAAAAGGGAACGGATTTCATCTTTACAGCTACCGTAGCAATAAAGCCGGAAGTTACTTTGGGTGACTACAAGGGCATTGAGGTAGAGAAGAAAGAGGCAGAAGTAAGTGAGGAAGAGATCACAGCAGAGATCGATAAGGCAAGAGAAGCTAACTCCAGACTGATCACGATCGAGGATCGTGCTACAGAGGACGGAGATACTGTTATCATCGACTTTGATGGTTATGTAGATGGCAAGCAGTTTGAAGGCGGTTATGCAGAGGATTATACGTTAGTTCTTGGATCACATTCTTTCATTGATAATTTCGAGGATCAGTTGGTTGGCAAGAATCTCGGTGAGGATGTTGAAGTAAACGTAACATTCCCAGAAGAGTATCATGTAGACGAGCTTAAGGGTAAGCCTGCATTGTTCAAGGTAAAGATCAAAGAAATCCAGAAGAAAGAGCTTCCTGAACTGGATGATGATTTTGCACAGGATGTATCTGATTTTGATACATTGGATGAGTACAAGGCTGACGTTGAGAAGAAAATCTTAGAGAACAAAGAGAATCAGATCAAACGTGAGCAGGAAGATCAGATCATTGAGAAGATCATTGAGAATGCACAGATGGAGATTCCACAGCAGATGATCGCTGCACAGACACGTCAGATGACACAGGAGTTCGCACAGCGTCTTCAGTCTCAGGGATTGTCTTTGGAGCAGTACATGCAGTTTACAGGTCTTACTCCACAGAAGATGATGGAAGATTTAGAGCCACAGGCTTTGAAGCGTATCCAGAGTCGTTTGGTATTAGAGGCAGTTGTTGCTGCAGAGAACATCGAGGCTTCTGATGAAGAGATCGATAAAGAGTTAGAGAATATGGCTTCTATGTATCAGATGGAGATCGACAAGTTAAAAGAGTTAATCGGCGATGATGAGAAGAAACAGATCGGAATGGATCTGGCAGTGCAGAAAGCAGTGGAATTTGTTGTAAAGGAAGCTGTTGAGAAATAATACAAACAGAAGTTAACGCCATCCGCATCAGGAAGCTGTTTCAGCTGCCTGATGGGCTGGCGTTTTTGTTAAGTCTAAGAGAGTATGTCCTGCAGCTTAGTATTTGCAGGTACATGGAAAGGCATGGTGAGCACAATGAGTTATAGTATTCCTTATGTTATTGAAAAAACGAGTGGCGGAGAGCGTTCGTATGATATTTATTCCAGATTGTTGCAGGACCGCATTATTATTTTATCCAACGAGGTAAATGATGATATTGCGAGTTTGGTAGTATCTCAGCTGTTGTTTTTGGAATCTCAGGATCCAAACAAAGATATCAGCCTTTATATCAACAGTCCGGGAGGATCTGTTAGTGCAGGATTTGCCATCTATGATACAATGAATTATGTAAAATGTGATGTTTCTACAATTTGTATGGGCCTTGCGGCAAGCATGGGTGCATTTTTGTTAGCAGGAGGAGCTAAAGGAAAACGACTTGCCCTTCCAAATGCGGAGATTATGATCCATCAGCCATCCGGCGGCGCCAAAGGTCAGGAAACAGAGATCCGTATCGTCGCAGAACAGATCTTAAAGACAAGAAGTCGTTTGAATGAAATTTTGGCAGAAAATACCGGTAAGCCATTAGAAGTTATCCAGGCTGATACAGAGCGTGATAACTATATGACGGCTGCAGAAGCAAAAGAGTATGGTTTGATCGATGAGATTGTGACTAACCGTAAATAACAGACTGTATTCACTGTTACGATCGTGAAATAGAGATCTGTATAAAGTTATTGTAAGAGTGGGGGAATATCAGGCAGGGAGGTAGTCATGTCAGGAAAAAAAGATGATAAATTAAAATGTTCTTTTTGTGGAAAGACACAGGATCAGGTGACGCGTCTGATCGCAGGACCGGGTGTGTATATTTGTGACCAGTGTGTAGAACTTTGCTCGGAGATCATGGAAGATGAGATGACACAGAAGGCAGAGCAGGTCGACAATGATACTGAGATCAATTTGCTTAAGCCAAAAGAGATCAAGGATTTTTTGGATGAGTATGTAGTTGGACAGGATGACGCAAAGAGAGCTCTTTCAGTAGCAGTTTATAACCATTATAAACGTGTGTTGTCTGCAAAAGATATGGATGTTGAGATTCAAAAGAGTAATATTATCATGGTGGGACCTACAGGTTCCGGTAAGACTTTTTTGGCACAGACATTAGCAAAGATATTAAACGTTCCGTTTGCCATTGCAGATGCAACTGCACTGACGGAGGCAGGATATGTCGGAGAAGATGTTGAAAACATTCTGTTAAAGATCATACAGGCAGCAGATTATGATATGGATCGTGCGGAGCATGGTATTATTTATATTGATGAGATTGACAAGATCACCCGTAAGGGCGAGAATGTTTCGATCACTCGTGATGTTTCCGGTGAAGGTGTACAGCAGGCACTGCTCAAGATTTTAGAGGGAACGGTAGCCAGTGTACCACCGCAGGGCGGAAGAAAACATCCTCATCAGGAGTTCTTCCAGTTAGACACATCCAATATTCTATTTATTTGTGGTGGAGCGTTCGATGGTTTGGAGAAGATCATAGAGGGACGTATCGGTCAGAAATCCATTGGATTTAATGCTGAGATCGCAGATAAGCGTGATGAGACAATTGGAGATCTGTTCCGACAGGTATTGCCGGAAGATTTTGTGAAGTTTGGTTTGATCCCTGAGATCATTGGTCGTCTTCCGGTTACGGTAGCATTAGATCTTCTGGATGAGAAAGCACTGGAAAAGATTTTGGTAGAGCCTAAAAATGCGATCACAAAACAGTATCAAAAACTGTTTGAACTGGATGGCGTGAAATTGTCGTTTGAACCGGAAGCGATCCAGGCTGTTGCAAAACAGTCGTCAGAACGCAAGACCGGCGCAAGAGGACTGCGTGCAATCATGGAAAATGTAATGCAGAATGTGATGTATGAGGTTCCATCCGTGGATGACATTAAAGAATGTGTTATTACAGAGCAGTCAGTTTTAGGTGAGGAAGAACCAAAGTTGATCACAAAAGAGGACGAAGTTAAGCAGTTGACAGTGGATAAAGATGCAACTGCATAAACAAACTTTGTGCTTTTTACGAATGTTGCAGGGGTAACGTAAGATGCGTTGCCCCTTTTGTGGATAAGATACAAGGAGAGAATGGAATGAATAATCAAAAAATTCCAATGATCATCCTGTCAGAGTGTGTTGTATTTCCGGGAAGTTCTGTGTATTTGAATTTGTATGACAGTCGATCCGAAAATGCGGTATCACAAGCTATTGGACCGGGCGGAAAACTGGTTGGAGTCACAAGGATGCCGGCAGAAACGGCAGACGATGATCATTCAAAATTATATTCGGTGGGAACGTTATTGGAAGTCAAACAGATGAATACGCCGAGAAAAGGACATCCACAGGCTGTTGTGCGTGGCGTTTGCCGTGTTATGATTGAAGAAGTCCATCGGGAATCGGATTGTTATTATTGTGAATATAGTGAATTTCAAGAAATAGAGTCAGAGGAAGATTCCCAGACGATCCTTGCGATGGGCAGCATTCTCAATGCCCTGCAAAGAAAATATGCGGAATTTAGAGAAGATGTTCCTGCTACAGTATGGGATGCTATCGCTGATGAGAAGGACCGCGGGGCTTATGTCGATCAACTTAGTGGATTGTTAGAAAGTGATTATACACAAAAACAAAAGCTTTTGGAGGAGCCATCCATTGACGAACGCGAAAAGCGGCTTGCTGTCTACATGACGCAGGAGATCAATCTGTTTATTGAACAGGAGAAGATTCAAAAAAAGATCAGAGAAAATATAGATAAGAAGCAGATGGAGATGTATCTGCGAGAGCAGATCGATGCTATTCATGAGGAACTTGGTGATGATGACGTAGGCTCTCAGGCAGCTAAATATCTTCATAAATTAGAGAAACTAAAGGCTCCTAAGCGTGTTAAAAAGGCGATTCGTGAAGAATTATGCGTTATCAGCGTTTTGCCAAAAATCCATCGGAAAGTGAAATGATCCGTGATTATCTGGATAATCTGTTTGCGTTTCCATGGAAGAAAAAGTCTGAGGAGAGCTTAGATATTGCGTATGCAGCACAGGTGTTGGATGAGGATCATTATGGTCTTACTAAAGTAAAAGAACGTATTTTGGAATGTTTGGCGGTAAAGGCAATGAAGAAAGATGCAGTGAGTCCGATCCTTTGTCTGGTCGGTCCTCCGGGAACCGGTAAAACATCGATCGCCCGTTCAGTCGCAAGGGCATTGGGACGCAGTTATGTTCGCATTTGTCTTGGCGGTGTCAATGACGAGGCGGAGATACGTGGACACAGAAGAACGTATGTCGCATCTATGCCGGGACGGATCGTAAAGGCGTTTTGTCAGGCAAAAACCAATAATCCATTGGTTTTGCTGGACGAGATCGATAAGATCGGAAAAGATTATAAAGGGGATCCGTCCGCAGCGTTGTTAGAGGTGTTAGATCCTGAACAAAATAAGCATTTTTCGGATCATTATATGGAAATACCGATCAATTTGTCTCATGCGATGTTTTGGTGTACTGCTAATTCATTGGAGTCAATTCCGCTGCCGCTTCGTGACCGTATTGAGATCATTCAACTGTCCGGATATACGGACAATGAAAAATTTCATATCGCCAAAGAATTTTTGTGGAAAAAACAGAAAAATGCCAATGGTTTGACAAATTCACAGATTACAATAACGGATAAGGCAATTCGTATGATTATTGCTCGTTACACCAGAGAGGCAGGAGTGCGTGATCTGGAGCGCAAACTTATATTGTTGTGCCAGAAGGCAGCGAAAAGCATTGCAACAGGTGAGAAAGATAAGGTTCGTATATCAGAACGCAATCTGAAAGAGTATCTTGGCAAAGAAGTGCATACCATCCGGATGGCGAATAAGAGAGCGCAAGTCGGTATTGTTCGCGGATTGGCATGGACGGCTGTTGGTGGAGAGACGTTAGAGGTCGAAGTTGGTATTATGCCCGGAAACGGTAAGCTGCTGCTTACCGGCAAGTTAGGGGATGTCATGAAGGAATCAGCGCAGATCGCATTAACGTATGTGCGAAGCCAGACCGCAAAGCTGGTGAAAGACTCTTATTATGCAGAACATGATATTCATATTCATGTACCGGAAGGCGCCGTGCCGAAGGATGGACCATCTGCAGGTGTTACAATGGCAACGGCCTTATATTCTGCGGTGACAGGATGGAAAGTCAGAGCAGATATTGCCATGACGGGAGAAATCAGCTTACGTGGATCAGTGCTTGCTATTGGTGGCCTTAAGGAGAAAATGCTTGCGGCGAAAGCAGCCGGGATCGCTCAGGTCTTCATTCCGAAGGATAATGAGAGTGATCTTGCGGAATTTTCGGAGGACATTTTAGAAGGGATCACGGTTACTACGGTGTCCTCGGTAAAGGAAATATGGAAGCAGAGTATAGAAACTGCCTCCGGCGAAGCATAAGAACATGGAAAGGCATGGAATAATAGAATGAAAGTAACGAGTGTTAATTTAGAGACAGTTTGTGGTATTACAAGTAAATTGCCGGAAAATGACAAATTGGAAGTCGCTTTTGCCGGGCGTTCCAATGTAGGAAAGTCTTCCTTGATCAATGCACTGATGAATCGTAAATCTTATGCACGTACTTCGCAGCAGCCGGGTAAAACACAGACGATCAACTTTTATAATATTAATGAATTGTTGTATTTTGTTGATCTTCCGGGATATGGTTATGCGAAAGTGTCACAGGATACAGTCAAAAAGTGGGGGAAGATGATTGACGGATATCTGCACCAGTCAAAGGTGCTGCGTCTGGTTTTTTTGCTGGTGGATATACGGCACAAACCTAATCAAAATGATATACAGATGTATGAATGGTGTGTCAATTATGGATTTAATCCGATCATTATTGCAACTAAATCGGATAAGATCAAGCGTTCACAATTGCAAAAACAGATCAAGCAGATCAAAGATGCGCTGCAGGTAGTAGATGGAACGCCGGTTATTCCGTTTTCTGCGTTGAATAAAAGCGGACGGGATGAGATCTGGGAATACATTGATATGATGTATGAAGGATTTCAGGCAGAGCGATCACAATAGGGGAATCGATGTCTGATACCAGTGATAATTTAGGGCAGACGGATTATTTACAAGGTGAATTAAATGTAAGGAGGAAACATGGAGGCAACAAAGAAAACACAAGGGAAATGGCAGATCATGTGTCTGGTACTGCTGCTTGCAGGAATGATTTTTGGAATCAGCAGAGATGCGGCTGCTTTAGAACGTATTTTTACCGAAAATGAGCAAAGTGTTTATGTGGGAGATCAATTTGATCTGATGAATCTGGTAGAACCGGATATGAAAGCAGGAACAACATTTCACTTGACAGAACCATCAACGGAAACGGCGTCAGTGACAGAAACCGGAATCTTGACTTGTTTGAAAGAGGGAACGGTGACGGTTGAGGCGGAGCGCAAAAATGACGATGATACATCATATAAAGATACGATCGAGATTAATGTGATCGCACCGGAACAGGTCAAACTTGCTTATGGACAGAGTGTTTCTAAGCCGATGCAGGAATATTTGCTGCAGATGGGTTATACGTTGTCGGCAGATAGAAATAGTGTCACAATTAGTGAAGACGGCTCCCTGCAGGCAGTGGGGTTTCGCCCTTCCGTGATCTATGCGGACAATGGACGTGGCAGCTGTTTTGCGATAGCAGAAGTAACGATTGAGACACCGAGCTATTCACAAGAGTATGTTACACGTGCTGTTGGCAGCAAGGCAACCGCTGTCGGTGTTGACGGTTTTTCCTTTATCGGAAGTGGCAGTGAAAAGATTACTTATGCAACCGGAGATGATAAAGTAGCTGTTTGGACAACGCAGGGAATACAGGCTGTAGCTAAGGGGCAGACGACACTGAAAGCGACGCTCACTGCATATAACAAGGACACGATAACACTTACGATGCCGGTATATGTGACAACACCAACGGTATCCGGTAAGACAGTGATCTTGGCATCCGGCTGTGTGAAGAAGCCTTCGATCAGCGGAACAATCGCACAAAGTAAGATTACCTGGGATCCTGAAAAACAGGGTGCGGCATATTTTACAGAGCAAGGTGATATTTTTGCAAATTATAAGGGATCGAAAAAACTAACATTGAATATCGATGGATTGGATTTTTCTATTTTGGTTCGTGTCAGTGATCCTGCCTATGCGGATTTCAACATTATCATGTACAAAGGTATGGGAAAGACGCTGAAGCTTAAAGGACTTGTGCCAGGAAGTAAGGTTAGCTTTTCCTCTAACAATAAGAAAAAGGTAACGATTACATCCAGAGGCAAAATGAAAGCGAAGAAGATCGGTCATACAAATATTACAGTAAAGGCGGATGGACGCACGTTTAAGATCTGGGTTGAGATTTCCAGTAAACGGGGTTATCGGGCATCCAAGAAAGCGATTGCGATCTCTAAGACGAAGACGACATACAGTCAGGCACGTAGAATGTCTAAGAGATTTTACGACTGCAGTTCGTTAGTTTCTCGAGTATATCGTAAATATGATGTATATTTTGGATCGAAAAGCGGCTGGTCACCGGTTGCCGCAGATATTGGAAAATGGTGCACCAGAAATCATAAAGTTATTGCAAAAAAAGCGGTTTCTTATAAAAAACTGCTTCCGGGAGACTTGATCTTTTTCTCCGGCTGGCGTAATGGAAGATACAAGAATATCACGCATATTGAGATATATACCGGCGGCGCAAAGGATGTGTCTGCAAGCAGCCGTTACGGGAAAGTGGTTCATTATGGATATGGCAAAGGAGATTCTGTGGTGTTGGTAGCACGTCCTACAAAATAGGAAATTGTTTGTTAGAAGCAGGAAGGGCAATGCATTAGCGTTGCCCTTTTGCATGTAGTGTGCTAAGATAGAGTGGCGTAAATAATTAGCATGTAAAACAAAAATGGAGGCACAGTTATGAACATCATCGTATTGGCTGGAGGACTTAGTACAGAAAGAGACGTATCGTTTAGCACCGGAGAAGACGTGTGCAAAGCGCTGCGTGAAAGGGGACATCAGGCAGCAATGCTGGATGTTTTTTTAGGATATGAAGGAGATGTTTCAGAGGATTTTTTTGTAAGAAATGATGCGATCCGCTCGGACGATAAAAAGATCAAGTCCATTGACCCGGATCTGGATCAGATCAAGCAGATGCGCGGAGATTCCGAGGATGGTTTCTTTGGACCGAATGTTCTGGCACTTTGCCGAAAGGCAGATATTGTATATATGGCGTTGCATGGCGCAGATGGTGAAAATGGTAAAGTACAGGCAGCGTTCGATCTGCTTGGCATTCGTTACACAGGTTCCGGCTGCGTAGGCAGTGCGGTTGCCATGGATAAAGGATTGTCCAAAAAGATCTTTTTGGAGGCAGGGATCCCAACGCCGAAAGGATTTTCCGTTCGCAAAGGACAGAGTGGCGATCTGCCGGAAGATATGGCATATCCGATCGTTGTGAAACCATGTTGTGGTGGTTCCAGTGTTGGTGTAAGTATGGTACAGAGTGCTGAGGAATATGAGGCCGCGCTTCAGACTGCATTTCGCTATGAAGATGAAGTCGTTGTGGAGGAGTGTATCAAAGGAAGAGAGTTTTCTGCCGGCGTGCTTGGTGGAGAGAGTCTGCCGATCATAGAGATCATTCCGAAAGCAGGATTTTATGATTACGAAACGAAATATCAGCCGGGAATGGCAATGGAC
Organism: Clostridium sp. AM49-4BH; assembly: GCF_003478335.1. Lineage (GTDB taxonomy): Bacteria > Bacillota > Clostridia > Lachnospirales > Lachnospiraceae > Butyribacter. Next base: position 71,595 of record NZ_QUFB01000002.1, read on the forward strand.
GTATGTCCTGCGGAATTATCAGAAGAAAAAACAAAAGAGATGCAGAATTTTGCAAAGAGAGTATATGATGAGTTGAAGTTAGAGGTGTATGGACGTATCGATTTTCTGATGGACGCAGACGGAAATCTGTTCTGTCTGGAAGCAAATACACTGCCGGGCATGACGCCGACTAGTCTGCTGCCACAGGAAGCTGCAGCGATTGGTATGGATTATGGAACGTTGTGTGAGAAGATTATCTCGCTGGCTATGGAGAAGAAATGAGGTTTCGTATGTTGACAATGACACCTAAAAAGATTGCGGAAATATGCGGTGGTACCTATTATGGGGATCGGGATTTGGCTACAAAGGAGATCACCGGAGTTGTGACGGATAACCGGCAGGTGACAGAAGGTGGAATGTTTGTGGCGATCAAAGGGGCAAAGGTGGATGGAAACCGTTTCGTTCCGGCTGCCTATGAAAGCGGGGCACTTTGCTGCATGTCAGAAGATAAGCCTGGTGAGCAGAAAAAGGCTTATATTCAGGTCAAAGACTGCCTGCAGGCGATCAAAGATATGGCAGCGTATTACAGGACAATATGTACCTTGCCTATAGTAGGAATTACCGGAAGTGTTGGAAAGACTACGACCAAAGAGATGTTAGCGTCTGTGCTCTCAACACACTTTAACACATTAAAGACATTAGGTAATTTTAATAACGAATTGGGAATGCCGCTTACATTACTTCGCCTGCGTGAGGAACACGAGGCGGCCATCGTGGAAATGGGAATCAGTGATTTTGGAGAAATGAGCCGCATGACAGCGATTGCCAGACCGGATATGTGTGTGATCACCAATATCGGCTGCTGTCATCTGGAACAATTGGGTGACAGAGATGGCGTATTAAAAGCCAAAACCGAGATATTTCAAGGAATGAAAGAAGGCGGCACTGTTTTTTTGAACGGCGACGACGATAAATTGATCACGGTAACGCAGGTACATGGCAAACGACCGGTATTTTTCGGCTTGAATGACAACAACGATGTGCATCCGTTGAAAATCACATCTAAGGGATTATCCGGTACGGATGTGACTGTGCAGACCTCTAGGGGAACGCTTCAGATCACCATTCCGGTACCGGGTCGTCATATGATCACCAATGCGCTTGCTGCAGTAGCGGTAGGTCAGCAGATGGGGTTGTCGGACGAGGAGATCGTTCAGGGGATTGCAGCGTTTCGTCCGGTCGATGGTCATGGCAGTGTGTTTGCAACGGAACACTTTACGATCATGGATGACTGTTATAATGCTAATCCGGTATCCATGCAGGCAGGGGTTCGTCTGTTATCTGAAGTGCCGGAACGTAAAGTCGCCATTCTTGGTGATATGTTTGAGCTTGGCGCAGAGGAAGAAAAGCTGCATTACGAAACGGGAAGATATGTGGCTGGATGCGGTCTGGATCAGATCATATGCATTGGAACGCTGGCAAAACAATATCTTGCCGGAATTACGGATGTCGATCCTTCTGCCAATGTGATCTGGTTTGCGACACTGGAGGAGGCGATGGCGAAATTGCCTGATCTGCTGAAAGAACAGGATGCCATTTTGGTAAAAGCTTCCCATGGTATGCATTTTGAAAAGATTGTTGCGTATTTTAGAGAAATGTGATAAAATTTGGATTTGAGAAAAGTAATGATCGTGTTTAGTAGTTTGCTATGATTCGATGAAGAGAGAGGATGTCCCCGGCTGTAAGCATCCTGTGCGTTCCCATAGTAAATGAATTTCTCACGGGAGCTGCAGCTTTGAAGATTTTTTGTGTAGAGGCTGACGTTTGCACGCGTTACGTGTAATGAAGAGTTTATGTGAAGTAGAGAAGATATTCTCTTTCCATAAAAAGCAGGGTGGTACCGCGGAGAGATCCGTCCCTGACGTAGGATGACTGCGACAGGGCAATGCTTATATTTTTGAGAAGAAGCAGGAAAGTTCTGGCAGCAGAGGTTTCTTGCTTGTTTTTCTTTAACGGCAGGGAATTTACTGTTTGGACTTACGACAGCGTCAGCAGTCTGGTGCGGCATAAACCGCGCAAACATTTCAACATAAGAAAGGAACTGATATGATGAAAGAAAAGTTGACCAAAATTTTAGAGGATGCACTGGGCCAGATCGACCGCACAGAGCAGTTGGAGCATTTGAATGATGTGAAAGTGGCATTCTTAGGCAAGAAGGGTGAATTAACTTCAGTGCTAAAGTCAATGAAAGACGTTGCGCCGGAGGATCGTCCAAAGGTCGGACAGCTTGTCAATGAGGCGCGCGCTAAGATCGAGACGAGATTGGAAGAAAAACGGGCCGCTTTTGAAAAAGCAATTCAGGAAGAAAAGATTAAGAGCGAGACAATTGATGTAACATTACCGGGCACAATGTTGCCAAAGGGCCATCGTCATCCGAATACGATCACTTTAAAAGAAGTAGAGGATATTTTTGTTGGTATGGGATATGAAGTAGTAGAAGGGCCTGAGGTTGAGTATGATTACTATAACTTTGAAGCACTTAATATTCCGGCAAATCACCCGGCAAAAGACGAGCAGGATACGTTTTATATTACAAAAGATATTTTACTTCGTTCCCAGACATCTTCGGTACAGGTGCATGAAATGGAAAAGGGCAAACTGCCGATCCGTATGATCGCACCGGGACGAGTATTTCGTTCGGATGAAGTAGATGCAACCCATTCACCGACTTTCCATCAGATTGAAGGTCTTGTCATTGATAAAAATATCACGTTTGCGGATCTGAAAGGAACGCTGCAGGAGTTTGCAAAGCGTTTGTTTGGTGAAGAGACCAAAGTAAAGTTCCGCCCGCATCATTTTCAGTTTACAGAGCCTAGCGCAGAGATGGATGTTACCTGTTTTAAGTGTGGCGGTAAGGGCTGTCGTTTCTGCAAGGGTTCCGGCTGGGTTGAGATCTTAGGCTGTGGTATGGTTCATCCACATGTATTGGAAATGAGCGGAATTGATCCGGAAGAGTATACCGGTTTTGCCTTCGGTGTCGGTTTGGAGCGTATCGCATTGTTCAAGTATGAGATTGACGATATGAGACTGCTTTATGAGAACGACACACGTTTCTTGAAACAGTTTTAAATAGGACATAAGATTAGGAAGATGTTCACAGGAAACAGACAACGAGAATGAAGAATGCAGCGGTCGGATCATTTATACAGACTGCGGAAAAGAGGTAAATAAATGGATACATCATTATCATGGATAAAAGCATATGTGCCGGATCTTGATTGTACGGCACAGGAATATACAGATGCAATGACATTGTCAGGAACAAAGGTAGAGGGATTCACAGAGTTTGATAAGAATCTCGACAAGATCATTGTTGGCAAGATCAATAAGATCGAAAAACATCCGGATGCGGATAAGCTTGTGATTTGTCAGGTACAGATAAATGAAGAGGGTGAAGAAGTTCAGATCGTAACCGGAGCAGCAAATGTCAAAGAAGGTGATAAGGTTCCGGTCGTATTGGACGGCGGACATGTTGCAAGTTCACACAAAGATGGGGAAAACGAGAATGGTTTTAAGATCAAAAAGGGAAAACTGCGTGGCGTAGAATCATTCGGAATGATGTGTTCGATCGAAGAGTTAGGATCTACGACGGACATGTATCCGGATGCAGCCAAAGACGGAATTTATATTTTAAGCGACAATCCGGAGTACAAAGATGCACCGATTGGATCAGATGCGATAGAACTGCTGGGATTACACGATGTGACATTTGAATATGAGATCACATCTAATCGTGTAGACTGCTTTGGCGTTCTCGGTATTGCACGTGAAGTAGCAGCTACGTTTGGTAAAAAATTCGTTCCTCCGGTTGTAACGAAAACAGGAAACGATGAAGATGTGAATGATTATATCTCCGTTGATGTACAAAGTCCGGAATTGTGTCCACGTTATGTTGCCAGAGTTGTCAAAAACATCAAATTGGCACCATCACCTGAGTGGATGCAGAGAAGACTGGCGTCTGTTGGTATTCGTCCGATCAATAATATTGTTGATATTACCAACTATGTTATGGAAGAGTTTGCGCAGCCAATGCACGCATATGATCTGGATACGATCGAGGATCACAAGATCGTAGTCCGTAAGGCAAACGCCGGTGAGCCGTTTAAGACATTAGATGGACAGGAGCGCACCTTAGATGACAGTATGTTAATGATCTGTGACGGTAAGAAACCGATCGGTCTTGCCGGTATTATGGGTGGTGAAAATTCCATGATCACAGATGATGTAAAGACAATGTTGTTTGAGGCTGCTACATTCGATGGGACGAACATCCGTCTGTCCGGAAAGAAGCTTGGTATGCGTACCGATGCGCAGGCAAAATTTGAAAAAGGACTGGATCCGAACAATGCAATGGATGCAATGGATCGTGCCTGCCAGTTGATCGAAGAACTGGGCGCCGGTGAAGTGGTTGGCGGTGCAGTGGACTTTTACCCGGTAAAGAAAGAGCCGCTCCGCATTGCGTATGATCCGGCTAAGATCAACGCACTTCTTGGAACGGATATTTCAGAAGAAGATATGATTCGTTACTTTGAAACGATCGATCTTCCGGTAGACCGCGAGAAGAGAGAAGTAATTGTACCGACCTGGCGTCAGGATCTGGAGCGTATGGCAGATCTTGCAGAGGAAGTTGCAAGATTTTACGGTTATGATAACATTCCGATGACGCTGCCAAGCGGTGCTGCAACGTCCGGTGGATTATCTCAGAAATTACAGCACGAAGATATGGTTCGTGAAGTAGTTGAAAATTACGGTTTCTGCGAGGGTATGACATTCTCGTTTGAAAGCCCGAAAGTATATGATAAACTGAATCTTTCCGAGGATGATGTGCTTCGCAAGAGTATTCAGATCACGAATCCTTTGGGTGAGGATTACAGTGTAATGCGTACTTCCGCACTTGGTGGAATGTTAACTTCTCTGGCTACGAACTTTAAGCGGCGTAATCAGGAAGTGCGCTTATATGAGCTTGCCAATGTTTACCTTCCAAAGCAGCTTCCGCTTACTGAACTGCCGGATGAGAGAATGCAGCTCACGCTCGGTATGTATGGTAAGGTTGATTTCTTTGATATGAAGGGTGTCGTACAGGCTGTGTTAGAGCGTATGGGGATTAAGGCAGCTGCTGTGAAGTACGATCCAAATGCCGGGAAGAGTTTCCTGCATCCGGGCAGACAGGCAGTTGTTACCTGTGGTGGACAGAGTGTTGCTTATTTGGGAGAAGTGCATCCGGAAGTTCAGAAAAACTTCGGTATCGGTACACGTGCTTATTTAGCAGTTGTTGATATGAAGGTTGTCAGCAGTTTGGCTGATTTTGATGTTAAGTATGAAGGTGTTGCCAAGTTCCCGGCAATGACACGCGATATTAGTTTAACAATGAGCAAAGATGTTTTGGCAGGCGAAGTGGAGGAGATCATCCGCATTCGTGGAGGTAAATTGTTAGAGTCTTGCGAATTGTTTGATATTTATGAGGGAGAGCAGTTGACGAGAGGATATAAATCTTTGGCTTATAAGATTGTATTTAGAGCGTCAGACCGTACGTTGACTGATGATGAAGTCAACAAGTGTATGGATAAGATTATGAATGGACTGGGCGAGAAGAATGTAGTACTTCGTCAATAGTCGCAGAAAGGGATATGATGTGAGAAAAGAGCATAAGCAGAGGATTCGAATAATATCGTGGATATTATTTGGCATATATCTGATCATGATGGTATATTTTTTGTTTTTCAGTGAGCAGATGGGACGTGTACCACGGGATACGTACCAATACAATTTGCATCCGTTTGCTGAGATTAAGCGGTATCTGTATTATGCCGGCAGAGTGGGGACAGCATTGGTGCTGCTAAACCTGCTAGGCAATATCATATGTTTCATTCCATATGGATTTGTAATACCGGTACTGTCTGTGCGATGCAGCAGTTTTGGTAAGATCCTTCTGCTAAGTTTTTTGGCATCATTACTGGTAGAGAGTATACAATTAGTGTCCAAGTTAGGATCGTTTGATGTAGATGACATTATGCTGAATACACTAGGAGGCATATTGGGATATGTATTGTTTCGATGCTGCAATGCGATACTTCATATTTGGAACAAAAAACGAAACTCACCAAGTTAGCGGGTTATCTTGGGGTATGGAGGATTAGTACATGGCGAGAAAAAAGAAGGAAAGAGAATCTTCTCTACATTTGACAGACAAGCATCATCCGTTATTAGGCATTGTTGCTACGTTGTTGGCGGTTTTGTCGGCAGGGATGTTTGGCGCTGCCTGCGTTGCTGCAAGCGGGAGTAATGGTCATGCAGGTTTGTTAGTCGGATTCGTTGGAATCTGTAGTTTGGTCGTGGCAGGTGTTGGTTTCGTGCTGGCATGGATCAGTCTTCATCAGGAAGATATCCGTCCGCATTTTCCAACAATTGCATCTATATGTAATGGGCTGTTAGTTATCTTTTATCTGATGCTCTATATATGGGGGACCATCGTTTGATCTATGTTTGCATCAAACGTTTTATTGTAGAAAGGAGAACCATTACGTATGGCAGTTCATTTTTCTGATGAGGAAAAAGAAAAACTGAAACAAGACAAAGCATCTATTTATGAGGATCATACCGATGAGGCGATCAAAGAGGAGATTAAAAATCTATCTTGGAAAGGTAAGTTGAAGCAGTTTCAGCAATATTATCTCAAGGGAGTGATCATAGCGGTCGTGATCATAGCGATGATCGGACTGCAGGTATATGATGCGGTCACAAAGGCAGATGTCCTGCTGTTTATCTGTGTGCAGGGAGATGTTATTGATGATGATAATGTAGAAAAGATCCAAAAGGCATTGAACGAGTATTTAGGATATCAAGATGGCAAGGAAACCGTTCGCCTGTCTTTAGATGGAGATGATCAGCAGATCCAGACATTTCTGTATTCCGGCACGGCAGATCTTTTGATCTGTTCGGAGGAGAATTTAGAAAAATGGGGGCATGCCGGCTATTTTTATTCGGAAAACGGCAAGGATGGTGCAAAAGGCAATGAAGAGGTTGCGTTTTATTCGGAATATCCGGAAAAATATCGTCGATACACGCAGTATATTTCCGGAGAGGATGTACGCAGCAATACCACGGACAAGAACATGAAGGCATCCGATAAAACGCAGTATTTTACCGGTTTATCACTCGAAGACAGCGACAAATATAAACAGCTTGGTGGTATGCTGCCGGATCCGGTCATTGCAATGAGCAATGAGTCAAAACATCCGGAAGATGCGGAGAAGATCATTCGCTATTTGATGGATAACTCCCTAAAGTGGAATCTCAAGATCAAAACGGCGTCAGATGGGCAGAATACGAAGTAGTCAAAATTTTAGATTCATTTTTGAAAAAATTTAGGAATTTTCACAAATTGATAAAAAAATGAAAATAAAGGTTGACGAAAATTTATTTTCTGCTATAATTTCAGTTATGACAAAGGTGTCACGAAGAGAATTCGTGGCACCTTTTTTCGTTTCATTGATAATTTTTTGGTGAAACGGGCAAGGTCAACATTTGATGTCCTAATTAACGTCCGGACAACGTATTCATTTATGAATTGGGATCATATGAAAAACTACAACAAAAAGGAGGATATCGTTATGTCAAAAGAAGTGATTACTTATATTAACGAGAATCTATATGGTATTTGGTTTTTGATCGGTGCCGCATTAGTATTTTGGATGCAGGCCGGATTCGCAATGGTTGAGACAGGTTTTACAAGAGCAAAAAATGCAGGTAACATCATCATGAAAAACCTGATGGACTTCTGTATTGGAACCGTGACATTCATTTTGATCGGTGCATCATTGCTCTTGGGCGAGGATTTCCTGGGATTTATCGGAAAACCCGGCTTGGATATTTTTACAGCTTACAAGGATTTTGATTACTCCGCATTTGTATTTAACTTAGTATTCTGTGCCACAACGGCAACGATCGTTTCCGGTGCAATGGCAGAGCGTACCAAGTTCTTATCTTACTGTGTATACTCTGCAGTAATCTCTGCTTTTATCTATCCGATCGAGGCACATTGGATCTGGGGTGGCGGTTGGCTGTCTCAGATAGGATTCCATGATTTTGCGGGATCTTGTGCGATCCATATGGTTGGTGGTATCTCAGCGCTGATCGGTGCTAAAATACTTGGACCTCGTATTGGAAAGTACAGTGTACGTACCGGTAAGCCGCATGCTATTCCGGGACATAATATTCCAATCGGTGCACTTGGTGTATTCATCCTGTGGTTAGGCTGGTATGGATTTAACGGTGCAGCAGCAACGTCATTAAGAGATTTAGGATCTATCTTCCTTACAACAACAATTTCTCCTGCAATTGCTACTGTAGTATGTATGATCTTTACTTGGATCAAATATGGCAGCCCGGATGTTTCTATGTGTTTGAATGCTTCTCTTGCAGGTTTGGTTGCGATCACTGCACCTTGTGATGTAACAGATGCAGCAGGTGCAGTAGTGATCGGTGCTGTAGCCGGATTGTTGGTAGTGTTTGGTGTATGGTTGTTAGATTATAAGTTGAAGATTGATGATCCGGTAGGTGCCGTAGCAGTACATATGATGAACGGTATCTGGGGTACATTTGCAACAGGTTTATTTGCAACTAAGTCAGCACCGGGCTTCCAGATTGCATTAGATAACGGTGCGATCAAATCACAGGGTCTTTTCTATGGCGGTGGATTTGGTCAGCTTGGATTACAGTGTTTGGGTATCCTTTCTGTAGCAGCTTGGACGGCAGTAACAATTTCTATTGCTTTCTTAGTGATCAAAGCAACTCTTGGTCTTCGTGTTACACCGGAAGAAGAGCTTCGTGGTCTGGATGTTACAGAGCATGGCATGCCATCTTCCTATGCAGACTTTATGCCAGCCGGCGATATGTTCTACTCTAGAGGAACATCTGCTGAGATGTTGAAGGGTGAGGTTCCGATCGACAAGGCAGTGGAGGTTGTCAAGGTGACAGGCCGCGAGCCGGTTATTCCACCGACAGCGACAGCTCCTGTCAGAAGTGCACAGGCAAAGGATTCCGATGCTCCAAAGATCACCAAGATCTCTATCGTATGTCAGCAGAGCAAGTTCGAGGATCTGAAGATTGCCATGAACAATATTGGTGTCAGCGGTATTACCGTAACACAGGTTCTTGGATGTGGAACACAGAAGGGTATTACGACAAGATATCGTGGTGCAGAATTGGATGTTATCCTGTTGCCTAAGATGAAAGTTGAAGTTATCGTCAGTGCCGTTCCGGTAGAAGATGTTATCGAAGCAGCCAGAAAGGCTCTTTACACCGGCAACATTGGCGATGGTAAGATCTTTGTATACGATGTTGAAAATGTCGTAAAGGTTCGTACCGGTGAGGCTGGATTTGATGCTTTGCAGGGCGAAAATTAATAAGATCTCATAAAAAGTTTTTCTCTAATATAATATATTGCAATAAAAAGGAGCTGTGCGCCGGGCGTACAGCTCCTTTTCGGCTGAACAGGAAATTGTTGTTATCTGGTATGATGCCTTGTAAAACACAAGCTTTTCTCTTTTGGATCAGAATCTTAATAATTCTTAATAAACAAATGACAGGTTTTATTGTATAATGTCTTTAGCAAATTATTTGCATTTCAATAGAGTCTCAAAGATTGGGCCGGAAAGGTATGGTTAGGGAAGAATGAAGAGAATATTAGTATGTGATGACGATCATGAAATTGTGCAGGCAATCTGCGTGTATTTAACAGATGCCGGATTTGAAATTGTGCAGGCATATAGCGGTAAAGAAGCGTTACAGTGTGTGTTAGATCCTGATCAGCAGATCGATCTGATCATTATGGATGTGATGATGCCGGAAGTAAATGGAATTGAAGCGACGAAGAAGATACGCGAATTATATAATATACCGATCATTATGTTGTCGGCAAAATCAGAAGATGAAGATAAGATCACAGGATTAAAGATCGGTGCGGATGATTACATGACAAAGCCGTTTAATCCGGAAGAGTTGGTGGCACGTGTGGAATCTCAGCTTCGACGGATCGAGATGATACGCGAGGGCAAGAATAAGCGCAGTAATGTGATTCGGATCGGTGGATTAGAGGTAGACGAATCAGAGTCAGATGTTACGGTAGACGGTCGAAAGGTGCGTTTGACACCGATAGAGCATCGGATCCTTCTGTTTTTGGTACGCAATGCTGGAACGACCTACTCATCGACAGAATTATATGAAAATATTTGGGGAGAGATTCCGGTCGACACCAAAAATATTGTGGCTGTTCATATTCGTCATATACGTGAAAAGATTGAGATCGATCCCAAGAATCCACGTTATGTCAAAGTAGTGTGGGGACGTGGTTATAAGATTCAATCACAGACAGAGAATTGATCACTGGTAATACGGTAGAAGGCTGTAGTGTCTTGGCACACGACGACCTGCAGTATGATTTACAATTGGTGTGCAGAAATGAGGTTCTATATGGGAAAATGGCGCGGGTCCCTAGCAGTACATATTATATTGCCACTTTTACTAGCGGTGGCGATCGGATTTTCGACGGTAGCCGGCATGATCATAGAGGGAACGAAAGAATATGCGAATGAAGGCGGTCAAAAGCAAGAAGATTTTTATGTTTCGCAAAAACAGGTCGAGCAGATGATGGATGGTTATCTGCGATTGTATGAGCAATATATGCAGATTGGAAGCGTTATAGCACCGGATGGCATGATCGATTATGATACGGTTTTGCTGACCTCTTTATCTTCTGGAGAGCATAAACAATATACATTAAAAGAATTGTTACGACGGGCAAACAGTACCGGGCTTCATGCGAGCAGACTGCGTTCTTTTATGTCCGATTTTCAGGACAAGTGCGCCTCCGGAGTCAGTTATCCGATCGAGACACAGTATGCGCTGTCTGCAAGAGATAAGGTCATTGTTGATGATGGACAAGTCTACCAGTTTACGAATCATTCCGGAGTGGGCGTAAGAGAAAAGCAGATTGCGGATGCACTGAAATATGAGTCCAACATGGTGTTGGTAAATAGTCTGACCAAAGATTATGGAAAGCAGTATCAGAAAGATCTGGATATTGAGATTGGACATTTGAATACGATGCCAATACAGTTTCATGCCAGCAGTGTCTATGAAAAATATATTATTACCTATTATGAAAAATATGCGAAATGGTATTTTATTAATAAATTATTGAGATACGCCAAAGATGATCAGGGAAAATGGTCCAAAGAATATCTGGATTTTTACGAGCAATATGAAGCGTATACGGAAACAGAGGAAAAACGGTATAGCAAAAAAGAGTGTCAGAAACTGCTGGAACAGGAGATGGAAGACACGTATGCTCACATTCCGGACAACAAAATGCCATGGTCAATGCACCGTATTCCGAGAACTATGGAAACGGCGACAGATTATGCAGTGTTTTTGGTAGAAACCTATCAGGAATTGCACTATATCTTTTCGGAGACCAATTTTGCATATGGCTATCAGGATTCTGCCGGTATGCTGTTGACGAATAATGAGAATTGGTGGAATCAAGTCGAACGCATGGTTACGGCAGGCAAAGTGGATAAGGCGACGGATAAGAGTAATGTATTGTTTGCTTATTATAATAACAGAGACTATAACGGACAGAGTAATCTGCCGGAGGATACGTTTGAAATGTCCGGTAATATTCAGGAAAAGATCATGCAGATCGCACAAGAATATCAAGGTCGGTCTTATAGCATTGCAGTTGGATTGGATTTAAATGCAGTTCGTAATAAAACGGTGGCGGATGTTTTTGAAACACAATATATCTGGTCTGACAAGCAGGCGTATTATGCACAAATCGGGCACAGTCTGTTAATGCCTGCTCTTGTTTTGACGCTGATTTTATTATTTGCTATGTGTTTATGTACAGGGCATCGGGCAGGATATAAAGAGATCGTATTACACAGTGTGGACAAGGTCTGGCTGGAATTGCTTGCTCTATGTGTCCTGTTTTTGGTACAGATATATCACTGGATGCTGCAAATGTGGAACGGCTCTATGGCAAGGCTGGATTTTTTGATTGCGGCCATTCTCTTTTGGGCAATGAATTGTCTGGCTGCAGAAATTTTTTTGAGTTTATTAAAACGAATGAAAGCGGGAAACTTTTTGGAGGGAAGTATTCTGTTTCTGTTTGTCCGTGAGATCATATTTGGAAAGCTGCATTTGGGACAGTTTCCGGGATTTGCCAAAAGATTGTTTTATGAATTGCCGATCGGGCAGAGATATTTGACCTTGTTTTTACTGGAAGGATTGGCGCAGGGAGTATTGATTGTATATGTATTCCAATTTGTACAGAAATACCGAGGAGTAAAGACAGTCCTTATGGAGCGGAAAGGGATACTATGCCTTGTGGCTTATTTGGTGTTGCTGCTTCTCTTACTTGCAACACAGATTCATAATCTGCGCACGGAGCGGGCGGATCGCATTTTGCTGCGCGAGGTAGAGCAGATGTCAGAAGGAGATTTTTCAATGCACATCGTGGCACCAAGTGGAGCTTCTTACCGACAGACCAAACTGGTACAGTATTTGAATCGTGTTGGCATGCGCGTGGATGAGGCGGTTGAAAAAAGTGTGCGCAGCGAACGAATGAAAACAGAACTGATTGCCAATGTGTCACATGATATTAAGACGCCGCTTACTTCTATTATAAATTATGTGGATCTGTTAGGCAGACAGAATCTTACCAATGAAACGGCGAAGGAATATATTGCAATCTTAGATCGCAAAAGTAAGCGCTTAAAAACATTGATCGAAGACTTGATCGAGGCATCAAAGGCATCCAGTGGTGCGATCGAATTAGAGATGGATGTCATTGATTTTGGCGAAATTGTAACGCAGACGAATGGTGAGTTCGAAGACTTGTTCCAAGAAAATAAATTGGAACTGGAGTGCGATATTCCAAATCATGAGCTGCTCTTTTTGGGAGACGGAAGAAGGGTATACCGTATTTTGGAAAATCTGTATATGAATACAAAAAAATATGCCATGCCGGGTACGCGTGTGTATGTTGCACTGCAGGAGCAGGAAGAAGGAATCGTGTTCTCTATGAAAAATGTGTCGGCGGCCAAGCTAAATATTACACCGGAAGAGCTTACGGAACGTTTCGTGCGTGGAGACAGTTCGCGTTCTACAGAGGGCAGCGGTCTGGGGCTTTCTATCGCGAAGAGCCTGACGGAGCTGATGCAGGGAACGTTTCAGATCTTTTTGGATGGCGATCTGTTTCATGTGGAAGTTATGTTTCCGCATTATCAGGAGCAGCAGGAGAAAATGGAAAAGGAAGTATAATATTATCACTGCGCCGGGATCGATATCATTCTTCATGAAATAGAAGCGGTTTTTAGCGGCTTTGACGGACAATGTAATATATGGTATAGTAAAATGATTAGAGAATTTTTCAAGATAGGAGCAGCTAACTTATGGAACACTATACCAATATAAATGCTATGGTGCAGGCGGCAGACCTTACATTGCCGCCACCGGAAAAAGAACCGGACAGACAGTATTATTTTATAAAAAAACTGCAGCAGCATATTGCGCAGAAAGAGCAGGAAAAAGGGCGAAAGCTCACATGCAATATTAAAACATTTGGATGTCAGATGAACGCCAGAGATTCGGAAAAGATCCTAGGTATTCTTCAGACGATCGGATATGAGGAGACGGATAGTGAACAGGCAGATCTGGTGCTGTATAATACCTGTACCGTTCGTGAAAATGCAAATCTTAAGGTATATGGAAGGCTAGGGCAGTTAAAACGTTACAAGTCCAAAAATCCGGACATGCTGACGATCCTTTGCGGCTGCATGATGCAGGAGCCGGAAGTTATTGAGCGCATAAAGAAGAGTTATCGCAATGTAGATATTATTTTTGGCACGCATAATATATTTAAGTTGGCAGAATTGCTGGCAATGCGACTGTTTGATCAGGATGCCAAGAGAATGATCATTGATATTTGGAAAGATACAACGGAGATCGTGGAAGAATTGCCAAATTCCCGTAAGTATTCTTTTAAGGGCGGCGTTAATATTATGTTTGGATGCAATAATTTTTGCAGTTACTGTATTGTGCCGTATGTACGTGGACGTGAGCGCAGCCGCGAACCGGAAGATATTATCGAAGAGATCAAAGGTATGGTAGCGGATGGCGTTGTTGAGGTGATGTTACTGGGACAAAATGTAAATTCTTACGGTAAGACGTTAGAGCATCCGATCAGTTTTGCACAGTTATTGCGTCAGGTAGAGCAGATCGAAGGGCTGGAGCGGATCCGTTTTATGACTTCACATCCGAAGGATCTGTCAGATGAGCTGATCGAGGTGATGTCGCAGTCTGATAAAATATGCAAACATCTACATTTGCCACTGCAGTCCGGAAGCAGCCGTCTGCTAAAGATCATGAATCGTCATTATACCAAGGAAAGCTATTTGGAACTGGTAGATAAGATCCGGGCCAAAAATCCGGACATTGCCCTTACGACAGATATTATTGTGGGATTCCCGGGAGAGACAGAAGAAGATTTTGCAGATACGATGGATGTTGTGGAAAAGGTTCAGTATGATAGCGCTTTTACGTTTATATATAGTAAACGCACCGGAACTCCTGCTGCCGCTATGGAGGATCAGGTGCCGGAAGAAGTGGTTAAAGAACGTTTCGATCGTTTGTTAGAACGAGTTCAGCAGATTGCCGCAGTACATGCAGGCAAAGATGTCGGCAAAGTTGTGGAGGTATTGGTTGAAGAACAGAATGGACAGGATGCATCTCTTATGACAGGGCGCACCAGTCAAAATTATGTCGTGCATTTTCCGGGAGAAACTTGCTTGATCGGCAAGATCATTCCGGTGAAATTAATTGAAAGCAAAGGCTTTTATTATATGGGAGAACAAGCGTAATATCGATGGCGGTCAGAAAAAGGCGCAGCACTTGAAAAAGGGGGATTTCCATGGCACAGACAAAAAGTTTACGGCAGAAGCAGGAAGAGCGGGAACATCAAATATTAGGTCCGTTTGCATCTTATGCAGATGAGTCCGGAGGTCGCGACCACGAGGAGCCGCAGTGTGATATCCGAACGGATTTTCAGCGTGATCGTGACCGTATTTTGCACTGTAAGGCATTTCGCCGTTTGAAACAGAAAACACAGGTCTTTTTGGCTCCGGAGGGAGATCATTATCGTACCCGTTTAACGCATACGTTGGAAGTGGCGCAAAATGCGCGGACGATCGCACGTGCGCTGCTTTTGAACGAAGATCTGACAGAGGCGATCGCACTTGGTCATGATCTTGGACACACGCCTTTTGGTCACGCCGGAGAGCGTGCACTGAACCGCATCTCTGAGGAATATGGCGGTTTTCATCACAATGAGCAGAGTGTTCGCGTGGTGGAACGGCTGGAAAAAGATGGCAAAGGCTTAAATCTGACGGCAGAAGTACGAGATGGAATCCTCAACCATCAGACAAGTCTGATGCCTATGACATTGGAGGGAAAGATTGTTCGCCTATCGGACAAGATTGCGTATATCAATTCGGATATAGATGATGCGATCCGAGCCGGTATCATTCGGGAGGAGGAGATTCCAAAAGAATTGACAGATGTTTTGGGGGATACGACCAACAGTCGCCTGAATACGTTGGTGCATGACATCGTACATAACAGCGAGGGGAAGAATGAGATATGCATGTCATCTGACGTTGAGAAAGCAATGTTTGCATTACGCAAGTTCCTATTTGCTAATGTATATACCAATCCGATCGCCAAGGGCGAAGAGCGCAAAGTTGTACATATGATCGAGCAATTATATGAATATTTTATTCATCATTCTGACAAATTACCGGAAGAATTTTTGGAATTGATCAGGCAAGGGGAAACAACGCAACGTACGGTCTGTGATTTTATTGCGTGCATGAGTGATCGGTATTCAGTAAACCTATATAAAGAGATCATGATACCGAAGTCCTGGTCGGTTCGTGGTGTGGAACACCGATAAAGAAAAATATATTTTGCCTGCAAAAAAGGAAATGGGAAAAAGACGTCGAATAACCCAAATAGAGTGTTTGATTTCGGAAAGGAGGAAACGGTGTGCCCAGATATACAGAAGAACAGATCGAACAGGTTCGGTCGGCAAATGATATAGTTGATGTGATAGGCGCGTCAGTACGATTGAAGCGTTCCGGCAGCGGGTATGTCGGGCTATGTCCGTTTCATAGTGAGAAATCACCATCCTTTTCCGTGAACCCGGCGAGACAGATGTATAAATGTTTTGGCTGCGGTGTGGGTGGAAATGTGATCACGTTTGTCATGGAATATGAGAATTATTCG
Organism: Clostridium sp. AM49-4BH; assembly: GCF_003478335.1. Classification (GTDB taxonomy): domain Bacteria; phylum Bacillota; class Clostridia; order Lachnospirales; family Lachnospiraceae; genus Butyribacter. The sequence continues at coordinate 87,978 of NZ_QUFB01000002.1, forward strand.
TTTCCGGAAGCGATGGAAAGCTTGGCAGAGCGGGCAGGGATCACTTTGCCAAAGCAGGAAATGACTGCCAAGCAAAAACAGGAAGAAAACTTGCGCTCAACGTTATTGGAGATCAATGCCAAGGCGGCAAGATATTATTATGCGACGCTAAAATCTCCACAGGGTAAATTAGGCCTTGAATATCTGCGGGGACGACAGCTTAGCGATGAAACGATCTTAAGGTTCGGTTTAGGTTATGCCGGACAGGGCGGCGGTGAGCTTTACCGCTATTTACGGCATGAAGGGTATGATGATCGCATTTTGCGTGAGACCGGATTGTTTAAGATGGATGAGCGTGGCGTTTATGATAAATTTTGGAACCGTGTTATGTTCCCGATCATGGATGTGAATAACCGGGTTATTGGTTTTGGAGGAAGAGTTATGGGGGATGCCAAGCCGAAATATTTGAATTCTCCAGAAACAAAACTTTTTGACAAGAGCCGTAATCTGTTTGGCCTCAATTATGCAAAGCAGGGCAAACGTAAGAAGTTTATTCTTTGTGAGGGATATATGGATGTGATCGCATTGCATCAGGCAGGATTTAGTGGTGCAGTGGCATCGTTAGGTACTGCATTTACAGAGCAGCAGGCCAATCTGCTTCGAAGATATACTGATGAAATCTATCTGACGTATGATAGTGACGAGGCGGGAGTCAAAGCAGCACTGCGTGCAATACCGATATTAAGGCGTGCAGGTATTACGGGACGTGTGGTTCATATGGAGCCATACAAAGACCCGGATGAGTTTATCAAGGGACTTGGCAGTGATGCGTTTGAAGAACGTCTGGAACAAGCACAGAACAGTTTCTTTTTTGAAGTAGATGTGCTTCGAAAACAGCACAATCTGAGTGATCCGGAGGAAAAGACAAAGTTTGTGCATGGAATGGCACGTAAACTTTTGGTGTTTGAGGACAAAGTGCAGCGGGATAGTTATTTGGAGGCGTTATCTGCTAAGTATAGCGTTCCAAAGGAAGATTTAAGATCCCTCGTGATCCGCTACAGCAATATGGAGCCGGAAGGTTATCGGGAGGTCATGGAAGAACGACATGAACAGAGCAGAAGAAAGGCGATCCGCAAGGATCCGGAGGGAATGGCATATACGTATCGGCTGTTTTTGTCTTGGTTGATCGAACAGCCGGCCCTTTATGAACAGGTTAAACACATTGTGCATGTTGAGGATTTCTTAGCGGAGCCGTATCGTCAGGTGGCGGGGCTGCTATACGAGCAGCTGGAACGCGGACAAGCAGAACCGGCACAGATCATCAGTCGGTTTGAAGATGTAGAAGAGCAGCGGATGGTGGCAGGAATGTTTCAGACAACATTATCTGCGAAGATGGACAACCGTGAAAAAGAAAAGGCGGTCAACGAATTGATCCATCGGATCAAGGAGCGCAGTATAGAACATCAGACAAGAACTTTGACGGATTTTTCACAGCTTCAGGATCTTGTCCGCCAGAAAAAAGAACTGGAATCTCCGGGAAAACTGCATATTTCCCTGACAGGAGATCAGAATAGACAATAGATACAATGGAAAAACCCGGATATCCCGGTACACAGATAGAAAGGAAGGAACAACATGGCAACAGAAAAGAAACAGGCGGAGCTGCAGGAGACAGTCGTTTCCGAGACAAAGGAAAAGAAACAGACCAAAACTGCTAAGAAGGCGAGCACAACGAAAAAAACGTCTGCTTCTAAGGCAGAGACAAAAGCGGAGTCTGAGAAGGCAGCTAAGACAACGACGAAAAAGCAGTCGGCTGCGAAAGAACCTGCGGAGAAAAAGCAGACGAAAAAGGCATCTGCCGCAACGACGAAGAAGGCATCTGCCAAAGAAGCAAAAGCGACAGAAGATGAGGCAAAGAAATTTATGGAGCGCATGAGCGCATTGTTAGATCTTGCAAAAAGTAAGAAAAATGTGTTGGAGATCACAGAGATCAACAATTTTTTTAAGGATATTGATCTGACAGAGGAGCGTATCGAAAAGATCATAGAGTTTTTGGAACAAAAAAATGTGGATGTTTTACAGATTTCGGATGATAAAGATACCGATGATGATATGATCTTGGAACTGGAGAATAATGGGGAAGTTCCGGACGATGATGAGATCGAGAATATCGATCTGTCTGTGCCGGATGGTATCAGTATTGAGGATCCGGTACGTATGTATCTGAAAGAGATCGGTAAAGTGCCGCTTCTTACTGCGGATGAAGAGGTTGAGCTTGCAAAACGTATGGAAGAGGGCGATGTGGAGGCTAAGAAGAAGTTAGCAGAAGCCAATCTTCGTCTCGTAGTCAGCATTGCAAAGCGTTATGTTGGTCGCGGAATGCTGTTTTTGGATCTGATCCAGGAAGGAAATCTTGGTCTGATCAAGGCAGTAGAAAAGTTTGATTATAAAAAGGGATATAAATTCAGTACGTACGCAACTTGGTGGATCCGTCAGGCAATCACACGTGCGATTGCAGATCAGGCGAGAACAATCCGTATCCCGGTTCATATGGTAGAGACGATCAACAAGTTTGTACGTGTTCAGCGTCAGTTATTGCAGGAACTTGGCAGAGAACCATATCCGGAAGAGATCGCAGAACAGATGGGCATGCCGGTAGAGCGTGTTCGTGAGATTCAGAAGATCTCTTTAGAGCCGGTTTCTTTGGAAACACCGATCGGTGAAGAGGAAGACAGTCATTTGGGTGATTTCATTCAGGATGATAATGTACCGGTTCCGGCAGAGGCAGCAGCGTTTACGTTGCTCCGTGAGCAGTTGGATGAAGTGCTTGGCACGTTGACGGATCGTGAGCAGAAGGTGCTCAAACTTCGTTTTGGCTTGGAAGACGGCAGAGCCAGAACATTGGAAGAAGTTGGTAAGGAGTTTAAGGTGACCAGGGAGCGTATCCGCCAGATCGAAGCGAAAGCTTTGCGCAAATTGAGACATCCGAGCCGCAGCCGCAAATTAAAGGATTATTTGGAGTAATGCAGTTATCTAAACGATTGCAGACCGTGGCACATCTCGTACACACTGGCGGTGTTGTTGCTGATATTGGATGTGACCATGGATTTACCATTATATATTTGGTGATGAATCAGCTTGCATCGGCAGGGATTGCTATGGATGTGGCAGATGGACCGTTAATGCGAGCGAAAGAACATATACATCAGTATGAACTCGATAACAGGATCGCATTACGAAAGTCAGATGGTTTGCAGCAGCTTGTAGAAGGCGAGGCAGATACAATATTGATCAGCGGTATCGGTGGAGCTTTGATGGAACGTATTTTGCGGGAATTTCCGCACGTAACACAGTCTGCGAAAGAACTGGTACTTTCGCCTCAGTCAGAGATATACAAAGTACGTCATGCGCTGCACGATCTGGGTTTTGTGATCGCACAGGAAGAGATGGTATTTGATCAGGGTAAATATTATACGATCATACGGTGTGAGAGGGGCAGTGAGCATTACTTCACGGAGGAAGAATATATATATGGAGGGTACCTGATGCGAACGAGACATCCGGTATTTCTGGAATATATGCAAAAAGAGCTCGCGCGGGTGCAGCGTGTTTTGGAGGCAATGCCGGATACACAGCCGGCGAAGAGGCAGATTCTTCAGGAACAGCAGACTATCTCAGATATTTTGAATCCGAGATAACAGGCTGCATTGTCAGTGACAGAAAGGCAAAGGTGTTGTTATGGGGAAACAGATTAAAGTGGAAGTGATCATTGGCGCTAAAAGGATTCCTAAAACTTACGAAGAGGGAGTTACCTATGCGCAGGTGGCCAAAGAAGTACAATCGGCATATTCATATCCGATCATTCTAGCCAGACGTGGCGGTAAATTGGTGGAATTAAATAAGCGGATCCGTGAGGATGTCCAGATATGTTTTATGACGACGGCAGATGACAGTGGGCACAAGACGTATGTTCGTGGTGTGACATTACTGATGTTACGCGCGTTTTATGCGGTCTGCAAAGGGCAGCCGTTGGAAAATGTATATGTGCAATATCAGATCGGCGATAGCTGTTACTGCGAAGTGAGCGGTGTCCCTGTGACGGAATCTTTGCTGCAGCAGGTTGAACAGTATATGAAAGAACTGGTACATAGAGATATTCCATTTTTGAAACGGTCGGTAGATACTTCCGAAGCACTGCGTATTTTTGAAAAATATGGCATGATGGATAAGAAAAAATTATTTGAATATCGTCGTGTTTCCAAGGTAAATATATATACATTAGACGGATTTGAGGATTATTATTATGGTTATATGCCGGCAAGTACCGGTGTACTTCAGTATTTCAGTTTAGAGCCATATGAAAACGGATTTATGCTGAATCTGCCAAATAGCAAAACTCCGGATCGAACAACATTGCACAAACCAAGTCCAAAGTTGTTTGCAACCTTGCAGGAGGCGAAATCGTGGGGCAAGATGGTGGATGTTGATACGGTAGGTGCGTTGAATGATGTGATCTCGCATGGTGGTGCGCCGGAACTTATATTGGTACAGGAAGCACTTCAGGAGAAAAAGATTGCGCAGATCGCAGAGCAGATCGCCAATGACCCAAGTAAGAAATTTGCCATGATCGCAGGTCCGTCTTCTTCCGGTAAGACATCATTTTCTCATCGATTGTCGATTCAGCTTCGAACACTCGGAGTGCATCCGCATCCGATCGCATTAGATAATTATTTTGTAGACCGCGATGAAACACCGTTAGATGAAAATGGCAATTATAACTTTGAGTGTCTTGAAGCGATCGATGTTAAACTGTTTAATCAGCAGATGAATGAGCTGCTTGCCGGAAAACGTGTCGAACTGCCGACTTTTAATTTTGTGACCGGTCAAAAAGAATATAAAGGAGACTATAAGCAGTTAGGTGAGGATGATATATTAGTGATCGAGGGGATCCACGGCTTGAATGATAAACTATCTTATACGCTTCCAAAAGAAAGTAAGTTTAAGATATACATCAGTGCGCTGACCCAGATCAACATTGATGAGCATAATCGGATTTCTACGACAGATGGCAGATTGATCCGGCGAATGGTACGTGATGCCAGAACAAGAGGCGCTTCGGCCGCTCGCACGATCGGTATGTGGCCATCGGTACGCCGCGGGGAAGATCAATATATATTCCCATTTCAGGAAGAGGCGGATGTTATGTTTAACTCGGCACTGATTTATGAGCTTGCTGTTTTAAAACCGTATGCAGAAGCAATCCTCTTTGGAATACCGAAGGATGCACCGGAGTATATCGAGGCAAAGCGTCTGCTTAAGTTTTTGGATTATTTCATTGGAATCAGCAGTGAAGACATCCCGAAAAATTCACTGATGCGTGAATTTGTGGGAGGCAGTGTCTTTAATGTATAGGAGTAATCTGTATAGAAAATTGCAACATTGACAGCAGGGCTGTATTAGGCACACATAATACAGTTTTTCCAGATCTGTCAGCAGGCAGTGTAGGACGGTCGGCAGATATGATAGATAACATGGTGTGCAGAAATGAGGACAAAAAGATATGGCACAGATTATTGATGGAAAGAAAATTTCAACACAGATCAAAGATGAGGTGAAAGAGCAGGTTGCTGCTCTGAAACAAAAAGGAATTGATGTAACTTTGGCCGTGATTCAGATTGGTAAAGATCCTGCATCTACTGTATATGTCGGCAACAAAAAGAAGGCCTGCGAATATGTAGGTATTCGTTCTTTGGCATATGAACTGCCGGAAGAGACCAGTGAGCAGGAGCTTTTGGAGTTAGTACAATCGCTCAATGCTAAAGAAGATGTCGATGGCATTTTAGTTCAACTTCCGCTGCCAAAGCATATTGATGAGGATAAAGTGATCCGTACGATTTCGCCGGACAAAGATGTGGATGGTTTTCATCCGGAGAGCGTAGGACGTTTAAGTATTGGGCAGCCGGGCTTTGTTTCCTGTACACCGGCAGGGATCATCCAGCTTTTGAAACGTTCTGGAATAACGATTGACGGCAAAGAATGTGTTATTATCGGTCGGAGTAATATTGTTGGTAAACCGATGGGAATGCTCTTACTTAGAGAAAATGGAACGGTGACGATCTGTCATTCACACACTCCGGATCTGAAGACGGTTGCCAAGCGTGCAGATATTTTAGTCGTTGCGATCGGCAAGGCGAAGTTTGTAGATGCTTCTTATGTGAAAGACGGGGCCGCTGTCATTGACGTAGGAATGGATCGTGATGAAAATGGCAAGTTGTGTGGTGATGTTGACTTTGCTTCTGTTGAACCGGTTGCAGGGGCGATCACACCGGTTCCGGGAGGCGTTGGTCCGATGACGATCGCAATGCTTATGAACAATTGTGTGGAATCTGCACAGAGAAAACATTGTTAGAAATGGAGACTACGAATGGAACAACAGAATGTAACACCAATTTATTTTGTGTCGTTAGGGTGTGACAAAAATCTTGTGGACAGTGAAATGATGATCACTTCACTGCGGGAACAGGGCTTTCGTCTTGTGAATGAAGAGACAGAGGCAGAAGTGATTGTTGTAAATACCTGCTGTTTTATTGGGGATGCCAAGGAAGAAAGTATCAATACATTGTTAGAAATGGCGTCCTACAAGGAAACAGCTAAATGTAAGCTGCTTGTGGCTGCGGGATGCCTGGCTCAGCGTTACCATAAAGAGATACAAACGGAGATACCGGAAGTCGATATTATTGTCGGCACAATGGGGTATGAAAATCTCGCGGAAACGATCCGCGGAGAGTTGAAAGAGCATCAGGGTGTTGTTGAGACATTACAGAATATTGATTATCTGCCGACGCCGCTGACGAATCGAGATAGTATGTCCGGTGGATATTATGCATATCTTAAGATTGCAGAAGGCTGTGATAAATGCTGTACGTACTGCGTGATCCCGAAAGTACGCGGACATTATCGCAGTGTTCCGATGGAGAATCTGCTTGCACAGGCAGAACATCTGGTTCAAAACGGAGCCAAAGAGCTGATCTTGGTGGCACAAGAGACAACATTATATGGTGTGGATCTATATGGACACAAGAGCCTTCCTGAGCTTTTGGAAAAATTATCGGAATTAGAGGAGCTGAAATGGATCCGCATTTTATACTGCTATCCGGAAGAAATCACAAAAGAGCTGGTTCATGCGATCAAAACGCTTCCGAAAGTATGTCATTATCTGGATATTCCGATCCAGCACGGTTCTGATGGCATATTAAAGCGGATGGGGCGGCGTACCAATAGCAAAGAACTGCGGGATATGGTACATTATCTGCGTCAGGAGATTCCGGATATTGCACTTAGAACAACATTGATCACAGGATTTCCCGGCGAGAGCGAGCAGGATTTCGAACAGTTGAAAGAATTTGTGGAGGAACTTCGATTCGATCGACTTGGCGTATTTACGTACTCAAGGGAAGAAGATACACCGGCAGCCGCAATGGAAGAACAGGTGCCGGAAGAAGTTGCAGAAAAGCGGCGGGATGAGATCATGCAGATCCAGCAAAAGATCGCTTTTGAGAAGACGTCGGCGCAGATTGGACGTGCTTTAGAAGTAATGGTAGAGGGGGCCCTGCCGGAAGATGGTGTTTATATTACGAGAACGTATATGGATGCACCGGAAGTGGACGGGTATGTATTTGTGGCAACTGATTGGAATCTGATGTCGGGAGATTTCTTAAACGTCAAGATTACCGGTGCAGATGAGTATGATCTCATTGGAGAGGTCATAGAGGAATAAGAGAATAGAATTGAAGGAGGATAAATATGAATTTACCAAATAAGATTACGATGCTTCGTGTATTTTTAATACCTTTTTTTGTTGTGTTTATGCTTGTATCAGCCATCCCTTATAGCAAATACATTGCATTAGTTGTTTTTGTTGTAGCAAGTCTGACGGATACCTTAGATGGTTATATCGCCAGAAAGTATAAACTTGTATCCAATTTTGGAAAATTCATGGATCCGTTGGCAGATAAATTATTAGTTTCTTCGGCGATGATCTGTCTGGTGTCCTTAAACAGAATTCCGGCTTGGGTTGTTATTGTGATCATAAGCCGTGAGTTTATCATTAGTGGATTTCGTCTGGTCGCATCGGATGCCGGTGTCGTGATAGCGGCGAGCTGGTGGGGCAAGATAAAAACAGTTGTACAGATGATCATGGTCATTGTCTTGATCTTGTCTATACACAATCCGGTTGTTGCTGTGATCGAGCAGATATTGATCTATTTAGCACTGGTACTTACGGTGGTATCGTTATTGGATTATTTGATCAAAAATTGGAAGGTTATGGACGATGGAAAGATGTAATGAGATAAGAGTACCATCTGAGGAGGCGGTACAGTTAGTAGAATATTGTATCCAAAACGGTTATAAGATTTCTACAGCGGAGTCATGTACCGGAGGCCTGATCGCAGCGGGTATTGTAGATGTACCGGGTGCATCAAATGTCTTTGAAGAAGGATATGTTACGTATGCAGACCGGGTTAAACAAAAACTGCTTCATGTATCCGTGACAACGATTCAAAAGTATACGGTGGTAAGTGCGCAGGTGGCTGAAGAAATGGCGCTTGGAACAGCGCAGGCCAGTGGAGCCGATATTTCTGTTACGACAACAGGTTATGCAGGACCGGAAGATGGTGAAGATGGGACACCGGCAGGAACCGTTTACATCGGAACCTGCTTTCGTGGGCGCGCAGAGAGCAGAAAATATTGCTTTGACGGTGATCGTGGGCAGGTACGCTTGCAGGCAGCCCGTGAGGCAATGAAATTTGCATTAGAAAGGATGAAACAGATTGAGTGAGGTGATCGTTGTAGGCGGTGGAGCAGCCGGTATGATGGCAGCTATTGCGGCAGCGGACTGTGGACATCAGGTAACCATTATAGAAAAAAATGAAAAATTAGGAAAAAAATTATTTATTACAGGAAAAGGCCGGTGTAATATCACCAATGACAGTGATGTAGAGAATCATTTGAATCATGTGATCTCCAATCCGAAATTTATGTACAGTGCCTTTTATAGTTTTGACAGCAGCCGTATGATCGACTTCTTGGAACAGGAAGGTCTGGCGGTAAAGACAGAGCGCGGCAATCGCGTGTTTCCGCAGTCTGATAAGTCTTCCGATGTGCTGCAAACGCTGCAGAAAGCACTTCGCAGAAGAAATGTTACGGTCAGATTGCATACGAAGATGACAGGACTTATGATCGAAGATCATAATTGTAAAGGCGTAAAAGTACAGAGTTATCATGGTGCATTGGAAACACTGACAGCGGATGATGTCATCCTTACAACGGGGGGACTTGCATATCCTTCTACCGGATCGACAGGTGATGGACACCGGCTGCTGAAACAGGCAGGAGTTGCTTTAGAACCATGTTATCCGGCGTTAGTGCCTGTCGAGACGGTAGAAGAGTGGCCAATCAGACTGCAGGGATTATCGCTTCGCAATGTGTCGTTGCGCGTGGAACGTGGATCGCATAAAATATACGAGGAACAGGGAGAAATGCTGTTTACGCATTTTGGTGTAAGCGGACCATTGGTCTTGTCGGCGAGCAGCCTGCTCGGTCGTAAAGGTGCCAAAGACTGTAAACTGCATATTGACTTGAAACCGGCCTTGTCGGAAGAACAGTTAGATGAACGGTTACAGCGTGATTTTGCCGCACAAAAAAACAGCATGTTTAAAAACAGTCTGGGAAAGCTGCTGCCGTCAAAATTGATCCCGGTTATCGTGGAACTTTCCGAGATCACGCCGGATAAGCAGGTCAATGAGGTGACTAGGCAGGAGCGGCACAGACTGGTTAAGCTATGCAAAGATCTCACCTGTACCGTCAAAAAGCTGCGGGATTTTCCGGAGGCGATCGTTACCGGAGGAGGCATTTCCGTAAAGGCGATCAATCCGGCAACCATGGAATTAAAGGAGATTTCACATTTATTTGCAGCCGGAGAGCTGATCGATGTAGATAGTGTGACGGGAGGGTATAATCTTCAGGTTGCGTGGTCAACCGGGTATTTGGCAGGAATATCAGTGTATTGAATGATAATGGAGGATAGATATGTATAATATTGCAATTGACGGACCGGCAGGAGCCGGCAAAAGTACTATTGCCAAGATGGCAGCGAAGAAACTGGATTTCATCTATGTAGATACCGGAGCTATGTACCGTGCGATGGCGCTGTATTTTCTGCGCCGGGAAATTGATGCAAAAGATGAGAAAAAGATTGCAGAGGCCTGTGAGCATATCAATGTGACGATTGCTTATCGGGAGGGGGAACAGCAGGTACTTCTTAACGGTGAAAATGTCAATGCCTTTATTCGTACGGAAGAGGTTAGCATGATGACATCTAATACTTCAAAATATCCTGCTGTACGTGAGAAACTTCTTTATTTACAGCGGGAACTTGCGGCAGCTAACAATGTGATCATGGACGGCCGGGATATTGGAACTTGTGTCCTGCCGGATGCAGAGCTTAAGATATATCTTACAGCCAGTGCATCGGAGCGAGCTAAAAGACGTTATTTGGAGCAGAAGGAACGCGGTGTGGAAAGTGATCTTGCCCAGATCGAAAGGGATATTATTGCACGTGATGAGCAGGATATGAATCGTGAGATCGCTCCGTTAAAGCAGGCAGAAGATGCTATTTATCTAGACACCTCTGATATGACGATCGAGGAAGTAGTGACAAAGATCGTATCACTCGTTCAAAAGGCCTGAACAAAACGGATCTTTGTGGGCATAGAAAGGATTGAAAGATTTGTATGAAAGTTACATTGGCTAAGAGTGCGGGCTTTTGCTTTGGAGTGAAGCGGGCAGTGGAAATGGTTTATAAGGAAGCGGAGACGGGAAAGAAAGTTTATACGCTCGGTCCGATCATTCACAATGAGCAGGTTGTGCAGGATCTGGAACAAAAAGGTGTACGTGTGATCGATACGCCGGAAGAACTTTCCAAAGCGGAGGATGCGACGGTGATCATCCGCTCACATGGCATCAGCGCAGACGTGTATCATCAACTGGAAGACAAAAAGGTTCGCATTGTTGATGCGACCTGTCCTTTTGTCAGCAAGATCCATCGCATTGTTGAGAAAAAATATCAGGAAGGAAGCTGTATTGTCATTGTCGGCAATGCAAACCATCCGGAAGTGGAAGGAATCAATGGCTGGTGCAATGGCGCAGCTACAGTGATCGGAAGCGTTTCGGAGGCAGAAAATTATAGTCAGGAACCAGCCAGGAAACTTTGTGTTGTGGCACAAACGACATTTAATTACAAGAAATTTAAAGATATAGTTGATATTTTTTCGAAAAAGAGTTATGATATAGACGTTATGAATACAATTTGCAACGCTACCGAAGAGCGTCAGACGGAAGCGGCAGCCATTGCCGGTGACTCCGACGCAATGATAGTGATAGGTGGAAAACATAGTTCGAACACGCAGAAACTGTATGAAATATGCAAGAATGTGTGTCCGGACACACATTTTATACAGACACTTGATGACTTGGATTTGAAGCAATTTCAATCTTTTCGTAGCGTGGGTATTACTGCAGGGGCCTCGACCCCAAATACTATTATTAAGGAGGTTCAATCATATGTCAGAAATGAATAATGAGTTTGAACAGTTATTGGAAGAAACATCATTAGTAACAATCCACAATGGAGAGGTTGTAGAAGGGACAGTCATCAGCGTTAAGGAAGATGAGATCGTTCTTAACATCGGCTACAAAGCAGATGGTATCATTACCAGAAATGAGTACAGTAATCAATCCGGCATTGATCTGAGAGATGTTGTGAAAGAAGGCGACAAAATGAACGCCAAGGTACTCAAGGTGAATGATGGTGAGGGACAGGTATTATTAACATACAAACGCCTTGCTATGGAGAAGAGTAATGAGCGCATTCGTGAAGCATTTGAGAATAAAGAAGTACTTAAAGCTAAGGTTGTCAATGTATTAACAGGTGGCTTGAGTGTCATCGTTGATGAGACTAAGATCTTTATCCCGGCCAGCCTTGTATCTGATACTTATGAGAAAGATCTTTCTAAGTATGCAGGACAGGAGATTGAGTTTGTTGTCAGCGAGTTTAATCCAAAGAAGAGAAGAATCATTGGTGATAGAAAGCAGCTTTTGGTTGCAGAGAAGAAGAAGAAACAGGAAGAGCTTTTTGCAAGAATTCATGTTGGCGATACTGTAGAAGGTGTTGTTAAGAATTTGACAGATTTCGGTGCATTCATCGATCTTGGCGGAGCAGACGGACTTCTTCATATTTCTGAGATGTCTTGGGGACGTGTTGAAAATCCTAGAAAGGTATTCAACGTTGGCGACAAGACTAAGGTTCTTATTAAAGACATCAAAGACGATAAGATTGCATTGAGCCTGAAGTTTGAGGATCAGAATCCATGGTTAAATGCTGATGGAAAATATAGCGTTGGTTCTGTTGTGAAGGGTAAAGTCGCACGTATGGCTGATTTCGGTGCATTCATTGAGTTAGAGCCTGGTGTTGATGCATTACTGCATGTATCTCAGATCTCTAAGGAGCATGTTGATAAGCCGTCTGATGTATTGAAAGTTGGTCAGGAAGTGGAAGCTAAAGTTGTTGATTTCAATAGCGAAGATCACAAGATCAGCCTGAGCATCAAGGCTTTATTGAATGACTCACAGGCGGATGAAGAAGAGGATGTCGCTGAAGAGCCAGCAGAGTAATAGTAGGTAATCGCTCGCCAATCCGTACTTGTACGGGTTGGCGATTTTTTTCGTATAGGGTTTTCGTTTGTGCGAAAAGTATGGAATGAAATTTGCGTATGTAAAGGAGGTCAGAAATGGGCGATTATGAGTTGTTTAAGAAACAGGTATTCGGGTTGACCCAGATAGACCTGAGTTGTTATAAAGAACGTCAGATGAAACGACGCATTGATGCGTTGATCACAAAGTGCAAGATTACATCATACGAGGAGTATATCCGATTGCTAAAGACAGATAAAGTGAGATTGGATGAGTTTGTGGCATACTTGACCATTAATGTATCTGAATTCTATCGCAATCCGGAGCAGTGGAAGCTGCTGGAGGATGAGATGCTTCCGTATTTATTTGAGCGCTTTGGCAATGATCTGCATATATGGAGTGCTGCCTGCTCGACAGGAGATGAACCGTATACACTTGTTATGCTGTTAGCAAAGTTTATTCCGCTGGATAAGATCCATGTTTATGCGACGGATATTGACAGACAAGTGTTAGAAAAGGCGCAGATAGGTATTTATGATGAAAAGAGCTTAAAAGGACTACCGAAAGAATTTGTGTCGAAATATTTTACACAGGTTTCTGACCGGAGTTATCAGATCAGTGATCAAATCAAGCGTTGTGTCAAATTTTGTCAACATAATCTGCTGAAGGATAGATATCCAAAAGAATGTGATATGATCGTCTGCCGTAATGTGATGATTTATTTTACGGAGGAAGCCAAAAAGGAGATATATCAAAAGTTTAATGCATCCCTTAAAAAAGACGGGTTGTTGTTTGTTGGAAGTACAGAACAGATCATATCGCCCGGCAATATCGGATTTGCAAGTTTTAAGTCATTTTTTTATAAACGCTTATAGTGTGGATAGTGAAAGGCATGGTGAAGAAAGATGGAGACTAAGATTAAGATCGTTGTGGATGCGATGGGTGGTGATTATGCACCAGAGGTTCCGGTACAGGGAGCCGTAGAAGCATTGCAGGAAAATACAAATATTTCTATCGTATTGGTAGGTAGAACAGATGCGATCAAGGAGCAGCTTGCAAAATATACGTATGATAAAGAGCGCATAGAGATCGTTCATGCAGAGGAAGTGATCGGATTTGACGAGCCACCGGTGATGGCAGTTCGCAAAAAGAAGGATTCTTCCATCGTAGTTGGCATGAACTCGTTAAAAAAGGCGAGGCAGATGCATTTGTATCAGCAGGAAGCACCGGTGCTATATTAGTTGGTGGTCAGATGATCGTTGGAAGGATCAAAGGTATTGAGCGAGCACCGTTAGCGCCATTGATCCCAACGGCCAAAGGACCGGCATTGCTGATCGATTGTGGAGCAAATGTAGATGCCAGAGCTTCTCATTTGGTGCAGTTTGCACAGATGGGATCCATATATATGAAACACGTTGTTGGAGTAGACAATCCTAAAGTTGCTATTGTAAATATTGGTGCAGAAGAAGAAAAAGGAAACCAATTGGTGAAAGAAACATATCCTTTATTGAAAGAATGTAAAGATATTAATTTTACCGGAAGTATTGAAGCAAGAGACATTCCGAAGGGTGATGCCGATGTTATTGTATGTGAGGCATTTGTTGGCAATGTTATTTTGAAATTATACGAGGGATTGGCAGGGACACTGCTTTCTAAGGTGAAGCAGGGGCTCATGTCTACACTTCGCAGTAAGATAGGGGCATTGCTGATCAAGCCGGCATTGAAAAAGACAATGAAAGAGTTTAACACGGATGATCATGGCGGAGCACCATTGCTTGGCTTGAGAGGATTAGTTGTTAAAACGCATGGCAGCTCCAATGCGAAAGATGTCAAAATGGGCATTTTGCAGTGTGTGCAGTTTACCGAAGAGCAGATCAATGAAAAGATCAAAGAGAATCTTGCAGTAAAGCAGGAAGATTAGCGAATAGTATGAGATGGGAAAGGAATGAGTGTTTCTTATGGAGTTTGAAAAGCTGCAGATGATCATTGCAGAAGTTCTGGGCAAAGACTCGGAGCAGATTTATGCCAAAGCGCGGCTGGTGGAGGATCTGGGAGTGGATTCTCTGGAAGTTTTTCAGATCATTATGGGAATGGAAGACACGTTTGATGTTATTTTAGAGGAAGAAGCGGTGTATCAGGTGAAGACGGTACAGGATCTGTGCAATCTTGTGATGATACCTGCATAAAAAGGAGTATGATGAACAGTGAGACAGGAAAAGATAATTGAGTTTGAAAAAAAGATTGGATACACGTTTGAAAATCCGTATCTGTTGGTGACGGCATTGACTCACAGTTCGTATTCAAATGAAAAACGACTGAAAAAATATAAATGCAATGAGCGTTTGGAGTTTTTGGGGGACGCTGTATTAGAGTTGATCTCCAGCGAGTATATTTTTAAGGAAAATCCGCAGAAACCAGAGGGAGATCTTACAAGGATACGGGCAAGTTATGTCTGTGAACCGACGCTGGCAGCTTGTGCGCGAGATATTTCTTTGGGAGATTATCTGCTTTTGGGTAAAGGAGAGGATCGCACCGGGGGCAGAGAGCGGGATTCTATTTTGTCAGATGCCATGGAGGCTACGATCGGTGCTGTTTATCTGGATGGAGGATTTGCCAGAGCAAAAGAGTATGTCGAGGCATTTGTGCTGCGTGATATCGAGAACAAAAAGTTGTTTTATGACAGCAAAACGATTCTGCAGGAGATTGTGCAGGGAAGACATCTTGCGTTGGCATATCAGCTGGTGAAAGAAACCGGACCGGATCACTGTAAATCATTTGAGGTTGCTGTGATGATCAACGGTAAAAAGATAGCGGTCGGGACAGGAAGGACAAAGAAAAAAGCAGAGCAGTCGGCAGCGTATGAGGCAATTCTTGCTTTGCGGGAGAAATGAGGTAAGGAATGTATTTAAAAAGTTTGGAGGTACATGGCTTTAAGTCGTTTGCCAATAAATTAGTATTTGAATTCCATAACGGAATCACTGCTATCGTTGGACCAAATGGCAGTGGTAAGAGTAATGTGGCGGATGCTGTCAGATGGGTGCTTGGTGAACAGAGTGCCAAACAGCTTCGTGGAGCGAAGATGGAAGATGTCATTTTTGCCGGAACACAGCTTCGTAAGCCACAGGGCTTTGCGTATGTGGCGATCACGATCAATAATGAAGATCACAAGTTGAAAGTGCCGTATGAAGAGGTAAAGATTGCTCGACGGGTATACCGATCCGGTGAAAGCGAGTACCTGCTCAACGGTGCTTCGTGTCGTTTGCGGGATATTCAGGAATTACTGTTAGATACCGGTATTGGTAAGGAAGGTTATTCTATCATCGGGCAGGGTCAGATTGATAAGATCTTAAGTGGTAAGCCGGAAGAGCGTCGCGAGCTTTTTGACGAGGCTGCCGGTATTGTGAAGTTCAAAAAGCGCAAAACGGTTGCTGAGAAGAATTTAGAGGAAGAGCAGCAAAATCTTGTGCGAATCGAAGACATTTTATCGGAGTTGGAAAAACAGGTTGAGCCATTGGAGGCGCAATCCGAAAAAGCAAAAGAATATTTGAGTTACCGTGATGAACTGCGCAATCTGGATATCAATGTATTTTTGCAGGATTACAAAGAAAACAGCGCTTCCATGGAGGAACTTCGCGAGAAGGAAAGTATTGCAGATGGAGATCTGGCTAAGACAAAGGAAGAATATGAAACGGTCAAGTCAGAATATATTCAATTAGAAGAGGCACTGGATAAACATACGCGGAATCTGGAAGAATGCCGTGAAACGCTGAGTGCTGATAAAGTGAAGTTGAATCAGCAGGAAGGCGATATAAAAGTATTAGAGGAGCAGATCAATGCGGTGCGCCAAAGCGAGCTGTATTATCGTGAGCAGATAGAGAACTACCGTGCCAAAGTGTCTGAACTGGAAAGCGAACAAGAAGAGCATCGCGCAAAAACGAAAGAATTTGAAGATAAATTACAGCAGATGGAACAGTCCCGTCAGGATGTTACTGCTAAGAGGGAAAAGACCGGCAATGAGATCGCACTTCTCGAGCAGGAGATCGCAGGTCACAATGAGGCGATCGCACAGGCAAAAGATGCAAATACGGATGTTGTGACGCAGGAAGAACGCTTTCAAACGCTGTTAGAGCAGAACAATATCAAAAAAGTGGAACTGACAAAACGGATTTTGGAAAATAAAACGCAAACGGCCGGTTTGCAGGAGATTTTAGACCGAGAGCAAAGCAATCTGCAGGAGATCTCGGATAAGATACAGGCGTTAGATGATGCCGGAGCAGAACTCGCACATTCTGTCAAGCATATGCAGGGACAGACAGAGCAGTTAAATCTCGAGCGCCGGGAGACGGAGCGACAGTATCACATGGATCATTCCAGACTGCGTTCTCTGCAAAATATGACAGAGCGCTATGAGGGGTTTGGGCAGAGCATCAAGCGTGTTATGGAGCAAAAGCCGAATTATCCGGGCATTGTCGGAGTTGTGGCAGACATTATTCGCGTAAATAAAAAGTATGAGATCGCAGTGGAAACTGCACTTGGCGGCAGCATTCAAAATATCGTGACCGATAATGAGCAGACCGCCAAAAGTATGATCGCTCATTTAAAAAAGAATCGCTACGGCAGAGCTACATTTTTGCCGTTGACCAATATACATACAAAGGCAGCAAGCCGCGCACAAAATATTATGGCAGAGCCGGGTGTGATCGGTATGGCATCCACCCTTGTAGAGGCAGAAGATCGCTTCTCAGATTGGTAGAATATTTGCTGGGACGTTTTGTTGTAGTTGATCATATCGATCATGCGATCGCTTTGGCCAAGAAGTATCATCACACGATACGTATCGTTACGACAGAGGGTGAACTCTTAAATCCGGGTGGTTCTATGTCCGGTGGTGCTTTTCGTAACAACAATAATCTGTTGGGAAGACGCCGCGAGATGGAGGAACTTGAGCAGCAGACGAAGAAATGGAAAGCGCGCCTTACTGAAATCGATGCAGATATTGCCAAGTATGAGAAAGATGGTGCGCAGATCCGTCAGAAGATCGAGACAAATCATCACCTGCGAGAAGAACTGGTATTGCAGCAAAATACTGCAAAATTGCAATATGATCGTGCAAACCGCGATATGGAACAAGCGAAGGAACAGCTTGATCACATTCGTTTTGAAAGTCAGGGAATCGAGGGACAGAAAAAGGAGCTGCAGGATGAATTAGATAAGCTGCAGGATCAACGTAAGGAAAATGAGGATCAGAATAAGATCCGCGAAGAGCGCATTGCAGAGTGCACGGACAAGCTTGATCAGGTCCGGGAGCAGCAAAGACAATTAGAGACAGAAGATGCACAGCTCCAATTGGACTATACAACATTGGAGCAGAAGAAACAGTTTCAGCAGGAAAATGTGAATCGTGTTGCCGGAGAACTGCAGAATATTTGCCAGCAGATGGAGGAAGCATCCGGGAATAATATGCAGGCAGATGAGCGGGTACGTCAAAAAGAGGCACAGATCGCGGATTTAAGACAGCAGATGGATCAGCTTTCTGTGCAGATCACGACGTTGACAGAGATGGTTGAGCAGAAAGTGCAGAAACGTGAGGAGCTGACAACGAGGCAGAAAGGCTTTTTTGAGCGTCGGGAGAGCTTATCAGAGCAGATGAATGCATTGGATAAAGAGGTGTTCCGCCTGCGCAACAGTCAGGAAAAACTGCAGGAAAAGATGGATTCTTACACGAACTATATGTGGGAGCAGTATGAACTGACCTTTAGTAAAGCGGAAGAAATTCGTGTAGCGTTAAATATGTCCGGGGCGCAAATGCGTGCCCAGATCAAAACCCTAAAAGGCAAGATCAAAGGCTTAGGGGATGTCAATGTCAATGCAATTGAACAGTACCGGGAGCTAATGGAACGCTATGAACTGCTTAACGGCCAGCATGATGATCTCATTAAGGCAGCCGATGTCTTACGTGGCATTATCGAGGAACTGGATACTGAGATGAGAAAACAGTTTGAAGAACAGTTTGCTGAAATTCAGACACGTTTTGATAAAGTGTTTAAGGAACTATTTGGTGGTGGACGTGGAGCACTGGAGTTGACAGAGGGAGAAGATG
This sequence comes from Clostridium sp. AM49-4BH, assembly GCF_003478335.1. Classification (GTDB taxonomy): domain Bacteria; phylum Bacillota; class Clostridia; order Lachnospirales; family Lachnospiraceae; genus Butyribacter. The sequence goes on from NZ_QUFB01000002.1 coordinate 106,807, forward strand.
TCCTTGAGGCAGGCATTAAGATCGTTGCCCAGCCACCGGGAAAGAAACTGCAAAATATGATGCAGATGTCCGGTGGAGAGAAAGCTCTGACAGCGATCGCGCTGCTTTTTGCCATCCAAAGTCTGAAACCATCTCCGTTTTGTCTGTTGGACGAGATCGAGGCAGCGTTGGATGATTCTAATGTAGGGCGTTATGCCAATTATCTGCATAAATTGACCGAAAATACACAGTTTATCGTTATTACGCATCGACGTGGTACGATGAATGCTGCAGATATCCTGTATGGTATCACTATGCAGGAAAAGGGAGTATCTACGTTGGTTTCTGTCAGTCTGTTGGATGAAAAAGAGATTGCCAATTAGATGGACAGATTGTCGGCATTTGAAACATATTGTATCTGATGTTGCATTTTAGCAGTAAAACAGGTAATATAGTAAGATGGTGCATAAAAAAGAATAACATGGAGAGTGAATATGAGTGAAAAAAAGGGATTTTTCAGCAGACTGAAAGACGGACTGACAAAAACACGAGACAACTTTGTCGCTGGAATTGACAATATATTCAACGGCTTTTCGGAGATTGACGATGATTTCTATGAAGAGCTCGAAGAAGTGCTTATTATGGCAGATATTGGTGTAAATACTACGTCAAAGATCATTGAGAATCTGCAGCAAAAAGTCAAAGAGCAGAAGATCAAAGAGATCAGTGTCTGCAAGCAACTGTTGATCGACAGTATCAAAGATCAGATGCGCGTGGATGAACATGCATATGACTATGAGAATGAGACTTCGGTTGTATTGTTGATCGGTGTCAACGGCGTTGGAAAAACAACGTCAGTAGGCAAGTTGGCAGGACAGTTCAAAAACAATGGTAAGAAAGTGATACTTGCAGCTGCTGACACATTTCGTGCGGCAGCAATTGAACAGCTTACCGAATGGGCAAATCGTGCAGGCGTGGAGTTGATCTCCGGTCAGGAAGGCGGTGATCCGGCAGCAGTTGTGTATGATGCCGTAAATGCAGCAAAGGCAAGAAAGGCAGATATTTTGCTCTGTGATACAGCCGGACGACTTCATAACAAGAAAAATTTGATGGAGGAGCTGCGCAAGATCAATCGAATTATTGAACGTGAATATCCGAATGCACATCGGGAGACACTGGTTGTATTGGATGGAACGACGGGACAGAATGCATTAGCACAGGCAAAACAGTTTGGCGAAGTGGCAGACATTACCGGAATCATTTTGACAAAATTAGATGGTACGGCCAAAGGTGGGATTGCGATCGCAATTCAATCAGAGCTGCATGTACCGGTGAAATATATTGGTATTGGAGAGCAGATTGATGATCTGCAGAAATTTGATGCAGATCAATTTGTTGACGCACTGTTTGAATGATTGACAGGATAAAAAGAAAATTCATTGGAGGATAGTAACATGATGACATTAGATAAGTTTGAAGAAGCTTCAGAAAAGGTTAAGGAAGTCGTACTTCCGACCAATCTGATCTATAGCGAGTACTTTTCAGAACAGACAGGAAATAAAGTATATCTGAAACCGGAAAATATGCAGTACACAGGAGCTTATAAGGTGCGAGGCGCTTATTATAAGATCAGTACAATGTCATCGGACGAAAGAGAAAAAGGATTGATTACGGCATCTGCAGGAAATCATGCGCAGGGAGTTGCCTACGCGGCCAAATTATATGGTGTTCCGGCAACGATCGTAATGCCGACAACGACGCCGTTGATAAAAGTGAATCGAACGAAAGGTTATGGCGCTAACGTGGTACTGCATGGATCAGTATACGATGAAGCCTGCCAGAAAGCGTTGGAATTGGCAGAGAAGAGCGGTGCTACTTTTGTACATCCGTTTAATGATGAAACCGTTGCAACCGGTCAGGGAACGATTGCAATGGAAATCTTTAAGGAACTGCCGACAGTAGACATTATTTTGGTCCCGATCGGTGGTGGTGGACTGGCAGCCGGTGTTTCAACACTTGCTAAGCTGTTAAATCCGAACATCAAAGTGATTGGCGTAGAGCCGGCAGGCGCAAGCTGTATGAAAGCATCTTTAGATGCGGGCAAAGTAGTTACACTGCCAAATGTAGAGACAATTGCGGATGGTACCGCTGTTAAGACTCCGGGAGATAAGATTTTCCCATATATACAGAAAAATATTGACGAGATCATTGCTGTTGAGGATGAAGAGTTGATTGTCAATTTCTTAGATATTTTGGAAAACCATAAGATGTTAGTAGAAAACTCAGGCTTGCTTACTGTGGCAGCATTAAAGCATCTCGACTGCAAGGGCAAACGGGTCGTTTCAATCTTAAGTGGCGGTAATATGGACATTATTACGTTGTCTTCCGTCGTTCAGCATGGACTGATCGCCCGCGGCAGAGTATTTACCGTTGCCGTACAGTTACCGGACAGACCGGGTGAACTTGTCAACGTAGCGGATATTATCGCAAAAGAAAAAGGAAATGTTATCCGCTTAGAGCATAATCAGTTTGTCAGCATCAACCGTAATGCGGCAGTTGAGCTTCGGATCACGCTTGAGGCATTTGGACAGGAGCACAAAAATGAGATTTTAAAGGCGCTTCGTGACAAGGGGTATGACGCAAAAGAAGAGACACCGACAGGTATGTATTAGAAAGGAATGGTTGTTTTATGGCAGGAACAGAAAATACAAAGGCATCAGAATTGTTGCACACACCCGGTGGAGTGCGGGATATTTATGGCAGTGCTTGTGCCAGAAAGCTGGAGGTACAGCATTCGTTAGAGCAGGTGATGCATTCCTATGGATTTCGAAATGTGCAGACACCGACGTTTGAGTATTTTGATATTTTTAATAAAGAACGTGGAACAGCTGCATCCAATGAGATGTTTAAGTTCTTTGACCGTGGCAACAATACACTAGTATTGCGACCGGACATGACGCCGGCGATCGCACGCTGTGTTGCCAAATATTTCCGTGAGGAGACTGAGCAGATGCGTTTCTGCTACACGGCACAGACTTTTGTCAGTACCGGACAATACAAGGGTAAATTGCAGGAAGTGACACAGGTTGGAGCAGAGCTTTTTATGGATGACAGCTCCGATGCGGACGCAGAGATGTTAGCATTGACGATAGAATGTCTGTTAGAGAGCGGTTTGAAGGAATTTCAGATCGAAGTGGGACATGCCGATCTGTTCCGGGCTTTGGTAGAGGAAGCAGGCTTTGAGGAGGAGACGATCGAGACGCTGCGTGATCTGATCGAGAGCAAAAACTTCTTTGGCGTGGAAGAATTGTTAGGCAAGCTCACGGTACAGCAGGGGTTAAAAGAGGTCTTTGTGAAACTGCCGGAACTATTAGAGAACTTAAAAGAGGCGGCAGATTTTGTGCGTGCGAGAAGTAAGAGCGAGCGCGTATATAAAGCATTAGAACGCTTGGAAAAATTAGAAGAGATCTTAAAGATATATGGTTTAGAAGATTATGTCACGATCGATCTCAGTATGCTGAGTCATTACAGCTATTATACAGGAGTTGTATTCCGTGCCTATACATATGGAAATGGTGAGGCGATCGCCAGCGGTGGCCGCTATGACGGTTTGGTGGCACAGTTTGGCAAAGAGGCGCCGGCAATCGGTTTGGTTATCGTATTAGACCAGTTGATGATCGCAATGGAGCGTCAGAAGCTGTTTGGAGAGACTGCACTTGGCGGAACACTTTTGGTGTATCCGAAAGAGGTGCGTGCGCAGGCTTTGCAGGAGGCTAAGAAAATGCGTGAAGGTGGACAAGTTGTTCAGATGATGCGCAAATCTTCCAAAAAAGAAATTGAAGAATATGTTGCTTACGCAAAACGCAACGGTAATGATTCTTTGATCTACCTGACGAAAGATGGCGAAAAACAGCAGATGATAGAGACGAAATAAGTAGGAGGATAGCGATGAAATACATAACATTTGCCCTGGCAAAAGGGCGTTTGGCAAAACAGACATTAGCGCTGTTAGAGCAGATTGGTATTACATGTGAGGAAATGAAGGATGAGAAAACGCGTAAGCTGATCTTTGTAAATGAAGAACTTGGTTTTAAGTTTTTCCTTTCGAAAGCATCGGATGTTCCGACTTATGTTGAAATGGGTGCTGCTGATATTGGTGTAGTCGGTAAGGATACCATTTTGGAAGAGGGCCGCAAGTTATATGAAGTATTGGATCTCAATTGCGGCAAATGCCGTATGTGTGTTGCAGGACCGAAAGAGGCGAAGGAACGCTTGAATGACGGTTCCCTGATCCGTGTGGCAAGCAAGTATCCTCGCATTGCAAAGGATTATTTTTATAATGTCAAACATCAGACAGTTGAGATCATTAAACTGAATGGGTCGGTAGAGCTTGCTCCAATCGTTGGTCTGTCAGAAGTGATCGTGGATATTGTTGAGACAGGTTCGACACTGCGTGAAAACGGTTTGGAAGTATTGGAAGAGATCTGTCCGTTATCGGCGAGAGTGGTTGTTAATGAAGTGAGTATGAAGATGCAGCATGAGCGTATTACAAAGTTGATCCGAGATCTGCGGAAAGTTATTCCACAGTAACATAGAAAGAGGAGGAAATTACGATGAGAATTGTAAAGCTGACACAAAAAGAGCGCGAAAATATTTTGGAAAATCTTTTGAAAAGAAGTCCGAATCAATATAGCAAATTTGAGACAACGGTTCGCGATATTTTGGATAAAGTGAAAGCAGAAGGTGACCAGGCACTGTTTGCGTATACAGAACAGTTTGATGGTGTAAAGATCACTGAGGAAACCTTCCGTGTTACCGAAGAAGAAATTGCTGAGGCATATGAAAAAGTAGATTCTCATCTGATTGAAATCATTCGTAAGGCGTTAGTGAATATTCGTGATTACCACCAGAAACAGGTTCGATACAGTTGGTTTGACAGCAAACCGGATGGCACGCTGTTAGGTCAGAAAGTAACGGCATTGGAACGTGTTGGTGTATATGTTCCGGGTGGTAAAGCAGTATATCCGTCATCGGTTTTGATGAATATTGTTCCGGCAAAGGTGGCAGGAGTAGAACGTATCGTTATGACAACACCGCCGGGAAAAGATGGCAAAGTATATCCGATCACATTGGTTGCAGCCAAAGAGGCTGGCGTCGATGAGATTTATAAAGTGGGTGGAGCACAGGCAATCGGTGCTTTGGCATATGGAACCGAAAGCATCAAAAAGGTTGATAAGATCGTGGGACCAGGTAATATTTTTGTGGCACTGGCCAAGAAAGCGGTATATGGACATGTCAGCATTGACTCGATCGCCGGCCCGAGTGAGATTTTAGTACTGGCAGATGAGACAGCCAACCCACGTTATGTAGCTGCTGACTTATTGTCACAGGCAGAACATGATGAGATGGCATCTGCGATCCTGATCACGACTAGCGAAGAGCTGGCTGATAAAGTATCCGAAGAAGTTGATGGTTTTGTGAAAAAATTATCCCGTCAGGAGATCATCCAAAAATCATTGGATTCTTACGGTTATATTCTGGTTGCAGATACGATGGAAGAGGCGATTGAAACAGCTAACGAGATTGCTTCAGAGCATTTAGAGATCGTTACGAAAAATCCATTCGATACAATGACGAGAATTCGTAACGCCGGAGCGATTTTCTTAGGAGAGTACAGCAGTGAGCCTTTGGGTGATTATTTTGCAGGACCAAACCATGTGCTTCCGACAAATGGCACTGCGAAGTTTTTCTCTCCACTGTCGGTCGATGACTTTATTAAGAAGTCCAGTATCATTTCCTATTCCCGAGAGGCACTGGAGCTGGTACATCAGGATATCGAGGACTTTGCAACTGCTGAGAAGTTCACTGCACATGCAAATTCAATCGCTGTTCGATTCGAACAATAATTGGAATACAAATTGCAAACTTTTGAAAAATCGGGTAAAATAAAAGGAAAAGCAAAGAAATGAGGATTCCTATGGAACAGAACGTGAAGTGCCGTCAGGCTGAGGTGACAAGAAAGACCGGAGAAACGGATATTACGATCCGTTTAAATTTGGATGGAACAGGGAAAGCTTCTATTCAGACCGGGATTGGATTCTTTGATCATATGTTGAATAGTTTTGCCAGACATGGGTTGTTTGATCTGGAAGTACAGGCAAAGGGTGATCTGGAGGTGGACTGCCATCATACGATAGAGGACACCGGAATTGTTTTGGGTGAGGCGATCCGTCAGGCTGTAGGGGATAAAAAGGGCATCTGCCGTTTTGGCGAGTGCATCTTGCCGATGGATGAAACGCTAGTACTATGTGCATTGGATCTGTCAGGCAGACCATACCTGCGCTATCATCTGGACCTTACAGTTCCATCTGTGGGACAGTTCGATACGGAGATGGTTCATGAATTCTTTTATGCAGTAAGCTATGCAGCAGGAATGAATCTTCATGTAAAACAGCTCGATGGGGAGAACAATCATCACATTATTGAGGCTGCTTTTAAGTCGTTTGCAAAAGCATTGGATCGTGCAGTGAGTTATGACGGACGTATATCTGATGTATTATCAACCAAAGGAAGCCTATAGGAGGACGATTATGAACCACAAAAAGATAATTCCTTTTATTAATGCAGAGAATGAGTATCCTGCAAATGTCATTCAGTTGGCAAACCGCTATTCCTGTGAGGGTGCGGACGAATTGTTTTTATATAATTATACCGGAGATGAAGCTTCCAGAGAGGAGTTTTTGTCTACCGTGCGGGAGATTGAAAAACAGATCGACATTCCATTTACGGTTGGAATCTATGTATCACGGTTTGAGGATGCCAAAAAGGCACTCTATACCGGAGCAAGTTCTGTTGTGATCCGTAAGGCTTTGCTGCCGGAGGAGAAAGAATTAAATGAGATCCTGCGCCGTTTTGATCGTGATAAACTGGCTGTGGAAGTCGACATGAAGGCTGATTTTCAAAATGCGGAACAGCTCAATGCTTTTTATGAGCAGGGATTTGGTACGGTCGTGTTAAAGCATATTGATACGACAAAGAGTTTTAGTGATGCGATCGATCAGTGCAAAATGACGGTTTTGATCCGAGATGGATTGATCCGTAATGATCTAAGTGAGTTGCTTTCCTATAGCAATGTATACGGTGTATCAACTAATTATTTTGAGGACAAAGATATTTATAAAGCAAAACGTGCATTGAAGCAGAATGGTATAGCTGTGGAAGTTTTTGAAAGCCTGATTGATTTTGCTGATTTTAAGCTGGATGCCAATGGGTTGATCCCGGCAATTGTGCAGGATTACCGCACCGGTGAAGTTCTTATGCTTGGATATATGAATGAGGAGTCTTATGCGAAGACGATCGAAACAGGCCGCATGACATATTTCAGCCGAAGCAGACAGAAACTTTGGTTAAAGGGTGAAACTTCCGGTCATTTTCAGTATGTTAAATCATTGTCGTTAGATTGTGATAATGATACGATTCTTGCTAAAGTGCGTCAGATCGGTGCTGCCTGTCATACCGGCAATCGAAGCTGTTTTTTCAAAGAATTGGCCAAGAAAGAATATATTCAGACGAATCCTCTTACCGTATTGATGGAAGATTACAACGTTATTATGGAACGAAAAAATCATCCAAAGGAAGGTTCGTATACGAATTATCTGTTTGATAAGGGAATCGATAAGATTCTTAAGAAATGTGGAGAAGAGGCAACGGAGATTGTGATCGCTGCCAAAAATCCGGATGCAGAAGAGCTGCGCTATGAGATTGCAGATTTCCTGTATCATATGATGGTCTTGATGGCAGAATGTGGTTTGGACTGGAATGATATCACGAAGGAATTGGTGAATCGCAGGTAATAATAAGAAGGAGGAGAAGATATGATTGGTGTTTTGTTAGCAAAGGGGATTGCTGATCTGTCCTTTGGAGGTGCGCTGCTTTGGTATGTCGTTAAATATATCGTCAGTGCTGCTCTTGCCGTCGCAGCGGTTATGTTGGGAATCCGCCTGCGCAAAAATAAAAACGCAAAGACAGAGCAGTTAGCAGTGGATAAGGAAAGTGCTCATGGAAATTGAGAAAAAATATCAGATCAAAGAAATGCCTTGTTTGGATGGAGCTATGACAAAGGAAATGGAGCAGGGGTATCTCTGCACGGATCCGGTAGTGCGTATCAGACGAAGCAATGACAAGTATATTTTGACCTGTAAATCCTTTGATGGAATGATTGGCGAAAGACGGGCGGATGTTCGTATGTGCCAGGAGTATGAGATAAACCTGCCGGAGGAAAGTTATAAGCATCTGCGCCAGAAGGTAGATGGCGGCTTGATCTCTAAGACACGGTATATTATTCCGTTAGCAGATGGACATATTGCGGAATTAGATGTATTTCATGGTCCCTTAGAGGGACTTCGTTTTGTTGAAGTGGAATTTCAGGATGAGGAAGATGCAGATCTGTTTGTTCCGCCGGAATGGTTTGGTCAAAATGTAAGTGGTGATAAACGTTATTCCAACAGTTTTTTGTCAACGCAGACAGGGCTGGAAGCGTTTTTGTAAATACAAAGTAAATCCGAATGAAGACAAAATAATGCGACTACAGGGAAATTCGGTTACTGCAATAAAAAATAATGGAGGCACATTATGTTTAAAATTTTGAAGAAAGAATACCTTGCCAATAATATCTGGCTTATGGATATTGAGGCACCAAGAGTGGCAAAACACTGTCAGCCGGGTCAGTTTGTCATTGTCAAGACCGATGAAAAAGGAGAGCGTATTCCGCTTACGGTATGTGATTATGACCGCGAGCAGGGAAGTGTTACGATTGTATTTCAGACAGTTGGAGCATCTACTACGGAGATGGCAAAGTATGAGGTTGGAGAATCCTTTATGGATTTTGTAGGACCGCTTGGATGTGCATCTGAGTTGATCAAGATGCCATTAGATGAGTTGAAAAAGGAGAAGATCCTTTTTGTATGTGGTGGTGTAGGTACTGCACCGGTATATCCACAGGTAAAATGGATGAAAGAACATGGTGTTGATGTCGATGTTATTATCGGCGCCCGCACAAAAGATATTATTATTTTGGAAAATGAGATGCGCAAAGTAGCTGCGAATCTTTATATTGCTACCGATGATGGTTCTTATGAGTTCAAAGGTAACGGCTGTGACAAGATCAATGATCTGATCGGACAGGGTAAGGAATATACGAGGTTGTAGCGATTGGACCGATGATCATGATGAAATTTGTATGTAAGCTTACAAAAGAGCTCGGTATCCCTACGATCGTCAGCATGAACCCGATTATGGTCGATGGAACAGGTATGTGTGGTGCGTGTCGTTTGAAAGTTGGCGATGAGATCAAATTTGCCTGTGTAGATGGACCTGAGTTTGATGGACATTTGGTTGACTTTGACCAGGCAATGCTGCGTCAGCGTATGTACAAGACAGAAGAAGGCAGAGCAATGTTGAAATTGCAGGAAGGTGATACCCATCACGGTGGATGTGGCCAGTGCCATTAATGATAGAACAAAATAGAATAAACACTTCGAATGGAGGATAACAATGGAAGTAGATGTAATGAAGAGAGTTCCTGTACGTGAGCAGGACCCGAAGGTACGTGCCAAGAACTTTGAAGAAGTATGTCTTGGATACAATAGAGAAGAGGCAACGGCAGAGGCATCTCGCTGCCTGCAGTGTAAAAATCCGCAGTGTGTGAAAGGCTGTCCGGTAAATATTGATATTCCGGGATTTATTGGCAAGCTCGTAGAGGGCAGTGTAGAAGATGCTTATCATGTGATCAGTAAGTACTCTGCACTTCCGGCTGTATGTGGTCGTGTATGTCCACAGGAGAGCCAGTGTGAGTCCAAATGTATCCGCGGAATCAAAGGTGATGCTGTTTCTATCGGTAAGCTAGAGCGCTATGTTGCAGATACAGCAAGAGAAGAAGGCATTAAGCCGGCACCTGCAGAGACGAAGAACGGCAAGAAAGTTGCAGTGATCGGTTCCGGACCTGCAGGACTTACCTGTGCAGGAGATCTTGCAAAGCTTGGTTACGATGTTACTATTTTTGAGGCGCTGCATAAGGCTGGTGGCGTATTATCTTATGGTATTCCGGAGTTCCGTCTGCCAAAGACAAAAGTAGTAGATAAGGAAGTAGAAAACGTACAGTCACTGGGCGTTAAGATTGAGACAAACGTTGTGATCGGTAAGGCAACAACAATAGATGAGTTATTAGAGGAGGAAGGATTCGATGCGGTATTCGTAGGATCCGGTGCAGGTCTTCCTAGATTTATGGGTATTCCGGGCGAGAATGCCAATGGCGTTTTCTCTGCCAATGAGTATTTGACCAGAAGTAACCTTATGAAAGCCTTTGACGAGAACTATGACACACCGATCATGCCGGCAAGAAAGTTGCTGTTGTTGGTGGTGGTAACGTAGCAATGGATGCAGCCAGAACTGCACTTCGTCTGGGGGCTGAAGTTCATATTGTATATCGACGCAGCGAAGAAGAACTTCCTGCACGTGTCGAGGAAGTGCATCATGCAAAGGAAGAGGGAATTATTTTTGATCTCCTCACAAATCCAACACAGATCTTTACCGATGAAGATGGTAACGTTTCCGGTATGGAATGCATCCGTATGGAGCTTGGTGAGCCGGATGAATCCGGAAGACGCAGACCGGTGGAGATTGCCGGATCTGAGTTTACGCTGGATGTAGATACCGTTATCATGTCTTTGGGAACCAGCCCAAATCCATTGATCTCTTCGACAACGAAGGGATTAGAGACAAACCGTCGTAAATGTATCGTTGCAGAGGAGCAGAATGGTCAGACATCAAAGGCAAAGGTATATGCCGGTGGTGATGCTGTTACCGGTGCTGCTACGGTTATTTTGGCAATGGGAGCCGGTAAAGCTGCTGCAAAGGGTATTCATGAATTCCTGAGCAAGTAATACGTATAAGTGAGTTTGCTGTCACGTAAGACCATGGACTGCAAATGGCGAGATCGTATTAACGAATAAACCGGATATCGGACTGTCGGAAGAGAGGACTCTTCCGGCGGTCTTTTTTACTTTAATTAATAACTGAAACTGCTGTTGTGTAGTGTGCGATCACCGCACAGAGTACTTGAAAGTACGAATTTATAGGGATTCTTCGGGATTTTAGGCAAAAAAATTGTGCATATTGTATGGTTTGAAAGAGCAAAAAAGACAAATTGCACAAAATCAGGGTTGTCAATTGTTGTATTATCTGATTTTCTTTGTGAGAATTGCTATTTATGAGCATTTTTATTAGTACATACGTCCATTGCCCGGATGATATCATTTTGGTACGATATTACTAGTCCAGTGAGTGAGAAACATACACAAGATTTCAGTTTGCTGGACTGGAAAATCCAATTGTCAGGCAGATCATCTGATTGACATTCTAAGTTTTTGAAGGGTCTTTTGTTCATAATCACATTGAGAGAGTAAAGCAGCTTTCATATAGTATTTCTATTCATGATTTATTTCAGAATAAGTTCCCATATCGGACAAATCTACCTTTTACTAAAACACGATTTCTTCCATCGCTGTGCAACAGGGCAAAAAGAGGGATGATAGCTGTAGACAGCATAGAAGAGAACCGGATTTTCAAATGGAGTCGTTCATTAGGTTTCTCGAGGTTATAAGCTTTGATAGGGTGGGAGTATCGGGAAACCTCAAATTCAGCACAGATGAAACGGGCTGTTATAGCTTGTTTTGTCGAGAGTACATCAAGCAAATAGGGTATGGAGGAGATTATAGGATGTATGATTTTGAAGAGTTTAAAAATGTTATGGAACAGATGGTAAAAGAAAAATTTTCGGAGGGATATCAAGTCGAACGGCATAAAGTGATCAAAAACAATCAACTTGAATTGGATAGTTTGGTAATATTGACAGAGGATACTAATGTATCACCACAGTTTTATATGCAGCAGCTCTATCCAAGATATGAACAGGGAGAGACGATGGAACAGTTAGTAGCTGACATTGTTTCGACCTATCACGAAACAGCCAAAAACAATCGGTTCGACAGTGAGAATCTTACATTGGAGGCGTGTCGGGAACAAATTATTTACCGAGTGGTATCTTTAGAGAAAAATGAAGAGCAGTTGGCGGAAGTTCCTTACATTCCATTTATGGATCTGGCAATCACTTTTCATTGTCTGATGGTGCAGGATGAACATGGAATTGCCTCTTTCCGGATCAGCCTTGATCTAATGCAGAAATGGGGATTGGATCATCAGACGTTGTTTACGATCGCACAAAACAATACGATGAAGCGTTTCCCGATTTCTATATGTCGTATGGAAACTATGTTATATGAGTTCTTTCAGCAGACAGATCATGAAAGCTCCTTGGATGATATTATGCAGACGGGGGATGAAAATATTTGGGGGAATCGAGCGTTTTGGGCAAAAAGTCGCGAAGGTGATCCATATGTTCTAACAAATTCGTCGAAGATTAATGGTGCGGCGGTTGTTTTGTATCCGCAATGCTTACAGCATATAGGAGAAAATATAGGAGGCAATTATTATTTGCTGCCTAGCAGCATCCATGAAATGATCATTATGCCGGAAAATGCAACAATGTCTCGGAAAGAATTGTGTGAGATGGTTACGGAGGTCAACGCGCAGTATGTTGAGCAGGATGAAGTATTATCGGATGCCGTTTATTATTATTCCTGTGTCAATAAAACATTGCAGATCTGCAACGGATAGCTTAATACATATCATTTATTAAGCGATATGAGGTTGTGAAAAAAAATTGAGGAATGGGAAGTTATTACAAGTTTGTACTAAGTAGCTATTTAAAAAGAGTTAGAAATTGTGTATAATAGGAAAAAGAGTTTTGCTTAAACAGCAAAGGAGTGGATTTTATGGATATGGTAAATAGTATTGCCGATATGTCGATCGCGATGGCAGGCAATCAGTTGATGACTAATGTCAGCACGGCAGTTCTTGATATGACGATGGATACCTATCAGGAACAGGCTGCGGAACTGACTAAAATGATGGAGACTTCTGTGACACCCCATTTAGGACAGCATATCGACATGACGATTTAAGAGGACAATGAAATGGAAACGAGACAGTCTTACGACTGGCTCGTTTCTTGATTACAAAAAAATGGAGTCTGTGGTAATTATGATGGAATGCTATAATGATATTGTGTTTGATCGTTTCGTGTGAGAAGAGTTTGTATGGGAGGATAGAATGATGAAAAAGAAGTTAAATATTAATTGGACAATAGTAGCAATTATATTGACGATAATCGGTGTTGGATATTTTATTTCATTGGTTCATGAGGTGAATGAGAAAGATCGTGAAAGAGAATATAATATACATCATTATTCCACAGGAAAGAGTTCATCAGGGAGTTATTCAACCGGTGGCAGCTCGTCAGGAACGTCGTCATATGGTAATAGTTCGACATCCGGCAGTAGTTCGACATCCGGGAGCAGTACATCCGGGAGTAGCTCGTCTGGCAGCAGTACATCCGGGAGCAGCTCATCAGGAAGCAGTTCATCCTATAACAGAAATTACAACAGTGGATCTTCGAGTAAATCTTTTGATGCGGATGACTATGATGTAGATGGTTATTATGAAGATAATAAATCGGATTATGATAATTACGATGATGCCTATGATGCTTTTGAAGATGACGAGGATTCGTGGGATGATTATTGATGCAAATGGAATAGAGAAGCTTACCAATATTAAAAGTACACCAGATCCGTGCCTTGACGGTTATATTCCCTTATGCTATAATATTTCTCGCTGATTAATTGCACCTGTAGCTCAGTGGATAGAGCAACGGTTTCCGGAACCGTGTGCCGGGGGTTCGAGTCCCTCCAGGTGCGTTTTGATATTTGAGGAAGGATGTGGGTATATGCCGCTGCGATATAAAAAGTTTATTTTAATCTTTACGCTGGCAGTTATGTTTATTGGGTTGGGAACATTTTCTTTGATGGCTCCGGATCTTAATTTTTCGTTGTCAGCCACGAAGAGTGATGAACAGAATATAGCGGATGCGATAAAAGGCAAGTCGGATAAAGATATTAAAGAAGAGATTACCGATCTTGTGAAAGAATATTTTGATGCCAGACAGAAAGTAGATATGGATGCCTTGGCAGATTGTGTGACCGATGTGGACAACATTGACGAGCGCAAGTTGGTGGCGGCAGCGGAATATATTGAAAAATATGAGAATATTTCCTGCACGATCAAGGAAGGCTATGAAACAGGAAGTTATCGTGTTTACGCCTATCATGAAGATAAATTATATGATATTGATACGAAGATTCCATCGCTTACGGCATTATACATCAAGATGCAGCCGGATGGAAGATTTATGTTGCATTTTGGGACCTTGTCCGGCAAAGAGCAGAAGAAGATTGAAAAGCTGGATGCCAGCAAAGACGTCAAGGCGTTGCAGGATTCGGTTAATAAGAAATTAGAGGAGCTTCAAAGTACAAATCAAGAAGTTCGTGATTTCTGCAATATGTTGAATGAGTCTTCGGGCGATGGACCGGAAAGCACGGCTAATATTGATGAAGAAGCCGGAAGTGCGAATGGAGCAACCCCGGTGCCAACCGCACAGGGGGCACAAACACAAGCACCGGCGGCGACACAGGCTCCGGCGGCGACACAGGCTCCGATGGCAACACAAGCACCGGCAGCGACGCAGGCACCAGCCGCTACACAGGCTGCACAGTAAATGAGGAAGTATAGGTAAGATAAGGTGATTCTTTTGAAGAGTCACCTTTTTCCATAAGGAAAGCAGGCAACACAGATGAGACTGCGTTTTGGGGTATACAGGCATGAAGCAGTAGGAAAGAAGTTCGCAGAGTTACTTTGCGGATGGAGAAAGGAATGTAACAATAGTATGGCAGACAATACGGGAGTAAGGATTAATAAATTTTTAAGTGAAGCGGGGGTATGCTCGAGGCGCGAGGCTGATCGAATGGTGGAGCAGGGGCGCATCACGATTGATGATAAGCCGGTAACAGCCGGTACGAGAGTGCATGACGGAGCTGTTGTGCGGGTAGATGGACGCCAAGTGACCAAAGAAGAGGAAGAGATTTTTCTGGCGTTTTATAAGCCCAAGGGGATCGTTTGCACGACAGCGCAGGAGGAAAATGGAGAACCGATCAAGAATGTTGTAGATTATATTGATTATCCAAAGCGAGTTTATCCTGTCGGCAGATTGGATCAGGCTTCGGAAGGGCTATTGCTTTTGACCAATCAAGGCGATGTAATGGAAAAAATTCTGCGCAGCCGTTACGGACATGAAAAAGAATATTTTGTCAAGGTAGATCGTCCAATCCGCGATGAAGATTTACGTAAACTTGCCGCCGGTGTTCCGATTTTGGACACTGTAACAAAACCGTGCAAAGTGTGGCGGGAAGATGCGGATAGTTTTCATATCATATTGACGCAGGGATTAAATCGTCAGATCCGACGAATGTGTGAATATTTGGATTATCGGGTAACGCATTTGCGGCGTGACCGCGTGATGAATATTACATTAAAAGGGTTGAAAAAAGGCCGTTATCGCAGCTTGACGCCAATGGAGATCCGCGTGCTTCGCAAAGAACTGGAGCGGTAACGTCAGCATTTTCAGAAAGAATGGGGAATGATATGGAAGAGAAGAGAGCTAGGATCTTAGAGTTAGTAGAGCAGTTAAATCACGCGGCGGCAGTGTATTATCAGGGTCGTGATGAGGTTATGAGTAACTACGAATACGACAAACAATACGATGAATTACAGGCATTAGAAAAGGAGACGGGGATTGTTTTGGCGGGTAGTCCGACGCAGCGTGTAGGTTATGAGGTGCTTAGTGAGCTGCCAAAAGAACAACATCCTTCGCCGATGCTTTCTTTGGACAAGACAAAGGATACAGAACAATTAGCGGCTTGGCTTGGTGAGCATCCGGGTCTGCTTTCGTGGAAAATGGATGGGCTTACTATCGTACTTACGTATCAGGAGGGAACCCTGCAAAAGGCAGTTACCCGCGGTAATGGTCAGGTAGGAGAAGTCATTACCGGTAATGCCCGTATGTTTGATAATGTACCGTTGCAGATCCCGTTTCAGGGAGAATTGGTACTGCGCGGAGAAGCGGTGATTACGTATTCCAGATTTCGGGAGATCAATGAATCCCTTCCGGTGGAAGAACAATATAAAAATCCGCGTAATTTGTGCAGCGGTTCTGTACGCCAGCTTGATAGCCGTGTTACCAAGAGCAGACATGTGAACTTTTTTGCTTTTTCGCTCGTGACGGCAGAAGGTGTTGATTTCGAAGATTCGCAGGAGAATAAATTCAAATTTTTGCAGGAACAGGGATTTACGGTTGTCGAATATGTTCGTGTTACCGGGGAGACATTGCCTGCAGCAGTGGCAGAATTTGCAGAAAAAATCGTCACCAATGATTTTCCGTCGGATGGCCTTGTACTTCTTATGGATGAGATCGCATACGGAGAGAGTTTGGGAAGAACCGCTAAATTTCCGCGAAATGCGATGGCTTTTAAGTGGGCAGATGAAATAGCCGAAACGGTGTTAGAGAAAGTGGAGTGGAGTGCCTCGAGAACGGGGTTGATCAATCCGGTTGCAGTGTTTGAGCCGGTGGAATTGGAAGGAACAACGGTAAGTCGTGCGAGTGTGCATAATGTCAGCATAGTTGAACAGCTTGCTTTGGGGGTTGGTGATCATATTCAGGTGTATAAAGCAAATATGATCATTCCACAGATCGCGGAAAATATGACACGAAGCGGGACGTTACCTATTCCGGAAGAATGTCCGGTGTGTCATAGTGCAACAGCCATTCATGAAGAAAATGGAGTGAAGGCTTTGTTTTGCGAAAATGCATCCTGTCCGGCTAAGAAGATCAAAAGTTTTTCACATTTTGTCAGCAGGGATGCGATGAATATTGACGGCATGTCAGAAGCAACGATCGAGAAATTGATGAATCAGGATATGATCCATGAACCTGCAGATCTGTTTCGATTAGATCGATATAAAGACCAGATCATTGCAATGGATGGGTTTGGCGAAAAATCTTACGAAAAAATGGTTCAGTCAGCGACAAGGGCGGCACATACGACGATCATTCGTTTTTTGTATAGTTTAGGCATTCCGAATGTAGGATTATCCAATGCCGGACTGATCTGTCGCTATTGCGCATATGATTTTGATCGTGTTTTGGCGGTTTCTGAAGAGGAGCTGACACAGATTGATGGCGTTGGTGCTGTGATCGCCAAAGCGGTAACAGATTATTTTGCGGTTGAGGCGAATCGACAAGTAGTGCAACATCTGTTACAATATATTACGCTCGAGAAAATTGCGGATGATAATGTATCGAAAGATATGGAGGGAATCACGTTTGTAATTACCGGATCCGTTGAGCGGTTCAAAAACCGCAAAGAGCTGAAAGAGCTGATTGAATCGCATGGCGGAAAGGTGACAGGCAGTGTCACTTCTAAGACGAACTATTTGATCAACAACGATGCGATGAGCAACTCGACAAAAAATAAAAAAGCAAGAGAGCTTGGAATACCGATTTTGACGGAGCAAGCGTTTATAGAACAATATCACTTGTCCTAGCAGAAAAGTGCAGATATGCAGAAATGAGGTTTTATTATGCCAATTAAAGTACAAAATAATCTTCCGGCGAAAAAGATCATGGAGCAGGAAAATATATTTATGATGGACGAAACGCGTGCAACGACGCAGAATATCCGTCCACTGTATATTGCTGTTCTCAATCTGATGCCACTAAAGGAAGATACGGAGGTTCAGCTGCTACGCAGTTTATCCAATACGCCATTGCAGATCGAGATTACATTTTTGACAACAGCATCGTATATTGGTAAAAATACGACGCTCAGTCATTTGAATGAGTTTTATAAGACCTACGATGATGTAAAAGAACGTAAATTTGACGGTTTGATCATTACGGGTGCTCCGGTGGAGCAGATGGAATATGAGGAAGTGCAGTATTGGGAAGAACTGAAGCAGATCATGGAATGGTCTAAGGCGAATGTGACGTCAACAATGCATATTTGTTGGGGGGCTCAGGCAGGACTGTATTATCATTATGGAATCAAGAAGCATCTGCTTCCGAAGAAAATAGTTGGTGTGTATGAACATCGGGTACACCATCGAAAAGCACCGCTTCTTCGCGGATTTGACGATGTATTTTATGCACCACATTCCCGTTATACCGGAGTTGATCATGAGGCGATTGCAGCGTGTGATACGCTAACTGTACTTGCAGACTCTGACAAGGTGGGAGAACTGTTATTAGTATCTGATGATGGTAAGCAGATCTTTGTGATGGGACATTTGGAATATGATCGTCTGACGTTGGATTACGAATACAAGCGTGACAGTAAAAAAGGCTTAAATCCTGATCTGCCGGAGAATTATTATCCGGATGACGATTCGTCACAAAGACCATTGCTTCGTTGGAGAGGTGCTTCCAATGCCTTGTTTTCTAACTGGGTCAATTACTACGTATACCAAAATACGCCTTATGAGTGGTCATAAATGTGAGTGCGTAGCCCCGTCATGGATTATTTGAAATTATGTGAGCAATTATTATGAAAAATGAAAACAAATTAAAATACGAAAAATATATTATGAATATATCCCTGATCGGAAGCGTTCTGTTTATGATCGCAGAAGGTGTTATGGCATTTTGGACGAGATCACATTCTATTTTGATGGACTGTATCTTTGATTTGACAGATCTGATCATGATCGGTCCGTTTTTATTACTGGTGCCATTGCTGTATAAGCCGGTAACAGAGCGCAGGCCATACGGTTTTGCCCAGGTGGAGTCATTGTTTGTCGTTATTAAGTACAGTGTGCTATTGGCGATCACGGTCCGACTGGTTTGGGATAACTTTTATGCAATATTGCATGGTGGTCGTGAAGTGGACGGCGGTAAGATTGCAGTGTTTGAGCTGATTGTTTGTGCGTGTTGTCTGATCGTTTATATGTTACTGCATTATTTTAGCAGACGTTATGCATCTATGACGATACAGGCAGAGATTTACATATGGAAGCTGGATGTGATCTCCAGTTTGGGTGTTTCTCTTGCATTTTTTGTAGAACAGTTTTTGCAAAAGACAACATGGAATCATCTGGCAGCTTATATTGATCCGATCGTTGCCATTATCATGTCGTGTTTGCTTTTAGTAGAGCCGGTCAAAATGATCATACACAATGTAAAAAGTCTGATATTGTTTGCACCGGATCAGGAAATCATGGATTCTATCCGGCAGATTGCAGAACATCACATGGATAAGATTCATTATGACATTGAATTTTTGGATGTGATACAGACAGGACGTAAAACTTGGGTTGAGATCTATCTGACCAGTCATAATCGCATTATCAATACCAAGATATTATTGCAGTTACGTAATGATATTCGTGCGGAGCTGCAGCAAGTATTTGACCAGGTATACGTTGAATTGATCCCAAGTTTGCCAGACGAATAGACTTGCGCAGAAACTAAAACTTCCCATACCGGAAGCTACTGCAAGAACCACATATTGCTTATTATGTCAAAGATTGCTAGGTGTTTTGCAGCTACAACATAGCGGCTTCTGTCGACAGAGAACTATAGTAATTGCCTTGCCGCTTTTTCGTTTTTGGTGATTTCTAGATTTTGTTGTCTCTGATGATTGATCTACATGCCCTTCGGAAACTCGAAGTCCCGGAAGCAAGGTAATCATCATTTTTGAAAGGGACTTTGCGCTCGTCGTTACTTATGTCTCGTATTGCAGAGACATTAGGTAACGTAACGTAGCGCATCGTAGCGAAAGCGTCCCGTCCAAAAATGGATGATACCTTGCTAAGCCGGGACATCTCAGACAATCCCTCGGGCATGTATTCATCAGAGACTTAACAAAATAAGAAATCACCCAAAAACTCTGCGTTCTGCGGCAATTATCTTAGTTCTCTGCCGGCAGAACAAGTTAGCTTATCGGCTGCAAAATACTATATTTATTGCTGACATAATAAGCAATATGTGGTTGCGTAAGATAATGAGGTGTGGGAAGTTTCAGTTTGTAAGTTCCGCCATCAGCTCCTGCACGGAGGTCATTCGATCAATTCTATCAACATTCGCACCCACAAATATCAGACCATGATCCAAATCTCCCTGCACTGCTGATATAAGTGCTTTGGTGATGCAGTACGGCACTTCAACAGGATTGCATTTAGCCAAACAATTGTAGCATTTTTTGATCTCTTCCCGCTGTCGGCTCACACGCTGAACAAATACATTGTTGAGCGCACGTCCCGGCATCCCAACCGGGCTCATGACAATAGTAATGTCCTCTGCTTTTGCATTAATATATGCCTGCTTATACGCATCCGAAGCATCACACTCCTCTGTTGCAACAAAACGCGATGCGATCTGAACACCATCAGCCCCGATTTCCAAAGCATGTTCTATATCTTTATGATCAAAAATGCCACCGGCAACTATAACCGGGATTTTACATGCAAATTCCTGTTCGTACTCTCGTACGACTTGAATAATATTTTTTATCTCCTGCTCATACTTTTCTGCCGTAATTGTCGCAATGTCCTCTTTTTTGAATCCAAGATGGCCTCCCGCCTTAGGACCTTCTATAACAATAAAGTCGGCTGTCCTGCAGTACTTCTTTTTCCACTGGCGAAGTATGATCTGCGCCGCTTTGACAGATGAAACGATCGGTGCGATCTTGCAGCCGGAATCCCCGACATATTCCGGTAACCGCATCGGTAATCCGGCTCCTGATATAATGACGTCTACTCCGGCATCAACTGCCGTTCGCACATGATCTTCATAGTGCTTCAATGCCACCATGATATTTATACCGACCGGCTTGTCCCCGGATATTTGCTTTGCCAGTGCGATATGCTTACGTATTGCTTTTTCATTCGCAAGTACTTGATCCGTTGCAAATTCCGGTTCATCGTATCCGATCTGTGCCGAGGAGATCACACCAAGGCCTCCACAGGCAGATACAGCACCTGCCAATCTGCCTCGACTGACTCCAACTCCCATACCTCCCTGAATAATTGGCTTCTCTAGCGTAATATCTCCTATACGTAATGATTTCATACTTCATTCCTTTCCGACATTTCGTCACTTCATATGCCATTGCGGCACCGTTTACTTCTGTATGTAGTATCGGATACTATATTACGTGTTTTTCTTTTCATCGTCAAGCTCCATTTTTCGAACAAGATATTCAAACTTCCCATACCCCACCGTTTTTCACAACCACATATCGCTTATTATGTCAGTAAATCAATGACTATTTTGCAGCCGACATAGTAAATTATCCTGCCATCAAAAAAACTAAAGCAATTCTTGGTGATGCCACGCTACACAACAGCAGTTTCCTATTAATTAAAAAAGGCAAGACACAAGCCTTGCCCCTTTACTTATCTGTTAGGAAATATCTTTATACTTTATGACATTCCATTTACTGTTTTGTATTTATATAACATCTCTGCATGATTCTGTTCCTCGACCTGAATATCTGCAAGCAGTTTACGAACTGAAGGTTCTCCAAAGCGAAACACATTTGTATTATACTCCGAAGAAACCATCTTTTCCGTACCGATACAATCAGTAACCAAGAAATTATCCGCCTGCTTATCCTCACTATCTCCGGCTGTACTATACGTTGCAGTTGGCGCATAGTCTTTTCCTCTGGAATCATTGCAGTCACAACATGGCACATCACCATTCAGTACCTGCCCCAGTGTATCATAATGTTTTTGTTCGAGCTGCTCGATCTCACCAAACAGATTTTTCAATTCCTCATCTTTTGCCTGCTCTTTGTAACGGCGGTACTTTTCCACACAATTCTTTTCCTGTGTCTGCAATTCTGTGATCACATCAATTTCATTTTGTTTTAAGATCATAATTCTCCTCGTTTCTGCTCTCAATAACCTACAGTTTCTATCTTTATTATGAACAGTTTATCAAGAATTATTCTCTTTGTTGATATGATCTGGCTACATTATAGGATTAGCTTGCCTCCGCATATTCGCGTAATTTCTGCCTTGCCTGTGACGACAAATGTTTCGGAACTTCAATTCCGATTTCAACATACTGATCCCCATGCACAGATGCATTCTTTTTGGATACAACACCTTTTCCTTTTAGTCGTATCTTTGTACCGCTCTGCGTTCCTTCCCGGATCTTACAGTCAACATCTCCGTATAGCGTGTGCACGCGGGCATTGCCCCCAAGCACTGCTGTCGTATATGGTACATTGACTTTCGTATAAATATCCAAGCCCTTACGCTCAAAACCCGGTTTTGTGCCGACAGATACCTGCAGATAAAGGTCACCTTTGGGTGCACCATAAACTCCCGGATGTCCCTCACCTTTTAAGCGAATGCGATTGCCATCGTCAATACCTGCCGGTATGTGCACATGCAGCGTTCTGCTCTGACCGCGCTCTCCATCCTGCAAAGTAATGACCTTGTCACATCCATACACTGCTTCGTCAAAAGTGATCGAAATGTGCGCCCTCGCATCCTGACCTGATTTCCGACCGGCATCTTCATAGGTGTCAAAAAAGCTCGATCTGCCATAATCGCCGCCCACATGCCATGATCCACCATCACCTGTATTCCAGGTTTTTCCATCGCTACTGTGCCACGATGTACCGTCACCAAAACCAAAGTGTCCGCTAAAACCGCCTTTGCCACCAAAAAGATTATCAAAAATATCACCATACATCCCCGATGCATCGCCACCGGAATAGTGAAATTCCGTGCCGCCGGTCGGATCAAAACCTTCCTCAAATGCTGCAGAACCAAATTGATCGTAAAGTTTCTTCTTTTCCTTATCACTTAACACATTGTAAGCTTCCGTAACTTCCTTAAATTTTTGCTCAGCATTCGGATCACCCTGATTCATATCCGGGTGATATTTCTTGGCCATTTTACGGTAGGCTCGCTTGATCGACGCATCATCCGCATCCCTTGATATCCCTAAGGTGTCATAATAATCCTGCTTCGTCTTCATTCACTCCACCTCCCTGTAGCCTTTCGTATGGGAAGTTTGCATTGATGATCAACCAATCGTAATAAACTTCTTGGTCTGCTCCTCCGGAATCTCTTCCTTTTTTGGCACCTGTAATGTCAAAACACCGTTTTCAAACTTCGCCTTAATATCTTCTTGTTTCATATTGTCACCAACATAAAAGCTGCGGTTGCAAGTTGCATGGAAACGTTCCTTCTGAACATACTTCTCTTTCTTGTCCGAAGTATTCTCCTCTGCTTTCTTAGCAGTTGCTGTAACTGTCAGATAACCATCCTTCAGCTCTGCACTGATATCTTCTCTGCAAAAGCCCGGCAGATCCATCTCTACCGTAAATCCTTCCTCGGACTCCTTGATATCCGTTTTCATTAATCCATTCGCTGAATAGCTCTTGGCGTAAGTTCTCTGTGGCATATCAAAAAGGTCATCCATAAAATCTCTACTAAAAATACTTGGCATTAACATAAGTCATCGCTCCTTCCAACTCTGTACAGACTATATAGTCTGTCACTACTGAAATACTCAGAAACTCTTCTAAGCATTTCCTTTTCCTTGTTCTGATTATGTTATACCACTATTATTAGCACTCGTCAATAGCGAGTGCTAATAAATTTTGTGAACATTCTGTGTTCTCTATGTTATACATTTTTCTTGCGAAAAATTTTCATCGATAGATCCCAATCTTTATACTGTCCATCCACCTTTAATTCGCCGTATGGATAAAGATCTAGCAATGGAAATCTGCATACCATCGGTATCAGGCGGTCGCTTGCACTTACGTGTGTCAAACGGATCAAATAACCGATCTGCGAATCTCTCTGTTTGAGCTTATTCTTTGCAATTGCGATCGTATAGCCTTCCCGCTTCACCTGATTTGGTGCGATCGTCTTATCATATAAAACCTCTTTATCGTCCAGTGCAAGCACTTGAATACGATACTCATCACCCGATTCGTTTGGTGCAAGATTCCAGAAATACAGTCGAATACGGTTCCAACGATTACGCCATTCCAACTGCCCTTGTTCAATCGTCTGTTCCAAAACTTTTGGATTCTTATGATACCGCCACCGAATCGGCTCTTCATCCTTTCCACGTTTGGAATTAAAATACGGAATCTCTACGTATGTTCTAGGATGACTAAGCTGGTTCGCCGCCGCAAAACTTCCGGCAAAGCAGAACAGACCAACCGCAAGCACCACCAATCTGGCAGCGTGCAGCCGCATTCCGTTGAAATGTGCTTTAAGCCACGCATCCCCTTTGTTAAAAACAGTATTCGTAAATCCATCAGCCCCTTCTGCCATTAGTAAAAGGCACACTCCGGTAAAGCATATATTGTATCGCTTGCCGGCTTCCCACAGCATAAAAAACATAACTGCGCCCGCAAACGTAAGCGTATACATTGCCCCCGGTGCTGCTTCTCTCTGCAGAAACTGTCTGCACATTGCGCACAACATCAAAAATAACATCGCAATACGAAAGGCCTGCATATAGATCATAAACCATGCATTTTGCTTTCCTGCAAAATAACAAAAGAACGGTGGATATTGATATGCATACTGCGCATTCGTTATTCCATCATCATCGCCCATTGCCCATACACGCATCATTTTATTGCCAAAATGCTTGGCAAGACCAACCGGACCCATCTTTTTGACACGTTGTTTCAAGCGAGCGATATCTGCTTTCCGCTTTTGTTCCTTGGTCGGGAACGAAGAGGTGTATCTCCGGTCGTTACGATTAAAACCGCCCTTGCTCTTTTCATTCATTCCCATCATGACCCAGTGTACAACAGGAAACTGCTGGTTAAACTTCTTCGCATCAACATGCTTTGCTACCAAATTGCTGCTGGAAAATAACACTGCCATACTCACGCAGACAACGAGTCCGACACGAACTGCACCCTCCAATACCCTTTGTCTGCTATGCTGCTGTTCTTCCGAAGCATTCTCCGTTTCCATTGTCTCTGATGCCCTTAAAGCACGGCGATTCTGCCAGCCTGCGACGAGACGCAACGCCAAATATAACCCCAGCGCAATGATTGGAATGATCGTTGTCGGACGCACACGGTAACCAACCGCCATAACGACTGCCAATAACACATCGTGTACCGCCATCCGCCATCTTTTTGCCGGCTTGTCAATGAGTCCCAGATACAAAACACCCATAATAAAAGGAAAAGATAACGTATTGGTATACACAGAAGTCAGCCATAAATAGGTTGTCGGGCACAAGAAAAATAATACTAATGCAAAGTTTGCCGTACCGATCCCGCGCATTTTTTTTACAGACAGGAACGTCAGTAAAATGCCCAGATCAATTGCCAAAACATTTAGCACTACCGTAGGCACCCATACCTTTGTAATGCCAACATCCGTCAAAAATTTATAAAAGTAATAAAAGCAAATGGTAATAAAATGATTGTTGCCATAATTCTGCATATAAGAATTCGTTGGATCCATCTGACCGTGATGATATTTTAACATGGCAAGTGCCTCGTTCTGAACACGTGCCGGATCTGCGATCGTCATTGGTCTGGATACCAATAATAAGAATGCGATCTGCGCCAAACCGATCAATAAAAACAGGAATACGGAAAATTTACGTCTCGTTGTCTGCAGCTTGTCCTTCCCATAAACACATAACATTACTATACAAGCCGCCATAAATAGTGTAATTGCAACTGTCATTCCATTTTGCAGTAATTCCTTTTTGTACAGTGTAATACCTCTGCAAGATAGCGCCAATATTACACCACACAAAAAAATACTAATGCTCAAAGCAACACAATATGCCCCTCTTAATATACCCTTCATTATCCTCTCCTCATTGTCCCTCAAATTTATAGTTCCCTCTCATCTGATATTCCGTGAACATCAAATCATGTACCTTGTAGCAGGAAGTCCCTCTAATTCCTGCTACGATATTTATTATACATATTTTTAAGAAGAGAATATGAACAAATTCTTAAGAAATTCTTAAGATGAAATTTTAGTTACTCAAACTTCCCATACCTCAAATTCTCCACAACCACATATTGCTTATTATGTCAATGACTATATAGCATTTTGCAGGTTATAACATCACGGGAATATTCCTTTCATGTTTCTGCGAAAATAAGCTTGCGCAGTGCCACAATATAGGCCGCCATGCGCACCGTACATTTACACTCTTCTACGACATCCATGATTGCAGTAAAGGATTTCGTCATCAGTGATGCTAACATTTCATTTACCTGATTACGCTCCCAGGTTAATTCCTGGATATTCTGTACCCACTCGAAATAAGATACGATCACGCCACCACTATTTGCAAAAATATCCGGTACAACCGTGATGCCACGCTTCTCTAATATTTTATCTGCCTCTTCCGTGGTTGGTCCATTCGCAGCCTCTACAATGTATTTACAGCGCAGCTCAGAGGCATTGTCTGCCGTGATCTGATTCTCCAGTGCTGCCGGAACAAGCACATCACATTCACAAGTAAGAACTTCTGCATTGCTGATATGACTGACACCATCCGCCTCGTAATCTTTGAGCAGTTTACCGGTAGATTCCAAAAAGGTGCAGATCGTGTCAATATCCAACCCTTCCTCACAATACAAGCCGCCTGACACATCACTGATCGCAATCACTTTCGCATCGCGATGATAAAAAATCTTTGCCGCATTACTTCCGACATTACCCATTCCCTGAATGGCAACCTTTGTTCCGGCAAGCTCTTTATTTTCTTTGGCAAGCAGCAATTTTGTACTGATCACTACACCACGGCCGGTTGCTGAATTTCTCCCTCGTGAACCGCCGAGTTCTACAGGTTTACCTGTAACCACACCCGGGCAAGGCTTTCCGTTTAACTGACTGTAGGTGTCCAACACCCATGCCATCGTCTGTGCATTGGTATTGACATCCGGTGCCGGAATATCTGTATCCGCACCAATGATCGGCGCAATAGCAAAGGTATATCTTCGTGTCAGATTGCGCAGTTCACGTTCCGATAACGTAGACGGATCTACCTTGATGCCACCTTTCGCCCCGCCGTAAGGAATATTGGCTACCGCGCATTTTAAGGACATCCAAGTTGCTAACGCTTTCACTTCCGATAACGTGCAGTCCTGATGGTAACGAATACCTCCCTTAAAAGGACCACGAATATTAGAATGCTGTACACGATATCCTTCAAACACTTTGATCGTGCCATCATCCATTTCAACCGGCAAATATACTTTTGTTTCTCTCTGTGGATTTTTAATGATTTCAAACATTTTTTTATCGATGTGTCCGACTTCCATCGCTTCCGTCATGACATCAATAACATTCTCATATGGATCGTATGCTTTTGACATGGGCTCTCTCCTTTGGTGCTAAAATAATTGTGTCATTCCCCAGGGTTCGTAAGCTTACATACAAGAGAAAAGAAACCAAATAGCTTTGATCCTGTTTCTTTGCTCTTGCATGAACGCATCATATTCCTATCTTCACCAAAGGTCAATACTTCCCATGAAAGTCCGTTCCATTTAATTTTTTTAATCATTTACAGCTAATTTTAAGAAGTCAGTATCATTTTTAATTAATAATATAAAGTATTTTGTATCATGCACGCTTTCAAATCTTTGCGGTGCTCAATGCACTTAGCAAACTCCCGCATTTAGTCATCATACTCCTCCAGGAAAGAATGTTTGACGCCATCTTTTTTGTATGCAATGACCGTAGAAAGATTTACATTTTCAATACTCTTAAAAATATTACCTTCCACATATGGATTCACCTGTTTCAATCGTTTGATCAGTTCCTTGATCTCAACACGCTTAGACTGATTTTCCTCATTATTACAAGTTGTACAGGTGTCGGTAAACTTGCAGGCGCACTGGATAAAGTGCAGATCATTATAATCGCGCCAAGCTTTAATATCATCCTCACGCACCAAATATAACGGACGGATCAGTTCCATCCCCTCGAAATTCGTGCTGTGCAGTTTCGGCATCATCGTCTGGATCTGCGCTCCGTACAGCATTCCCATCAAAATCGTCTCGATCACATCATCATAATGATGACCAAGCGCAATCTTGTTACATCCCATACTTTTGGCATACGTGTACAAATGTCCACGCCGCATACGTGCACACAAATAACATGGTGATTTTTCCACATGGTATACAGATTCAAAAATATCCGATTCAAAAATCTCGATCGGGATCTGCAGTCTTTTGGCATTCTCCTCGATCACCTGGCGATTCGCCGGGCTGTAACCCGGATCCATCACGAGAAATTTAACCTCAAAATCAAACTTATTGTGACGTTTTAACTCCTGAAAACACTTTGCCATAAGCATAGAGTCTTTTCCCCCGGAAATGCACACCGCTATCCGATCTCCCGGTTTGACAAGCTCATATGTGTTGATCGCTTTGGCAAATTTGGACCAGATTGTTTTCTTAAACTTCTTACGCAGGCTTTGTTCTGCTTCTGCTGCCACATCTTTTTCTTCCGGTGCGCTCATAAAATCCATAAGCCACGCCACATAGCCACCTTCCAGACTAACGGCATCGATTCCCTTCTCACGAAGCTTGTCGGCTGCTTCGACGCTAAATTTACCTCTGCTGCAACAAATTACCAACTTCTTGGACGGGTCTACTTCTTCACAAGATAATATGTCTTCCTGAGGTGCTGCGATTGCTCCCGGAATGGCACCATGAGCAATACTTTCTGCATCACGTATATCGATCAACTGATACGAATCCTTAGGAAGCTCCTTTACTTCTTCTATAGTAATACTGTTCATTTTGCACTCCTTATCTCTCACCTGCTTACTGAATCGTCTCTCTCGGTACGCTTAAGTCCTTGATCACTTCACCCGCTAAGATCAAACCGGCAACTGATGGCACATACGCCACACTTCCCGGAATATCGCGTCTCTCCGTGCACTTATGCTGTGCTCCCGGCGGACAAATACAGTGATTACGGCAACTGATCGCCATATCTTCCATTGGTCTTGTAGGTTTCTCCTCGGAATATACGACTTTCAGCTTTTTGATCCCACGCTTCTTTAATTCCCGGCGCATAACACGCGCCAAAGGACATACTTTCGTTTTATAGATATCGGCAACTCGAAAAGCACTGGCATCCAATTTATTGCCGGCCCCCATACTGCTAATAACCGGGACATGCTTCTCTTCCGCTTTCATAATGAGCGTGATCTTTGCAGTCACCGTGTCGACCGCATCCACAATATAATCATACTCTTCAAAAGGAAATTCGTCTGCATTTTCCGGCAGAAAAAAACACTTGTGCGTGCGCACCTGTGCATCCGGATTGATCGACAAAATGCGATCCTTCATTACATCCACCTTATACTGCCCGACTGTATTTCGCGTTGCAATAATCTGTCGATTGAGATTGGTCAGGCACACCTTGTCATCATCGATCAGATCAAAGGCACCTACTCCACTTCGTACTAATGCCTCACAAACATAGCCACCTACTCCCCCAACGCCAAACACAGCCACACGCGACTGCTTTAATTTTTCCATCGTTTCTTTGCCAAGCAACAGCTCGGTTCTCGAAAATTGTGTCAGCATACTAAATCTCCATTCTGCAAATGCTTTATATGAAAACGATTGCAAATAAATAATCCAATAGGATTCTTCCTTAAAACGCACTCGGCAACAATATACTCTCATTTCCCCGTGTTGTCAAAAAACTATTTCCATTTCGTGTCATTTCATGTAAAATATTCGCTGTACTATTTCGTGTCGTGATAAGAATCACCATTTAAATAGCCTGCAAATAAAAAGTCAAGGCTAAATTGCAGAAAGGAGTATCGTATTTTGAAAAAATTACTATGTACCATATTAAGCCTAACATTACTATTAACAGGCTGTACTATCGGAAACGGCAATATCCGTATCGGTGCTGCCGGAATTGGAGGTATGTACTATACGTTTGCCAATACATTAGCAGGCCTATGCACCAAAGAGGATACCGGTTTCGAACTTGAAGTAAAAAAGACCGCAGGATCTGCCGCTAATCTGCGTCTCCTATCCAGCAATTACATCGAACTTGGTATTGCACAGGCAGATCTGATCGACGCGGCATATCAGGGCACCGGCGTTTTTACCGGCAAAAAATACCAAAACTTCAAAGCAGTCGCAAGCCTGTATCCGGAAGCATGCCAAATTGTTGTGCGTAAGGATTCCGATATCGAAACCATTGATGATCTGCAAGGCAAAAAGGTCAGCGTTGGCGAGGAAGAATCCGGAAGTGAACTAAACGCCAGACAAATATTAGAAATGTCCGGACTGCCGGAAGATCTGATCAAGACGAAGCATTTAGATTATACCGATGCTGCCGACAAATTAGCAGCGGGAAAGATTGATGCATTTTTCTTCACCGCCGGGGCACAAACTACTGTTGTAGAAGAGTTGGCAAAGCACTGTGATATCCGATTGTTAAATTTGGACGATAAACTACGCGGCAAACTTACCACTGCCTATCCATTTTATTCCGATTATACCATTCCCGCCGGCACTTATACCGGGCAGGAAGAGGATATCCAGACTGTTTGCGTACAATCCATATTGGTCGCCAGTGATGCACTCGACAACGCCACCGTCAAAAAACTGACAAAAACAATCTTTGCCCATCAAAAAGGATTACAATATGCTACGTCCGTTGACCTTCAGTTAAATGAGAGTTCTGCGATCAAAGGAGTCCCGATTCCTTTTCATCCAGGCGCTGCTGCCTATTATTCCGAACGAGGAATCAACGTGAAAACGGAATAAACCTCTGAAAATGGATCTGAGATCCATTTTCAGAGGCAAGATAACTCCTTCAACACATTCTCATATTAGAATGCACATTTTTAGAAAGGCATTTATTTATTATGATAAAAATAGAACTTGATATGTATCAGACACTGGCGGTCGCCGTCTTAGTACTGATGCTTGGCGCCTACCTCAAATCCAAAATATATTTCTTAGAAAAATTTTGTATTCCGGCACCTGTCATTGGCGGACTGTTATTCGCCATCTTTACCTGTATCTGTTATACCACCGGAGTGGCAGAATTTTCATTCGATGATATTTTGCGCGAAGTATGCATGGTATTTTTCTTTACTTCCGTAGGATTTCAGGCGAATCTCAAGGTGCTGCGCAGTGGCGGAAAATCGTTGATCCTATTCTTGTTTCTCGTCATTGCCTTGATCGTATCTCAAAATCTGCTTGCTGTTGGTATAGCTAAGCTGCTTGGCTTAAGCCCTCTGGTCGGTATGTGCACCGGTTCCATCCCGATGGTCGGCGGTCATGGTACCGCAGGCGCTTTCGGTCCTGTCTTAGAAGACTTTAACATCAAAGGAGCAACCACGATCTGTACCGCTGCAGCTACGTTTGGATTGATCTCCGGCAGTTTGGTCGGTGGGCCGCTTGGCAAACGATTGATCGAAAAACGCGGCTTATTGGATACTGCCATTCCGGAGGATGACACATTGTTGGTCGAAGATGAAAAGAAGCATGAACGACATACCAACATGTACGCCGCCGCGGTCTTTCAGCTCATCTTAGCCATCGGACTCGGCACCATTTTTTCTTGGTTACTGACAAAGACCGGCATGACGTTTCCAATATATATCGGAGCCATGATCGCTGCTGCGCTTTTTCGCAACATTGGCGAATATAGCGGTAAATTTACTATTCATATGGGTGAGATCAACGACTTGGGCGGAATCTCCTTGTCGCTGTTTTTGGGCATTGCCATGATCACCTTAAAGTTATGGCAGCTCGCATCCCTTGCGCTTCCACTATTTATTCTTCTGGCGGTGCAGGTGCTTCTGATCTGCTGTTTTACCTACTTCCTACTATTTAATATCATGGGAAGAGACTATGATGCAGCGGTGCTGGTAGCCGGAACGTGTGGTTTTGGTATGGGTGCAACACCAAATGCAATGGCCAATATGCAGGCGATCTGCGAAAAATACACCACTTCGGTAAAAGCTTATCTGCTGATTCCGCTCGTCGGCAGTTTATTTGCAGATTTTATTAACAGTTTGGTCATCACATTTTTCATCAACCTAATTTAGGGATACTATCAAACATTGATACTTTGACGATTATTAGACATGCGCAGTGTCAAAACCGCAGAAAGAGAGGGAGCTATGTTTCATAAGAATCGAACCCGAAAGAAGGACAGCAAGCCAAAAGAAGCAGGCTATAAATTAACCTATGACAATCTGGCCATTCCAGAGGTACACACACACGAACAACCGGAGATCATGGATTCGACAGAGGAGCCGGGCGACGTCACTTATGACAGCGTTGCGATTCCGGAAGTTCATATCCGCAAAAAAGGCACGAAACCTGCCGATCAGTAAATAACGATATTACTAAAACTTCCCATACCGGAAGTTATTGTCCAAACCACATATTGCTTATTATGTCAATGGTTTAATTATATTTTGCAACTGCTATATAGTGAATACTGCCATCAAAAACTATAGCAATTGCCTTGCCGCAATTAGTTTTCACAGTGATTTCTAAATTTTGTTGTCTCTGATGTATGATTTACATGCCTTTCGGAAACTCGAAGTCCCGGAAGCAAGGTATTCATCATTTTTGAAAGGGACTTTGCGCTCGTCGTTACTTATGTCTCGTATTTCAGAGACATTAAGTAACGTGACGTAGCGCATCGTAGCGA
>NZ_QUFB01000020.1 GCF_003478335.1 Clostridium sp. AM49-4BH
AAATCTTACCGGATACAGAAGAACTGTTGATGCTTCTGGAAGAAAAGACAGACCAGATACAGAAACTCACAGACGAAAATCAGCAATGGCAGGAATTGGCACAGAAATTAAACAGCGAGAACCGGCTATTGCAGAAACAGAACAGCGAATTACTGAACTTGAACAGCAATTAGAGAAAGGAAGGTTGATTGATGAACGAATTAAGAAACTCAAAGAGCGACGATCAACTGGAAGAGTTGCTTCTGCTGACAGAGCAGATGCAGGAAGAACTCGACCAGAAAGACCGGACTATCAGGGAACTGAAAGTGCAGCTCGACGAATCGCTGACCTTGAACGAGAAGTTAAACAGCGAGAACAAAACAGAGAACATTCAAGCCTTAAAGAACGACTTGAGGAAAACAAAAGAATTGTTGCAGAGCGAGAAAGAGAAAACACACACCGTCCAAGCCATGATAGAGGAATGTCGAGATAAGCAGAGACAGGCAGAACAGGAACGGGATTATGCACTCTCCCATCAGAAAAAAGTAGAGATACCGGTTGAAAAGCCGGTACTCTATCAAAAGTGCGGGAATTGTAAACAGACAGCTTATCTGAAAGCTAAGGAAAAGTATGATATGCAGAGGGAAAAACTGGCAGGCAGATATAAAACAAAAACAGCCATGTATGAAGCATTGATGTTTCTGCTGATATGGTATTCCGTATCAACTACTCTTTTTCAGATGATACGGTCAAAAATATTTATTTCTGATTGCGTGGTATTCTTTGATACAATCGCAACTTTCACACAGACCATTGCTGGCTGGGTTGTACTGGCAGGAAAGAACGTGGCACAGATTAGTGATGGAATATCCAATCCTGTCGTTGCTGGAATTATAAACTGGCTGATAAGAATATTGATTTGCGGTGGATGTCTGGTGGGTGTGGGAATACTTTTGGCATTCATCGAAATAAAGATTGCAGGGCTATATAAGAAATACTGTTGGGATATGATTACCATAATGGTGATACTTGTAAGTATGGCAATAGCTATCTACTTTGGGGATTGGATAAAGGAAGTATTGCCAATCAATCTGCTATTTCTCTTATTATTCGTGCAACTGGTATATGTTGGAATCAGGTGGTATGTAAAGGGATGGCGGGAAAACAGAGGTTATGTTTAAAAATAAAAAAATTGTCTGAGACGCAGCGAAGTAAATAAAATGAGTAGTATTATAAGAAGTCAGCAGTGCGTGAATAAACTGCTGGCTTCTTTTTTGATAGATACAGTCACTCTCAGAGAGTGTGCAGGATAGTAAAGTAATAATATCAACATGCCGATATAGAAAATGCAGGGAAGCATTGTATTTCAAAGAGTTTGAGATACAGAGCTTCTACTAAGGCAGTGGTCATCTTGTAAAAATATGGTCTTTGTGTGCGTAATATGGTCGTTTGATGATATGGGACTAGGAGAACAGGTTATTTTATCCGATAAAGAAAGCAAAGGAGGTTACTATGAGTAATACAATTAATGTGAACTATATGACGCGGGCTTACAATCAGTACCAGCAGAAAAATGCGGCTAAAGATCAGGAGAAGGAAGATACAAGTTTTGCGGATAGTGTAAGAGAAAAGAGCGAAGCTAGTGGAAGTATAGTGGGCAATTCAAAAATAGGTTCTGTGTCTGCTAAAGATATGACGATGGTGGAATACAAGCAGTACATTTACAATTCAGATAAACTGATTGGAGGAATAGAAGTATGCACATTGGTTCTGGTCTGAATACCGTATCTTCATTGTACGGTCAACAAAAAGGTAATCAAATGAAAACTCCTGCATCTGGGGAAAAGACATTTTATATGGCAGAAACACCGAAGGTATATCAGATATTTACAACAGATAATATGTTGTGGACAGGAGGTAATGGTACAGGTCTTTCTTATTGTCTTAAATATGCGGATGATTCGACGGATGAAAATCCTGTGGTGTTAGCGAAAGGTGTGGACGAAAACGGGAAAGAGTTTGAGCAAAGAATTTATATCAATGATGTTAATCCATCAAATGCTACAGTAGTCGAAATGCGTGCATTGGAGGCACATTACAAAGTGGAAAAGCAGGGAGGTTTCACGTCTCTGCCGCTTGAAGCTGGTAATATGGGACTTAACGACAGAAGAGATTTTATCGCAATGTTCAAAAAAAGCATAGAAGATTTAAACAAATTGGGAAGGTTTGACTTATCGTTGCTTTGGACGAAAAGTATGGATACATATCTTAATTTGCCAAATGCAAATAGTAAGTATAAATAGTGCTTAGTCATTTGAACATAGGAAAAAAAGAGAACTTGGATTACATATCATATTGAGGCTGAGAGAAATTAAATATCCAAGTCGTTCAATATAATAGAAATTATTTTAAGTTTCAATAACAGGGAGGTAGGATTATGGCAATTACGGGTATCAATAACAGCAGTTACACATCGTATTATGCTTCAAATTATAAGAATACTGTAAAAAAAACAGATAGTGAAAAGGATAGTACAAATACAAAAGATGGCAACGTGACAACAAGTACAGTTGAATTAAAAACATCACGTCCCGGTGTGACAAAAACAGAGCAGATTAAGACAGGGTATAGTAATGTAAATGATTATTCAAAATACTTGCAAGGAAAATACCATTATATGAATATAGGGCTGACTTCAATGCAGGGTATTCCGACAACGGTATCTGTTTCAAGTGCATTTTTACAAAAGTGCATGAATGATCCGGAAAAAGCAAAGTATTTGGAGGAAAACTTAGCAGCCATTCCGGATTGTACAAAAGATACGATTAATGGATGTTTGGGCACTGTGACAAATCAGAGTTATATGATTGATGCAAACGGAAATATTATAGAGACAGCATCTTGTACAAATGATCCAGATGGGAAAATAGCGAAAGAGAATGCTGAACGAAAGGCAAAAGAGAACAGAGAAAAAGAGGAAAAAGTAAAAGAGAAAAGAGCTGCTAAAAAAGCAGAGGAAGAAAAAGCTGCAAAGAAACGTGCAGAAAAATCGGCAGAAAGAAAGGAAACGGGTGATTATACCTTATCCGTAACTGGTAATGATGTAAAAAGTATGACACAGAGCCTTGTAGCAGAATCTGTGAGTATTTCTGTACCTGATAGATCGAGTTTTGATATTAAGGCATAAGAAGGTTCGGTAAAAGGAAAATATCAAATCGGTACTTTGGTTGGAACTGCGATTTTGGCTAAAAGATTGTGAATTGCCAATATAATCAATAGTTTCTTCTATGAAAAGATAAGATGACAGGGTGGAAGGCTATGGAGAGCTGACCGCCCTGTTTTTATCCAGAAAAATGCAGAAATAATCAAGAGAAAATCAAAATCTTTCTGCTATTCTGTTTCATGGGTTTTATATGTACGAAGATAGGCTTCTACAAGTGCAAGAATGGTGGTTATCTGATCGCTTGTACATTCTGAAGGATAAACCAACAGTCTTTGGTAATCCAGATTATCAAATGAATAGCAATTCTGTACAGAAACAATTAAAAGCAGCAGCGATCGACACAAACAGTAAAAAGTATAAAGCAGTACTGAGTGAGATGATGAAAAATGGAAACGGTGCAATGTTTACAAATGTTCAGGCAATTAAGAACCTGATGAGCCAGTATGACAAAAATGGAGACTGGATTGATCCGAATACCGGATTAACAGGACTTGCTGTAACGGATGAGAACAGAAACAGTTATAAACATATCATTTGAGGCGGTTTTTAATGCGAAAGCCTAATGAAAGAATGGAGGTATTATAAAATGTCTAGTGTGAACAATTATATGAATGGCATCTATGACAATAACATATCCTGTAGGAGTTGCATGTTCTGCGATTATGTATTTTATAATAAAGCAAAATGGTAATTTTTTGAAAAAAGTTTCGGATTAGATGTAGTGTTTGCCGCTGAAACCGTAGTATATGAGTGAAGCCGGAAAGGAGGCGGTGTGATGATAGACGATGAAAAAATCATAGAAATGTTTTTTGAGCGTTCGGAACAGGGCATACGGGAACTGGACATAAAATATGGAAAAGCCTGTCACAATCTTTCCTACCATATAGTAGGGAGCAGACAGGACGCGGAGGAATGTGTAAACGACGCTTATTTAGGTGCATGGAACGCCATTCCCCCAGCACGACCTAACCCATTGTTGTCGTATCTTTTGAAAATCGTTCGGAATATTTCGCTCAAAATCTATTGGAGAAAGGAAGCAGCCAAACGAAGCAGTCATTACACGATTGCTTTGGAGGAAATTGAAGCCTGTATTGCAGACCAGAAAAACATTGAAGAAGAAATCGAGGTCAGAGAGTTAGCCTGTATCATTGAGTCTTTTTTAGACACGCTGACTATCGAAAACCGCGTTATCTTTATGCGCCGCTATTGGTTTTCCGACAGCTACAAGGACATAGCCGAGTTTGTAGGGCTTTCAGAAAAAAATATTTCTGTCCGGCTGACCCGTATCCGCGAGAAAATGAAGCAATACTTGATTGAAAGAGAGGTATTCGTATGAACGCAAAGAAATTTTCTGACGCTATGAGCGAGCTTGATACAAAATATGTTGATGAAGCACTCAACTACAAAACGAAAATGAAAAAGCCTATATGGATAAAGTGGGGAATTATGGCAGCCTGTCTTTG
Organism: Clostridium sp. AM49-4BH; assembly: GCF_003478335.1. Taxonomy (GTDB): domain Bacteria; phylum Bacillota; class Clostridia; order Lachnospirales; family Lachnospiraceae; genus Butyribacter. The sequence continues at coordinate 4,666 of NZ_QUFB01000020.1, forward strand.
CCTTATAATTTGCGTAGTTACAATTCCGCGTTTACTTAATGGCTCTAATCCCCCTATTTCTGGAGATTTGGCTCCTATGGTTTATGTAAATAACAAGTTGTATCAATATACGGATAGTCAACTCGATTTTACAGATAAAGAAAGCCAGTTCACTTATTTAGGGGAAATCGAAAGCAAAGTTAGCTCATCGCAAGAGCCAAAAGAGAATTTCCAAGCCAATGACGATATTGTAGGTGCTAAAGTATATCAATATGAAAATAATATTGTGGTTTTAATTGATGGTAAATATTTCTTATATAGTCATATGGAAGATGCTGAAAATGAAACGGTTGAATTTGAAGGACAGTTATTTAACAAATCGGACTTATCCGAAGAAACCCTTGAATGGCTTGAGTGGTATAATTCGATACCGCCAGAAAAACAACTTGCTGTCAATTCAATTCCAGCCGAGCTATATACTGATGACGGTGTTGGAACGGTTGACGCAGACCAAGAAAAATAATTTTGATTGACACCCACAAGGGACAGCCGAGATTGAGGATGGAAAGAAGAAAATCCGCCAGTTTGAGAACTTGGAAAAGAGGTTGCGTCAAAAGTTATCCAAAGAGGAACGAAGAACACGCAACAACCACCTGTATAATCAAGAGGGCACTTAACAGTGAAACTTATTTCTTGGAGATTTATGACGATATATACTATATAGCATTGAGTTAATTCTAAACGGATTTTGAATTTATTTACAAGGAGGTTTTATATGTCAATGAATATCAGCGGATTAGGCAATACCTATAATGGTATCAACACAAATAGTAAACAATATAAGGCTTTGAAAGAAAAAGGCTGGTTATCTGGTATTATGCAAAATGAAGCCATGATGTCAGCAGAAGAAAGATTGATATATGAAACATTCGGTGGAAGAGATACCATTATTAAGAATCTGATGAAGCAATTTGATTCGGATGGCGATTTACTGAATGCAAATGGAGTGGCGGGAATGGATGTTACCGGAAAAGGTACATCATGGCAGCAGCTCACGAGTGTATCCGAGGAATATCGTCAAAAGATGTTTGATAATGTGAAGAGGGAATTTATTAAGGAAAACGGTATTTCAAATGGTGATACAACTAAGCGTTCAGATATTTTTAAGGATTATCAGTTAAGCGTAAGTAAAGACAAACGTTTAAGTGGTACATGGACTTTAGAGCAATACGAAGGACAGTATAGAGCTGCTATGTATGCAGCAGTGAAATCGGCTAATCCAAATTGGAAGCCGGGACAAAAGTTTGATACAAGCATTCTTGATAACGTTACAAGAGAATCAGTGGAATCTACGCTTGTCAAAAATGGTAATAGGTTAGTTCGCAATTCTATTGATGTATCAGTATAGAATACAACATCTTTGGTGCTAGAGATACGGTCAAATAAGCTGCTCCATCATGGGAAAAGTATAAAATTAGGAGCTTTAGATAATATCACAAGGGAAAAGTTTTCAAAAACTTCTGGTAACTCTTTGAAATACATATCATATCAATAGATACGATAATATAAATTATGTTTGTATTTGTTGATAACAGGTTTATATCGGAAAAATTGTAAATTTATTTTCTATGTGAATTTTCATTTTTGTAGGGCTGGCATTAGACCAGCCCTTGATTTCATTATAATAGATAAAAAGATATTGAATATATATGCACGGTAAAAAGACGATTCTCAATAAATGAGATTGGGAAAAAGTAACCTTAGTGCTGTTGAAAAAATCACCATAGTTCTAATGAATCTTCTGCATCTACCCATATCTGCATTGTTTCATCAAGATATAATTTTGCATATTCAAGCGGTTTATCAATGGCAAGTGCGTTCAATGCACAGTCTGATCCGGGTGTGGTTTTTAAATCCTTTTCGGCTTCCCAACAGTCAATGCGGAGCATATAACCAGCAGAAGTATAAATATCAATGCTGTTTCTGTGTGGATTGTATTCTGCAAATATTGTTCTCATCGTATAGAATCTCCTTATCATTCAATCAGTCATTTGTTACAAAAATCAGAAGCATTTCAATCAGTTCACCATGTCACTTTTATTTTGTGTTATACTGTTTTATAGATTTTTCTTGCCCTTGTATTTGCCCTTATCAGAGTTCGTAAACGCTGACGGGACGATATAACACAAGGGAAACAATAAGGGAAAGCTCACCTGCGATAAATCCAGTGTTTTCAAGGGTTTGCAGAGAATTTAATAACAAAATATAACAGTTATTAAATTCCCTAAAACAGGTGAAATCTCAATCGGAATTTATCAGAAAATGAGGAATAGTTGAAATGGAGGCGCTATAATAACATGAAGATTGAAGGGAACCAGAAAGAACTGGATGCAATGGTAGAATTTCATAAGGGAAACCGTGTCGAGGGGCTGAGACTGCAAGAAGAATTTGCAGCGGAATTTCGTAAGGAGTATAAAGACAAAGATCACTGTCCTTGCCTGAAAGCCTGTCGTTATCACGGAAACTGTAAGGAATGTGTAGCAATCCACAGAGCGCATCAGGAACATGTTCCTAATTGTATGCGACCATTGATTAATAAAAAATTGAAATTGATGTCAGAATTAACAGAGCATACCTTGGCAAATGAAATAGAAGCTCCACATGAGATTTTAAGAAAATAGGCAATCCCGTTTAGCTTTGAGGTAGCTGTTGAGAAAAAAGTGCCTTATGAGAAATGTGAAAAATGTGACCGCACTGCTTACCAGAAAGCAAAAGAAAAATGCGATAACCGCAAAAGTCAGCTGGAAAAGAAATATAAAAATATGACAACTGGTTATGAAAGTATCCTGTTCCTACTGGCATGGTACAGCATAACAATAACACTGTTTACGGCTATTCTTTCGCCAGTTTTCCTTAACGACTGTATCACCTTTTTCGGTGTGTTAGGAAAAGGAATGGGCAGCTTGTTTCGGGAGTTTATCATAGGTGCAGATTCTTTCGGACAGTTAAGCAGCGGAATACCTAACCGTATCCTTTCCGGGCTTATGTACTGGCTGATCGTAGCTATTGTTATGGGGATTTTATTCATAATAACCGGATTACTGATAGTTGGGATTGGTTATCAGGTAGGAAAAATCTACCGGAAATATTGTTGGGATATCATCAGCATTGTGGAAGTTATTACAAGCACAGCCATTGCAATTTATTTTGGAGATTGGATAAAATCTGCTATTTCTATAAATCTCATTACACTATTATTACTGGTGCATGTGGTTTATATTGGAATCAGATGCTATGTGAAAGACTGGATGGAAGAAAGAGGATACTGTTGATATGGAGAATTAGATTTTTAAGAGTCTTTCGATATGTTAGATGAGTGCTATAAGAGATATCTGTTATTAAGGGCAGAGGGACAAAAAGCCTCTCTGCCCTTAATGAACAAAGCACGTTCTTTTAGAAAAATCTAGTCGTTGACAGATAACATATCTTACATTATAATACATTTAACAATTAGACTAAATGTTAAACAAGGAGCGTGATGAATTCTTGGGTATACAAGATACATTAAAAGCACTGGCAGATCCAATACGACGTGAGATTTTAAATTTATTAAAGAATGGACGGCTTTCTGCTGGAGAGATATGTGAACATTTTTCAGTAACGGGAGCTTCTATATCCAGACATCTGGCAATATTAAAGGAGGCTGATTTAATCCGAAATAAAAGAGAGGGAAAATTTATTTATTATGAATTAAACACTTCCGTATTGGAAGATGTCATGTTGTGGATTATAGATTTGAAAGGAGTATCGGACGATGAAGGAAATGATAAAAAAATATAGAGGTTCATTAATTTGTTCTGTTCTGGTAATGCTCATCGGGGTTTTAGTAGGATTCACTAGTACACAGAGCATGTGGGTAAATGTGTTTTTTGTAGTGACGGATTGTGCGCTGGTGGCAATAACATTTTATGATAACCGGAACAGACAGCAGAGCCGCAAGATTATAGGAATGACGATGTGGATTATACCAATTATAACATTACTCTATAATGGTATTGCAAGACTGGTCAATATGGGTGCAGATATGGAAAATCTGTTTATGGCAGTAATTTACTATGGAACTGGACTGCTGTTTATGGTTATTGGAAATTATTTGCCAAAAGTGAAACAGAATAATACCATAGGAATAAGAGTTGTATGGTCTTTAATGGATGAAGAAAACTGGAATGCAACACATAGATTCAGCGGCAAATTATGGATGGCATCAGGTATTTTATGTATGCTTTGTGGACTTTTTGGGGAAAGCATGGCTGCACTGGTTGTGTATATTGTAAGCATTATGGCAGCTGCAATCATTAGCATTCTCTACTCCTACCTTTTTTATAAGAAAAAGCTGGCAACCGGAGAAGGCTTAAAAATTCAGTATAATACAAAAAAAAGTGTGATATATCTGATCATCGCAATTTCCACTATTGTGTTTACTATATGGACTTTGTTTTGTGGAAGCATTCAGATTCGTTGTAATGATCGTGATTTTAACATTGAAGCAAAAGGATGGAATGATTATACAGGGGAGTATTCGCAAATTGACAGCATTTCTTATGAAGTAAATGTATTGCAGAACGATAATGATTACAGAACTAATGGTTTTGGAAACCTGAAGTATGCTATGGGAAACTTCAAAAACGATATCTTCGGAGATTATATCCGCTACACTCATGCCTCCTGCCATTCATATGTTGTCATGAACATAGATGGAAAAATATTAGTTGTAAATGGGGAAAATGACGCAGAGACAAAGGAAATCTATCAGAGAATAAGTGAGAAGGTGTCAAAGGAAAGAAAATAGTTGTCGGAAACGCTGAGAAGAAATTATTCTCAGCGTTTTTTGAACATTACTATAATGTCAAGGAATCTTCTGCATCTACCCACATCTGTAGTTACAGTTCAGCCTTGCGGCTGAAACCCGAGGGAGTTTCCAATGCGGCGGATGCCATGGCAGCCATTGAGAAATTCGTATTTGAAGAAGAGATGGTGACACTGCCGCAGCTGGTGGAGATTCTGAAAAATAACTGGGAGGGAAATCAGGTTCTGCAGATGAAGATGATAAATGAAGGGGCGAAATTCGGAAACGGACAAAAAGAAGCTGGCAATCTGGCCTGCGAGATGGTAAACTATTTTGTGGAACGGGTAGAGGCATACAACAGCCGGTATGGCGATCTTATCTTTTCCCCGTGTATCGCTACATTTTCCTGGATTGTGAACATCGGAAAGCGGATAGGAGCCTCCGCAGACGGCCGTATGTCTAAGGATCCCATTGCCGCTAACATGTCTCCGGTTCTGTCCAGGGATGTATCAGGCCCCATGGCGGCTCTGAATTCTTATCTGAAGCTGTCTACGGATTCTCTCGAGTAAATAGTACTCGCTATCCGCATCCTCTGCACACCTGCGGAGCTAGACGCAGGCACCGCTGCGCCGTCGATTCGCAGACGCACAGTTGACACGGATATCAAGCACTATTTACTTCGAGATTAATGCAATGATGTATTAGACGGGAAAGGACAGAGATGTAACAGGTAAAGAAAGGAGAGAAAATATAATGGAAAACATACACGAAAACGGAACATTTCAGTTGCATAACAAAGTGGAGATCCCTCAGGTGGGCTTCGGCACATGGCAGATGGGATGCAGGAGAAAAGGGACTTACATTATCTGCTTTTGAATGGGAGAAGGATAGAAAAACGCTGATATATGGGCAGGTAGACTATATGTATGGAGAAGCACTTTATAAGCCTGAAATGAAAGAAGGAAATCCTATAAGGTTATATAGTTTGGATGAAATCACGGAGATATTTTGTAAATTAGGACTTCGTATTTGTAACAGCTTTGCTGATTTCAGTGGAAAGCCGAGTTCTGATAATGATATTCAATTGATGGTTTATTCCATACGAGAATAAAAATAGAGTAGACGAATTATTTAGCAATCTTCATCAAATCTTTATTTTTTTCTGTTAGGTTATATTTCAGTAAGAAATGAAATATGGAAGGAAGGATAGTAAAGATGGAAATGATGTTGCAGACACAAAATTTGTGTAAATATTTTAGAAAGCAGAAAGCGGTAAATAATGTTTCACTTAATATAGAAAAGAAACAGATTTATGGACTGCTTGGACCGAATGGCGCTGGTAAATCTACCACATTGAAAATGCTGACCGGTATGATGAAACCAACTGCAGGAAAGATTTACTTTGATGGAAAACTTTTGGATAGGAAAGATTTATCAAAAATAGGAGCGTTAATTGAAAATCCGCCTATTTATGAAAATCTTTCCGCCAGAGAGAATTTGAAGGTAAGACAATTATTGCTTGGTATAGATGAAAACAGAATTGATGAGGTCTTGCAGATTGTATCACTTACAAACACCGGAAAGAAGAAAGCAGGACAGTTTTCTTTGGGGATGAAGCAAAGACTAGGCATTGCAATGGCATTGCTTGGAGAACCGGAACTTTTGATATTGGATGAACCTACGAATGGATTAGATCCAATAGGCATCGAGGAATTACGAGAGCTGATCCGGTCTTTTCCGGAACAGGGAATCACTGTAATTCTCTCCAGTCATATTCTCTCAGAGGTACAGTTACTTGCAGATAAAGTCGGGATTATTTCAGGTGGAATCTTAGGATACGAAGGAGCATTAAAGCAGGGAGATAATCTTGAAGATTTGTTTATGAATGTGGTAAGAAAAAACCAGAAAGCAGGTGAAATCCATGGTTAATATTATAAAAGCAGAACATCAAAAAGCCAAAAGAACCATGCGAAAAAAGTTTATCTGGGGATTTCCTCTTCTTACATTTGTCATGGCATTTATATTTACTCTTGGGATGACAAATGCTTATGCAGAAAGTGTTTGGAACTGGTGGTATACACTTTTGCTGCCGGGGATGATTGCTCTATTTTGTTATCTTTCTGTGGCGCAGGAGAAAAAGATAAAATACTATCATTTAATGACTATTCCCACAGACAGAAGAAAATTGTTGCTGGGGAAAATTATTTATATTGGGTACATGATTTTGTTTTCTAATGTGATTGTGTTTGCAGGAGCAACGCTTGGAGGCTTTCTTCTAACGACACATGTTCCAGTTGGAGGAGCGTTGATTGCAGTATTGTTTCTGACGGTTTCTGAGTTATGGGAGATTCCGGTAGCTTTATTTTTAAGTGAACGATTTGGAATGATTGTAAACCTGTTCGTCTGCCTATTTATTACCGTCAGCGGTGTGGTAATATCACAAACCAGAATCTGGTATGTACTTGTTTCTGCAATCCCTATGCGAATGATGTGCCGTTGCTTCATGTTTTACCAAACGGACTTGCCGCAGAAGCAGGGAATCCTCTTTTGGATACGGGAGTCATTGTTCCGGGAATGTGTCTCTCAATCATCTGGTTTGTTTTTGTAACGGTTCTGTTTTTGAAATGGTTTGAGAGAAGAGAGGTGAAATAAGATGATTGGAAGATCTCTTAATGCAGACTTGCGAAAGATGAAAGGAACATCTGTGATTCTGGCACACTTATTGATTCCGATTATAACCAGCGTTATATTTTTAATATATTACTTTTTTTCACCATGGAATGAAAATATGAAAGTGATTGCATTTTATCAGGCAATAGGAGCAGGACTTCCGGTACTTATTGGAATTTTTACAGCAAGTGTGATGGAACAGGAACAAAATGCAGGTGATTTTCAAAATCTGTTGTCTTTACCGGATAAACCTGCAGCATTTTTATCGAAACTGTTGATGCTACTGGTTTTGTGTCTGTGCTCTATCCTATTGACAGCAATCATATTCGGAATTGGATTTGGAAGAATCGCATCAAGCGATATCGAAATCATGAAAGGATGTATATTTGCAGCATTGCTGCTGTGGGGAAGCAGTGTTCCACTTTATCTGTGGCAGCTGATTCTGGCTTTTCAGTTTGGAAAAGGGGTATCCATTGGAGCAGGGATTATATCAGGACTAATTAGTGCATTGATGCTTACCGGACTTGGAGATTATGTGTGGAAATATGTATTTGTCTGCTGGACGGGTAGAGTACCATATACTTATCTGCAATCTGTATTGGGAGAAACTAGTGTAGGTGAATGGTTGTCATTCATACCAGGTTGCTTAATATTTACAGGGATTAGTATGGTATACTATTTTTGGTGGGTAAACCACTGGGAAGGAAACAGAATATCGGAATAGAATCGAGGGAAACTATGGCAAAAATACTGGCAGTTGATGATGAACCGGCAATTTTGGAAATGATAGAAAGCATTTTGAATAAGGATGGACATCTGGTTACCAAAGTAAGTAATCCACTAAAAATTAATATGGAAGAATTACATCGTTATGACCTGATTTTACTGGACATTATGATGCCTGGAATTGATGGCTTCGAATTATGCAAAAGAATTAGGATACTTGTGGATTGTCCGATTTTGTTTCTTACGGCAAAAACGGAGGAAAACAGTCTGGTAAACGGACTTTCTTTAGGAGCAGATGATTATATTTCAAAGCCATTTGGAGTGATGGAACTTCGGGCAAGGATCAATGCACATCTTAGAAGAGAACACAGGGAACATTCTGTCCGGATGGTTTTAGGGAGAGTCTGCATTCAGATGTCTCAAAAGAAACTGTTGATGGATGATAAAGAACTTCCTCTTACGAAAGCGGAGTACGAAATTTGTGAATTTCTGGCTAAAAACAGGGGACAGGTTTTCTCGAAAGAACAGATTTTAGAAGAGGTCTTTGGTTTTGACAGTGAGAGTAATGACAGTACCATTATCACGCATATCAAAAATATAAGAGCAAAATTTGCGGATTATGATTATACACCGATAAAAACAGTCTGGGGGATTGGATATAAATGGGAAGAGTAAAGAGAAGCAATGCACTCAGCTGGATTTTTATGAGATATGTACTGGTCATGCTTGGATCATTAGTAGGTTTGGTGATTGTTGCTTGGCTGCTGCTGTACCTTTTGATTAGTGTGGGCTGTATCTATCCGGCGAATTATGCAGAGCAAAAGATTAATGAAGCATATGATACGATTTTACGTGCGGATAAAGTAACTGCTGAGATGATTCCTGCACTTTGTGATTATGTAATCTTTTCAGAGAATGGAGAGAAAATAGGTGGAGATCTGTCAGAACAATACGAACAGATAGCATGGAATGTTGCAAAGTACGGAAACGCATCCGGGAAATATTTTTATAAAGTAATTGTAAGGGAAAATGAATATGTTGTATTGCAATATCGCCTGACACCTCAATATCATTCAGCTTTTTTGAGGGAGCATTTTATAGGACCACAGAATGTGATGAGTATTATGTCAGTGATTGGAGCGGTAGCGATTATCATCATTCCGTCCATACGTTTTGGAAAAAGAATCAAAAAGCAGATGCAGCCTGTATTAGACGCAATCAGACAAATAAAGGATCAAAATCTGGAATATGAGACATCCTGTTCCGGTATCAAAGAGTTTGATGACTGTTTATCGGCAATCGATGATATGCGAGATGCATTGCGAGAATCTTTAGAAAAGCAGTGGAAAACAGAGCAGGAAAAGAAACAACAGATGTCTGCTTTGGCGCATGATATTAAAACACCTCTTACGATTGTACGGGGAAATGCAGAACTACTTTCAGAGACTGAACTGACCACAGAACAGAAGAATAATATCACTTATGTTTTGAACGGCACAACACAGATACAAAGTTATGTAAAACAGTTGATAGATGTCACAAAATCATGGAATTGCAGTGATGTTACCTATACAACGGTGAGGTTAGAAGATTTTTTCGCAGATATAAAGGAACAGGCACTCGGACTGGTAGAAATCTATCACCAGAAAATAGATTGGAAGGCGGAACAAAGTGCTAAAAAGGTAACGATTGCTTATGATCCGATGTTCCGGGCCGTAATGAATATGATTCAGAATGCAGTGGAGCATACAAAAGAAAATGGAATCATTTATATTGACGCAAAGGAGCAGGATGGCCGGCTGACATTCATTGTGGAGGATAGCGGATCAGGATTTACAAAAGAAGCATTATTGCATGGCACAGAGCAGTTTTTTATGGATGACACAAGTAGAAATGGCGAAGCCCATTATGGGATGGGACTATTTTTTGCAAAAACTGTGGCTGAAAAATATGGCGGAGGTATTAAACTTTCAAATTCTGAAAATACAGGTGGGGCGAGGGTAGAAATATTTTTCCTGAATAGTCAGGAAACAAGCTAAATAGACCGCAAGGGACATATATCGTCTGCATCATATATATTTTTTTAGTCAGAGATATTTGCCTAATAGAAACGCATCGCTTTACTGAGATCATAACAAAAGCGAGCTGCCGTTTATCAGCAGCTCGCTAAAAAATTATATACGAATATTAGGCTGTATTACCAGTATTGTAAATATGTTATCATTAAAGAATCTTCCTCTGCATTTTTTTAAAACACTCCGACACCTCAGCTCCATTTCTCACAAACGCAATAAATTCGTCTATCTCCGCATGGCAAGTCAGCCACCTGTCGCCTGAGTAAAGCTGTCCGTCAGTAGTTCTTATCCACTCGCCCTCGGGAAGATATACCTGCCGTTCTGTGGAGTTCTGCACCAGTATAGGCGCAAAGAGAATATCTCTGCCGAACATATATTGGTCTTTTAGCGAGTAGCAGATATCGTCATCGGGAAAGTCGAAGAACATCGGGCGCATTATCGGTTCACCAGTCTTAGATGAGCATCTTGCGCACTCGGTTATGTATGGCTTCAGCCGTTCACGAAGCTTAACAAGTTCTGTTAGTATCTCGTAGTTCCTTTTGCCGAACGACCACAGCTCGTTGTCACCGCCGCTGGGTTCTTTTACATTCGGGTGGCGGAGCTTGTAGCCGCTCTGACGGTTGCGTGTTCCGTGCAGTCTCATAACGGGACAGAACAGCCCGAACTGAAACCACCGCACGATAAGCTCCCTGAACCAGTCGCTTTCAATGTCACCGCCAAAGAAACCGCCGATATCGGAATTCCACCACGGTATGCCGCTCATAGACATCGACAGTCCCGAAACCACACTCTGCCTCAGTGCATCGAAATTTGAGGGAATATCGCCGTTCCAGACAATTGTGCCGTATTTCTGGCTTCCGGGATAGGCGCATCTTGTCAGCAGAACTATATCATTTATACCCTCGTTCTTCAGACCGTCATAGAATGTCTTTGCGTAATAATAGGGATAAGCAAGCGCAGTCTGTGCGCCGTTTCCAATGTGAAATTTCAGATTGCCAAACTGCTGCGGGTGAACCTCGGGCTCTGCCTGATCGAGCCAGAAGGTCTTGATGCCGAGGTCAAAATATCCCTTTTTCACTTGCTGCCACATGTATTCTCTTGCTTCGGGTGATGTCACATCAACATAAGTCTGCTGACCGTGAAAATCGAATATCCCAAACTGTCCGTTCTCGGTTCGAACAAGCATATTGCCGTCTTTCATCATTTCCCAGTTGCGGCTGTCTGGATTGATAGTTGGCCATATAGACACAACAGGCTCGATACCCATAGCTTTAAGATCATCACACATCGCCTTCGGGTCGGGCCAGTATTCGGGGTCGAACTCCCAGTTGCCCTGCTCCGTCCAATGGAAAAAGTCGATAACTATTGCATCTATCGGTATGCCTTCCGCCTTGTATCTGCGGGCGACCTCCAGTACCTCGTCCTGGCTTTCATATCTTAATTTGCACTGCCAGAAGCCTGCCGCCCAGTCGGGCATTTCCGGAGCAAAGCCTGTCACTCTTGCATAACCGTTCATGACCTCGGCAGGCGTTTTTCCTGCGATAACAAGAAAGTCTGCCTGATAGCAGCTTTCTTCCGACCAGATAGTATGATTCTTTGCAAACTCGGCTCTGCCTATTCCGGGGTTGTTCCACAGGAATCCGTAGCCCAGCGAGGAATAGACAAAGGGCAGGCTCGACTTCGTGTTCCAGTGTTTCAGGTCAAAGGAACAGTATTTCTTATCAAAGTTTTCCTGCTGCTCTTGCCCAAGCCCGTAAAAATGCTCGTCATCTCTTGCGTCAAAGATGATGCGTGTACGGTAGTTTTGACCGTCGGTGTGTTCAAATTTTGAGGTATATTCGCCCTCTTCATGAGTGCGGAGAATAAGGCTGCAGTTTTTGTAAAAAGAAAGCATATATGCTCCCCACGGCAGGTCGCAGATCTCCGATCTTAGAATGCCGCTTGTTACAGAGGCTTTCCCCTCTGTAATCTCTGTCTCGAAGGAACAGTCCTCCACATCAAGCAGAGTCCATTTTTCATCTGAAAGCGTACTGTTTCTCGTAATCCGCACACGGATAATATCCCTGCCGTACGCTTCGATGCAGACAAGCTCGTCTTTGAGCTTATATATAATGCCGTTATCTGTTTTAGTTATAATACTCATGGTGTTTCTCCTATAGTTATATTATTGCATCCTTTGCAAAAGCACTCGGCTTCTCCCCGAAGTGCTTTACATATGCCTTATAGAAAACCGAATAATCGTTGAAACTGCCAACTTCTGCGGCTCTTTTTGCGCTCTCACCGCTTTGTAGAAGTTCTCTCGCCCTGACAAGCCGCTTGGCGGTTATGCACGCCCAAGGCTCAGCCCCTGTCGCTTCCTTGAACAGCCGGGTGAACTGGGATGCACTTAAAAAGAAATGCTCCGCCAGTCTCTCTACAGTTATTTCCTCGCACAGCATATCGTTGACATACCATACCAACTGTTCGGAGATCGTGGGCTCGGCTGTTGGATTGTGTGAGCTTTGCTTTCCCAGCATATCCATGACCCCGGCAAGTTTTGTTGTAAATAAAAGCGTCCTACTGTAGTCGTCGCCTTCAAAGTAAGCAAGCTCACTCAGGGTATCTTTGATTCCTGGAATATAATAGTGATTCCGATGTCCGAGCGGTCGGTCTCTTTTAGAAAGTCCATGATCTCATTCCCTTATATATCATACCACATCATGCGTGAAATTGTAATGTGCAATGATGATTTTTGCAATTGTGCTATCATAGTTTCAATAAAACAGCTTGGAGATGTTGCCATGAGATTTCGACTTGTAGCTTTCGCAGACGAAGCCGCTCCCGACCTTGCTGGGCAGATCGAGCCATGCAGGAAAACGGAGTTGAGCTTCTGGAGATCAGGGGCGTTGACGGACAGAACATTGACGGCATATCCGCCACAAAAGCAAAGGTCATACGAAAGATGCTCGGCTTTTCGGGGCTTGCTGTCTGGTCGCTTGGCTCTCCCTTCGGCAAGATAGGAATAAACGATGACTTCGTGATCTGGATCGGATCATATTTCTGATTCAGGGAGACAAGGAAGGTTCCCAGTCTGCTGCAATCCAGCTTTTTGCAGTAGGCATTTCCATCAAGATAGAAGATGCCGATCCCCCCTGATTCCAGTTCTTCCGTCTGCTGTACCCACACGATCTGTCCGTTGATATAGCGGGGTTCCATACTGTCACCGTGGATTCGGATACCAAAATCTGCTTCCGGGGCGACTTCGTTTCCTACTTCGATCATTTCAAAGTTATCGCTGTCGAGAAATTCTCCGGTTCCGGCAGATGCAGGAAGATCAAACAGCCCGTGTGAAAATTACGGCATCAGCGGTAGTGTCAGGAAGCTGTTCCCTTATGGGAGATGGGCTTACAGTTGCTCAGGATATCAGTCGCAGAATTAAGTCAGAGTTAGGTCTTACCGTAAGTATCGGTGTATCTTACAACAAGATCTTTGCGAATGGCTGGGATGATTCTCCGGTTAAGAGGGAACATACCCATGCCTGATCAAGTCCATAGGAAACAGCACAACGACTCCGAGAGACTTGGAGACGGATGAAGATGTGAAGATCATCCTGTATGTTTTGGCAGAAAGTGTCGCTGCCAGACTGCGGGAGAATGGAGTAGAGTATGAGATCAGCAAAGTGAAAGGCACAGAGATTGCAGTGTCAGAAAGAACGAAGTGAATGGTTTAAGTTAAGGAGGTTCAATTAGTTCACCATATCACATTTATTCTGTGTTATACTGTGTTATAGATTTGGAAACTATGGAAAGGGGATGAGTGTCATTGAGCAGGAAAAAAATCAAGCAGATGGGAGCCGTGGCTTTACTAGTTATTCTGATGTTTATTATGGGATGCTTTTTTATAAAAGACGATAAAGTAAAAACATTAGAGAAAAATGATTATGGGAAAACATTAGAGAAAAATGATTATGGGAAAACATTAGCGAAAAATGATTATGGGGTGTTTCTGAATGCGGACGCCTCATCTTTGGAACGCTTTAAAAGATATGATCTGATTGTAATTGATGCGCAATATTTTACAAAAAAGGATATCGAATCGCTCCATCAAAATGGAACAAAGGTATATACGTATCTAAATATTGGATCTGTTGAAAACTTCAGGGAATATTATAAAACTTACGAGAAGTTTACAATTGGCAAGTACGAGCATTGGGATGAAGAAAAATGGGTGGATGTGTCTGTCCCGGCATGGCAGAAGTTTATAGAACAGCTTTCTAAGAAACTATTTGAAAAAGGTGTTGACGGTTTTTTTATAGACAATTGTGATGTATATTATTATGCTCCGCGCAAAAGTATTTTTGAGGGTCTTACAGCGATTTTGCAAAACATTATGACATTAAAAAAAGCGGTCATCATCAATGGTGGGGATACATATGTGACAGAATATAGAGAACGCTATGGGGATGTTGATCATATTATGACAGGTGTAAACCAGGAATCTGTGTGGAGCGGTATCGATTTTGATAAAGGAACATTTAATGAGCAAACAAGGGAAACACGGGAGTATTACAGCAAATATTTGGAAGCTTGCAAAGCAGACGGAATGGAAGTATATCTGTTGGAATATACAACCGACGAAAAACTGATCCAAAAAATAAAAAAATACTGTAAGGAGAAGAACTTCCATTTTTATATTTCTAATTCTCTAGAACTTCAATAATGGTTATACAACAAGTAATCCAAAGATAATACTCTTATTTATCATATGGGTGGGTATATAATGAGAAAAATATTGTTGATGGAGGAGAAAAGGATGGAGCAAGAAATTAGAAACGCGGACCTTTCAGATATGATGTGTGATCTGCTTTATCTGTTAGGGTGTGGTGTTAATGAGAAAATGCCTGCGAAGGCTTATATCAAGACATTTCAGGAAGCATACGACGAAGACAGAATGCAGATGATGTATCGATTTAGCAAGGCTCATTTTGTGGAAGCACTTACCGGAACCGTGCTGAAAAAGGCTGGCGTGAAGCTTCCGATAGAGTGGGAACAGAGTATTGCCAAAGCAATCCGTAAAGTAATCTTATTCGATCGGGAACGTGCAGAGATTTTTTCTTATATGGATGAGCAGAGAATTTGGCATATGCCATTAAAGGGCGTGATATTAAAAGAGTTTTATCCGTCCATCGGCATGCGGCAGATGTCGGACAATGACATTTTGTTTGATAAAGACTATGCGAAGCAGATCCGGGATTACATGATAAGCCGCGGTTATGAGGTCGAAGTTTTTGAGCAGGGAAATCATGATGTCTATGAAAAAGAACCGGTTTATAATTTTGAAATGCATACTTCACTTTACGGAGCGGGTCATCACAATGAGTGGATAAGCTATTATGACAGGATCAAAGACCGTCTGCGTCCGAAAGGAAATCGATCCGAGTATCGCTTTACGGATGAGGATTTCTATGTATATATTATGACGCATATGTTCAAGCACTTTGATGGAAGCGGTACAGGAATCCGTTCTCTATTGGATCAATATGTGTATTTGAATCGGCTGGAAGATTCCCTTGATTTTCCTTATATTGACAAGCAGTGTGAGATCCTTGGTATTGCAGATTTTGAAAAAGAAAATAGGGATCTTTGCAAGAAAGTGTTCCGAATAAATGATATCCTCGCAGAAGAAGGGACGGAAAGATTTCGTCACGCTCTTTCGCCGGAAGAGAGTAAGCTGCTTTATTATTATATGACTTCCGGAGCATATGGTACGACAGAGCGCAGAGTAGTAAACAGCATGTCTCAGCATCGGAAAAAGATGGAAGTATTTCAAAAGCTGCTTATATAATAAAACGACTGTTTCCGGGAAAAGAGCAGTATGATTATTGCCCGGTACTGAAAAGACATCACTGGCTTCTGCCGTTTTACTGGGTGTACCGGGCTGTCCGGATGATTTTCAGTAAGGAGAGGAGAAGCAGGACATTCCAAGAAATAACTATTGTGAAAAAAATCCGGCAGGATCAGTAGGGAAAGTGTTGAATAATAATGGACAAATGATGAGCGAATGATAATCATTTCCCCACATCCGATATTGACAAGACGATAATCTTTCAGTATGATTGAGACAGCGAGTATCACGGAAAGGGAGGAAGATATGAAACAAAGAAAACGAGGAATAAGGCGGATGTTTGCCGGAGCCATGGCGGTTCTTATGGTGCTGTCAGCAGTGAATGTGAGCGGCTGGAGCGTGATGAATGCGAAGGCGGAGGAGACTGCAGTGCAGGTAAATGATAGTGCTGGAAAGACTGAACAGCAATCCACGGAAGAGGAAGAGTGTAAGCATGAGGGGGTTGAAATAACTTTCAACAGCAACGGTTTCGGGAACTGCCCAAAATGCAATGCAATCGTATATCAGCCTGCTGTTGAAACAACTGACAAATATGACATTGACGATGACAGCATGAAAGAGACTGTTTACGAAATCAGCAATGCAGGTCAGCTTTACTGGTTTGCAGGACTTGTAAACGGCACTCTTGATGGTATTGAACAAAACACATTAGCCAATGCAATTCTGACAGCCAACATCACAGTAAATGATAATCTTCTTGATTCTTTACAATACGACACAGAGGGCAATGTTTCCAACGGAAGTGATTTTATAACCTGGACACCGATTGCAGATTGTATGGAAGATCATATAACACTGTATTCAGGAACGTTTGACGGAAATAATAAAACCGTAAGTGGTTTATACTTTAATGATAATTCAACACGTATTGGATTATTCGGAAGTTCAGAAGCTGATGGCAACATAAAAAATGTTGGAGTTGTTGATTCCTATTTCAAGGGGAATGATTTTGTGGGCGGTGTGTGTGGACGCAATGACGGCACAATCACAAACTGTTATAATGCAGGGAATCTTACCGCTATTAAGTCATCTGCTACTATAGGCGGTATATGTGGATACAATAGTGGCACAGTCACAAACTGTTATAACACAGGAACTGTTACCGCTACCGACCAAGTAGCTTCTGTGGGTGGTGTGTGTGGCTGTAGTATTGCACCAATTTCAAACTGTTATAACATAGGAACCGTTACTGCTACTAGCTCAGATGCTGATATAAGCGGTATATGTGGATACAATTTTGGGCCAATCAAAAATTGCTATTACCTCGCAGACACAGAAGATGAAAATGGCGGCAAAACCACCGCACAATTCGCAAGCGGTGAAGTTGCGTATCTTCTCTCACAAGGTTGTACAGTAGGTGAAGGTGAAGATGCCGTAACTTACAGTGGCTCTGTATGGGGACAGGCACTTGGCGGAAATGGTGATACATATCCAGTTCTGAAAAAGGCAGGGGATGCCAAGAATACAGTATATCGGAATGAAACCTATCCAGGTTGTGAAGGCAATCCGGGTGATCTGGTCTATTCGTATTCAAATACACAGAAAGCTCCGGCTTATGCTGAGCACACCGATGAAGATTTAGATGGCAAATGCGATGTTTGTAAGCTGGATTTTAAAACATTTGAACAGCTTGGAAAGCTAATTACCAAAGTTAAGCAGAATTTAAGTGATGGAAAGTACGCAGATGTGCAGTACACGACAGCTTCTATTGATGCTTTACGAAAGGCTATTGTTGTTGCAGACACTATTACAGAGGCTTCTTCTGATACAGATGTTGCAACAGCCTTTGATAAGCTGCTTGCAGCATCTACAGTAGGTACAGGTGGACTTATCAAGGCAGATCACAATATTGTCATATCATTTGCGGATGCTAAAAGAGGCATAGCATCAGGAAATGGATGGTATGCAAACGGCGATACCGTTACCCTTAAAGTAACACCAAGTGTAGGATACATTTTCAGCAGATGGACCCAAGATAAAGCAGGCAATACATCTGTAGGAACAGAGAGTACATATACATTTACTTTGGCAGCTAACAGTCCGGATGAATATTATGCATGGCTTGACGAGGTAAAATATACAGTGACATGTGAAAGCGTAGAAGGTGGAACATGTAGTACGGATGCAGAAGGCGGAAAGTATGTATATGGGCAGATAGCAACAGTGACAGCAACAGCGAGTGATGGCTATGAATTTGTAGGCTGGAAGGATAGTTATGGAACAACGGTAAGTACGGATGCTGTTTACAACTTCACAGTGATTGGTGATGCGACATTGACACCGGAATTTGTCAAGGTTAAGACAGAGGAAGGAAATGAGATTGCTTATGTAACTGTAAGTTTCTACCATCAGTCAGGAAAGCTTCTGGACAGCCAGAAGGTTGTTTCCGGCGAAGGAAAGATTACCACTACAGTAAATGCACCGACAAAGGTAGGATTTGACTTCCTTGGATGGTCTGCAAAGGCAAGCGGTGCAACAGCAGAAGATGTGGTTGATTTTGAAACGGCGACCTTTAGTGAGAATACCAGTCTTTATCCGGTATTTAAGGCGCAGGATATTACTTATACATTGAAAGTAGGTTCACAGACAGAGCAAAAGGCTCCACAGTCTAGTGTTACGGTTACTGCAGATCCGATGGAAGGTAAACAGTTTGTTGGCTGGAAGGATGCAAATGGCAATATCGTAAGCTATGACAGCACATATACTTTCATCATCACCGGAGACACCACGCTCACGGCATATTATGAGCAGGTAGACAGTGAGGTAGTGAAGGAGCCGACGATAGTCATAGGTGAGCCGGTTATATCGGTGAAGGAACAGGGCGTAAGTAAAAAAGCCACAATGTATTTTAACTATGATATTCCTAGCGGGAATGAGTTAGTAGACATTGGTGTTGTTTATGTAAGTGGAAAACAGAATACGCTTGATATGAATACGCCGGGTGTAGTCATTCGTTCTGCAATGAGCACAATTAATGCATCGCCAAATAATGTAAAGAATCAGTTTTATTATTCAAAAACCATGACAGCTGATTCTGAGTATACATTCATAGGATATATTGTTTATACGGATTCTTCCGGTAAGCGAATAACAATATATAGTGACTTAAAGAATGCATCATACAATGATTAAAGGAGGATACAAGAAATGGAAAAAGAAATGTATGAAAGAGCAGAAATGGAAGTTGTTGAATTTGAGGTAGAAGATGTGATTACAACTTCTGGAGGTACTGGTGAAATTCCAGGATTAGATGATTAGGTATAATTATAAAAATGGAGGCGGCGGTGTAAACCGCCGCTTTTTCAAAATTACAGGAAAGAAATTTGAATTATTAAACACAGAGGAGATTGATTGTGAAGATAAAAAACATGCTTTTAACAGCAGTATGCATTTGCTTTCTTTGCCTGCTTGGAAGTATGCAGGTATATGCGGCAGAATATTATGGAAATTTTCAATACGAAGATAATGGAGAAAACGTATCAATTTATGCATATAATGGAAGCGACAAAGAGGTTACCATTCCTGCCTATATTAATGACAAGGCGGTAACAGAAATCAATGATTATGCATTTTTATTATGTAATTCGGTAGAGAAGATAATCGTACCATCTACAGTTACAACGATTCATGCAAATGCATTTTCCGGTGCCGGAAATCTCAAGAATGTGGTACTTGCTTCCGCAGATACCAAAATTGAGGATTCCAATGAGAATACGGATAAGAAAGATACAGATGAGAACGGAAAGTCGAATCCGTCCGATGCCACAGACAATAAGAATGGCCATAATTCAGGAAATAAAGATGCCGGAAACGCTAATCCGTCCGGCACATCAAATAATCAGACTAAGGAACAGTCCGGAGCCAACAATAATCAGAGCAATTATAAAGTTACGGTTGATTCCTCAGTAGATACAGCCGCAGAGGAAAAGAAACTTGCGGAGCAGTACAAGAAAGAAAACAAGACAGATGACGGCGCTACAGCACAAAATGGTGATACAGAAAAGCAGGGTGGTGGAACAGAGATTGCAGGAATTGATGAAGGCATAGATGCCGACGAAAATACCGTCGGCTCAAATGCAGATACAGCCTCCGAAAAATCACAAAGTATGCCGGTGCGGGGAATTATATTGATAGTAATTGCGGCAGCGATTGCAGTGACAGGAATGGCTTTATTTATCCGGAAGAAAAAGAAACAGAAGTAGAATTATAATTTGAATGGAATCAGAGGTCGCATATGAAGAACTTTACAATCCGTCTGGCAAGACAGTATTTTACCATCTGCCCTGTCTGTGATTATATCAGAGAATATTGCAAAGATTGGAACTGGGAGTTGGATTTAATACACCAACAATCATTCGGTTTCCATTTGAAAAGCTGGTAAGAGAACATGATAATATAAGTCTTATCAGACTGAGTCTTGACCAGGCAATTGTTCCGGAAAGTTTTGGTAACAGAGCAGTAGGCATACAAGCGGATATGGCGGAGAGCATAAAAGATATTGTGGAGGAAGTGAAACGTAAGCTATTATGACGCATATGTTCAAACACTTTGATGGAAGCGGTACAGGGATCCGTTCTCTGTTGGATCAATATGTGTATTTGAATCGGCTGGAAGATTCTCTTGATTTTCCTTATATTGACAAGCAGTGTGAGATCCTTGGTACTGCAGATTTTGAAAAAGAAAATAGGGATCTTTGCAAGAAAGTGTTCTGAATAAATGATATCCTCGCAGAAGAAGGGACGGAAAGAGCAGTATGATTATTGCCCGGTACTGAAAAGACATCACTGGCTTCTGCCGTTTTACTGGGTGTACCGGGCTGTTCGGATGATTTTCAGTAAGGAGAGGAGAAGCAGGACATTCCAAGAAATAACTATTGTGAAAAAATCCGACAGGATCAGTAGGGAAAGTGTTGAATAATAATGGACAAATAATGAGCGAATGATGATCATTTCCCCCTATCCGATATTGACAAGACAATAATCTTTCAGTATGATTGAGACAGCGAGTATCACGGAAAGGGTTATTTTATGAATGAGACACAGATAAAAAGCAGTATGAAGGATAACAGACGAAAAGCAATTATCAATGCTGCGTTTCAAATTTTTGTAGAGAAGAAAATTGAGCCGGTCAGTATGGGAGAGATTGCAGAGGCGGCAGGAGTAGGACGCGCGACATTATTCCGCTATTATCCGAATAAGCTGGAGTTAGTGATCGCGGTGTGTGCTGCCAAATGGAAAGAGTATCTGGATGCACTGGATGCGAAGCGTCCGCTTACATCGATTGGAGATATTCCGGCAATTGATAGGTTTACTTTCACGCTGGACAGTTATATCGAAATGTACCAGCATCACAAGGATTTATTGCAATATAATGACAACTTCAACCATTATGTTACTCATGAGGGGGTGAAGGAGGAACAGCTTGAGGAGTTTCATGCATCCCTTTATTCAGTCGATACGAGACTGGAATGGATGTATGAGAAGGCAAAGGAGGATCACACGTTCCGCACGGATATTCCGAAGGAGGAATTTTTTCGTGTGACAGTGCATACAATGATGACGGCTTGTACGTATTGTGCCAGCGGATTTATCTGGGGATCAGAGGACAACAAGGACTATACCTCGGAGTTACTCAGGATCAAGGAAATGATCTTAAATTATGCGAAAATCTCTGAATGACAGAATCTTCTAAACGAAGAATTTCGAGAGTACATCGCAGGGAAAGGGAGGAAGATATGAAACAAAGAAAACGAGGAGCAAGACGGATATTTGCTGGAGCCATGGCGGCTCTTATGGTGCTGTCGGCGGCGGATGTCAGCGGCTGGGGCGTGATGAATGCGAAGGCGGAGGAGACTACGGTGGGAACCACTCCCCAATATTTGACGATAGGCTCAACAAAAATTATTGATAATGGGAAATTTCAAAATAATGAAGTCTCTGGTAATGATACGATATATCAGGGAACCAATTGGTATTATGACAGCACGAAGAATCAACTTGTACTGGAAAATGCGTCTATTTCTGGACATATTACAAGTATGAATGGTGATCTTTCGATTATCTTATCCGGAACAAATACTATGAAATCAGAAATGTTGATTCAAAGTATTTCAACAGAAAGCGGAATTGTGCCTACATTAGAAATAAATGGTAACAATCATAATGGAAGTCTAAGTTGCGGAACAATCAGTGTAGGTGACGATGTCTCAAATAATAATAATTTAAATATTATAGGAGCAACGCTGGAGACTTCCGAAATTGATTGCAGCGGTATCGTAACGATTGAAAATAGTCATGTGGTAGCCAATGATGATTCTTCAACGGTAATCAGTGGCGATAAAATTAATATAGTAGACAGTTTTGTTGAAGCGAAAGCAACAACAGAACGATACGAAGGTAAGGTGATTAGGTCAAATCAACCAATTAATGTATCAGGAAGCCAGATTGTGGTTAGTCGTGCTTTAGATTGTTCAGACCCTGTACTAAGCGATTGTAGCTTCAGCAACTCTGTTATCACAAAGAAATGGAAAGACTATGAGACGAAAGATAATGTAACGAAAACATATGTATATGGTACAGCCGCTTTAAAAGAAGATTTAACAATTGCAAGTGGGGAAAGCATTGAGTTTGAAAGTGGCGCGAGCATTACCAATCCGGAGAAACTCACTTTGGCAGATGGCGCGAGTCTTTTGGTAGATGGAGAAGAGCATACACATAACAAAGACGGTGATGTTACATACACTTGGAAAGATGACAAAGAACATATAAAAAATGTGGCATGCAAAGACTGTCCAATCGGATATGTAACGAAAGAAACGGAATCTCACAGCATCGGCGAGAATGGTTTCTGTGCATGTAATGAGGTATACCAGCCGGCAAAGCTTACCACAGACAAGTATGATATAGATGGGGACGATAGCAAGGATGCGGTTTACGAAATCAGTAATGCAGGTCAGCTTTACTGGTTTGTAGGACTTGTAAATGGTACGCTTTCGGGCGAGACGCAGAATGCATCGGCGAATGCAGTCCTGACCGCGGATATTGTTGTGAATAAAAATGTTCTGAAGTCGGATGGAACAGTAAATGAGGGAACATTCAAGGAATGGACACCGATTGCCACTAGCGCAAGTCCATACACTGGTATATTTGAAGGGCAAAACCACACAATCAGTGGATTGTATTTTAAGCAAGAGACTAGTTTTGTAGGATTGTTCAGTGTTAACAGTGGTAAGATTGCTAATGTAGGTATTTTGGACTCTTATTTCTATGGTCAACCCTATAAGGGATGGCAGGTAGGAGGCGTGTGCGGATCTAACACGAATCAAGGAGCAATAACAAATTGCTATAATACAGGTATTGTTCGAGGAAGTGAAACTGTAGGAGGTGTGTGTGGAAGTAATTACGGAACAATTACAAATTGCAGCAATAAGGGGAACGTTGGTGAAGATGATGAAAGCGTAGGGGGAGTATGTGGAAGTAATTACGGAACAATTACAAACTGTAATAATGCAGGTATTGTCAGCGGTAAATCGTATGTAGGTGGCGTGTGCGGAAAAAATTCCAATGGCGGAACCGTCACAAACTGCAATAACACAGGTGAAGTTAGAGGAACGAGTCAGTATATAGGAGGATTGAGTGGAGATAATGATAGCTCAAGTATTACAAATTGTAATAACACGGGTGAAGTCAAAGCAACAGGTAAATTTGTAGGAGGATTAAGTGGAGGTAATTACAATAATGGAACCATCACAAACTGTTATTATGACAGTACCGTTTATACAGGAACTGCGATAGGCGATGATATGGGAACAACCGAAAAAGTCGAAGGAAAAACGACAGAGCAGTACAAGACCGGTGAAGTTGCGTATCTCCTGTCACAGGGCTGCTCAACCGGAGAAGGTGATGACACTGTGACTTACGATGGCTCCATCTGGGGACAGACCATCGGAACAGACAATTATCCGACCTTAGGTGGAGCTAAAGTTTACAAGAACGCTATTTATAACGGATGTGTGGGCAAACCGGGAGAGCCAGTGTCCTATAAATATTCCAATACAGAGAAGAATACCTACGGTGAACATCCGGATCTGGACAATGATGGAAAATGCGATGACTGTGGTGCAATCATTGATGGCATCGGTGCGAAGCTTGCCGGTTATTCCTTAAGTCTTACCGGTAATATCGGCGTCAACTTCTACATGGAGTTGTCGAATAAGATTATCGCAGATAAGGATGCGTATATGCAGTTTACCCTTCCAAATGGAACTGTTACGAAAGTACTGGTTTCCGAGGCACAGACGAATACCACGATCAATGCAGAGAAAACATATTACAGATTTCCATGCGAGGTAGCATCCTATGAGATGACACAGGATATCAAAGCGCAGATGTTTGATGGAAATGGAAAGTGCGGCAAAGAATATACCTATACCGTCAGAGACTATGCGCAATATTTAATTGATCATGTTGATTTGTATCAGGATGCCTATCCCTTTGCTGTGGCTATGCTGAATTATGGTGCCTGCTCACAGAAGTATTTTAATAAGGCGGTGGATGAGCTGGCAAATAAGTATTTAAATGATAATGAGTTGGAAATACAGGATCGATTTGATGGTTATATTAATGGTTTTGTTGCAAATAAGGCTGAAAATAAAGTGCTTGGACAATTTGCCGGACTTAGTATGGTGTTAAAATCGGAAACTACATTGAATATCTTCTATGAACCAAAGGAAGGAATCGATGTGTCAAAGCTGAATTTTATCGTAGACGGAAAAGAGATCACACCGGTGAAACGAGGTCAGTATTATATTCTGTCTCTGGAAAACATCAAGGCAAATGAGTTAGGAAATTCAAAAAAGTTTACTGTAACTGATGGTACGAACACATTGAGTGGAGATTACTGTGCGATGATGTACTGTTATCAGGTATTACAAGCTCAGGAGGGGACTTATGAGGATGCTCTGGTGACACTGGTGAAAGCATTTTCCAATTATGCATATACCGCGCGGTCTATATGCCAATCCAATTAGTAAGTGAACGATCAAGGTAACCGAATAGCAAGAGTACATGGACATGAACACAGAATTCATACAAAAATGAAAGGAGTATCAGATTATGAAAGAGAGATACGAAACACCGGAGATGGAGATTGTAGAGTTTGAAACAGAGGATATTATTACAACAAGTGGTATAGATAATCCGGAGTTGCCATTTGTGCCGGTTTCAGGAAAATGATGAAAGGAATAAGGAAGTGGTCTGATCTGGTGGATATGTAATATTAGAAAGGGAGGAAGATATGAAACAAAGAAAACGAGGAGCAAGACGGATACTTGCCGGAGCCATGGCGGCTCTTATGGTGCTGTCGGCGGTGGATGTGAGCGGCTGGGGCGTGATGAATGCGAAGGCGGAGGAGACTACAACGGGAAAAGTTCCACAAATCTTGTCTATAATGGATGAGAGCCAGCAATTTATTATTATGAACGGGAAACTTCAGGATGATAAAGTTTCCGGTAATGCGAATACGTTATACGAGGGAACAAATTGGCATTATGATAGTGAGAAGAATCAGCTTGTACTCCAAAATGCGTCTGTTCAAGATATTACTGTTGAAGGTGGTGATCTTACCGTTTTGTTATCCGGGGAAAATACCTTGAGTGGAGAGATTAAGTTTAATGTAGATGGTGGAAGTAATACACTGGAAATAAACGGTGGCAGTGATAATGGAAGTCTGATTGGAAATGGTGAGATTACTGTTGGAGTTAACTCTGAACAGACAAACAATCTGAAGATTACGGGAGCAACAACAGAAACTGTCGATATCGAATGTAATGGTGAATTGACAATAGAGAAAAGTCATATTGTTGCCTGCGTTGATAAATTTCAATCAGTACTTTCGGGTAATACAGTAAGTATAACGGATAGTTATGTTAAAGCTAAGAGTACCGAGGATATGGCGAGTTCAATTTCATCAAAGAATGGAATTACTATATCAGGCAGTCAGATTCTGGCGGAAACTGGTAAAGCATTTGGAGAAAATGATGTAATACAAAATGTTGATAGTAGCAACTCTGTCATCACAAAGCAATGGAAAGACTATGAGACGGGTGTTGATGTAACGAAAACATATGTATATGGTAAAGCCACCTTAAAAGAAGATTTAACGATTGCAAGTGAAGAAAGCATTGAATTTGAGAGTGGTGCGAGCATTACCAATCCGGAGAAACTCACTTTGGAAGATGGTGCGAGCCTTTCGGTAAATGGAGTAGAGCATACACATAACAAAGACGGTGATGTTACATACACTTGGAAAGATGACAATGAACATATAAAAAATGTGGCATGCAAAGACTGTCCGATCGGATATGTGACGAAGGAAACAGAAACTCACAGCATCGGCGAGAACGGTTTCTGTGCATGTGATAATGTATACCAGCCGGCAAATCTCACCAAAGACAAGTATGATATGAATGGGGACGATAGCAAGGATGCGGTTTACGAGATCAGTAATGCAGGTCAGCTTTACTGGTTTGCCGGACTTGTAAATGGAACACTTTCGGGCGTGACGCAGAATAAATCAGCCAATGCAGTTCTGATCGCGGATATTGTTGTGAATAAAAATGTTCTGAAGTCGGATGGAACCTTGAATGAGGGAACATTCAAGGAATGGACGCCGATTGCCACTAGCGCAAGTCCATACACTGGTATATTTGACGGACAAAACCACACCATCAGTGGTTTGTATTTCAATCAAGAGGATAGTTATGATGTAGGATTGTTCAGTCGTAACAATGGTAAGATTGCCAATGCAGGTATTTTGGACTCTTATTTCTATGGTACCAGCAAGGTAGGAGGCGTGTGTGGAAATAATTATACCGGAACTATCACAAACTGTTATAATACCGGCAGCGTCAGTGGTTTAGGAACTCTAGGAGGCGTGAGCGGATATAATGATACCGGAAGCATCACAAACTGTTATAATACCGGAAACGTCAGTGGTAGTAGCGGTTTTGTAGGAGGCGTGAGCGGATATAATAGTAAAGGAACTATCATCAACAGTTATAATGCCGGCAGCGTCAGTGGCTTAGAATATGTAGGAGGCGTGAGCGGAATTAATTATACCGGAAGCGTGAGCGGAATTAATTATACCGGAAGCATCACAGACTGCTATAATATCGGTAGCGTCAGTGGTAGCGAAGGTATGTGGGAGGTGTGAACGGATATAATGACGGAGGAATCATCACAAATAGTTATAATGCCGGTGGCGTCAGTGGTATAGAACGTTATGTAGGAGGCGTGAACGGATATAATGACGGAGGAACCATCACAAACTGTTATAATACCGGTAGTAGTGTTAGTGGTAGTGGATATGTGGGAGGCGTGAACGGACGGAATAAAGGAACTATCACAAACTGTTATAATACCAGTAGTGTCAGTGGTAAAGAACGTTATGTAGGAGGTGTGATCGGACGTAATGAATCCAATGCAACCATCACAAACTGTTATTATGACAGCACCATTTATACAGGAGCTGCGATAGGCAATGATATGGGAACAACCGAAAAAGTCGAAGGCAAAACGACAGATGAGTTTAAGACCGGTGAGGTTGCGTATCTCTTACAGCTTGACCAGTCCGATGAAGTCTGGGGACAGACCATCGGAAAAGACACTTATCCGACTTTAGGTGGATCTAAAGTTTACAAGAATGCTACCTATAAAGGATGTGAGGGCAAACCTGGAGATGCCGTATCTTATGCGTATTCGAATACAAAGAAGAATACCTATGGTGACCATCCGGATGCGGATAATGATGGGAAATGTGATGACTGTGGTGCGATTATAGATGGCATCGGTGCGAAGCTTGCTGGGTATTCCTTAAGTCTTACCGGTAATATCGGCGTCAATTTCTACATGGAGTTGTCGAATGACATTGTAAATGATGAATCCGCATATATGAATTTTACCTTGCCCAATGGCACGACATCAAAGGTATATGTAAGTGGAACGCATGAAGACGGTTCGACCGCCACAACCGAT
Organism: Clostridium sp. AM49-4BH; assembly: GCF_003478335.1. Taxonomy (GTDB): domain Bacteria; phylum Bacillota; class Clostridia; order Lachnospirales; family Lachnospiraceae; genus Butyribacter. The sequence continues at coordinate 32,877 of NZ_QUFB01000020.1, forward strand.
ACAACGGTAAAGAATGGTGTGACGTATTACGTCTTTACCTGTGAAGTGGCTGCCAAAGAAATGACTTCAGATATCAAGGCACAGATGATTGGTAACAATGGTGAAAAGACGGGAAAAGTGTATACATACACGGTAAAAGAATATGCAGATTATATCCTGTCACATACGTCTGCAGAGGGAAGTAACTATGGCAGTGCAACTGTTCAGCTTGTAAAAGGCATGTTGAATTATGGTGGTGCGGCACAGAAATATTTTGGATATAAGACAGATCAGCTTGCGTCAGATGGCTTGGCTCTGACAGAACCAGTGTTTGATGATACAAGCATTATAAATTTTATAAAAAATGAGGCAAATAAAGCTGTTATTACAAACCATAGTGATCCAGATAAAGTTACGTTTAAATCTGCGTATTTATCCTTGAATTCTACGACAGATCTATGTGTTTCTGTGCAGTTTGCGGAAGATGTGACAGTGCAGGAAGATATGTTTGCAATTTGGCTTGGTAGCACTGAAATATCAAAGGATCAGTACGAGATAACAAAAGTCAATGAAGGGAACTGTTATAAGATCACATTGCATGGAATAAAAGCAAGTCAGTTGCAGAAGCAGTATGAATTTGAAGTGCATTTGTCTGATGCAGAATCTGCAGTACTAACATATGGCGCAACCAGTTATGCGTACACGGTCATGAGCAGTGCATGTGATAATATCAATAATATTGAATCGCTCAGAGAAGTTGTCAAGGCACTTTATGCATATGGCAGCTGTGCACAAGGATATGAATACTACAAAAACAAGAATTAAAGGGAGGTAAACAAGCATGAAAGAAAGATACGAAACACCGGAGATGGAGATTGTAGAATTTGAAACAGAGGATATTATTACGACCAGTGGTGATGACAATGCGCTCCCACCAATGGGCATTGATACTCCATAAAAGGATTATGTTGTAGAATAATGCACTTAAAATGTCAGGCAGACTTGACTGTCTGGCATTTTTTGCATAAGAAACGGAATGTTACGGAAACGGGAGATGCCTTGAACAGCCTTGTTTTTCTTGTGGTTACAGGCGTTGTATGGTAAGCTTACTATAATAGTGTTTATGGCTAAAATGAGCAGAGGTGTAAAGATGAAAAATAAGAGAAAGATATTGCTGGTATCCGGAATTGGAATTGTCATTATGGCAATCGCTATTGGAGTGACGATTGCAGTAAACCGTCCGGGTACTATGAAGAATAGCCGTCAGGCTGCATCAGGGCAGACGACAGAGAGTAAGGAAAAGGACAATGAGCTTCCGGTTTTGCCGATTGGTACAGATACTCCACAGTCGGGAGATGATACATCAACCACACAGAGTGATAGTGGTACGCATGGAAAAAAGGCATCACGGGAGCAGGCAGAGTCCAAAGGGAAAAAGAATGATTCGAAATCGCCGGACCCAAAGAATACAACCGGTGCAGACAGCAAAGCGAAAGCAGATAAAAAGCCCTTACATTCGGAAAATCAGGTGCCATCGGATTCTAAAGCGGATACAACAAAACAGGAGGATCAGCCGGAGAATCCAGATCGCGATCAAAGCAATGATGGCAATGGTAAAGATTCCGCTACAGGGTCAGATCAGACAACGAATAACAATAAGAAACCGGAAAATCAGAAAGATGGTGGATCAGACAAATCAGATTCCGGCAAAAAAAGTTCGGATACGATAGAGCTTCCATTTGTTCCGGCTGAATAGGAGGCTGCTTTCGAAAATGAAGTGAAGAAGGATTGGAGGGTATCGGTGAAAGAAAAAAGTACACTTACATGGCTTAGAAAAGTGACAAAGAAATACCGTTCCTTTGTTGTGCTGTTGGCCATATTTGAAATTATCGTGAGTGGACTTGGGGTCTGTTATGCCCTTGTAATGAAGCAGATGGTTGACCGTGCTGTAGCAAAGGACAGCCATGGTTTTGTGATGGGAATGATAGGGTTTGGACTTCTTGTTTTAAGCCAACTTGCGATCCGCATCATAACGAGACAGGTTTCGGAATATACCAGAAGCAGCATGGAAAATACCTTGAAGCAGGAGATGTTTTATTCCCTGCTGACAAAGGATTATGGAAGCGTTAGTTTGAAGCATTCGGAGGAGTGGATGAACCGCCTTACATCAGACACTGTTGTTTGTGCGGACGGCATGACGGACATTTTGCCGGGATTTTTGGGGATGCTGATACGGCTGGTGGGTTCTATGGTGCTTATTCTATATTTACAGCCGGGACTGGCAGTGATCATGATCCCCGGTGGAATACTCTTTCTGGTGATTACGGTCGTACTTCGAAAACCGCTCAAGAGATTTCACAAGGATGTTCAGGAAAAAGACGGGAAAGTCCGAACGTATCTACAGGAGCGGATCAGCAGCATGCTTGTGGCCCGTGTCTTTGGAGCAGAAAATATAGCGGTGGAACAGGCGGCAGATACGATGGAGCTTCATAAAAGCTCCCGTATGAGAAAAGCGTGGATCTCCAACATTTGTAATAGCGGATTCAGCCTTGTGATCAATGGAATGTATCTTTTGGGAATTGGATTTTGCGGCTATGGCATTATCCATGGAAATGTGACTTTTGGTACGCTGACCGCTATGATCCAGTTGATCGGGCAGCTCCAGTCACCTCTTGCCGGCCTGGGGGGATATGTGCCAAGGTATTATACCATGATCGCCAGTGCTGAGCGGCTGATGGAAGTGGAGCAATATGAAGATATAGAGGAGTCAGGGCGTCGCAGTATCGAAGAAATCCGGAAGCTATATGCGGAACAGATCCGGGAGATTACTTTTCACCAGGTTTCTTTCCGTTATCCGGGGAAAGCGGATACAGGCAGTTCAACGGTGCGGGAAGGTGATGTTGTAGCGGCAAATGGCGCAGATACTGATATTGCCGAACATAAAAGAGATGTGTTACAGAATGTTTCTTTCTCGATAAAGAAGAGTGATTTTGTGGCGGTTACCGGAACTTCCGGCTGTGGCAAATCTACCATGTTAAAGCTCTTGATGGGAATTTACCGTCCACAGACAGGAACGATATCGGTGATCTTGAACAATGGTACAAGTATTGCCATAGAGAATATGAACAGACTATTTGCTTATGTACCGCAGGGAAATTTTTTGATGGGAGGCAGCATCCGGGATGTGATCACCTTTGGAAAGTCAAAGGTGGATGGGACTGCAGACTGCCCGAAAACGGATAGTGTCGACAGGAATCACGCTGACAGAAATGATATGGATCCTGACGAGAAACTAAAGAGGGCGGTTCATCTTGCCTGTGCAGATTTTGTCTATGACCTGCCGATGCAGCTTGACACGATCCTTGGAGAAAAGGGAGCGGGACTCTCAGAAGGGCAGATGCAGCGGATCGCCATTGCAAGAGCACTATATGCGGATCGTCCGGTATTGATATTGGATGAATCCACCAGTGCGCTGGATCAGCAGACGGAACGAAAGCTGCTTGATAATCTGAAGCAGCTTACGGATAAGACGGTGTTGTTTGTATCCCATAGGTTGCCTGCGTTGGAGATCTGCAGCAAACGGCTTCATTTTGAAGAGGGAATTACGCTAGATCATTCCTTTCGTCCGTAGATTTCACGGTATTGACGCAGAGTGTATCCGGTGTGTTTTTTGAATTGGGTTCCCAAGTGGCTTTGCGATGAAAATCCCAGATAAGTTGCGATCTCAATATAGGAATAATCGGAATAGATCAGTAGATTTTTGGCACGGTTGATCTTCTCCTGAAGAATGTAACCGGATATACTGATCCCTTCGCATTCCTTGAATAGCTGGGAGAGGTAGTTGGGGTTACAGTCTGCTTCAGCAGCCAAATCTTCTAGTGTGATCCGGTCATGTAAATGAGAAAAGATAAAATCCTTGCATTTATTAATGCGGGGATTTTTCTGTTTTTTCAAAATGCCTTTCTGCTTCTCTTTGATCTCATGAACCATTTCAGCATATTGGAATTCTGCTTTGTGGGCAAGGGGAGCGACAAGGGCAAGATCCTTGCACTCTTCAATCTGTTGGATGTAGGAATCGCTCAGAGAAAAGGAAATTTCCGGAGAGAGTCCTCCGCGGATCGCAGCCCGGCTTGCGAGAGTGACCAGAACAATACCGAGATTTTTGAGATTGCGCAAGGGGTCCTTTGCAAGAGTGCCGATCGTTCCGTCATAATCCTCTTGCAGGCTTTTTTCTAATTGGATCAGATCACCGTTTTCGATGCTGCCAAATTCCCGCATCTCCTGATCGTAGGGATTATGATGGACATTATTTTCATGGTTTTCAAATAGTATATCGTTAAAGTGTTTTTGTACTTTTCCCGTATGGTCATGATTGAGGCAGTTAGTCTCTATGATCTGCTCGGTTGTTGATTCTACTCCGGTGATCATATGGTTCAGAAACAATATATCTTCCAGGTAGTCATCCGGATTGACCTGTGGAACGTATTTTTCAATTTCTTCTTCTAATATTAGTTCGTTGTAGTCGCAGTTCAGATAAACAGGAGAGGCAAAACTGACAGGACCGACAATATAAATAGCATTGTGGCCTGTAACGATGCCGTAAATATTTTTTTGCCGGATGGATCGTAGACAAGGAATTCCCTGTGGCAGTGATTCCAGTAAAAAGTCCAGAAAATCCTTGTCTTTGATATAGGTATCCTGAAAAGCAAGGACTTTGCAGCAGGAAAAAGTAATTTCCCCGTCGATGGTTAATTTATATGCATGAGTGTGTATTTTTTTGGAAAGATATTGAAGTAAAATGGTATCTTGCATCAGGGGTTCCTCCTATTCTGTCATGTTATAGATGAAGTATATCATATTATCTGATAATTATGTTAAAAATCTAATATTTTTAATATAAATGAGCCCGTTTCCATCATAAAATGTAGTCACAAGTTAAGAAACAACCGAAACGGAATATCTAAAAAGAAAGGTAGGGTGAACATTTATGAAAGTGAAGGGTGTTAATTTAGGAAACTGGCTTGTTCTGGAAAAGTGGATGAATCCGGCATTGTTTGAAGGAACCACGGCAGAGGATGAGTATTGGCTTCCAAGACAGTTGCCAAAAGAGGTGTATGAGGCAAGGATCAAGATCCATCGCAGTGAGTACATTACGGAGCGTGATTTTGTAACGATCAAATCATGGGGATTGGATGCGGTTCGTATTCCGGTACCATATTTTATTTTTGGAGACAGAGAGCCGTTTATTGGATGCATTGAGGATCTGGACAAGGCATTCAACTGGGCTGAAAAATATGGATTGAAGATACTGGTCGATCTGCATACTGCACCGGGGGGACAGAACGGATCTGATAATGGCGGAATCTGCGGCGTGTGTAAATGGGCACAGAATCCGGAAGAGGTGGAATTTGTTCATACCGTATTGGAACGACTGGCACAAAGATACGGACACAGAGAAGGACTCTGGGGAATTGAGCTGATCAATGAACCGGCATTGCAGGGAGCATGGGAGCTTCTCAATATTCAGAAAAGATATCCACCGGTAGACGAGGAGATGGCGAAAGGAAGCGCTCCGATCACCGTGGAATTCATCCGAAAGTTTTATCTGGATGCGTATGACCGCATTGAAAAATATCTGTCAGAGGATAAATACATCGTTATTCACGACGGATTCGAACTTACTATCTGGAAAGATTTTATGCGGGAAGAAAAGTATAAAAATGTCGTTCTGGATACCCATCAATATTTGATGATGGCAGAAATGATGGGATGTGAGCAGACAGTAGAAGGATACGAAAAATATGTGAAAGAGCACTTCATGAAGGAGATCGAGGAAATGCAGCAGTATTTCCCGGTTATCTGCGGTGAGTGGTGTCTGTTTAATTCTCTTGCCTGTGGTTGGGATACTAAGGGAGGACAGACTGTTCTTAACGGACTGGAAGGTGCTTCTGTGGAGACGTATACTCCAGAGCAGAAAAAGGAAATCTATCAGGCGGTTGCCAAAATGCAGAAGGAGGCCTGGGATAAGGGATCCGGATATTTTTACTGGAGTTATAAGTTGCTTACAGATACAGTCAACACAGATGGCTGGGTCGGCTGGGACAGCTGGGATCTGGGACGTTGTGTTGATTTTGGATGGTTTCCGTTAGATAAATAAATTACAAAATAGGAGGTAACAAGTATGAATGATAATAAGATGAATCCAAATGCAAGACTTACCTTTTTAGAGCGTTTTGCTTATGGTATAGGAGATTATGCAGGAAATTTAGTATATTCTGCAATTAGTGCATTTTTGTTGGTATATTACACGAATGTGGTGGGAGCCAGTGCAGCAGCAGCCGCTTCGATCATTGCAATTTCAAAAATATTTGATGGTATTTCAGATCTGGTAATGGGATATATTATTGATCATACCCATAGTAAATGGGGAAAAGCCCGTCCATGGATCGCCAGATTATGTATTCCGCTGGCTGTGTGTACGGTTCTGATGTTTACCGTTCCGGCATCATTTGTTGGCAAGACACAGTTAGCTTATATGTTCCTAACATATAACTTGGTATCCACGATCTTCTATACAGGAATCAATGTTCCGTATGCTACGCTTAACGGATTGATGACAACCAACCAGTATGAGAGAGGTCTTCTTGGCAACTTCCGTAACCTTTTGGCAACGGCAGGAACGATGACGATCAACACCGTCGTATTAAAGATGACAGCAGCTTTTGGTGGTGGAGATGTTTATTCCCAGAAAGGTTGGTCGCTGACATTTATCGTTTTAATGATCGTATTTGTAATCCTGAATATGTTCACATTCTTTATGTGTAAAGAACGTGTCGTAGAGAGTGGTTCCGATCAGAAAGAAACAAAGGAGAATCGGATTTCTTTCTTCAAGGGGATCAAGGGATTATTTGTAAATAAGTACTGGGTACTGCTTGTAATCGCAATCTTTGCAATGTACTTTATGATGTCCTGTTTCTTCGGATCAGCTGTATATTTTGCGCAATATAATGTTGGAAATGCCGGAAAATACGCAATTATTTCGAACTGTCTGTCCATGGCACAGATTGCATTTCTGTTTGTGACACCGTTTATCATGAAAAAGGTTTCCAAGAAAAATCTGTTTATGTGTGGAATGGCTGTTTCCGGAATCGGATTCCTTCTCTCCGGTTTTACAACAAATGTAACACTTACCTGTGTATTATCTGTTGTAAAGGGTATGGGATTTGCTTGTGGAGGAGCATCCATGTTTGGTCTTTTGCAGGATGCGATCACTTATGGAGAGTGGTACAACGGTTATGGTACTGCCGGCATGGGCAACGCAGCTTCCTCTTTCTGTATGAAAGTTGGATCCGGTATCGGTACTGCAGCACTGGGCTGGGTTTTAGGTTTCGGTGGATTTGATGCAAAGAATGCAGTACAGTCGGCAAAAGCATTGGCTGCGATCAACTGGTCCTTTGCTTGGATCCCATTTATAATGGTTGTGATCGTCGTAATCTGCATGGTATTCTTTGATCTGGATAAGAAATACGATCAGGTTATCGCAGATCTGGAGCAGGGAAAGCATCGTAACGATCAGTAGTAATTTGTAATCTGACAGAAAGCGTGCATTTGTCAGCAGTTTTCTATTAATAAAAAAGACCTTCCGAGATCATTATGGTTTTGGAAGGTCTGTCTTATATGAATCTATGCGTGATGGAGGAATGTTATGAAAGACTTAGAAAGAAATGATATAATATTTGGCGCAGCATATTATCCGGAGTATATGCCCTACGAACGTTTACAGGAGGATATTGCCATGATGCAGGAGGCAGGTATGAATACTGTCCGTATTGCCGAGTCGACCTGGAGCACGTTGGAACCGGTCGAGGGGAAATTCGATTTTTCTTATGTTGACAAAGTTCTTGCAGCGGTAGAAAAAGCCGGGATGTATGCAGTGATCGGGACACCTACTTATGCCATTCCTTCCTGGCTGGAAAAGAAATGCCCGGAGGTGATGGTATTTAATGGTTACACCAGAGCAAAATATGGACGGCGCCAGATCATGGATATTGTTCATCCGGTGTTTCGGCAGTGTGCTGAAAATGTGATTTGCAGATTGCTCGAACATACAGCGAAGAATCCGTGTGTTATCGGCTATCAGATTGATAACGAGACAAAACATTACGGCACTGCTTCTCCTGAGGTACAGGCAATGTTCGTGGAGTATCTTAAAGAGCAGTTTCATACGACAGAGCGGTTAAATGATGTGTTTGGACTGCGTTATTGGAGTAATTCGATCCATGACTGGTCAGATTTTCCGGATATGGCCGGATGTATTCACGGCGGGCTTGCCAGTGAATTTGCCAAATTTCAGAGGAGTCTGGCGGCAGAATATCTGATGTGGCAGTCCGAGATCGTAAAGAAATATAAGAGGCAGGATCAGTTCATTACGCATAATTTTGATTTCGAATGGAAGAAATTCGGAGCGGATATTGCTCAGGATGGATATTCTTATGGAGTGCAGCCGGACATAAATCATTATGAAGCGTCTAAGGCAGTAACGATTGCGGGAACGGATATTTACCATCCGACACAAGATGATCTGACCGGGGCAGAAATCGCATTTGGCGGTGATTCTATCCGTACCTTGAAGGATAGTTCATATTTGGTACTGGAATGCCAGGCACAGGCATTTAAATACTGGACGCCGTATCCGGGGCAGCTGCGACTGCAGGGATACAGCCATCTGGCAAGTGGTGCCGAAGGGATCATGTACTGGAACTGGCACTCCATTCATAACGGATATGAGACATACTGGAAAGGCGTTTTAAGCCATGATCTTGCTGTAAATCCTGCTTATGAAGAAGCCGGAATGTTTGGAAGAGAGATAGCAGGAATCGGAAAGGATGTCCTGTGCATTTCAAGAAAAAGCCCGGTGGCATTGGTAGTAGATAATCAATCATTAACCAGTTTCCGGTGGTTTCCAATTGACAAGGATTTAAGCTATAACGATGTGGTACGCCGGATGTATGACTGCCTGTATGAAATGAATATTCCGTGTGATGTGATAGATATTCATCAGATGGAAGAACGCTTTGAGCAGAAGGATAAGCCATATCAGATGATCGTTACTCCTGCGTTATACAGTGTTTCAGATACCTTTATACAGAAACTAAAGAAATATGTACAGTCAGGGGGTGTGCTTGTCAGCTCCTTTAAGTCCTTTGTGTCAGATCGTCATTTAAGCGTGTATCCGGATGCGCAGCCTCATGGTATGACCGAGTGCTTCGGTATGAGCTATAACCAGTTTACTGAGCCTGGGCGGATCAAGGTTGCCGGAGAACAGGTTTTATATTTTGCAGAATTGCTAAAACCGGACAGTGCTCAAGTAATGGAACAATATGAGCATAAATACTGGGGAAAATATGCGGCGGTTACAAAGAATTCTTTTGGTCAGGGATATGGATATTATATCGGTTGTTACGTAACAAAGGACAAGCTGAAAGAAATATTGAAGGATGCCATAGCATGTGCCCACATTGACAATTATTTTAAGGATAATATTATGTGGCCGGTGATCGTTCGCAGTGGGATCAATGATAAACATGAGAAGATCCACTATATTCTTCACTACAGCGAAGATGAGAAAGAGATTCCATGTCCTTTTGAAATGGTGGAAGATATTCTTACCGGACAGTGTTATAAAAAGGAGCAGAGTCTGCCGTTGAAAGACTGGGGCGTTATGATTTTGCGGGAGAAGGAAGGAGGAAAAGAATGAAGCTGACCTATGTAGAAAGTGTTGGAATAAAAAAGCTTGAACAATATGAAAAGACAGTGGAATTTGTTGATGATGACGGTGTGGAGGATCAGGTGATAAACGTTTATCCGCAGGTGAAATACCAGAGCTTTGAAGGATTTGGCGGAGCTATTACGGATGCGGCAGGTTATGTGTTTCAACAGCTGGATCCGGAGCAGCAAGAAAGAATTCTCACGATGTATTTTCATCCGGACCATATGAATTACCGGAAGGTGAGGATCCATATGGACAGCTGTGATTTTTCAACACATTTGTATTCTGCCATAAGCGATCCGCGGGATCAGGATCTGGAGTCATTCGATTTTTCGGACACAGAGAAATATATTCTTCCGCTTCTTGCTGCTGCGCAGAAGATGGCACAAAAGCCATTAAAGATCATGTTGTCTCCATGGTCACCGCCTGAATTTATGAAGACAAATGATTCGCGAAAAAATGGTGGAAGCTTAAAAAAGGAATATTATCCGTTATGGGCAAAATGTATCTGCCGTTATATCACAGAGTTTGAAAAACGTGGCTATGAGGTGGAGCGTATATCAATACAAAATGAACCAAAGGCTGTCCAGCTCTGGGACTCCTGCGTGTATTCTGCAGAGCAGGAAAAAGAATTTCTTACAGATCATTTATACCCGGCGATGAAGCAGGCCGGTCTGGAGCATGTAGAGATCTTTATATGGGATCACAACAAGGAACGTGTTTTTGAAAGAGCCTGCGATCTGATCGATGCGACAACAGATGGCATGATTGCCGGAACGGCATTTCATTGGTACAGTGGGGATCATTTTGAGGCATTGGACCTGGTACGACAGCAGTTCCCGGATAAAAAGCTTATTTTGTCTGAAAGCTGCCTGGAATACAACAAGTTTGATTCTGCTGCAGAATCGGTCAATGCCGGTCGACTCGCTCATGATATGATTGGAAATTTGAATCATGGTCTGAATGCATTTTATGACTGGAACATCCTCTTAAATAAAGAGGGGGGACCAAATCATGTGGGAAACTATTGTGATGCACCGTTCTTGTTTGATGAGGAACGCAAGGAATTGCTGCAGAGGATGAGTGCGGATTACTACTGGCATTTTGCACATTTTATCCAACCTGGTGCAGTGCGTCTTGGCTTTAGCAGATATACCGATGAGATAGATGTCACTGCATGGGAAAATCCGGATGGAAGAATTGTATTGATCCTGTTAAACCGTGGAGAAGAAGCAGTACCGGTTCATATACGGATTTCCGGAAAAGAAACAGAAATTGTTCTGTCTGCCCACAGTATAGTCAGTGGTGTGATCAGTGGGGAGTAAATGGATTGATCATTTTTATGCAGCCGAAATGACTCGTTTTGAGAAGATACCGAGAGTACATTTTTTATGAAATGGAGGAAACAAATATGCTTAGAAATCCAATATTAAAAGGTTTTAATCCGGATCCTTGTATCTGTCGGAAAGGGGAGGACTATTATATTGCCGTATCTACCTTTGAATGGTTTCCGGGGATTCCGATCTATCATTCTCGCGATATGAAAAACTGGGAGCTTTATACCCATGTGCTGACAGATGACAGCAATCCGGATCTAAAAAAACTTCCATCAGCGAAAGGAATTTGGGCACCATGCCTGACTTACTGCGAGACAGAGGATATGTTTTACGTGATCTATGGTGTGATGAATTCCATGAATGCACGTTATTTTGATGTGGATAATTTCCTGATCACCGCTAAGGATATTAAGGGACCATGGAGTGAGCCTGTATATTTGCATTCCTCCGGTTTCGATGCATCTATTCTTCACGATGATGATGGGCGAAAATATATTGTATCTTTGGATTGGGAGACAAGAGAAGGCTATGAGAAACCGGGAGTGATTGCTGTTTCTGAGTATGATCCGGAGAAAAAGGAGATTATTGGGTATCCAAAACGGATCTGGAAGGGTGGAACAGACAGAGGCTGTATTGAAGCACCACATCTGACCAAACGAAATGGATATTATTATATTATGTGTGCCGAGGGAGGAACCGGATATAATCATTGTGTAACCATGGGGCGTTCCAAAAATGTATGGGGACCTTATGAAGGAGATCCACAGAATCCAATCGTTACGTCTAATCCGATAGAGTCCAACGAAAGACATGATCCGGACCATTTAAAGCCAAAGTATTTCAACCCGGATGTGGTATTGCAGAAAGCCGGTCATGGAGCTATGTGGAGACGCAGCTTGGAGAGGTATATCTGGTACATCTTTGCTCCAGACCATTCCGCCCGGAGCTTCGCTGTACGCTTGGCAGAGAGACTGCCATCCAGAAAATGAAATGGACCGAGGATGGGTGGCTTCGCATGGCAGACGGAAGCAATATTGCCAAGGAATACTGCGAAGAAAGTGAATTGCCGGAATATAAGGTGTCCGAAATACCGGACTTTGATGATTTTGACGGAACGGAGCTTGGCAACTTTTATTATGCACCTCGTCTCATGCCTCAGAGCTTTGCAGACATTCATGCTAGAAAAGGATATGTCCGATTAAGGGGACAGGAGTCAAGAACTTCTCTAAATAAGGTGAGTATTCTGGCAAGGAAACTCACAAGTGTTTATGCAACGATAACGACAAAGATGGAGTTTGTGCCGGAGGTACATCAACATTCGGCAGGTCTTATCATTTATTATGATAATATGAATTATATCAATCTGCGGAAATATTACAGCGAAACGCTGGGACAGAGTGCAATTTCCATTATTGCTCTGGAAAATGGAGAGAAGACAGAATTTGTCAATACAAGAAAAGCAGTGGATGATGTACCGATCTATTTCCGATTGGAGATCCGAGGGAAACATTCACAGTTTTATTGGGGGTATGATGGGGAACATTATGAAAAGATCGGCATCCCATTTGATACCACAAAGTTTTCTGATGAGTATTGTAAATATGGAGAGTTTACCGGAACAATGGTGGGCATCACCTGTGCAGATCGTGTTAAACACAAGCATTACGCCGATTTCGATTTCTTTGAATATGTGGCAAAGGAAGACTGCCCGGTGGAGTAGAAATACTTTATTTGTTTTAAGATATATAATGATGGCAGTGATTCAGAACTGTAATTATATGCCTTGCCATACGATTAGTCATGGATGATGATTAATCGTATGACGGCAAAGCATTGGTAAAAATGATTATGAGATAATCTTATTCTATAGTTATCTTACTTTTTTCAAAGGCCTTGATCAGTATAGTGCCAAGGATCAGACCAACAATTCCTTGAATGGCATTGGCCGGGATGTTGACTGCAGAAGCAATAAAGCCATACATAAACCCTTCAAATACATAATAACCAAGTACCATTATGATCTCAGCTAAGATACCGCTGACAATGCGTGCAGGAAGATTATGACCTAAAGATTTGCGTATCAACTTAAAGGTATAGCAGGCGATCAGAGCCATAAGACCTTTAATAATAAAGGTGGCCGGGGCATAGACGAGATAACCGGATAATAGATCGGCTAATCCGGAACCAAGACCGGCTGCAACAAAACCGTATACCGGAGATAACATCCAGCCACAAAGCAATACGATGCAGTCACCAATATTTAAGTAGCCCTTTAAGGGTGATGGGAATTTGATGATCATTGTTGCAACGCAGGCGAGTGCTGCGAAGAGTGCTGCGGTTACTAATTTCTTTGTTTTCGTTTCCATAATTTTTACTCCTTTGTTTTTATTCATGTGACAGTATACAATAAAATTGATCGGATAACAATATAAAGCAGAGAACTCTGAAATCGAAAGTCAATTGACAAGTACGCGTTTCAGGGTATAATGTAATAGGATTGTTTGTGTTGGAATGGAGGATATCTATATGGACAAGTTGTACATGGTCATATTATTGTTAACAATAATTCCTATACTGATTTGTATAAAATATGCCAGAAAGGTAAAAAGTGATGTGGCAGATTCTATTACCAGATGTTTGTTCTTTGTGACAATCACGATAATTAGCAATATCGTATTTGCTTTTTCGCAGTATCAGCTGGTGGCATATTTTATGGAAAGTGTTTATTTGTTTTTCTTTGATCTGGTGTTGATATACATATTACAGTATTCCCAACAATATACAAGGGTATTTCATGAAGTGTCCGCATTTCGAATCGGATGCTTTATTGTTGCGTATTTGGATGGGATTTCTTTGCTCTTAAATACATTCTTTCACCATGTCTTTACGTTAAAAAAGGTAAGCTATATAGGGATTCAAATGTATTGTATTAGCAGCAAAACTATTTTTTATGATCTGCATTATGTTTTTGTGTATTGTTTGATGTTTTGCGCGATTGCATCTTTTCTTACAAAGATCATGCGTATTTCGAGCTTTTATCGCACGAAATATATTCCGATCTTTGTAGTCCTTTGCGTGATCATGGCATTGAACATGGCGTGCAATGTTTCCGGCTTTCCGTTGGATCTGTCACTTCCGTTTTTTGTGTTTGCGGCAATTTTGATATGTTATCTGACCCTGTATCGGACGCCGAGGGAACTGATCGAAAAGACGTTGTCTTTCGTTGTAACTAAAATGAATAATTCGGTAGTTTGTTTTGATATCAATCAAGAGTGTGTCTATGCAAATGACCATTTTCGCAGTAGCTCTCATCTACAAATGACGATTTTTCAAAAATTACACAGCTGATACGCCGTTGGATCAACGAGAATGATTTTCAAGATCAGAATAGTGTGGAGACGAGTAGTCAATGGGTTATTGACGGTGTGACGCATTATTTTGATATTGAATACCGAAAAATATTTGCAAAAAAAGGGGAGTATATCGGATTCTTCTTGAATTTTATAGACACTACGGAAAAACGACTTGCCTTTGAAAAAGAAAAATTTTTGGCAACGCATGATGCTTTGACCGGATTATATAATCAAAGTTATTTTGCAACAAAGGTGTCAGAGGTCTTGCAGCAAACGCCGGATGTGGATTGGCTGCTGCTTTGTTCTAATATTAAGGACTTTAAGTTGATCAATGATCTCTTTGGTCTGGAAAAAGGAAATGAAGTGTTAAAGATGGAGGCTGATCTTCTGAAAAAATACTGCGGTAAAAACGCTGTCTATGGAAGGATCGGTGGTGATAAATTTGCAGTATGTATTCCAAAGGATCAATTTCTAGAGCAGAAGATTATGCAAGTGATACAAGATATGGGCCAGACTTTTAATAATAATATGTATCATATGCATATATATATCGGTGTCTATGAAATAACAGATAGAGACGAAGATGTTTCGATCATGTGTGATAAAGCAAATATTGCTATTAAAACCTTGCGCGATAATTATGACAGATCAATTGCATATTATAGCGATACAATATTGGACAAGACGATTAAGGAAAAGCAGCTTGTGGGAGATTTTGATGAGGCGATTGAACAAAAACAGTTTTGTATGTATTTACAGCCTCAGATGACATCGGATGGTAAAATGATCGGTGCAGAAGCTCTGGTGAGATGGCAGCATCCAAAACGCGGACTGATCTTCCCGGGTGACTTTATTGAAATTTTTGAGCGAACAGGACTTATTTACCGTCTTGATCGATTTATATGGGAGCTTGCTGTACAACAATTGGCAAAGTGGCAGAAAGAGGGACGTGATGAGCTATACATATCTGTAAATATTTCGACCAAAGATTTTCAGTATATGGACGTTTATCTGACGATCACATCTCTTGTGGAACGGTATGGCATTATTCCATCTACTTTGAAGTTGGAGATTACAGAGACGGCGATCATGATGGGAAATGCCGGAGAACTTGAAACTATTGGCCGTTTTAGAAACTATGGTTTTGAAGTGGAGATTGATGACTTTGGCAGTGGATATTCGTCCCTCAATACATTAAAGGATATAGACGTTGATGTGTTAAAGATCGATATGGGCTTTTTGAGGACAACCAGATCGGAGCGATTAGAAAGAAGTATGTCAATCTTAAATATGATCATTTCGCTAAGCAAAGTCCTTGGTTTGTCCGTGGTGACAGAAGGTGTGGAGACAAAAGAACAGGTCAGCCGTCTCTCGCAAATGGGATGTGGAGTGTATCAAGGGTATTATTTTTCCAAGCCAATCCCAGTCCATGAATTTGAGGAGCGGTATATGTAAATTAACTGAAACTTCCCATATCGGAAGTTCTTGTCCGAACCGCATATTGCTTATTATGTCGGCAATAAATAGAATATTTTGCAGTCGACAAACTAAATTGTTCTGTCATCCTAGAACTAAGATAATTGCCGCAGAACGCAACTTTTTTGCGTGATTTCTTATTTTGTTAAGTCTCTGATAAATACATGCCCGAAGGAATGTCTGAGATGTCCTGGTTTAGCAAGGTATCATCCATTTTTGGACGGGACGCTTTCGCTACGATGCGCTACGTCACGTTACTTAATGTCTCTGAAATACGAGACATAAGTAACGACGAGCGCAA
>NZ_QUFB01000021.1 GCF_003478335.1 Clostridium sp. AM49-4BH
CGTTGGTAATTGATGTAATTTAATAAATAAAGTATAATGTCCATGAGCAATAACCTCGTTTCTTGTTTTGTTGGTTTGGCGATTGACATTATACCAGAAAATAGGGGGGATTGCTCTTTTTGTTTGCAAACTCCCTAAAATAAAGGTTTTAGAACAAAAAAGAGGTAGTCTTTTGACACTACCTCACAATAGGAGGGAAAGAAATATATGAAAGTGAAATTCATTTTTATAGGTGTAGTATGTATGATTTGTCTTGGTGCCGGGATCCTCTGCCGAGATACTATATCACATTCGATATTTAAATCCGGAACGCGAATGTCGGCATGGGATAACATGAAAGTGCAATTTGATCTCAATGATCTGGTTGGACAGAAGGATGACGTTACTGCATCGTGGCAGGATGGTATAAAAGAATACCGTACGAAAAAGGGATTAAAGCATGTGTACGATGAGTATGTAAATGTAGGAGTATTCTATGTGTCCGATGATTTTATAAAAACTTCAGGATCAGCAACAGGACATATGAAGTTGCTTAAGAGCATTAAGAGTGATGGCTCTGTCAAAGAGGGAGAGACGATTTCGGTTACGTATTCCTGTAATTATATTCCAAAAAAAGACAATATATATCAGACAAGTAATATTACCCCTATGATTCGTCAGAATGAATGTTATTTGTTGGTTTACGATAAAATAGTAAATTCAGATATATCAGAAAAGTTTGAGACGCATGGAGCTAAGCTGCCAATAAATTATTCAACAGGCAATAGTGCATCTTGGGATATATCTCCATTGCGGCTTTCTGACAGCCAGACCCTTAAGATCATTGAAAAAGGAAAAGTATATACGTTAGAAGAGTTATCTGATTATGATCTTTTTACATGCGGAACAGGGATCTTACAAGAATGGTATCGCACCAAAGATGCAATCTTGAGATATTACGTGGGAGATAACTATGCAGAACTTGCAGCCAACTGGAAACGAAAGGAGCGTACAGGTAATGAATAAAAAGAAATACAGCAGTATATGGCGGGTATATGTCAGTGAACTTTACCGATTATTTCATAAGCGGAGTTTTTGGCTTGCGTTTATGGTGTTGTTTTTGTATGCTGCGGCAGATTATCTACACACCGCCAGTTGGATAATCCGGGGATTTGTCAAGGAACCGTATGCCGCAAGCGGCTATTTTATGGGAGCATATCAGAGTTTCAATAAATATCAGCCGATATTTATCAAGGTTTTTCCGCTTCTCATGGCATTTCCCTGTGTGTCAGCGTGGTATGAGGAGACGAAAAGAAGCCGCAATGCAGCTTTGGTCATGCAGCGGACGAGCCCGTTCCGTTATCTGTCTGCTAAGGCAATGGCGTACTTTACAGGGAATGCAGTTATGGTGTTTGTGTGTTATGCTTTGAATCTGCTGGCATGTGAGCTGACCTATGGGGAAGCCTATCCGACACCATTTGGGGAAAGATACACGGAATTATATTACATGGATCTGGCAGACAATCATCCGATGCCTCTGATGGGCTATTATGTGACACATACGGTACTCTATCTGTTTGTATTTTGCATAGTGATCGCAGTGTTTGCAGGCGTGCTTGGATTGTTCGCATATGCCTGCAGCCTGTGGCTGACCAGAAGCTTTGCCTTGGTGTTTGTATTATTATATGGATGCTTTTATTTTACGATGCGTTACTCACAGTATATTAAGGGATTCGATCTGAGCTATGTCCTATGTGTTGGCGACCGTTGGAATACAGGGTATACACAAATATTTTTGCTCATAAATATAGGTCTTGTATTATTGTCAGGGATATTGATTGCGGTGAGACGAATCCGGGGATTGGAGATGTACTTTTGAAAAAGAAAATAATTTTTTTGATGATTGCTTCTGTTTTTTTGGCTTTTTTCAATAATCTTACATTTCTGTTTGGAACCTGTTATCCGGGAAATACGACAGATGATATGTTTGTCAGCAGCATCTTTGATTCTATTAAAGTGGTGAAAACACATTCATTGACGCTGGGTATGCAGAATCTGTTTGTATTGATTGTGTTTATTTTTGTCATGCATGATTATCTCAGTAGAGAGATCCTGAATCAGGGAGTCTACGCATTGGTGCGGATGCACAGGCGGACGAAATGGCTTGTCCGCAGGATGGCAGGGTTGGCTGTTATATGCGCAGTCTATATGGGGATTTATTTGACCATTGTTTACGAACTTAGTTCTTACTATGTGCATAAACGACTGGTTATTCCGCATTCCGCAGTGCTGCCGAAAGCATGGCTGGCATTATTTATGATGGTATATTTTGCGGCTGTGTTTACGGTGGTTTCAGATATTCGGATTGGACGGAGTGCTTCCTGTATCGTTGGGGCTGTCGTGTTAGCTGCATTGATCATGATCGGAATGTATGAACCTTACCGGAAATATAAGGATGCCATGTGGATGCTTGCATTAAATCCGGCATGCGCTATGTTTGTTTATACAACGGCAGGGAAAATAGGTTTTTTGAAAATGCTGACTGTGTTTGTGGGAGAGATTACAGCTCTTATTTTAGCCTGTGCCAAGTGGCTGGAGCATATCGATCTTATTAAAATTGAAAGTAAAGGATATTGACGGAGCAGATTGCCGGACAGACAGAAAGGGAGGAACACAAATGGAACGAATTGAGTTGATTCATGTCAATAAAAAACTGGGTGGTAAAGAGGTATTAAAAGGAGTAGATCTGACGCTGGAGGAAGGAAAACTTTATGGAATTATCGGAGAAAACGGAAGTGGTAAGACAATGTTGCTGCGTCTGCTGGCGGGACTGATCCATCCGGATGACGGAGAAGTGCACTACGGCGGCAAGAAAGTGAAGAAACTGACGCAGGTGGTAAATATAGGTTTAAGCATCGAAAATATAGGATTATATGATGATATGACCGTGTATCAGAATATGAAATATTATGCAAAATTAAGCGGTGGATGTGACAAAAAGAAGATAGAAGAGACGCTTCAGAGAATGGGATTAACAGACCGAAAGAACATGAGATTTGCAAAGTTGTCGCTGGGCTTAAAACAGAAGGCAGTGTTAGCGCAGGCAATTCTATCAAGCCCGGACCTTTTGCTGCTTGATGAACCAACGAATGGTTTGGATACGGATGCGAAGGATGCGTTCAAAAAGGTGGTTTTGGAAGAAGTTCAAAGAGGCTGTACGGTTGTGGTGGTCAGTCATGATCATACTTTTGTGGAGCAGGAGGTAGATGGATTGTTTCATATGGAAAATGGTGTGCTTACGGCTAAGGCAGTGTCAATGTGATTGGTAAAATTTTATGAGGGGAGGAGAGAGTGTTTAATTCTTAAGAATTATTAAGATTGTTTGGAACATATTGACGAATCATCTTTTTTTTGATGTACTAAAAGTATAAGAAGTGGACATCTTACATACATTCATTTTGTACTTTATGATCTAATGTTGAAGAGATGATGTGTATGAAAGACCAGTGGAGATAATAAAGTCTAAATGCTATCAAAAGGGGGATTTCGATATGAGAAAACTAGTAAAAAATGTGCTTGCAATGTTAATTGTTGGAGGAACCGCAGTTGTTATGGGGAATGGAACTGCTTCGGCAAGTAACGGCATAGGTATTAACGAACAAAACTTCCCGGATGCACAGATACGTCAAATTGCCGCACAGTACGACAGCAACAAAGATCAAATACTTGACACATCAGAACAGAAAAAACTGACAGAACTGATCGTTATTGAGACAACAGAAAATACAGGAGTTCAGGAAAATGTAATTCGCACTGCCAAAGGCATTACCTCTTTTAAGGGTGTGGAGTATTTTGCAGAACTAAAAAGTATATCAGTTGGTCGAAGTGGAAAACCTCAGTCAAGCTATAAGATTGCAAGTGATCTTTTCCAGTATACCAAACAGGTAAAAACAATTCGAGTTAATTATGCTTATGCAGATCCTGTAGATGCCAGATATAAGGATTCTGATAAACAAATGCTGGCGAAGAATACATCTATTGTTATAGATGATTCTATGCAGTGTGAAAGTTTGTCGTTGGAAGGCGTTCAAGTGCAAAAGATGCAGATTGTCTCAAAGAAGATGAAGAAGCTGTTGATCAAGACTTGTAACCTTCCGGATGAATACACAATAAACACACCAAATCTGCAGACATTGGGCTTAAAGGAAACATATGTCAAGAAGCTGCAGTATGGAAAGATGGATAAACTCAAATATCTGTCACTTGGGCTTAATGTAATTCAAAATGGAAAAGAGAAAGCTTCGCCTGTCACAGTGCTTGATCTGCAGAAAAGCAAGAACATCGCAGAGTTGTCTGTTACCGGTTGCAGAATAAATAAGCTTGATCTGTCATCGGTCAATAAGACACTCCGTTTGGCCAGTGTTACGCAATCTGGGAAATATCCGATCAAGCAGGTCCGCCTCGGCAAAATGGCAGCATTGAAGGGCTTATCTGTTAGTGCTAAATGCGCAGCAATAGATGCCTCTAAATGCAGCCGTCTTAATACATTAGAATGTGCCAGCTATGGGATTTTCAAAGTAAAGCTTCCAAAGTCAATGCAATATCTTACACTCACCAGTCTTGATAAGAAGGGATGTAAATCGCTTAAGTTATCAAATTGCAAGAAGCTGAAAGCGTTGAAAGTAATTGGCTGCAAGAAATTAAAAACAATAAATTTAGCAAAATGCAGCAAGTTGTATTCATTAAAGTTGAAAGGATTAGCGTTAAAACGTCTCACGCTGCCAAATAATAAAAATGGATTAAAAACTTGGCTTAAAAATTATGATTTTGCAGGAGTTTTGGATAAACAGGCAAGACTATTTGAAGATACGGATTATGTTTATGAACCGGCTTCTTCTAATTATAAAATACTTCAAAACACGTCTGTGAAAGTGTTAGACCTCAGCAGATTGACCAAGGTGAAACATGCAAAGACAACTTTAAAGAAAGCCTTTTTGAAGAATAAGAACGTGAAGAAAGTAGTTATATCGCATAGTCATTTACACGCAATGTAATATCTATTACAATCAAATGAGGAGGATTCTTATGAGGAAAAAAATTGCAGGAACTGTGTGTGTAGTATGTTTGGTAGCTTTGGTAGCTCTGTTGGCATTGTGGGTAGCACCTATAATGGTGCAAGTGGATTCTGTAACATAAACAAAGGAAACGTTTTATCGAGAAGCAACAGTATCAGCGCAGAAGGCAGCTATACAAAAACCAGGAGTGATTGATTTTGTTCCATTGAAATCAAAAAGTGTATTACCGTTTTTGAAGACGAAGGCGTGCGTCGCAACTGTTAAAAAAGTAGAAACATTATACAAAAAAGATAGCCAGGAGAATACGTATCAAGCATGTAATCTCGTAGAGCTGAAAGTGGTAAAAAATATTGCTGGTGGTTTTCAGAAAGGTGAGAGTGTATATGTGATAGATTCGGAGATGGCACTATATGCGGAAGATATAGGAAAAGATGGAGTATTTATTCCAGATAAAATGGCATCAGAAATCACTATCTCAGGAGAGAAAGAAACGATACATACAGTTGGTTGTGTAAAAAAATCAGAGTCAAGGATTATGTTGCTTCCTGAGGAAGATAATTATGCGAAAGTCTCGGATTATTGGAAACTAAAGCATTATATGAAGAAAAACAACTATATAAAATAGATAAGTTAAAACCGTGAAATTTTGTAGTCTCTGATGATTGTATTCTCTGCCAAAATGCAGTAAAATAAAAAGGTATCAGGGTGTGAAAATATATTCAAGGAAGGCAGGTAGTAGCAAATGGCAAAAAGCAGACTAATTGGGGATTATCCGGTGATTGGAATTCGTCCGACGATCGATGGACGAAGAGGACCGCTTAAGGTTCGTGAATCTTTGGAAGAACAGACGATGAATATGGCTAAGAGTGCGGCAGAGCTGTTCCGTCAGAATATCCGTTATTCCAATGGAGAACCGGTCAAAGTTATCATTGCGGATACGACAATCGGACGTGTAGCAGAAGCAGCGGCTTGTGCAGATAAGTTCCGTAAAGCAGGTGTGGATATTACATTGACCGTGACACCATGCTGGTGCTATGGATCCGAGACTATGGACATGGACAAAGATACGATTAAGGGTGTATGGGGCTTTAATGGTACAGAGCGTCCGGGAGCAGTATATTTGGCAGCAGTATTGGCAGCACATGCACAGAAAGGTTTGCCGGCATTTGGTATTTATGGCAAAGATGTGCAGGAAGCGGATGCAACGGAGATTCCGGAAGACGTTAAGGAAAAATTACTTCGTTTTGGTCGTGCAGCCGTAGCGGCAGCAACGATGCGAGGCAAATCTTGGCTGCAGATCGGATCGATCTGTATGGGTATTGCAGGATCTATCGTAGACTCCTCCTTTATGGAAGAATATTTAGGAATGCGTGTTGAGTCTGTTGATGAGGTGGAGATCATTCGTCGAATGACAGAAGGTATATACGATGAAGCAGAGTTTGAGAAAGCAATGTCTTGGACAAAGTCTCATTGCCGTGAGGGATGGGATAAGAATCCTGAGATCGTGAAACGAAGCGATGAGCAGAAGGAACGCGATTGGGAATTTGTTGTTAAGATGATGTGCATTATCAAAGATTTAATGAACGGTAATCCAAATCTTCCGAAAGGCAGAGAGGAAGAGATGGTAGGACATAATGCGATCGCAGCAGGTTTTCAGGGTCAGAGACAGTGGACCGACTTTTATCCGAATGGTGATTATGCAGAGGCACTGCTCAATTCCTCCTTTGACTGGAATGGAGCGCGTGAGCCGTATGTTTTAGCAACAGAGAACGATACACTCAACGGTATTGGTATGCTTTTCATGAAACTGCTTACCGGAAGAGCACAGATTTTCGCAGATGTTCGTACTTATTGGAGTCCGGAAGCTGTAAAGAGAACAACCGGCTATGAGTTAGAGGGTATTGCGAAAGAGGCAGGTGGTTTCCTGCATTTGATCAATTCCGGTGCAGCGTGTCTGGATGCTTGTGGTGAAGTGAAAGATGAGAATGGCAATGGTGTCATGAAACCTTTCTGGGAGATGACAGAAGAAGATCAGAAGGCATGTCTGGACGCAACAGAATGGTGCTGTGCTGATTCCGGATATTTCCGTGGAGGCGGTTTCTCCTCCCGTTATTTAACGAGAGCGGAGATGCCTGCTACTATGATCCGTCTCAATATTGTCAAAGGCTTGGGTCCGGTATTACAGATCTGTGAGGGTTATACCGTAAATCTTCCGGATGAAGTATCTGACAAGTTGTGGAAGAGAACAGATTATACATGGCCTTGTACCTGGTTTACACCACGCACAACGGGTCAGGGTGCATTTAAGACAGCTTATGATGTTATGAACAATTGGGGAGCAAATCATGGTGCGATCAGTTATGGACACATTGGTGCGGATCTGATCACATTGGCTTCCATTCTTCGTATTCCGGTATGTATGCACAATGTGCCGGAGGAAGATATTTTCCGACCAGCTGCATGGAATGCATTTGGTATGGATAAAGAGGGTCAGGATTATAGAGCATGCGCAGCTTATGGCCCGCTTTACAAATTATAAAAGATTGGACACAGGGGTGGCTGCATTTAATGTGAGGAAGAGTTTTGTAGTAACTTTTCAGAAGAGCAGAAAGTGTTGCACCTGTGTCAGGTGAGAATATGTAGGAGAAGCGTAGTCGTAGGACTACGCCTCTCCGTTTCTTTTGATGTGCAAAGTTTGAGGCATATAACGTAATGAAAGAGGGGAGAAAAAAATGAGAGATGACATGATCTTGTGTCAGCAGAAAGTAGCAGAGGTTTTGGCACAGGTAAATCAAATTGTAATTGGTAAAGAAGAGTGTGTTCGTAAAGTAATGGCAGCGATCTTGGCTGGAGGACATATTTTATTGGAAGATATACCGGGTGTCGGTAAGACAACGCTTGCGATGGCATTTTCAGAGACAATGGCACTGCAGAATAATCGACTGCAGTTCACGCCGGATGTCATGCCATCCGATCTATTAGGTTTTTCGATGTATCAGAAACAGACGGGAACATTTGAATATCAGACCGGAGCAGTGATGTGCAATTTGTTTTTGGGGGATGAGATCAATCGAACTTCACCGAAGACACAGTCAGCATTATTGGAAGTTATGGAAGAAGGAAATGTGACAGTAGATGGTGTAACACGAAAAGTACCGGAACCGTTTGTGGTCATTGCTACAGAAAATCCGGCGGGAAGTGTTGGAACACAGCTTTTACCGGAGAGCCAGTTGGATCGTTTTATGATTTGTACAAGTCTTGGATATCCATCGTTAGAAAATGAAATTGCAATTGTCAAAGGACGTCAGATTCAAGATGACAAGGCAGCGTTACAGCCGGTAATCAATGCAGAGCAGTTGTTGTATTGCAAAAAATTAGTGGAACAGATTTATATGGCAGACGATATTTATCGTTATTTGTGTGAACTTTGCCAGACAACACGAATCAATCCATTGATCGAGCTGGGAGTCAGCCCACGTGGCAGCGTTGCACTGATGCGTATTTCCAAAGCAATCGCATTTTTACATGGCAGAGATTACGTGATCCCGGGGGATATTGATGAAATCTTTTTGGATGTTGCGGCACATAGGCTCGTGCGAAGCGCTAAAGCAAAGGCGGCAAAGAGATCAGCAGAATCTATTTTGATCGAAGTAATGCAGAACGTGAAAAAGCCGACTGCTGCAAGACGTTAAGAAATGCAGGGGGGTACGGATGAAAAATTTTATTACGGGACTCATTACGGCAGGGGTCGTAGTGTATGTGGCATTGATCTATCATAGTACGGGGATGCTCTATTGTGCAGTATGGATCGTATGCTTTTTGCTGCTTTTGTTAGGTTTTCATTTACTTTTTTTTCGCAAACTTCGGTTTTCTTTTGACAAAATCACAGAAACAGTTGCCTCCGGCGAGCAAATGACATTAGCAGTTTTGGCACAGAATCGCTGCTTTTTGCCATCTGGTCGTATTCGTATTGTCGTAGAGGCATATCACGTGCTGAACGATACGACAGGGGAGATCATTATAGACTGCATGCTTCCGGGAGGTCTGCAGCGCAGATCGGCACAGCCGATACGAATTCGCGGAGAGTGGACGCCTTCATATCCGGGAGGTGTTTATTTTCGGTTGGTATCTGTGAGACATTATGATTACTTTGGATTTACGAGTATCGGTGTGTCGCGTCGCAATCTGGATCAAAGTGAAGTGCTGGCAGTCTTGCCGGTTTATCATGAAATAGGAATATCGGCGGGAGTTAAATATCATACACAGCATTTGGAGCAAGAGGGAGACGACAGTACATCAATGGAAAAGAATCCACCGGAAGTATCAGAGATTCGAGAATACCGTCCGGGAGACCGTATGCACAATATACATTGGAAACTATCGGCGAAGCGGGATGAGATTATGGTGTACGAATTTATTTCTGAGCAGAATATTATGCCGGTTATTTATTTGGCACCGGAAAAAGATGCAGAACAGCTTCTTGCTTATATCACATTTTTGTTTTCACTATCCATTAAGCTGCTGCAAAAAGGCTGTGCACACATTTTGGTGTATTGCCTAGAGGATGCGGTAGGAAGATGCAAAATAAAAGATGAAGGTGATCTGAATGATTGTATTGCGCTGCTGCGTGTAGATATGCTGGTTGGCAGCAGAGATATTGATCAAATGCGAATTGCCTATCAGGATAGATATGGACAATCACAATCGGCAGAGTGGATCTTGTCGGATAAAGTGTGTCAGACATTGGATGGCGAAGAGATTGCAGAATTTGCCTTGGAGCAAGAGGGGAGGAAACGAGATGAGTAAAAGAAGTTTTCTCTCGCAGTTGCTGCTTAGACTGCTTGCTGTTACAGGGTTGTTTTTGATCATGAACGGAACGGTTTGCATGTTGAGCCAAACGTTTGATGCATCGATTCACAGAGAGAGAGCTGTGCTGTTTTTTGGAATCGCAGCCGTGTTAATTACTGTGGTTTCTATGATAGATCGCCGTAAAGCAGCGGTGATCGGTCATATTGCAATATTATGCGTATTGGCTTTGTTTGTCTGGGTAAAATACCGTGCGCTTATGAACAGTGCGATGTATTTTGCAGACAGGGTCAATCAAAGATATTCTGCTTATACAGGCAGTGGGCTGATCGCAGAAAGCTTGCGTAAAGTGAATGGACATGCAGACATGGCGCTTATTTTTGGATGCATCTTGATCGGTTATCTGGCGGCATTTATGATGCTGCAGCTTTCTTGGGAGATATTAGCGTATACGCCGGTTTATCTGGCAATCTCCGGCTGCTTGTGCTGTGGCAGGGCACCGGGCAAAAATACAATCATCCAGTTAATTGCCGGCATGGTAATTTTGTTGTTGTGTAAAATGTTTCGCAGAAAGTCAGGATATATTACCAGTATTCAAGAAAATTTGCGGGATCGTGTCTGGAATATGCTGCGCAGACAATATGAGTATATACGGAAACAGAGCAAGCGTACGAAAACGCGTACCAAAATGGTTCGAATACATTGGCGCAAAATGATGCCGCACAACATCGTGCCTGCGTTAGTTGCTGCCTGTATTTTGCTGGCGGTAAGTATGTGCGTCGGTGGTGTCGTAACACATAAGATTGAGAAACCGGTTTTGAAGCATTCGGCTGTTTTTCAGCGTAAAGAGATGAAGTTGGAGAAGCAGTTGATCGAAAAGATCCAGCAGGCGGCACAGTTTGTGCGTAGCAAAGGTGGCATTGGCGGCGAGGGCATCATGAGCAATACTGCACCGCATTACACCGGCAAAAAGATTATGACGGTCACCTTGGATTTTGAACCGGATAGTGATCTGTATTTTCGCGGTTTTACCGGTGAGACGTATCATAATGGTGTATGGTCTGCGGGAGACGACAAAGAGTTTAAGGAACAGTTTGAAGATGTGCAAACATACCTTTTGGGGCAGAACTATGGAGTTCTGGCAGTGGAGGCTTCCTATTCAAAAAGTCTGCAAAGTGCGATACAGAATGGCGAGATCACAGTGGAATATCATGGAATGTCACCCATTGGCGGCAAAGCGTTTTTGCCGTATTTTGCAAATTTGAAGACGGGGGACAGCAACTCGTCGGACACGGTCGTGAAACTGATCGGAGATGGAGAGATCAAGCGGGCTAAGAAATCCTATACGACAGATTATTATCTAATGTCACAAACGGAGCAGAAATCATATATTTCCTCAATTGATGATCCGAGTTTGTACGAAGACGATTACGATTCGGATGATACGTTAGAGTACAGCAGTATCGAACAGTCTATAGAAAAGAAATATACGGAGTATGCTTCGAGACATTATGGATCCTACAATGCACCGGAGTTAGAAAAATATAAAAAGCTTGTCCAAAAATATTTTAAGGGTTATTATTCAGCGGACCAAGAAGGAGATCTTTTGTGGGCGGTAAATGGTGTTGCAGAGCTTTTGGCGGAAAACACTTCCTATAGCTTGAAGCTTGACAGCGTACCGGCAGGGCAGGACTATGCGGAATACTTTTTGTTTGGACAAAAGAAAGGTTACTGCGAGCATTATGCGACAGCGGCAACGATATTACTTCGTGATCTGGGTGTGCCTGCAAGATATGTATCCGGTTATCGGCTTTCTAAGAAGAGTTTTCATAAAGGGAAAGACGGAAAGTACACAGCGACGGTGATTGATTCTGATGCACATGCCTGGACGGAGACATATGGCGAACACTTTGGATGGATGCCGTGGGATATGACGCCGTCTACGGCAGGGAATGGAGGAGATGACCAATCGGCAGAGGCGACAGCACCGGCAGAAGCGCAGAGTGCCACACCGGAGCCAACGGAGACAGCGGCAGCTATCACACAGGAACCGGATGAAGAGCCGCTTGAGACGCTGGAACCGACACCTGTTCCAACACCAAAGCAGAAAGCGGATGTGTCGGGCGAAAAGAACGCCAAGGATCATCACAATGGACAGAAGCGGTCCGTTCATTTGACAGTACCGCAGATAGTATTGATTTTGCTTGTTTTGCTTGTGATTTTTGTCGTGTTGTGTTTTAGACTGCGGCAGGAAAATCGAAAACATAGGATCGTGACAGCGAGCAGGAAGAAGGGAAAAATTGCGGTTGGACGCAGTATCTCTTATCTGATGGATGCATTGTGGCTTGCCGGAAATGCCGTACCAAAAGGTTCTGGTGAACAGGGGCTGCAGAAGCTTTTAGAAACCAATTTACAGGGAGCAGTTTCGCAAGAGCAGCGGCAATGGTATATCGAGACGATCTGGCGCAGCGGTTATAGTCCCGATGATATATCGCCGGAGGAACAGCAGAAGTTCTGGAAACAGACGAGAGAATACGTACAGGCTATTCGAAACAGTGTCGGTAAATTGCGTAAAGTCCTGTTTCTCTTGATGTTCCCACGTTAACGCTGGTATATTATTTGATGACAAAAGAGCAAAACATATGTTTTGCTCTTTTGTTCTATTCTTTTCAAAAAAAATGTGGTAAAATATCATCGGAGTGTTTTGCCGATGGGTGGGACATTGCGAAAATGGTTAATTTAATACGGATGGAGGACATTATGTACGAGAATGAGATCCAAAGCATCGCAGCCAGAGAAAGTGATGCAGAAATTTATGCAGGATTATTGCAGTTAACGAAAGACATCGCAAAGCAGAAGGGTCAGATTCAGGGCAAGAAGAAACTTTATTACATTTCAGCGGAGTTTTTGATCGGTAAGCTGCTCTCAAACAATTTGATCAATTTAGGAATTTACGATCAGGTAGCCAATGCGTTGAAAGAGCATGGTAAGAGTTTGGCACAGATTGAGGAAATAGAGAATGAGCCATCTCTTGGTAATGGTGGATTAGGCCGTTTGGCGGCATGTTTTTTGGATTCGATCGCAACACTTGGTCTTCCGGGAGACGGTGTCGGCTTGAATTATCATTTGGGACTTTTTCAGCAGAAATTCGAAAACAATTTGCAGAAAGAGACGCCAAATCCGTGGATTACGGATCCGAGTGTCTTGCGACGTACTAATGTGAGTTATCCGGTTATTTTCGGTGGGCAGACAGTGCAGTCGGTCATGTATGAAATTGATGTAACAGGATATGATAACCAGTGTAATACACTCAAATTATTTGATCTTGATACTGTAGATGAAAGTATTGTTGAAGGAGATGGAATTAACTTCGATAAAGAGGATATCCGCCGTAATCTTACATTGTTTTTGTATCCGGATGACAGTGACTATCAGGGACAACTGCTTCGTATCTATCAGCAATACTTTATGGTCAGCAATGCAGCGCAGCTGATCATTGATGAGGCGGTGTCTAAGGGCAGTAACATTCATGATCTGGCTGATTATGCAGTCGTCCAGATTAACGACACGCACCCAACGATGGTTATTCCGGAGTTGATCCGTCTGCTGTTACTTCGTGATATTAATATTGACGAAGCAATCGACATTGTATCTAAGATGTGTGCATACACAAACCACACGATATTGGCAGAGGCACTGGAAACTTGGCCGATTTGGTATTTGGAGAAAGTAGTGCCGCAGTTGATCCCGGTTATCAAGATGCTGGATGTTAAGGCGAAAGAAAAATATGGGGATGAACGCGTTGCGATCATTGATAAGGATCAGCGCGTGCACATGGCACATATCGATATTCACTATGGATTTAGTGTAAATGGTGTTGCAGCACTGCATACGGAAATCTTAGAGAAGAGTGAGTTGAAGCCGTTTAAGGATATTTATCCAAATAAGTTCAATAACAAGACAAACGGTATCACATTCCGCCGCTGGCTGCTGCATTGTAACCATGAACTGACATCTTTGATCACGGATCTGATCGGTGAGGGTTATAAAAAGGATGCTTCTGAATTGGAAAACCTGCAGAAATTTGCAGATGATCCGGCATTTGTCAAGACTCTTTTGAATGTGAAACAGACCAAGAAGACAGAATTTAAGCAATATTTGCAGGATAAAGAGGGAATCACGATCGACGATCATTCCATCTTTGATGTTCAGGTCAAACGTCTGCATGAATATAAGAGACAGCAGATGAATGCATTGTATATTATTTACAAATATATGGACATTAAGGCGGGAAATAAGCCAAAGACGCCGATCACTATGATCTTCGGTGCCAAAGCGGCTCCTGCCTATACGATCGCAAAGGATATTATTCACTTGATCCTCTGCCTGTCAGAGTTGATCAGTAAGGATCCGGAAGTGAGTCCGTATCTGAAAGTTGTCATGTTAGAGAATTATAACGTCACTTATGCGGAGAAGGTTATTCCGGCAGCAGATATTTCAGAGCAGATCTCACTCGCATCTAAGGAAGCATCGGGAACCGGTAACATGAAATTCATGCTGAATGGTGCGATCACGCTTGGTACGGAAGATGGCGCCAATGTAGAGATCCATCAGTTTGTTGGCGATGACAATATTTATATTTTTGGTGAATCCAGTGAAGATGTCATTGCGTTGTATGACAAGGCAGCTTACAGTGCAGAAAAGATCTATGACGCAGATCCTGAAATTGCAAAACTTGTTGACTTTATTATTAGCAAGGAGATGTTTGCGATTGGTAATAAGAAGAGTTTGATCCGTTTGTATATGGAGATCGTGACCAAAGATTGGTTTATGACATTGCTTGATCTCAAAGATTATATTAAGGTCAAAGAGCAGGCGCTTAAGGATTACGAGGATCGTGATGCTTGGGCACAGAAAATGATCGTGAATATTTCAAAAGCGGGATTTTTCTCTTCTGACCGCACGATTGCGCAGTAC
Organism: Clostridium sp. AM49-4BH; assembly: GCF_003478335.1. GTDB lineage: Bacteria > Bacillota > Clostridia > Lachnospirales > Lachnospiraceae > Butyribacter. The sequence goes on from NZ_QUFB01000021.1 coordinate 14,838, forward strand.
AATGAAGATATTTGGAAATTAAAATAAAATGTACGCTCGAAATTCTTCGTTTGAAGATTACGGGCGTACATGAAACAGGAAAGGAGCAAAACCATGAAAAGAATTGGATTTTTGACAAGTGGTGGAGATTGCCAGAGCTTGAATGCAACAATGAGGGGTGTTGCCAAGACATTATATGAAAACTGCCCGGATGTAGAGATCTATGGTGTTTTGGAAGGCTACAAGGGTCTGATCTATGGCAACTATCGCAAGATGGAACCAAAAGATTTCTCTGGTATTTTGACGGAGGGTGGCACGATCATTGGCACATCGCGTCAGCCATTTAAGAAAATGCGCACTCCGGATGAAAATGGCCTGGACAAAGTGGAGGCGATGAAGTCCAATTATAAGAAGTGGAAACTGGATTGTCTTGTTATCTTGGGTGGTAATGGCACACACAAAACAGCAAACCTTTTGCATGAAGAGGGGTGCAATGTAGTTACTCTGCCAAAGACGATTGACAATGATATCTGGGGAACGGATATCACTTTTGGATTCCAAAGCGCAGTGAATATTGCGACAAATGCGATCGATTGTATTCATACGACAGCAGCATCTCATGGAAGAGTGTTTATCGTCGAAGTTATGGGCCACAAAGTTGGATGGCTTACATTGCATGCAGGTATTGCAGGTGGCGCTGATATTATTTTGCTTCCTGAGATCCCATATGATATAGATTCCATCGTAAAGGCCTTAGAGAAGAGAACCAAAGAGGGCAAGCGATTTTCAATCTTGGCGGTAGCGGAAGGATGTATTTCAAAAGAAGAGGCCGAATTGTCCAAGAAAGAGTTTAAGGCGAAACGGAAGAATTCTACGTATCCTTCGGTATCTTATCGGATCGGACATGAGATCGAGGAGAGAACCGGACAGGAAGTACGTATTACGGTACCGGGACATATGCAGCGCGGTGGTGAACCGTGCCCTTATGACCGCGTGCTGTCAACGAGACTGGGCGCTGCGGCAGCCAGATTAATCCTTGATGAGAAGTATGGATATATGGTCGGTATGCGCGATGGCAAAACAGTTCCTGTTCCGCTGGAGGAAGTAGCCGGTAAGCTTAAAATGGTAGATCCAAAGGATCCGCTGATCCAAGAAATTAAAGACATGGGTATCTGTTTTGGAGACAGCCTGTAAAAAATGGACAGAGATTGTGACGCAAAGGCCTGTGCTAATGCGTTGTCCTTAACATAAGGGGTATTGATTACAGATAGAAAGGCATGGTTGAGGAAATGTCGTATACAGCGTTATATCGAAAGTTTCGTCCAGGGGAGTTTGACGAGGTAAAGGGGCAGGATCATATTGTGACAGCCCTCAGAAATCAGGTTCGGGCGGATCGCATCGGGCATGCTTATCTGTTTTGTGGCACCAGAGGTACCGGTAAGACAACAGTGGCAAAGATTTTGGCAAAGGCAGTCAATTGTGAGCATCCGATAGATGGCAGTCCTTGCGGAGAGTGCGAGATGTGTCGTAAAATAACGGCGCAGACTTCCATGAATGTCATCGAGATTGATGCTGCCTCCAATAACGGTGTGGGCAATATTCGAGACATTATCGATGAAGTGCAATATTCTCCGTCAGAAGGCAGATTTAAGGTCTATATCATCGACGAGGTGCATATGTTGTCAGCGGGAGCATTTAATGCGCTGCTAAAAACATTAGAGGAGCCTCCGGAATACGTTGTGTTTATTTTGGCAACGACAGAGGCACACAAAATACCGATTACGATCACATCGCGCTGTCAGCAATACAAGTTTAAGCGAATTTCGATCGATACGATAGCAGCAAGATTGCAAGATCTTATGCAGCGTGAACAGATCCCGGTAGAAGATAAGGCATTGCGTTATATTGCTAAAGCTGCGGATGGTTCTATGCGTGATGCGCTTAGCTTATTGGATCAATGCATCGCCTTTAACTTAGGTGAGACGTTGACTTACGATAAAGCACTGGAAGTGCTTGGGGCGGTAGATACAGAGGTGTACAGCCGTTTGTTTCGGCAGATGGTAGCAGGGGACGCCGTTGGATGCGTGGAGATCGTTAGTGAAATTTTGATCGATGGGCGCGATCTTACACAGTTTGTCAACGAATATGTGTGGTATCTTCGTGGGTTGATGATGCTTTCTGCATCCGATCAAGGAGAGGACATGCTGGATGTTTCGACAGAGCGTTTAGCGCAGATGAAAGAAGAGGCGACGCTTGCGGATACGGAAACATTGATCCGTTATATACGTATATTATCGGATCTGTCCGGCAATTTGCGTTTCGCATCGCAAAAACGTGTTCTGACAGAGGTTGCGATGATCAAATTGTGTAAGCCGCAGATGGATACCGAGCAGGATATTACGACGTTAAAAGATCGTATTGCAAATATTGAGGCACAGCTGGAAAAAGGTATTGTTGCAGCACCGCAGCAGACGCAAAGTGTCCCGGAAACGGTACAGGCGGCGGATGAGAAGCCTGCTTCGACACCAAAGATCATGCCAAAGGCAATTGGAGAAGATGTTAAAGCGGTGCTTGGCAGATGGAGAGACGTCAGTGCTATGTGTGACCCGGTCATGCGCAATATGCTTGACCAGTGCAGACCGGTGCCGGATGATGATCGACTGGTACTTCAGTTCACAGATCCGTTGAATGAGGAGTATTTTACGCAGAAAGAGGGAGATGCTCTGGAGCAGTTAAAACGGATCATTGGCTCTTTGATCCAAAAAGAAGTTGTGATCTTGACCCGCACGGTGGATGCGCAGACGGACGCTATGTATCCGGACGTGATGGAGCTGATTCAGTTTGACGGAATCGAGATTCAGTAGTAGGATCTAACGAAATGGATGATTGCGATAAACTTCGCAGTGAAAATATAGTATTTGCGGCGATGCGCTTGCAAGTAGAAAGGAATGGAGAATTATTATGGCAAAAAGAGGTGGATTTCCGGGTGGAATGCCTGGCAATATGAACAATTTGATGAAACAGGCACAGCGTATGCAGCGCCAAATGGAAGAAAAGTCCAAAGAGATGGGCGAAAAAGAGTGGGAAGCAACGGCAGGCGGTGGAGCTGTTACTGTAAAAGTTTCCGGCAAAAAGGAAATTTTGTCTGTAAAATTGGATGAAGAAGTAGTGGATCCGGATGACATTGAAATGTTAGAAGATTTAATCGTGGCAGCTACCAATGAGGCATTGCGCAAAGTAGAAGATGAAAATGCAGCGATGATGCAGCAGTTGACCGGTGGTCTTGGTGGGTTGTTCTAAGGACAGATTTTGTATTGGACAGTCCTATGCCTACGGACTGTGGGGAATGGAGGTTTCCTATGGATGTGTATAGTTCTCAGATCACGAATCTGGTGGAACAATTATCCCACTTGCCGGGAATCGGCGCAAAATCTGCACAAAGACTAGCGTTTCACATATTGAACATGACGGAAGAACAGGTGGCAGGGCTGTCAGGGGCTATGATGTCGGCAAAGAAAAATGTGCATTACTGCAAAGAATGCTGTACATATACAGATGGCGAAATCTGTCCAATCTGTGCAAATCCGAAAAGAAATCATCGGCAGATCATGGTTGTGGAAAATACGAGAGACCTGGCAGCATACGAAAAGACCGGCAAATTTGACGGCGTGTACCATGTACTTCATGGAGCGATTTCTCCGATGGCAGGAGTTGGTCCGGATGATATTCGTTTATCCGAGTTGATGGTGCGTTTGCAAAAAGATGTTGATGAAGTTATTGTTGCTACCAATAAGAATCTCGAGGGTGATACCACGGCAACGTATATCAGCAAATTGGTCAAGCCGCTTGGCATCAAAGTCAGCCGCATTGCCAGTGGTGTGCCTGCAGGTGGAGATTTGGAATATATTGATGAGGTTACTTTGTATCGCGCACTAGAGGGTCGCACGGACATGTGAGATCCTGTTGCAGCAAGGCTTGCCGAATCCCTTTGCTGATGAAGGTGGCAAGCGAGACAACTGTTGACAAATGTGTTGTCTGTAAGATTAAGTTACGGTTTTGGCAGTTGATGGTATTTACGATCCCTGTGATATGGATGTCGCCGACAGCGGGGAGCTGTTTGCTGACACCGATACCGGGAAAGAGAGCACCATCGCCTAGAGTGACCGTGCCTATGTGTTCTTTAGCTCCAAGGGCAGCATCAATAGCGATGATATATGGATCATCGAACGAACGATAAATGTCTTGTAAGGTTGCTTTTAAGTTGACAGCATGGACCGGGGAATGCAGAGAACCATAGACATAATACTTTTTTGGAAATGCAGAGTATGTCGTCAGCAAGTTCCAAAGAGAGCGTGAAGATTTCGGGACAGTACGAGGGTACTGTCCTTTTTTGCATGAAAAACGGGTTTTGCTATTGCGCTTGTCTGCAAAAGATTGTCTCCTGTCAGTGGGGAACGGATGCAGCAACTCGTGTCCCACAAATGGGCCAAGGGAATCGCCGGTGGCGCGATCGGAACCAATGCAGACTAAGATGATAGGACGTGAGGCGGTGTGGATCTGCTGCAGTCGCCCCACCAAGCTGTCCGTAAAATTGGACATAGAGAGAGGAGTTATCGGATTGAAATATTGAAGCTGCTGCTTCGAAGATGTCATCATAATCATAGTAACCTTTCTGTAGAATTAGCATGTGAGGCGGAAACGTGATGCTGTGAATGTGCTGCACGATCTGCGCGGTTGTCGCGATGTGGTGCTTCATGGCGTCACATAACGTCACATAACTGCTGTCAGTATCTCCAAGAGGCTGTCGGTTCATACCTGTTTGTCGAAGGATGTTGTCAGAAAGAGGCTGTCGGTTCATACCTGTTCGCCGAAGGATGTTGTCAGAAAGAGGCTGTCAGTTCATACCTGTTCGTCGAAAGATGTTGTCAGAAAGGGGCGTTTGCACCTCTGTTTCGACAAAGTGTGCACGGGAGAGCGTGTTACAATGCTTTTCGGTAATAGAGAACAGGTGAATGAAAGGTTGTGGTGTGATATGGAGCAGGGCAGCAAAAACAGAGAAAAAAACGTGTATGAATATGAAACCTATCCGGAAAATATAAAGCAGATTGGGGAGACCGGCGGGGCAAGAAGAATTTATATTGAAGATTATGTGCTGACAGATATCCGCAAGATCTTTTTAGAAAAACAGGAAGAGTCCATTATTGTATTTTTGGGAAGAGAGGGTATCAAAGAGGCAAAAGACGGCTTGTTTTTATATGGCTGCATAGAGGTGGAACTTGATCCCGAGACAGGGGCCCTTGGGGATGCACAGTGGGACAAGTTATACGAGGACATACATAAATATTTCGCCGGTGCAAAAGTGCTTGGCTGGGGTCTTGGCGTTGGTATGTGGAACAGTAAAGTGGACAAGCAGGTTCGTCATATTCAGGAAGAACAATTTGGAGAAATGAGCAGGATCTTGTTCTTGGCAGACTTATCCGAAAAAGAAGAAAAAGTCTTTTTTTATGAAGATGGAGCATTTGAAGAGTTGAGCGGTTATTATATTTATTTTGCCAAAAATCCACAAATGCAGGAATATATGCTGCGGGAGCAGAAAGAGATCAGTGGGGAAGCAGACTATGAGGATGAGGTCACGGATGCGATCCGCAGTACGATCCGGCAAAAGAAGACCAGACAGGAACGCATGCAGATGGTTGCGTGGAGTGCAGGTGTCATTTTGTTTTTTATGGTATTGATGGGAGCGAATCTTCTTGTGAAAAGTCTTTCCAAGATACAGGCCATGGAAGAATCTATTCAGACGTTATCCGGATATGTAACGGCGCAGGAACAGAATAACCGCGAGTTCGTTGTATCGGATGCACTGCGTGATAAGGAAACGGCTGAGCTGCAGAGCACACAGAGTTCCGAGACGCCAAAGCAGTCTGCAGAGCCGCAGAGCAGAGAAACATCACAGCAGTCCTTAGAGACATCGAAGCATACTGTCGCAGTGAAACCTACTGCTACTCCTGCACAGGAAGTAAAAACACAGACCGCCGCAAGACAGAAGGCGACAGCTCAGTCAGGCTCCAAAGTGACAACAGCGCCGGAGCGGTCGGTGGCAGCATCAGTTACAGGTGGTTCGCAGATGGAAAGCTATATAGTCCGCAAGGGTGATACGCTTAGTCAGATCGTATGGCGGCAGTATCATTCGTTTGACCTGTTAGATCGGGTCAAGAATACCAACCGGATTAAAAATAGTGATGAGATCTATATTGGACAGTGTATTTTATTGCCCGAACCGTAAAAATCAGTTATACTATATCTGAAAGCAATAATATATAGAAGATATGGGGAATTATAATGGAAACTTTAGCAGGAAGAGCCAGAGATGTTCAGGTGGTAACGAAACGTCGTCAAGAGATCAAAAGGACGATTTTTTTGAGTATCGCCTGTATTCTATTGGTGGCAGTGATATTAGCAGCGGTTATTTATTTTTACGTCAATCATCAATATAGCAGTTACGAAGTGAAAAATACGATCGCACTAAAAAAAAGCAGTGGTATGAAATGTAGTGCCTATCAAAATGGGGTGCTTCGCTACAGCAGAGACGGAGCGGCAGCAGTAGATCGTGATGGAAATGAAATGTGGAATGGAAGTTATGATATGGAGAATCCTGCATTAGATATCTGCGAGAAATATGCAGTTGTAGCAGATATACAGGGGAAGTCATTATATGTGTACAATGGAAGTGACAGCGGGACGAAGCTGACGACAGACTATCCGATCTTGCAGGCGTGCGTCTCCAAACAGGGCGTAGTAGCTGTATTGTTAGAAGATCAGTCATCTAATGTGATCCAGGTATACAATCCGTATGATGACAATAAAAAGCTTCTCGTGGAAATCCCGACCAACGTAGAAGAAGGCTACCCGGTTTCGATCGATCTGTCACCGGACGGTACGGGCGTGATCTGTGCAAGCATCTGTGTGACCAGTGGCGCAGTTAAGAGTCAGGTGGCATTTTACGATTTTACAGACGTGGGCAAAAATACGAACTGCCTGGTTGGTGCGCAGGAGTATAAGGACCGCATTGTCGCAGAGGTGAAATATTTGGATGAAGATCATGCTGCGCTTTTCAGCGAAAAAGGTTTCAGCCTTTGGAAGAATATGAAGAAGCCAAAACAAGTATTCAAAAAAGATTGGAACCGAGAGATACTGAGTGCTTTTTGTGATGACCGTTATATCGGAGTGATTGCCGCCGGCAGCAAGAAAGGCAGTGGACGGATGTATCTGTTTAACACGTCGGGCGGTAAAGTGTTTGAACGTCAGGTTACCACAGACTTTACAAATGTCACGATGGCAGACAAAGAAATATATATGGTTACAACAGAAGGATGTAAGATCTACCGAAAGAACGGTGTGGAGAAATGGGACTGCAAGCTGTCGAAACAGGCAGATGGCTTGTTTCCGGCTAAGGGAATGCGCAACTATTTTCTACTGCAAGAGGGCAAGCTTCAATGGATCCATCTAAAAAACAGATCATCGCAAAATAACAAGAAAAAATAATGCAAAGGGTATTGACAAGTTTTGGTGACGTCGTTATACTAATTGAGTGTGCTTTTTTGCGCCCTTTTTGGCGTGCAGGCGATAGCCCGTTGTCTATTCTAATAGTGATACGGAAGAGGCGATGAATAAAAGTACCACAATTTGGAAATATTGAATAAAACACGCAGGAGGTGAAATTAATGCCAACATTTAACCAGTTAGTAAGAAAAGGAAGAAAGGTTTCTACCAAGAAGTCTAACTCCCCAGCACTTCAGTACACTTACAACTCTCTGAACAAGAAGACGGTAGCACAGAGCTCCCCTCAGAAGAGAGGTGTTTGTACCGCTGTTCGTACTGCTACACCTAAGAAGCCTAACTCAGCTCTTCGTAAAACAGCCAGAGTTCGTCTTTCAAACGGTATTGAGGTAACAAGCTACATTCCAGGTGAGGGACATAACCTTCAGGAGCATAGCGTTGTGCTTATCCGTGGTGGTAGAGTAAAGGATTTGCCAGGTACCAGATATCATATCGTTCGTGGTACATTGGATACAGCAGGTGTTGCCAACAGAAAGCAGGCCCGTTCTAAATACGGTGCTAAGAAGCCTAAGAAATAATTCACTAATTTGGGGAAGTGCCGGATTAATTTTCACTGATTAACCTGGTGCGGACACTAAACAATTGTGAGTACCGATGAATTAATATTAGAGAATACGTTTGAAGCAGTGTCGGCTGTTAGTATTCGCTAAATCATGTTAAGGAGGGAAGTAACGTGCCACGTAAAGGACATATACAGAAAAGAGATGTATTAGCAGATCCTGTTTACAACAACAAGGTTGTGACAAAGCTTATCAACAACATTATGTTGGATGGTAAGAAGGGTGTTGCTCAGAAAATCGTTTATGGCGCATTCGAGCAGGTAGCAGAGAAGTCTGGCAAAGACGCTATCGAAGTGTTCGAAGAGGCAATGAACAACATTATGCCACAGTTGGAGGTTAAGGCTAGACGTATCGGTGGAGCTACCTATCAGGTACCTATCGAGGTTCGCCCTGACAGAAGACAGGCGTTAGCTCTTCGTTGGTTGACATTCTTCTCACGTAAGAGAGGCGAGAAGACCATGAAGGAGAGACTTGCAAACGAAATTCTTGATGCTGCAAACAATACTGGTGCAGCAGTAAAGAGAAAAGAAGATATGCACAAGATGGCAGAAGCAAACAAGGCATTTGCTCATTACAGATGGTAATAAGATCGCTGCTTAGCGGATCTGGTATCATTTTTGTGTACTAATATAGGAGGTAATAGTCTTGGCTGGAAGAGAATATCCACTTGATAGAACAAGAAACATTGGTATCATGGCTCATATCGATGCTGGTAAGACAACGCTTACAGAGCGTATCTTATTCTATACCGGTGTAAACTACAAGATTGGTGAAACTCATGACGGTGCGTCCACAATGGACTGGATGGAGCAGGAGAAAGAAAGAGGTATCACAATCACCTCTGCTGCTACAACATGTCACTGGACACTTGAGGATCATCATAAGAAGAAACCTGGTGCATTAGAGCATCGTATCAACATCATTGATACACCGGGTCACGTGGACTTTACTGTAGAGGTAGAGCGTTCCTTACGTGTACTTGATGGTGCAGTTGGTGTATTTGATGCGAAAGCAGGCGTTGAGCCTCAGTCTGAGAACGTATGGCGTCAGGCTGACACATACAATGTACCACGTATGGCATTTATCAACAAAATGGACAAGATGGGTGCAGACTTCTTCATGTCTGTGCAGACAATCATTGATCGTTTGGGCAAGAATGCAATCCCTGTTCAGATTCCGATCGGTAAGGAAGATGACTTCATCGGATTGATTGACTTGTTCGAGATGGATGCATATTACTATAAGGATGACAAGGGCGAGGATATCGAGATCACAGAGATCCCGGATGATTTGAAAGACCTTGCTGATGAATGGCATAGCAACCTCGTAGAGAAGATCTGTGAGTTGGATGACGACTTATTAGAGAAATATCTTGAGGGTGAAGAGCCATCTATCGATGAAATGAAAAAAGCACTTCGTAAGGGCACGATCGCTTGTGAGGCAGTTCCTGTATATTGCGGTTCTGCATACAAGAATAAGGGTGTTCAGAAGCTGCTCGATGGTGTTGTTGAGTATATGCCGGCACCAACAGATATCCCTGATATCACTGGTACAGATGAAGAGGGTAACGAAGTTGTTCGTAAGTCTTCTGATGATGAACCATTTGCAGCACTTGCATTCAAGATCATGACTGACCCATTCGTTGGTAAGCTTGCATTCTTCCGTGTATATTCCGGTACATTGAACTCCGGTTCTTATGTATTGAATGCTACAAAGCAGAAGAAAGAGCGTGTTGGTCGTATCGTACAGATGCATGCTAACAGCCGTAGCGAGATCGACAAAGTTTACTCTGGAGATATCGCAGCAGCAGTAGGATTTAAGGTCACCACAACAGGTGATACTATCTGTGATGAGCAGCATCCGGTAATCTTAGAGTCCATGGAATTCCCTGAGCCGGTTATCGAGCTTGCTATCGAGCCTAAGACAAAGAATGATCAGGGTAAGATGGGTGAGGCTCTTGCTAAATTGGCAGAAGAGGATCCTACATTCCGTGCACATACAGATCAGGAAACAGGTCAGACAATCATCGCTGGTATGGGCGAGCTTCACCTGGAAGTTATCGTAGATCGTCTGCTTCGTGAGTTTAATGTAGAGGCTAATGTAGGTGCTCCACAGGTAGCTTACAAAGAGACATTCACGACTGCAGTTGACATTGACAGCAAGTATGCTAAGCAGTCCGGTGGTCGTGGTCAGTATGGTCACTGTAAAGTTAAGTTTGAGCCTATGGATCCAAATGGCGAGGAAACATTCAAGTTCGAGTCTACCGTTGTCGGTGGTGCTATTCCTAAGGAATACATCCCAGCAATCGGCGAAGGTATTGAGGAAGCAGCTCAGGCTGGTATCCTTGGTGGATTCCCTGTACTCGGTGTACATGCAAATGTATGGGATGGATCTTACCATGAGGTCGATTCTTCCGAGATGGCATTCCACATCGCTGGTTCTATGGCGTTCAAGGATGCTATGAAGAAGGGTAATCCGGTTCTGTTAGAGCCTATCATGAAGGTTGAAGTAACAATGCCTGAGGAGTACATGGGCGATGTTATCGGAAGCTTGAATGCTAAGCGTGGACAGATCGAGGGAATGGACGACATCGGTGGTGGTAAGATTGTTAGAGCATTCGTACCATTGGCTGAGATGTTCGGTTATTCTACAGAGCTTCGTTCCAGTACACAGGGTCGTGGTAACTACTCCATGTTCTTCGAGAAGTACCAGCAGTGTCCTAAGAACGTACAGGAAAAAGTTCTTGCAAATAAGGCAAGTGAATAATTTGCCGTTGACGTTGTAAAATGTCGAGAAATCAGAGATGTGCACACATTCTGATGGGAAAAGTTATCATATGAATGGAAATTCATAGAAATATAGAAATCACAGGGCATTATTGCAGAAAAATACTTGAAAAAACAAGCGTTATACCTATAATAGTGCCCATAGCGTGATTTTGCGCAAACCGTTTGACGCATTGAGCGTCTAGGAATTATAAGGAGGATTTTAGAAATGGCTAAAGAAAAGTTTGAGAGAAACAAACCCCATTGTAACATTGGTACCATCGGTCACGTAGATCATGGTAAAACAACATTAACTGCTGCTATCACAAAGGTTCTTGCTGCTAGAGTTCCTGGTAACGAGGCTGAGAACTTTGAGGATATTGATAAGGCTCCTGAAGAGAGAGAGCGTGGTATCACAATCTCTACTGCTCACGTTGAGTATCAGACAGCGAAGAGACATTATGCACACGTTGACTGCCCAGGCCATGCTGACTATGTAAAGAACATGATCACTGGTGCTGCTCAGATGGATGGTGCTATCCTCGTAGTAGCTGCTACTGATGGTGTTATGGCTCAGACTAAGGAGCATATCCTTTTGTCCCGTCAGGTTAACGTTCCTTATATCGTAGTATTCTTGAATAAGTGCGATATGGTTGATGATGAAGAGCTTATCGAGCTTGTAGAGATGGAAGTAACTGAGAACCTTGAAGAGTATGGTTTCGAAGGCTGCCCAATCATTAAGGGTTCTGCTTTGAAGGCTCTTGAAGATCCTAACGGCGAGTGGGGAGACAAGATCATGGAACTTATGGATGCTGTTGACAACTTCATTCCAGATCCACAGCGTGCAATAGATCAGCCATTCTTGATGCCTATCGAGGACATCTTCACAATTACCGGTCGTGGTACTGTAGCAACTGGTCGTGTAGAGCGTGGTGTTCTTCATGTAAATGAGGAAGTTGAAATCGTTGGTATTAAGGAAGAGACAACTAAGACTACTGTAACAGGTATCGAGATGTTCCGTAAGCTTCTTGATGAGGCTCAGGCTGGTGATAACATCGGTGCTCTTCTTCGTGGTATCAAGAGAGAGGATGTTGAGCGTGGACAGGTATTAACAGCTCCTGGAACTGTTACTTGCCATACAAAATTTACAGCTCAGGTTTATGTTCTTACTAAGGACGAGGGTGGACGTCATACTCCATTCTTCAACAACTATCGTCCACAGTTCTACTTCAGAACAACTGATGTAACTGGTGTATGTAACCTTCCAGAGGGAACAGAGATGTGCATGCCTGGTGATAACGTAGAGATGACAATCGAGTTGATTCATCCAATCGCTATGGAGCAGGGTCTTAACTTCGCTATCCGTGAGGGTGGACGTACAGTAGGATCAGGTGCTGTTGCAACAATCATCGAGTAATCTTTTGACGTTAAGTCGATCGAACGATAAACAATAACAAAATGTCTGGTGCAAGCTTGCTTGCATCCAGGCATTTTTTGGTATAGGAAAATGCTGTTATGTAGCGTGACAAAAGCAAAGTGCTGGCTTTGCTTTTGTCTTTAAGTATAAGGCGAACGAAGAAATGGAGGTCAAATAACTTTAGTGAAATGTGCGTATACATTGCAAAAATCCTATAGAAAATTTGTGGAAAAATATAAAATTGTTATTCTAAAATATAACAATAGTAACAAAATCAAAAAACAGAAACTTAATTTATTGACAATTATGCATAAAAGAGTATAATAAAAAACATAGAAAATTCACAAAAAAAGTTGAGGAGGATATTACAATGAGAATTTCTAAAGTAGCAAAGAAATCCATGGCTGTAGCTATGGCAATGGCAGTAGCAGTTGGTTCTGTAGCAGTAGCACCTACAAAGGATGCTAGTGCAGCAAAGGCAAAATCTAAGAAGGTAAATGCTAGAGTTTTCTTCGCAGGTAATGCAAAAGGTGCTGACTGCATTTGGATCGCTGGTGACGGCAAGTCCGCTAAGGCTGTATCTAAGAATGTAACTCTTAAGAAGGGTAAGAAGACAAAAGTTACTCTTACAGTTAAGAAACCTGCTAAATACAAAGTAGGCGGCAAGAACAAGAAGTTAAAGAAAGTTGCAGGAGCTACTGTATGTACAGTAGATTTAGTAAATGTTCTCAAATCTTTCAAGAAAGTAAAATGCTCTGGTATTACAGTTAAGGCTGATGGTAAGAAAGTAAAAGTTAAGAAAGTATATCAGGGAGCTTTCGAGAAGAACAAACCTGCCAGCAAGAACAACTGGAGATTATCTTTCTACAATAAGTGGGGTAATCAGGGTGACAACTCTAAGACAAACAATGCTAAAGCATTTGCATTCAAGAAGAATCTTACGATCTCTTTCACAGTTGTTGCTAAATAATTAAAGTAACATCATTGTCTTATGGGGTCTGTTGCATTTATTAATGTGGCAGACCTTTTTTTGTATTATAGGATTAAGGTGTCAAAAGGTCTAAATTTCCCGGCAGGCTGCTAAGTTACAGAGCAGCATGAAGATATTGATTTGGGATAAGTTAAGGAGGATAAGTATGGTAAAGCATATTATTTTGTGGCAGTTAAAAGAGATGGATGAGGAAGAAAAGCAGACGGTGAAGAAGGGAATCAAGGCTGGATTGGAAAGCCTTCAGGGAAAAATTCCGGGACTTTTGTCGATTCATGTGCAGACGGAAGGTCTGCCATCGTCAAATGCAGATGTCATGTTAGACAGTTCGTTTGAAAATGCAGATGCATTGAAGGGCTATGCAACGCATCCTGAGCATGTTAAGATCGCAGATGGTAATGTAAGACCATACACGCAGAATCGTGTCTGCATGGATTACGAGGTGTAGGCTATTGCACCCATTCGCGGATTCTGTTATAGTTATATTGTGGTTTTTACATGAGCGAACTTGCAGGAAGGAATGGAGGACATTATGAAGGAATTAAAGCCGATCAAAGAAGGCAAAGTAAGAGAAATTTATGACAATGGAGACAGCTTGATCATGGTTGCGACAGACCGCATTAGCTGTTTTGATGTCATTCTTAACAATGAGGTGACCAAGAAAGGTACTGTTTTGACACAGATGTCAAAATTCTGGTTCGATCTGACAGAAGACATCTTGCCAAATCATATGATTTCAGTCGATGTAAAAGATATGCCGGAGTTTTTCCGACAGGATAAATTTGACGGAAACAGCATGTTATGCCGTAAGTTAGAAATGTTGCCGATCGAATGCATTGTTCGTGGTTATATTACCGGAAGCGGATGGGCAAGCTATCAGGAGAACGGAACCGTATGTGGCATCAAGTTGCCGGAAGGATTGAAAGAATCCGACAAACTGCCGGAACCGATCTATACGCCATCTACTAAGGCGGAAATTGGCGATCATGATGAAAATATTTCTTATGAGCAAAGTGTTACGCATTTGGAGAAATATTTCCCGGGTAAAGGAGAAGAGTACGCTGCAAAGCTTCGTGATTATACGATCGCTTTGTACAAAAAATGTGCAGAGTATGCCCTGAGCAAAGGTATTATTATTGCAGATACAAAGTTTGAATTTGGTTTAGATGAAGATGGTAACATTGTACTTGGTGATGAGATGCTGACACCGGATAGTTCCCGTTTCTGGCCGGCAGAGGGATATGAGCCGGGTCATGGTCAGCCATCGTTTGATAAGCAGTTTGCCAGAGATTGGCTTAAAGCAAATGATGGACATGATTGGACTTTGCCAAAGGATATTGTCGATAAAACAATTGACAAATATTTACAGGCATATGAGCTTCTCACCGGAGAGAAACTATAATATAAAAGTACTTGCCAAATTGCTGTGAGTCGTATAAAATACGACTAAGCAGATATAACTGCAGGATTAGAGAATAGAATAGATCTAGAAACTCTTGCAAAAGGGGAGTAGTTGCATATCGTTTTGGATATGTTGCAGGACTTCGTCAATACGGTCGTGAGACCCGGAGCCTGTGGAACGTGAAATGTTGAACGAGACTTTTTGTGTGCTATTTTGGTACACAAGAAGTCTCTTTTTTTCGTTAATCGCAAATTGTTTAATCGCAAATTGTCTGCTGGCAATTGCTATTGCGCAGCGAGAGATCATCAAGAATTGCTGCGGTAATTCTTCATGAGTAAAGCAATCCGCGGGGATATGGTTAGTGGCTGTCGGCGGGAAAGGAATGGGTGATCAAGATGAAGGCATATTATCAAATGAAAAAAGAAGATGTACTGCGCAATCTGGGGGCATCAGAATGTGGATGGACATCTGCAGAGGCGGAGCAAAGGCTGGCTCAAACCGGACCAAATGCATTAGCAGAGGGAGAACAAAAGAGTGTATTTAAGATTTTTGTGGAGCAGTTTGCAGACCTATTAGTCTGGATATTAATGATCGCAGCAGGTATATCATTATTTTCGGGAGATGTTGAGAGCGCAATTGTTATTTTTGCGGTGCTGATATTAAATGCGGTGCTCGGTACCGTTCAAAGCGTCAAAGCCGAAAAGTCCCTGAAAGCACTAAAATCGCTCTCTTCGCCGCATGCACATGTTTTGCGGGATGGCAAGAAATGTGCAATTCTTTCTACACAGGTAGTTCCCGGGGATGTTTTGCTGCTGGAGGTAGGAGATATGGTCGCTGCGGACGCACGAATACTGTGCAATCACTCGTTGCAGGTTAATGAGAGTGCATTGACCGGAGAATCAACGAATGTTGATAAACAGGATATAGAAATAACCGAGGAAACCCCTCTTGCTGATCGTGTGAATATGGTGTATTCAGGTACGCTTGTTACGTATGGCAGAGCCGAGGCTTTGGTAACTGCGACAGCAATGAATACAGAGATGGGCAAGATTGCCGGATTGATGAATCAAACTAAGAGTGTCAAAACACCACTACAACGCAGCATGGATGATTTCAGCAGAAAGCTGGCGGTACTCATTATGGTGATCTGCTTGTTGGTATTTGGAATGCAATGGTATCAAGGCAATGGACTACTGCCATCGCTGCTATTTGCAGTGGCACTTGCAGTGGCCGCAATTCCGGAGGCGTTAAGCTCTATTGTGACGATCGTTCAGGCAATGGGAACGCAGAAAATGGCGGTGCAGGGTGCGATCATTAAAAAATTATCAGCCGTTGAAAGCCTTGGTTGTGTCTCAGTAATATGTTCTGATAAGACAGGAACTTTGACACAAAATAAGATGACAGTGACGAAATTGTATCTCGATAAACATTGCGTGGATCCGCAGGAGCTGACGGGTGATTCCTTAGTGCAGAAGGCATTTTTATACAATGCGGTCTTAAATAATGATGCTGTATTGACAGAAGGAAAACAGCTTGGTGACCCTACAGAGTCCTGTTTGCTTGTGTTGGCACAGAATTTGACAGATACGAAACAGCTTCGCAATACTATGCAGCGTTTGGAGGAAATTCCCTTTGACTCAGACCGCAAATTGATGAGTACCAAATATCTCGGAATAGAAGAAGAGCAATCTGATATTGTGTATACGAAAGGCGCAGTAGATGTATTATTAGAACGTACGACCCACATTCTGACATCAAAGGGAATGCAGCCGATCACGGAGGAAGATAAGCGAATGATCCTGCGGCAAAATCAGCAGTTTTCGGAACAGGGGCTCAGAGTGTTAGCTTTTGGCCAGCGATCTGTTGCAAAAGACCAGCACCTGACACTGGATCAGGAAAGGGATCTTACCTTTATAGGACTTGCGGCAATGATCGATCCGCCGCGCATAGAATCCGGAAAAGCGGTAGAGGATGCTAAGCGTGCAGGAATCCGTACGGTTATGATTACCGGAGACCATAAGGTGACGGCAACCGCTATCGCAAAACAATTGGGGATTTTTGGCGATGGGGATATTGCGGTTACGGGACAGGAACTGGATGCGATGTCTGAGGAAGAACATTTGCAGCAATTGGAGAAGATTGCGGTCTATGCAAGAGTATCACCGGAAAATAAAATCCGCATCGTTGACGCATGGCAGAAAAAGGGGAAGATCACGGCGATGACGGGAGATGGTGTAAATGATGCGCCCGCACTTAAAAAAGCGGATATCGGCGTGGCAATGGGGATTACTGGGACAGAGGTGTCCAAAGATGCAGCAGCGATGATCTTGACAGATGATAACTTTGCCACAATTATCAAAGCCGTATGCAACGGAAGAAATGTATATCGTAACATCAAAAATGCAATTCAGTTTTTGCTGTCAGGTAATATGGCAGGAATTCTGGCTGTATTGTATTGTTGTGTGGCAGGGCTGCCTGCACCTTTTGCAGCTGTACATCTATTGTTTATCAATCTGTTGACGGATTCGCTTCCTGCCTTAGCTATCGGCATGGAATCGGTTGATGAACGGTTGCTGCAGGATACGCCCCGTGATCCATCAGAAAAACTATTGAATAGCTCCTTTATTCGCAATATGTTGCTCTATGGCAGTATGATCGCAGCAGTTACTATTACGGCTTTCTATTTAGGTGATCCGGTGCACACTGTTCAGACAGCGATGACGATGGCGTTTGCAACATTAACATTAGCACGATTGTTTCATGGATTCAATCTGCGCAGTAAATACTCGCTGATACGGATCGGATTATGCAGTAACCGATGGAGTATTGCGGCATTTGGTGTCGGTGTCCTGCTATTGGTATTGGTACTGTGCATACCGGCTGCAAGAAGTGCATTTGCAGCATCGTCTCTGACAGGGGCGCAGACAGCAAGTGTGGCCGTATTAGCAGGACTTCCAACAATTATTATACAGGGCTTCCGTATTTTACGGGAGCGGCTGTCCGGTACCGACCGGTGATTATAAATAGCTGCGAAGATCTTCGCGGAGAGTATCTTCGATAGACATGAGGCGTCGACACAGATCTTTGGCTGCGTGACTGGCATCCGGGTAGTCATTTAGACAGCGCTGCAATGCGTTGATGCCCATGTCACAGCCATCTGTGATCAAATTTGCTACCGTTGCATCACTTTGTTCTAATGTCAGTTTCATATTGGTTTTCGCCCATGCCATTCCTTTTGCGACCGGACTTGGCTCCTTGGTATTGCCGTGACAGTGCGCCAATTCGGTGTGAATGTCATTTCCGAGTTTAGCGTGGTGCTGTTTGGTGTCCAATAACAGATTTTTTAAGGCGCTGTCCTGTGTGCGGTCCAGAACTTCGTCAATGGCGGATACTGCCATTTTGCTTCCGGCATCACATTCCTGTAAAAGTCGAATTGTATCAAACTCTTTGCTGTTTGTTTCCATGGATATCGTCCTCCTTTTGGCGTTACGTTTACATTACTGCAAAATTAGCTGTTTCCAAATTTTTTCCCGGCAAAAATTTCTATGTTAGTATTTCCCAATGATTGTAAAATATGTTATACTATCATTATATATTTCAATGTGCTGTAAATTCTGGAAAACTATTGCAGTATGGCAAAACACTGTGCAATGAATCAAGGGATTCAGATTATATTTTTGGGGGAGAAGCATATGAAGGAAGAGGAGAAGGAAGCATTTGACAATGCTTACCATCGTGCAAGGCGATTTGTGTACAAAAACGCCCGACCACTGGAGTTGGCTAAGTGGCAGTACCACTTTGAGGATGGCAGTCGTGAGGCGGTTTTGGACACACTTGCCTGCTACCAAAATACGGATGGTGGGTTTGGCTACGGATTGGAGCCGGACTATTGGAATCCGCATTCATCACCGTCACAGACCTATGAGGCAACAGAGATCATCTGGGAAATCGGAATGGAGCGCGAAGATGCAGATCATCCGGTCATTCAGGGGATTTTGGAATATTTGAGCAGTGGCAAAGAGTTTGAAGATAATAGTTGGGCGCATACGATCGATACGAATAACAATTACCCACATGCGGACTGGTGGCACTATCCATATGCTTCATGGTGGGAGGACACTCCGGCTAATCGTTTTTCGACGGATTACAATCCAACGGCAGGCCTGGCAGGATTTATTCTGTATTTTGAGGATCCGGATACGGATTTTTATGATCTGGCTAAGGAAGTGGCGACGGAGGCGATCAATCAGTTTTTAATGATCAAAGATTGTAAAGAGATGCATGTGGTCGCTTGTTTTTGCAGACTTTATGATTATATTGCAGAGGCAGGATTAGAAGCGGAGTTTCCAATGGAAGCGTTTGAAAAGCGCTTAAAGGAAGTTGTATTTCAAACGATCACGCAGGATGTCAATTTATACATTACAATGTGGGATGTCAATATTTGCCGTCCATCGACTTTTTTGCGTGCCAAAGACAGTATGTATTATGAAATGAACAAAAATATTGCAGAGTTTGAATTGGAATTTATCGCCAAAACACAGCTGGGAGACGGTTCGTGGGAAGTGACTTGGGAGTGGGGGAAAAGTTATCCTGCCGCTTGGGGAGTTGCCAAGAACTGGTGGAAGAGCAAGATCGCCATACAGAATCTTCTGTATTGGAGCGGTATGATGGACAGCGAGGAATAAAATAACAGACTGAAGGAGAATGAAACATTATGGCAAAGATAATTTTAACCGGAGATCGCCCGACAGGACGTTTACATGTAGGACATTATGTTGGCTCATTGCGCCGGCGCGTGGAGTTACAAAATTCCGGTGAATACGATAAAATATTTATTATGATCGCAGATGCACAGGCACTTACGGATAACTTTGAGAATCCGGAGAAGGTGCGCCAGAATATTATAGAAGTGGCATTGGATTATTTGTCTTGCGGGCTTGATCCAACGAAATCGACATTATTTATCCAGTCACAGATTTCAGAATTATGTGAGCTTACTTTTTATTATATGGATCTGGTTACGGTATCTCGATTGCAGCGTAATCCTACGGTGAAATCAGAGATCAAGATGCGTGATTTTGAAACAAGTATTCCGGTTGGATTCTTTACGTATCCAATTAGTCAGGCAGCTGATATTACCGCTTTTAAGGCAACGACGGTGCCGGTTGGAGAGGACCAGCTCCCAATGATAGAACAGACAAGGGAAATCGTTCGTAAGTTCAATGGTATTTATGATGAAGTTTTGGTAGAACCTGAGGTGCTGTTGCCGGACAATGCGGCTTGTATGCGTCTGCCGGGCATAGATGGCAAGCAAAAGATGAGTAAATCATTAGGCAACTGTATTTATTTGTCGGATACGGAAGAAGATGTACGTGCTAAGATTATGGAAATGTACACGGATCCGCTTCATATTAAGGTGTCTGATCCAGGACATATAGAGGGTAATACGGTGTTTACGTATCTGGATGCGTTTAGCAGACCGGAGCATTTTGAAGAATACATGCCGGATTATGCAAATCTGGATGAATTAAAAGAACATTACCGGAAAGGCGGACTTGGCGATGTCAAGATCAAACGTTTCTTAAATAACGTTATGCAGGAGGAGTTGTCTCCGATCCGTGCACGAAGAGCTGAGTTTGAGAAAGATATTCCGGAAGTTTACAACATCCTTAAGAAGGGAAGTGATGTTGCAAGAGAAACGGCAGCTCAGACATTATCTGAGGTCAAAAGAGCGATGAAGATTGATTATTTTGAGGATCAGGATTTGATCCGCACACAGAGCGAACGTTATGCACAAAAATAGCGGTTGCTTTGGATTTACAATTTTACAGATATATGCTACAATATATACTACAATATATGTTGCAGTATAGAGTACGGGAGGCGTATGACAATGAAGATTCAAGATTTTTGCGATATGGTTAAATTCGAAGAAATTATGAACAATTGGGCGAAAAGTACAGGCTTGGCGACAGTAGCAGTTGGCGCCGATGGAAAGTATATTAGCGAATGTTATAATTTCACGGAATTTTGTATTGATCTGACAAGAGGCAGCGAAGAAGGACGTCGTCGTTGTGAGAAGTGTGACCGTGAAAGTGAGGGTGTCTATGAGTGCCATGCCGGTCTGATGGATTTCGGCATCCCTATCACGTTGAATGACGGCACCGTTCTTGGGAGTGTGATCGGAGGTCAGATATTACCGGAGAATCCGGATGATGACAAGTTCCGCGGTGTTGCCAGAGAGCTTGGTATTAATGAAGATGCTTATATTGAGGCTTTGCATAAAGTTGGTGTTAAGTCCAAAGAGCAGATCAAAGCGTCTGCACAGTTGCTGGGGGACGTGATCAACATGTATGTACGTGCCTGCTATCAAGAGTATCAGAATAATCAGATGCTGGAACGCTTGAAAGTTGGCATTGCGAAGGCGGCTGAAGAGATCAGTGAGGCGAATGAGAGTACATCAAAGATTGTTGGATTCAGTAAGAAACAGAATATGCTCGCATTGAATGCATCCATTGAATCAGCTCGTGCCGGTGAGAGCGGACGTGGTTTCGCCGTGGTAGCTTCTGAGGTTCAGAAGCTGGCAGAGGGAATGGCAAGCGTGAGCAAGGAGATTACGTCCAAGCTTGCGCAGTTGACAGAGACTGTCAATGAGTTAAATGATTAATTTTTTGCATAAAATTCCGGTTTTTGCGGAATTTTCATAATATGGCTATGACGAAGAGAAGTAGCAGGAGAATCGCTTGCAGAGAGTGGGGGATGGTGTGAACCCCATAGAAGGAATCCTAGTGAATAACACTTTATCAGCCGCAATCTGAACGTGAGACATTCATTAGTAGGTGCGCCGCAGCTGTGCGACAAACAGAAAGGTTATTATGACCGTAGAGAGACTGTAGAACAGTAATTCGGGTGGTACCGCGGACAATACGTTCGTCCTGAACAAGTGTGTTTGGGGCGGACTTTTTTTGCTTTATATTACGAATAAGAACCCCTCAGTTCTTATTTGAAAGTACATTTCATCTTGAAGGAGGATATTATGAGGACTAATACGAACAATATTTACCGCGACAAAATAATGAGCGACATAACGGAACAGGATGTTGGAAGCAATCTGAAAATTGCAGGTTGGGTAGAAAACATTCGTGATCACGGTGGTGTATCTTTTATTGATCTGCGTGATATGTATGGTGTAATGCAGGTTGTTATGCGCGATACTTCTTTGTTGGACGGTATCAACAAAGAGGATTGCATCAGTGTAGAGGGCGAGATTGAACATCGTGACGAGGAGACGTACAACCCGAAGATCCCGACCGGAACGATTGAATTAGAGGCACATCATGTAGACATTCTTGGCAAGGTGTATCGTCAGCTTCCGTTTGAAATCGCAACTTCGAAAGAGACGAGAGAGGATGTTCGTTTGAAATATCGTTATTTGGATCTTAGAAATATCAAAGTGCGCGATAATATGATCTTCCGTTCCAAAGTCATCAGTTATCTCCGCGAGAAGATGACGGAGATGGGATTTTTGGAGATCCAGACACCAATCTTGTGTGCATCTTCTCCAGAAGGCGCACGTGATTATATCGTGCCTTCTCGTAAGTTCAAGGGTAAATTCTATGCGTTGCCGCAGGCGCCGCAGCAGTATAAGCAGTTGTTAATGGTATCGGGATTTGATAAATATTTCCAGATTGCACCATGTTTCCGTGATGAGGACGCAAGAGCAGACCGTTCACCCGGAGAGTTTTATCAGCTTGATTTTGAAATGAGTTTTGCAACACAGGAAGATGTATTCCGTGTTGGTGAGGAAGTGTTGAGTGCTACTTTTGAAAAATTTGCACCGGAGGGAGCAGAAGTGACTCAGGCACCATATCCGATCATAAGCTATAAGCAGGCGATGCTGGAGTTTGGTACCGACAAGCCGGATCTGCGTAACCCGCTCCGCATTGTGGATGTCACTGACTTCTTCCAGAGATGTACGTTTAAGCCGTTCCACGGTAAGACAGTTCGTGCCATCAATGTACATGCGAAGTTGTCTAAGGGACAACATGAGAAACTTTTGAAATTTGCGCAGTCTATCGGTATGGGCGGCCTTGGTTATTTGGAAGTGAAAGAAGATATGACCTATAAGGGACCGATCGATAAGTTTATTCCGGATGATATGAAGACAGAGATCGCTGAGATCGCAGGACTTCAGGCAGGGGATACGATCTTCTTTATTGCGGACAGAGAAGAGCTGGCAGCGTTATATGCAGGACAGATTCGTACAGAACTTGGAAACCGCCTGGATCTGTTGGAGAAAAATGCATATCGTTTCTGCTATGTTAATGACTTCCCAATGTATGAGTACGACAGAGAGTTGAAGCAGTATATTTTTACGCATAACCCATTCTCTATGCCACAGGGCGGCTTAGAAGCGTTGGAGACAAAAGATCCATCAGAGATTTTGGCATATCAGTATGATATTGTATGTAACGGAATCGAGTTATCTTCCGGTGCAGTGCGTAATCACGATATGAAGATCATGGTAAAAGCGTTCGAGATCGCAGGTTATACGGAAGAGGATCTTAAGGAGAAGTTTGGCGCATTGTATAATGCTTTCCAGTTTGGTGCACCGCCACATGCAGGAATGGCACCGGGTGTTGACCGCATGATCATGCTTCTTCGCAATGAGGAGAATATTCGTGAGATCATTCCGTTCCCAATGAATGGTAACGCACAGGATCTTATGTGTGGTGCTCCTGGAGAGGTGACCGAACAGCAGCTCCGAGAGGTCCATATTAAGGTTAGACAGTAATATTTATAACTCAAACTTCCTATACCGGAAGTTATTGCCCGAACCACATATCAATCATCAGAGACAACAAAATCTAGAAATCACCAAAAACGAAAATGCGGCAAGGCAATTACTATAGTTCTCGGATGGCAGAAACCACTCTATGGTGGCTGCAAAATGCAATATAGTCATTGACATAATAAGCAATATGTGGTCGTGGCGAATTTGCGGTATGGGAAGTATGAGTTTATGAGTTAAAGGAAAGGGAAGGATCGAATGAACACGGGCAACCATCGTGGATGGGATGGAAATACTTTGAAGTGGATCGCCTTATTGTCGATGCTTATCGATCATATCGGAGTGATTTATTTATCGTATGGCAGCCATGCACTGTTGTCAGTGTATTCGTTTAGCCGCTATATAGGGCGGCTTTCATTTCCTTTATTTTGTTTTTTGTTGGTGGAAGGATTTTATCATACAGGTAATTTGCGCAAGTATGTTCAAAGAATGCTTGGATTTGCCTTTTTGGCGGAGATACCATATGATCTGGCAATTTATGGAAAGATTGTTAAGCTGGATGGACAGAACGTATTATTTACGTTTGTAATCGGATTGTTGGTCATGTGGATGCTCACCAAAGTAGAACTTTGGAGCATTCCGATGTACGGAATCGTATTATTCGGCTGCGCTGCAGCATATTTGCTGCGGGTGGATTACTCGTGGTATGGCATTTTGCTGATTGTAGTATTCTATGTCTTTCACGACCAAAAAACAAAAAGGAATCTGGCAGCTGCAGTGCTGCTTTTTTGGCAGCCGGCTTCGCTGGTAGCACTTTTGTGTATACAGTGGTATAATGGCGAACAAGGCAGAGGAAATCGTACAGTTTTTTACTGGTTTTATCCGGTGCATTTGTTGATTTTATATGCATTACAGTATATATTGATGCCTGCAAGAATGGGGTTCTGATTGGAAAAACCTGCAGAGCAGAAGAAAGGTATGGCTATTGCGATGAAATATTATTATCCTGACTATTTTGATGATTTTGAATGTGTTCCGGGACATGAGTGCCCGGATAGCTGCTGTATTCGCTGGCAGATCGTTGTGGATCCGGATACATTAAAGAAGTATCGGCATGTACAAGGACCGTTAGGAAAACGTATGGCAGAAAAGATTGATTTTTCAACAGGACGTATTTGTCCGCATGGAGAGGATAATCGTTGTGAATTTTTAAATGAGGACAATTTATGTGACATTGTATTAGAACTCGGCGAAAATGCGCTATGTGAGACATGCCATACACATCCGCGCCACGAGGAAGTATATCCAAATGTGCGGGAACGCTCGTTAGCCATGACGTGTCCGATCGCATGCAAACAACTGCTGGAGCGTAAAGAGCCGGTAAAAATTGATTGTTATGAAGTGCATGCCCGCAAAGAGTGGGATCCGTTTTTTGACCACAAACTGTTTGCAGAATTGGTGCCGACCAGAGACACATTGTTATCAATAGCACAAAATCGTAAATTCAGCATGAACCAGCGAATGGTAATGATACTTGGAATGGCACACGATGTGGAGAGTCGGATCCATCATCGTGCCGAACGTAAGCACACTTCTTTTCCGTTGAAAAATCTTCCTATTTTCCCGAATTTTACAGATCGGGAGAAACATCAACTGCGCAAGATCCGTAAAGCATATTGTGAGGATACTGCCTATGAAAAGATTGAAAAACGGCTTGATGAGATCATTTATGATGAAAAATATTTTAGACAGGAAAACGAGGAGCCGGTGTCAACGATCATGACGGATATGCTTTTTGCGTTGAGTACGATGGAAGCACTGAATCCTGAATGGCCGCCGCTTTTACAGAGTATATTAAATATCAGGGAAGAAATGTCTCGAGAAGAGTCCAGAGGCCGTATGGCAGAATATACGGAGCAGGAAGATGAGATCGAGTTAGAGCAGATGCTGGTTTATTTCCTATATGTGTACTGCTGCACCAGTGCATACGATGAACAGCTGCTTGCTAAATGCAAAATGGCTGTAGTGAACGTTCTGATCATTCGTGAGCTTTGGTTTATGCGCTGGATGGAAAATGATGAACTGCTTACGATCGATGAAAAAGCAGAGCTGGCGCACTGGTATGTTCGTGAGATTGAAAATTCGGATGAAAATATGGAACAATGGGACAGTTTGATGCAGCGCAGTCCGCGTTTTGCGATCAAAAAGATCTTAAAAGTGTTAAGGCGTGGAGATATATTAAAGCAAACACACTAACAGGGGGATACATATGCAGACAAATGTGCTGGAGTACTTGGAAAATACAGTGGATAGAGTACCGGATAAGACTGCTTTTGCAGATGAAGAAAGTACATTATCTTTTATACAGGTGTCCGAACAGGCCAAAAGTATTGGAACTGAGCTAAGCAGACAGGGGGCATATCGTGAGCCGGTTGTCGTATATATGAAAAAATGTCCGCAGACGATCGCCGCTTTTTTCGGAGTGATCTATGCGGGATGTTACTATGTTCCGATCGATGAAGAGATGCCGCGAAGACGTATGCAATTGATCTTGGAAAATACAGATGCAAATTATTTGATCTATGATGAGAGTACGAAGGATAAGATTGCTGCGCTTGGCTTTGAAGGAACGGCTTTGCCATACGAAACCTGCAGCAAGACTGAGATGGATGAAGAAGTGTTGGCTAAGATCCGGGAGGGTGCATTGGATATTGATCCGATCTATGTGTTATTTACCTCCGGATCAACAGGTGTCCCGAAAGGTGTTGTGGGGTATCATCGTGGTGTGATCGATTATATTGAAAGCTTATCTGAGGTATTAGGTTTTAACGAAAGAACCGTTTTTGGAAATCAGACGCCGCTGTATTTGGATGCGTGTATGAAAGAAATATATCCAACCTTGAAATATGGAGCAACTACTTGGCTTATTCCTAAGAGCTGTTTTATGTTCCCGGTCAAGTTGGTGGAGTTTCTGAATGACCACGAGATCAATACGATATGCTGGGTTGTTTCGGCATTGACAATGATCTCGGCATTTGGTACATTCGATACAGTGATACCTAAGTATTTACATACCATTGCGTTTGGCAGTGAAGTGTTCCCGGTCAAACAGTTTAATTTATGGAAAATGACAATTCCGGATGCAGAGTTTTTTAATTTATATGGACCGACGGAAGCGACCGGTATGAGCTGTTATTATCATGCAACACATGTATTTGAGGAGAAAGAAGTGATCCCTATCGGGCGTCCGTTCAAAAATACACAGATTTTGTTGCTGAATGAGCAGGGCGAACCGGTGAAAGACGGTGAGACAGGGGAGATCTGTATTCACGGAACTTGCCTCACACATGGTTATTACAACAATCCGGAAAAAACAGCGGAAGTCTTTACACAGAATCCGTTAAATCCATATTTTCCGGACCGCATTTATCATACCGGGGATTTAGGAAGGAAGAATGAAGCAGGAGATTTGATCTTTGTATCACGCAAAGATTATCAGATCAAACACATGGGGCACCGAATAGAACTTGGCGAGATCGAGTCAGATGTTGATCTGATAGAGGGGATCAAGACCTGTTGCTGTATTTTTATACAGGAGACAAAGAAAATCGTTCTCTTTTATGTGGGAGACATTGACAAGAGGGCGTTGACAGTGGAACTCAAGGAACGGCTGCCACGTTATATGATCCCAAATGCGATCGTGAGGTTGGAGACATTACCGCTTACGCCGAACGGCAAAATGGATCGTTTGAAGATGCAGGAAATTTATGCGGCTCAGAAACGAAGATCTGTGAAACGCAGTTAAAACTATAATAAGATGGAGGACAATGAAATGGATGTAGAGGAGATCAGAGAAGGAGTTTTAGCAATCTTAAAGGAACTTCATGAGGATATTGATTTTGAAGCAGAAGATAAAATGGTAGAAGACAAAATACTGGATTCTTTTGATCTTGTCACGTTGGTGACAGAGCTTGGAGAAGAATTTGATGTTGATATTACAGCGAAAGATTTTATTGCTGAAAATTTCAATTCTGTTGACAGCCTTGCCGATATGATTGCTCGCCTGTTAGAAGAATAAGCTGTGGTGGGAGGAAAGTAGCGTTTTGTTTATTTCATACGAGTTTATCCTGTTTTTGCTGGTATTGTTTGCGGTATATTATGTCATTCCTAAGCGGTTTCAGTGGATCCTATTATTGATCGCAAACTTTTTGTTTTATTATTCTGCGGGAGCATTTTATCCGTTGTTTATTCTGGCAACGTCAGTGACGGTATGGCTTGCCGGTGTTTGTATCGATCGACAGGAAGGACAGTGGCAGTCATACCAGGCTGAAATTAAAGCGGGAAAGATAGAGAAACCGTCCAGAGACGAGAAGAAGGCGGTCAAGGCAAAGATCGGTGGCAAGAAAAAACGCATCATGCTTGTATGTCTGCTCTTTAATTTAGGCATACTTGCTGTATTGAAGTACACCAATTTTGTGATCGACAATGTAAATACCGTTTTGGATGCAGCCGGCAGAACAGAGTTGCCTTATGCGGATATGATCCTGCCGTTAGGAATCTCTTTTTATACGTTTCAGGCAGTTGCATATCTGCTGGATGTATATTGGGGCAAATGCAGCGCACAGAAAAATCTGCCGCGTTTTATACTGTTTGTGTCTTTTTTTCCACAGTTGATCCAAGGACCGATCAGTCGTTATGGGGATCTGTCACAGACACTTTATGCAAAACATTCCTTTGATGGCAAGCAGGTTCGCTTTGGCTTAGAACGTATTTTGTGGGGATATTTTAAGAAACTGGTGATCGCAGATCGCTTAAGTGGTGCGATCAGCATGCTGATGGGAGATCCGGAATATTATACCGGGGCTTATGTGCTTATCGGGATGTTATTTTATGCAGCACAGTTGTATGCGGACTTTACGGGTGGTATTGATATTACGATCGGTATTGCACAATTTTTTGGCATACATGTGGAAGAGAACTTTATCCGTCCCTTCTTTTCAAAGAATATTGCAGAATATTGGCGCAGATGGCATATCACGATGGGAACGTGGTTCCGTGATTATGTTTTTTATCCGATGAGTATCAGCAAACCGCTCAAAAAGCTGACCTCGACGACCAAAAAACATTTTGGCATGGCAGGTGCAAGACGCGTTGCAGTATATATTTCGACAATGGTTACCTGGTTTGCGACCGGTATTTGGCACGGTGCAGCGTGGCATTTTGTTGCTTGGGGACTGGTAAATGGTGTGATCATTCTGATCTCTGAAGAATGCACGCCATTATATAATAAATTTCACCACAGATTTCCGAAATTAGGAAACAGTTGGGGATATCGTGCGTTTCAGGTGATCCGGACCTTTTTGATGATGTGCTGTATTCGCCTGTTTGATACTTACGCCAGTGTGCGCGGGGCGATTCGGCAGTTTATACATATGTTTACGCAGTTCGATCTATCGAAAGTTACCGGTAAGGAATTGCTTGATCTGGGATTATCGGTGCAGGATTACTGCATTGTAGCATTTGGCGTGGTCGCAATGTTTACGGTCAGTATGTGTGGCAGAAATGGAAGCGTGCGTGAAAAGATTTCACAAAAACCTTATGTCATTCGATATGGTTTGTTTGTCCTCTTATTCTTTGCAGTACTTTTGCTGGGAAGTTATGGCGTAGGATTTGAGGCACAGCAGTTTATTTACAATCAATTTTAACTTCAAGGGAGAAACGGTATTCCTTAAGCAGGTCTGACCGTTGGAAGAACAATTGTGTCTGCGTTTTAATGTGTGCGGACCCGGAAAGGAATGGCAGATTAGAGTGAAACGAGGAAAGAAAATAGCAGTCGGGATACTTTCCGCTGCAGTCGTTGTCTTGCTATTTGCAGTATTGCAGCGTCTGGTGCAGCCAAAATATGCCGATGATATTTTGGAGGGGAATTTTACGGCGGAATACTATCAGGAGACGACAAAGCATGATGTACTCATGATAGGTGACTGTGAAGTCTATGAGAATTTCGATCCGATCTATTTGTGGAAAAATTACGGGATTACCAGTTATATTCGCGGCAATGCACAGCAGCTCACATGGCAGTCTTATTATATGTTAGAGGATACTCTGAAATATGAAAAGCCAAAACTGGTTGTTTATAATGTGCAGGCATTGACCCATGGAGAGCCACAGAAAGAAGAGTATAACCGTATGACGTTAGATGGCATGAAATGGTCTAAAACGAAATGGAATGCGATCAATGCTTCTATGTGTAAAGGGGAGAATATGTTGGATTATATCTTTCCGATCCTGCGTTATCATTCCAGGATCACATCATTATCGCGTAGTGATCTTACGTATTTTGCGAGTGCCAGAAAGGTAACGCACAACGGTTATTATATGCGTATCGACGTACTTCCGGCAAGTGAGTCGGATGTCGCAGATCCAACGTGGCTGCTTGGAAAACAGAACTCCACGAAAAACAGTGCCGGAGAGGACATGAGTGGTGCAGATACAGCTGGTGAAGAGGAAGACGGCAGTGCGGAGGATGATGTTTATGATCCGTGGGATGATATTCCGGAGGATGATACCGAGGAGACGGATAGTTCGGATCCATGGGATGCCGTTGATGAGCAGGAAGCCGGAATAACTGAGAAAGAAGACGATTCGGCTGACGGCGGCGTAGTCTTTGGTAAATATCCAATGCAATATTTGGATAAGATGACAGCACTTTGCAAAAGGAATAATATACAACTGGTCCTTATCAAGGCACCGAGTTTGGCACCACAGTGGTATGATTCGGAGGATGCACAGGTTGTAGAATATGCGAAGAAGAATAAACTGCCATATATTAACTTTTATGACTTGCTGAAAGAAACCGGCATAGACTATGAGACAGATACTTACGATGGTGGTCTGCATATGAATTTAAGTGGTGCAGAAAAGTTATCCAAATATCTTGGAAATGTTTTGGTCAAGGATTATGGGATCAAAGATCATCGAGGTGACAAAACATTGGCAAAGGTGTATGATGAAAAGTGTCGTATTCACGACAATATGATTCGTGCACAGCAAAAGGAACTTGACCGTTACGGCGAGATCCGCAGCTATTAGTACAGGAAAGGAAGATGAATATGAAAAAGAGTATTGTGAGTAAATTGGCAGTAGTATGTTTAACGGCAGTGGTTGCTATAGGAGGCGTGTCGGCGCCAGCCAGTGCAAAATCTAAGGGATATGTTTTTAAGTACAAAGGGGTATCCGTTACGATGAACGGTGCAGCCAAAAAGCTGATCAAAAAGGCCGGCAAACCATCTAAAAAAACAGTGAAGAAGAGTTGTGCTTATAAGGGAAAAGATCGTACATATACCTATAAGGATTTTCAGCTCAAAACATATTCGAAAACCAACAATGGTGCAGAATATGTCAGTGAGATCCGTTTTCGCAGCAATAAGGCAGTGACAAAAGAAGGGATCCGCATTGGCAGTTCTCTGAAAGATGTCACCAAAAAGTACGGAAAAGCAAAGGCAAGATTCGGCGTGTATACGTTCAAAAAGGGAAGCAGCAAGCTGCAGATCATGTTGAATGGAAATAAAGTGAGTGCAATTCGTTATTTTGCCTCGAAATAATATGAAAAAGCATATAGTACAGTTTTTCATATGGCAAATTTGTGCCTGTGGCCCAAAGTTTGCGGGATTAGAAAGGCATGAGTGATTGGTATGAAGAAAATAGGGATCATTGGGGGCCTCGGTCCGATGGCGACGGTATATTATTTGGAGTTGCTTACACGAATGGTTGACACGATGGTTGATCAGGGGCATCCCCGTATATTGTTGCAAAGTATTTCAGACAGTCCGGATCGTACGGCATATATAACAGGCAAGAGCACGCAAAGTCCGCTTCCATTGCTGGTAGAGACAGCCCGCAGTTTGCAGAATGCCGGAGCAGATTTTTTGACGATTCCCTGTGTGACGGCACATTATTTTTACGAACAGTTGACACAGGCAGTAGACATTCCCATTATCAATCTCGTGGAGGAGACGGCGGAGCAGCTCGCAGTTCGTGGTGCACGCAAGGTAGGGATCTTAGCAACGACCGGAGTTCATCAGAGCGGAGTTTTGGCACAGGCGATCCGTGATCGGGGAATCGAGGTCTTATTGCTGGATCCGGACAGCAGAGAGCGACTGATGTACATTATTTATAAGCAGATCAAAGCCGGAAGACCTGCGGACTTGTCGGAATTTGAACAGATTGCGGAAAATATGTTGGCCAGCGGAGCAGACTGTCTTGTACTAGGATGCACGGAACTGCCGTTATTAAAGCGGGAGCGGAGCTTGCACAGCATGTGCGTACTAAGGAATTATTGGAAAACGATTGTTTGGATGTACTTGAAGTATTAGCGAAGCATGCTATCATCAACGCAGGGGCGAAGCTTAAAAAGTAAAAATTAGAAAAACAATACTTGCGGATGAGGATATCATATACTAAAATTATTGTAGTGACAGAAAATACAGGAGGAAGATCATGGAAATTGTATGTTTAGATTTAGAGGGTGTGTTGGTACCGGAGATTTGGATCGCATTTAGTGAGGCAACCGGTATTCCGGAGTTAAAAAGAACGACCAGAGATGAGCCGGATTATGATAAGCTGATGAATTATCGATTAGATATTCTTCGTGAGCATGGACTTGGTCTGAAAGAAATTCAGGAGACGATCGCGGGCATTGATCCGCTGCCGGGTGCGAAAGAGTTCTTGGACGAGCTTCGCAGCCTGACACAGGTTATTATTATCAGTGATACGTTTTCACAGTTTGCAGGACCTCTTATGAAGAAACTTGGTTATCCGACCATTTTCTGTAATGAACTCATTGTTGCAGAGGACGGAGAGATTACAGGATTTAAGATGCGTTGTGAGCAGTCTAAGTTGACAACAGTGAAGGCATTGCAATCTATCGGATATGATACGATCGCAAGTGGTGACAGTCATAATGATCTTGGCATGATCCTGGCAAGTAAGGCGGGATTTTTGTTCAAGAGTACGGATGCGATAAAGAAAGAGTATCCACAACTTCCGGCATATGAGACGTATGAGGAATTGATGGCAGCGATCAAAGAAGTTATCTAAAAAGGTCTATATAGCTTTGCATGAAAGAGCGGAGAGCTTCGTGATGTAGCGTGATAATATTAATGATGAAAAGAAAGAGATCGGTTCTGACGTAAAAATCAGAGCCGATCTCTTTGGATTAATAGGCGTGTTACCGTTTTGTAGTGTGAAAACAGTAATACGACGCCTTTATTATTTTAGTCAAATAAGTCTCCCAGTTTCTTTTCTCTTTTCTCGGTGAAAGTGAGTTCCGGACTGCTGACGCTGACGCGCGTGCCCGGTGCAACAGAAGAAGTGATAAATGCATTACCACCGATCACAGAACCTTTGCCGATCACAGTTTCGCCACCAAGAATAGAAGCACTGGAGTAGATCGTTACATTATCCTCAATCGTTGGGTGACGTTTTACATCACGAAGAAGCTGTCCGCTGCGTGTCGATAAAGCACCGAGTGTTACACCTTGATAGATCTTGACATGATCGCCAATCTCTGTTGTTTCGCCGATAACAATACCGGTACCATGGTCAATAAAGAAGTATTCACCGATCACTGCACCCGGGTTGATATCAATACCGGTATGACCGTGCGCATACTCAGACATGATACGCGGAATGAAAGGAACTTTCAGGCGATACAGCTCATGCGCCATACGATATACAAAAATAGCAAACAGTCCCGGATAACAGAAGATGATCTCCTCCTTGGTCTTGGCGGCCGGATCGCCATCAAAAGCTGCTTGAACATCCTTTAACAGAAGCTGCTGGATATGTGCGAAAGAAGAAAAGAACTGTTCACAGATTTCCTCGGTACGTTCCTTGATCTCTGTAAGATTTGCCTGTGACTTTGCTTCTCGGATCAGTGCAAAGCGGATCTGCTCAGACAACGTGTCATAGATCCGGATAATGTTGTGTCCTAAAAAGTATTCCGGAATCGTACGTTCCAAATGTTCCTTGTCAAAATAGCCCGGAAACATGATCTGGCGCAGCCCATGATAATGTGTATAACTGCATCTCGATTTGGGAGCTGATGCCCGCTTTCTATTGTAAATAAATCTTCCTGTTCGTAGTTATCGGCAATATCACCGATGATTTTTGATAATTTTTCTTCGGATAACATGTGAAACCTCCTTATTATCATCGTAGTTCCATTTTGCAAAACCTATGATAGCATATAATACAGGCTGTAGTCCAGTATATCGAATAATAAGTTTTTACACGAACTTCCAATACCTCAAATTCCCCACAACCACATATTGCTTATTATGTCGATGGGTTAATTATATTTTGCAGCCGCGATATAGTGAGTCCTGCCATCAAGAAACTATAGCAATTGCTTTGCCGCAATTAGTTTTCGCAGTGATTTCTAGATTTTGTTGTCTCTGATGATTGATTTACATGCCTTTCGGAAACTCGAAGTCCCGGAAGCAAGGTATTCATCATTTTTGAAAGGGACTTTGCGCTCGTCGTTACTTATGTCTCGTATTTCAGAGACATTAAGTAACGTAACGTAGCGCAT
>NZ_QUFB01000022.1 GCF_003478335.1 Clostridium sp. AM49-4BH
AGCGCATCGTAGCGAAAGCGTCCCGTCCAAAAATGGATGATACCTTGCTAAACCGGGACATCTCAGACAATCCTTCGGGCATGTATTCATCAGAGACTTAACAAAATAAGAAATCACGTAAAAAACGTTGCGTTCTGCGGCAATTATCTTAGTTCTCTGATGACAGAACAATTTACTGTATTGGCTGCAAAATATTTTATTTATTGCCGACATAATAAGCAATATGTGGCTTTGCAATAACTTCCGGTATGGGAAGTTTGAATACTATACAGTATAGTATATAAGAATCTCGTACATATAGTCATTATAAATGTCCGATGAATTTCTTGCAACCGGTCGATCCTTTCAGGAAAATGATTCCCAACAGGGGATTATGGTTGACTTTATGTACGGACACCATTAAAATTTACGTTATATCTATGTCATAATTGTATCAATACATAGATATCCTGTCAGCGAGGTGAGTTGACAGTAAGCAGGGAAAGAATCACAGAATGGAGGATTATTATGAAACAGTATAAGAATAAGAAAGCCATGGCATTATTGATGGCAGCAGTATTAGCAGGCAGTGCGTTGTATAGTGGGGTGGCAGACGCAGCATCCGCGATCAAGCTAAATAAGAAGACAGCGAAGATCGCAGTAGGAAAGTCCGTCACGTTAAAAGTGCGCGGAACGAAGAAGAAGGTAAAATGGAAATCTTCAAAAAAATCTGTTGCAACGGTCAATGCGAAGGGTAAAGTAACCGGCAAAAAGGCTGGGAAAGCAGTGGTGACTGCTAAAGTAAAAGGGAAAACGCTAAAATGTAAAGTGACCGTCACGAAAAAGCAGGCAGCGAAGAAAAACGCGAAGACAGCGGGCAAAAAGAACACAACTTCAGATATTTCTCTTCAAAAGAAGGTGATTTCTATTGTCAATAAAAACCGCAAGAAAAAAGGGCTTAACGCATTGACAATGGATGAGAAACTTATGAAAGCGGCACAGGACAGAGCAAAGGAACTTACAAAGTCATTTTCGCATACTCGTCCGAATGGCACATCTTGTTTTACGATTTTTGAAAAGTACAAGATAACACCAACGGCCAGCGGGGAAAATATTGCAGCCGGTCAGAGAAGTGCGGCAGCTGTTATGGATTCTTGGATGAATTCACCGGGGCACAAAGAAAACATCATGAATAACAGGTTTAAGAAGATCGGTGTTGGTCTGGTGATCGTTCCAAACGATATGTATTCTTATTACTGGGTGCAGATGTTCACTGAGTAAGGAATTATTAAGGAAAGGCATGCTCAGTTGACAATGCAGAAATGTTCAACGAGCGTGTCTTTTTGTGTGACGTTTTTTTGGTGATAGGATATTGACAAAAAGCTATCATGTGATATTATGGTGATAGGAAAAAAGCAAAAATACATCATATTGTAGTGGGGAGGGAAGAGATGTATTGAAGATATCAAAGCGCGAAATAGCTGTTTATTTGGCAGAAGTAAAGAATGCGATACAGAATGATCAGTATAGAATTGAGAGAAATGTGCATAGGCAGGATAATATAGACTTATTTTTAGCTTATATTATTGATGAAAGGAAAGCAAAAGAAATACTGCTTGACTTGACGGTAGAGGATTTTTCGGAGATACGGCAAAATACTCACAAAGGGTATGAGCATGAACAGTTATATGTTTTTGGAAAAGATATAGAACTGTTGGAAAGGATAGGAAACACTAAAAAAACAGTGTCCTTATATATAAAATTTAATAAATTGGATCATTGTTATGTAATTGTAGTTTCTTTACATGAACAGAATTATCCAATAAAATATTATTTTAAATAATTTTTTGAACAGGGAGTGATTAGTATGACACAGCAGACGCCAAAAGGTAAGACGGATTTTTGTACAATGTGCAGACAGAATACAGGATATACATTGAAGAAACAGAGCATAAATAAAATCATTAAAGGGGTGGAATATTCTTTTAAAATTACGGTAGCTGTATGCAATGAATGTGGTGGAGAAATGGGGGTGCCGGGTCTAATCGATAGAAACATTCGAGAAATTGATGAACAGTATAGGGCATATGAAGGAATTGTTTCCATTGCAGATATCGACAGAATAATGAAAATATACAAAATTGGTAAAGCACCTCTTTCTCTTGCGTTGGGGTTTGGAGAGATA
Organism: Clostridium sp. AM49-4BH; assembly: GCF_003478335.1. Classification (GTDB taxonomy): domain Bacteria; phylum Bacillota; class Clostridia; order Lachnospirales; family Lachnospiraceae; genus Butyribacter. The sequence goes on from NZ_QUFB01000022.1 coordinate 2,165, forward strand.
ACAATAACGAGATATCTCGCAGGACAAATTCCATCCAAAGAGTACTCTGACATTTTGAGAAGAGCGTTATCTTCACCGTCTTATATGAAAGAGAAACTATGGCAAAATAAAGATAAGATTGCACAGACTGCATATCATAAAGCGATGGAGGCAGCGGTGCGCCTTGATGACCTGTTTTCTGTTTCTGATACTATGTTGCAGATTATATCGTATATTTTTGAACGTTTGGAAGAGGTCACACCACTTATGCTTCAAAAACTGCTTTATTTTGTGCAAGGTGTATCCTGTGCATTGTATAAAGAACCATTACTATCGGAAGACTGTCAGGCTTGGGTGCACGGTCCGGTGTATCCACAGGTCTATGATATGTTTCGAGATTTTAAATTTAACCCGATCGAGGATGCACGTTTTGCAATTTTGGAGGGGATGGAAGATGCACTTGATGAGAAAAAGCGCAGAGTTGTTGACTTAGTTGTTGATACTTTTGGTGAATATGGTGGAAAAAGATTGGAGAAGATCACGCATGAGGAAAAACCATGGAAAATTGCCAGGAAAGGGTATTCAGATGGAATTCGCTCTAATGAGATAATCTTGAAAGAAAATATTGCGGCATATTATATTAAAATAAACCAAAAGTATGACTTCTCACAGAAGGAAGGAATTCAACGATATATTAATGATGCCCTGCGGTTGCATGTATAGAATGATAAATAATGGAAACACTGATCAAAAATAGAATGTAAGAAAGGTATGGTGATCAGTGTGCTTAAACAATTGCAGATTGAACGTGTTACAGGCAGAGAAATTTTGGATTCTAGAGGGAATCCAACCGTAGAGGCAGAAGTGACTCTGCAGGATGGAACGATAGGACGGGCGGCTGCGCCGAGTGGTGCATCTACCGGAGAATTTGAGGCATTGGAACTTCGGGATGAAGATCATACACGGTATGGTGGGAAAGGTGTGCTGCAGGCGGTTGATAATATTAATCACGTTATCAATGGTATTTTGCGCGGAATGGACGCGTCTGATACGTATGCGGTCGATCAAGTAATGCTGCGTAAAGATGGCACAGCAGACAAATCCGTGCTTGGAGCGAATGCGATCTTGGCGGTTTCTATTGCAACGGCAAAAGCAGCCGCACAATCGTTAAAGACGCCACTTTACCGTTTCGTGGGTGGCGTATCCGGTACAAAACTGCCTGTGCCGATGATGAACATTTTGAACGGTGGTGCGCATGCGGCCAATACAGTAGATGTACAGGAGTTTATGATCATGCCGGTGGGAGCGGACTCATTCCGCGAGGCGCTGCGTTGGAGCGCAGAAGTGTTTCATGCATTGGCTGCCTTATTAAAACGAAAAGGTTTGGCAACCTCTGTTGGTGACGAGGGTGGATTTGCGCCAAATTTGCAGAGTGATGAAGAGGCAATAGAATGTATTCTCGATGCGGTCAAAGAGGCAGGGTACGAACCGGAAAAAGACTTCCGGATTGCTATTGATGTAGCGGCAAGTGAATGGAAAAGTGATCAAAAGGGGATGTATCTGCTTCCAAAATCCGGGGTGAGATATTCCTCCGAGGAGTTGATCGCGCATTGGAAGTCATTAGTGGAACGATACCCTATCATTTCTATTGAAGATCCACTGGATGAAGAGGATTGGCTTGGCTGGAAGAAATTGACACAGGAACTCGGCGATCGAGTACAGTTGGTGGGGGACGATCTGTTTGTCACGAATACGAAACGGCTTGCAAAGGGAATTGCAGAAGGCTGTGGTAATTCAATCCTAATTAAGCTCAATCAGATCGGAACCTTATCGGAAACGATGGAAGCGATCAAGCTTGCCAAACAGTTTGGTTATACGAGTATTATGTCCCACCGTTCCGGAGAGACAGAGGATACGACGATAGCAGATCTGGCAGTTGCCTTGAATTGCGGACAGATTAAAACCGGTGCACCGAGCCGAAGTGAACGAGTTGCAAAGTACAACCGGCTTCTCAGGATTGAACAGGAGCTGGGTGGAGCAGCTAGCTATTGTGCACCTTTTTGCGTACGAAATAGAAACAGATCACCTGCATGACAATGGTTAGGAGCCACGACACCGGGTAGGAAATAAATAAAAAGTCTAATGATCTATGGCATGGGAAAATGACATAGATCCATACAATTCTGGTGCCTACCGTGCCAATCACCGAAAGGATCATTGGCACGGTGGAATGCCCCATGCCTCGCAATGCTCCCGGCAGCAGATCCATGATACCGCATAAGAAATATGTGACGGTTGTATATAACATAATATCCACACCGCACTCTATGACCTTGCTGCTCTTAGTGTAAATGTGCATTAGTTCCGCACCGAAAAGATAGGATCCACCACCTAAAACGAGAGCAACAATTACCGTCAGTCCTAAGCATTCTAATAACACTTTATCCATTCTCTTAAATTTACGTACACCATAATTTTGGCTTGTAAAACTCATGCAGGCCTGTGTAATGGAATTCACAGATACATACAAAAATCCCAAAATATTATTGGCGGCAGTGTAGCCAGCCATTGCAACAGAACCAAAAGAGTTGACAGAGGACTGAAGCAGAACATTCGAAAAATTAATGATCGTGCTTTGGATTCCGGCTGGAATACCGATTTGGAATATTTGCTTTACATAGCGCGTTTTCATCCCTAATTTATTGAAGCGGAGCTGATAACTTCCATCGGAAAGGTATAGACAGCGTAATACCAAAATGCACGATATACATTGAGAAATTACCGTTGCGATAGCAACACCGGCAACACCCAAATGAAACTGAATCACCAAAAGAAGATTTAACACCACATTTGTCGCACCTGAAATAATCAAAAATAATAGAGGGCGTTTGGTATCACCCACCGCTCTTAAAATGGCCGCTCCGTAATTGTATAACATAAAAAATGGCATTCCCATAAAATATATGCGCATATAAAGTGTGGACAGGTTTAATACATTATCCGGAGTATCCATCAGCTCTAACGCACCTTTGGCAGCAATCACTCCGATAATTCCCATTGCGATTCCACTGATCAGAGCCAACGTAATGGATGTATGTACGGTTTCTGACATTTCCTTCTCTTGTCCGGTCGCATAAAATCTTGCAGCTAATACACTTGCGCCCAAGGAAATTCCGATAAAAAGATTGACAAATACATTGATCAGCGCAGTCGTTGATCCAACAGCCGCCAGTGCTTCATTGCCCGTAAACTGTCCAACCACGATAATATCTACCGCATTAAATAATAACTGTAAAATCCCTGACAGCATCAACGGAATTGAAAAGGAAACCAGTTTATCCAATATAGAGCCATTACACATATCTATTTCATATTTGCTTGTCTTAGTATTCATGTTCGTCCTACGCTTCTTTCTATTTCTTACTTCAACTTCACACAACCAAAATTGCTATATCGTCACATATTGCTTATTACGTCTGTAATATACATACTATTTTGCAGCCGATAAACTAACTTATTCTGCCATCAAAGAACTAAGATAATTGCCGCAGAACGCAAAGTTTTTACGTGATTTCTTATTTTGTTAAGCCTCTGATGTATACATGCCTGAAAGAGTGTCTGAGATGTCCCGGTTTAGCAAGGTATCATCCATTTTTGGACGGGACGCTTTCGCTACGATGCGCTACGTCACGTTACTTAATGTCTCTGAAATACGAGACATAAGTAACGACGAGCGCAAAGTCCCTTTCAAAAATGATGAATACCTTGCTTCCGGGACTTCGAGTTCTCTGTAAGGCATGTAAATCATTCATCAGAGGCAACAAAATTTAGAAATCACTGTGAAAACTAATTGCGGCAAGGCAATTACTGTAGTTCTCTGATGGCAGAAACCACTATGTTGTGGCTGCAAAATACTTCGTATTCTTTGGCGTAATAAGCAATATGTGACGATGCATTCCCTTTGGATGTGTGAAGTTTGGGTTGTTTATTGGTATGGGGGATAGGTGTCTGCTTTGCATCCCGATAGTATAGTATACTAGCATTTTGAAAATTACTCAACTTTCCTTTTTACTATAGGGCGAAAGAGTGCTACAATAGGTGTGGCTATTATGCGCAGGAATCATGCGCTATTTACTGGAATGACAGGAGGTATGACGATGAGAAGTTTACTGATAAAAGATACCACAAAGGAAGAAAGAATGGCGATCATTGAAGAATCTGTGGGCGGTGATGCAGGTGGCTGTGATGGATGTTCGGCAGGAATCCTAAAAATGTACGAACCGTATATTGAAGGGGAAATGGAATTGCGAGAATGCAATATGGCGTTTCGTGCACATTATATTTCGGGGAAGGAACATCCGGTGAAAAACGGCTGCGGGTATATGTAACGTATGAAAAAGATATCTATTTTGCAAAAAGAAGCATAATTATAATGCTAGGGATAATTTGGGGATGCATTAGTTTTATCTGGCTGGGATACAGTATCTTAACAGCAGGTAATCTTATGGAAGAACCCGGGTCTATTGATTACGTTGCGGAAGGCGAAGCTATGCGGATATATGGTTTCATAGGCTGTGCTTTGTATGTTCTTGCCTTTTGTCCGATATTGTATTCGCTGTATAAACGCAAACAGTCTATTGCTGCATTTTTGTTATCTATGCTTTTTGGGGGCGGCATTTGTGGAGTGTATCTATTTGTACTCCGCTAGCGCCAATATAACGCAAACTTCCGGTATGAGAAGCTTGAGAATATAAATGAAAACAGGAGGAACTTAGAGAATGAAGTTAGAGAAGATTGATAAAAAGGAAGAAGGTAAATTTATTACCCGTTATGATATTACTTATAAGACGGTAGATGATACGACAAAGATATATGAAATGATCAGCCGCAACCGTAATGTTCAAACAAGAGAAGAGCTTCGTGGCAATAAGCCGGATGCAGTTGTGCTGATGGTCACTGATGAGAGTGGGGAGAAAATCGTTTTGAACAAAGAATTCCGTATGGCGGCAGGTACGTGGGTTTATAATTTCCCGGCGGGATTGATCGATCCCGGCGAGGTGCCGGAGCAGAGTGCGAAGCGCGAGTTGTGGGAAGAAACGGGGTTAGAACTATATGAGATCAATGATGAGTTAGGACTCAGCTATAGTGCGGTTGGGTTCAGCAATGAGATGAATGTATGTGTCATCGGAAAAGCACGTGGTGAATTCCGCCAAAGCACATCTAATGTGGAAGAAATTGAAGCAGGATGGTACACCAAAGAAGAAGTACGGAATTTGTTAAAGACAGAACGATTTGCGGCGAGAACGCAAGCATACTGTTATCTTTGGGCAAATAAATAACGCCAACTTCCCATGCCGGAAATTATTGCACAACCACATATTGCTTGTTATGTCGGTAATAAATATGATATTTTGCAACCGACAAACTAACTTGTTCTGCCGGCAGCGAACTAAGATAATTGCCGCAGAACGCAACGTTTTTGTGTGATTTCTTATTTTGTTAGGTCTCTGATGAATACATGCCCGAAGGATTGTCTGAGTTGTCCCGGTTTAGCAAGGTATCATCCATTTTTGGACGGGACGCTTTCGCTACACTGCGCTACATCACGTTACTTAATGTCTCTGAAATACGAGACATAAGTAACGACGAGCGCAAAGTCCCTTTCAAAAATGATGATTACCTTGCTTCCGGGACTGCGAGTTTCCGAAGGGCATGTAAATCAATCATCAGAGACAACAAAATCTAGAAATCACGAAAAACGAAAATGCGGCAAGGCAATTACTATAGTTCACTGCCGGCAGAAATCACTATGTTGTGACTGCAAAATACTTAGTATTCTTTGTCATAATAAGCAATATGTGGTTGTGGAGGATTTGGAGTATGGGAAGTTGGCGTATATAGGCAGCTAACTCATAGATACTACGGTGAGAATGTCATTCTGTACGAAAAAGCGGACAGTAACGCCGGCGAACTCAAACGCATAGATGCGTTCCGGATCGTTTTGGTAAGAAGGGCGAGGATCTTGAGCCAGCACTTTTTCCAGAGAAAGAAGCTTTTCGGCAGGCAATACTTGACCCGCATTGTCCGGAAGTATTACGCGCAGCAAATGAGCTTCTATGCTGTCTGTAAAACCACCCGTAGCCAGCGGTTTACAGTCGGCATACGGAAGATATGGTTTTATATCATAGATCGGGGTGCGGTCCATGAGATCGGCACCCGTTATTTCCAGAATTGGTCCATCTTCTTTTGAAAAAATAATGTCCTGTAATTCTACACAAGAAAGCGCCAGTGAATTTGGTCGAAATGGAGATCTCGTTGCAAATACTCCCATGCGCTTATTGCCGCCAAGTTTGGGCGGACGAACGGTAGGTGACCATTCCCCACGTATTGTTTCTGAAAATTCCCAGATCAGCCATAAATGAGAAAAATCTTCCAAGCCGCGGACCGCATCGCGATTGCGGTATTCCGGTTCAAATATGATACGGCTGCGTAACTCCGGAACCAGACCGCTCTGTCGTGGAATGCCAAACTTTCCCGGAAAATCAGAGTGTATCCGGGCAATCGGATGAATTTCCATGTTTTCCTCCTGTCACTGATATCAATTATTCGAAATGTCGCTGATATCTTTTGCTCAAAATGTCGCTGATATCTTTTGCTCAAAATGTCGCTGATGTCTTTTGTTCAAAATGTTACTGATATCAATTATTCAAAATGTCGCTGATATCAATTATTCAATATGTCACTGATATCTTTTGCTCAAAATGTCACTAATATCAATTATTCAAAATGTCACTGATATCATTTATCATTTCATCATCTTTCAGGCGGAAAAGAAATTCCACGCGACGAGATGCATTTTGATCTTCTTTGCCATCCTTATCCAATATTGGATTGCTAAAGGACTTGCCGTTTGCCGTCACAATTTTGCGTAGTTTCGTGATCTTGGCAGTCGACAGCACTTTCTTGTTTTCATCCAAGCAGAAAGTTGCGACAGACAAGGCCCTTTTTTGGGACAGCTCCAGATTATATAAATAATCTCCCTGTGTATCTGTGTGTCCTTCAATAATAATCTCTGAGATATAATCATTAAATTGCTTGTCTGTTAATACGCCAATATACTTTGGTAAAAACTTTTGCAGCAATTCTTCACCCGACGCTTTCAACGCAAATTGTCCGGAATCAAACAAAATGCTTGAGTCAAGCGCGATGGATCCGGTCTTTTCATCGACTTTCACACTGAGATCCGTACCGTCAAACTCTTTCTTGAGAGCCTCGATCAGTTCCGTTCGAATACCGATCAATTTGTCTAACTGTTCCTGCTGCTCCTGCAGTTGTTCCTGTTGGCTTTGAACCAAAGCCTGCTGCTGCTTTAATTCCTCTTGTTTTTGTTCGTAACGTCTTTGCGATTGCAGCATTGTAAACGAAATGATCAACACAAAGATCAACAAAAGAGCAGCCATCATATCGGAATAGGAAAGCCAATAACTGGTTTCCTCCAAATGTCTTTTCTTTTTTCTGCGCATAATAAACCTCTTTTCTGTACGCGGAACCGGGTGGTGTTATTGTCTGAGTGCCCGAGCAATCTTATCGGCTACTTCATCACTAAATTTCTCCATCATCTTCTCTGTCTGCATCATTTGCAAAGCTTGATAATCCAAGAAAATATTTGCCGCATTATTTTGTGCACGGGGTGCGACATATTTATGGTAACTGTCCAAAAAATCGTCCATGGCATTATAAGCATCTTCTAAGTTTTTCTTGTAAACAAAGTTAAATACCAAAGAAAATACCATACCATAAATAGATGTGTGGAACGCGATCTTGATACCATTCATCAACTGCGGAATGCTGTCCGTAATTGCGGACGCACTGCCGGTATTAAAATTCTGAAGACCAAACGACAGACCGATAAAAGTACCCAAAATACCAAGACCGGTCATTACGCCGGGAACAATGCTGATCAATCCACATTTCATTACGCTGTCAATGTAATATTCATTCAGATAATCATCAATATCGCATTGGGCACTTCGCTCTAACATCGTTAATCTTCTGCGCTCCTCGCAATATTCACGAAAACGTGTATCTGCCAATTTGTTACCAAAGAGCTTTGGATTATCTTTATAATCGTCCCACAAATAATCGCCTTTGCGTTTGAAGTCAGTCTGAAAGTTGCGTGCCGCAAGATGCAGGCTAGCCATCATCCGATTAGCAGGCATGAAACAATGTGTCGTAGAATACAAAATAATCCCGCCGACAATTAAAAACATTCCAATATTAATGATAATGTTGGCGATATCAAGACCCGAACCCGTAAACACGTTCAGATATACGGCCAAAGCCAGCATAATAAAATATACAGGGAATAAAATCCCCTCACTACCAAAAGATTTCATAGGTACCCTCCAATGTTTGCTTTGCTGCAAAAGACCAGCGACCATCCCCCCTGTTCTAAAGAAACCGGGCGTATATCAAAAGCTGATGCCTTGCAGTCGTAAAATGTAACGTGTGCCCGATGGCACAACATATATACTATACAAAGTTTGAGGGAGAAAGTCAAAAGGTGGGCGGGGTGGTGCACTGCATATGAGAGGATTTCGTAAAATAGAAAATGTTATGTTATCTATTACGATAAAAGAAAGAATGAAAAGCAAATGGCACTAATTAGTTGCCCGGAATGCAACCGGGAAATTTCGGATACCGTAAGAAAATGTCCGAATTGTGGATACAAAATCAAAAATCACCGATCCAAAAAAGAACCAAAATTATTGAAAAATACGATTTAGTACGTTTTATGGGACAATAAATGTGCTATAATAGTGGCATGTCATAAAAGAATGTGTAGAGAATCCACACTAAGACAAGTAATGTTAAATTTTGTACCAAGAAATCTACGATAGGTATGCGTATAAGAGATGGGAGGGTAAATGGCAAAACGACCGAATCAAAGGCTAAAATTGTTGTATTTAGCAAAGATTATGCTTCGACTGACGGATGATGAACATGGTTTACAGGTAGAGCAGATTATCAATGAGTTGGCCAAGTATGACATTGCGGCAGAGAGAAAGAGTATATATTCTGATTTAGAAGCTCTGCAATTGTTTGGAATTGATATTGAAAAAAAGCACATAGGACGATATGTATATTATTGTGTAGGAAATCGAAATTTGGAATTGGCAGAATTGAAACTTTTGGTAGACGCGGTACAGTCTTCTAAATTTATCACAGAGAAGAAATCCAGCCAGCTTATAGAGAAACTGGAACGCTACGTCAGTCGATACGAAGCGAAACAGTTAAATCAACAGGTATATGTTCACGGTCGGATAAAAACCATGAACGAAAGTATCTACTATAATGTAGATGAAATACATAATGCAATTACAGCAGACGTAATGATTTCATTTCAATATTTTCAGTGGAATTTGAAAAAGGAGATGGAGCCAAGACACGAAGGAGAGAGATACATAATATCTCCGTGGGGGCTGATTTGGGATAATGAGAATTATTATATGGTAGGATATGACGCAAAGGCTGAGTTTGTCAAGCATTTTCGAGTCGACAAGATGTTACGTATTCAACCGATGAAATGCAAAAGAAAAGGTCAAAAGTTATTTCCACAGGGAAATATAGCAAACTACGCAGAGAAGCATTTTGGAATGTTTTCGGGAAAAGAGGAATCGGTCACGCTGCTTTGTCAAAATGGGTTTATAGGTGTGATCGTAGATAGATTTGGAAGAGACGTTAAAATTCGCCCGGTGGATGAGGATCACTTTCAAGCAAAAGTTGAAGTGGTTGTCAGTAATAATTTTTTTGGATGGGTGTTAGGATTAGGAGAAGGGGTTAAGATTACTGCACCGCAGGAAGTTGTCAGTGAACTACAAAAGGAAATTCAAAGAATGAGGAGACAATATTTTGCGGATGATCTGGAAATGGAATTGGCTATGAAGGATAACAAGTGCTGATTCTTAGATTGAAGTGATGGGGAGGAGATGATTTGGTATGAACATGCAACAAAAAAACTCGCCGAGGCGAGTTCCTAAAGTTCAATTAAATCACACACTGTGATGCCCGAAGGCGATTTGAATAAATTTTTATTTGAACTTATGATGTAGTTAATACGTATGGTACTTAACTGACATCAATAATAAAGCATAAACTACGACATGTCAAGAGAAAAAGGAGGGTTTTATGAAAAAATTTGAAGAGTACTATATTGGATTGGATATGGGAACCGGTTCTGTAGGATGGGCAGTGACGGATCCGACATACAATATTATCAAACGTCATGGTAAGGCATTATGGGGAATTCGCCTGTTTGAGTCTGCTAAGACAGCCGAAGAAAGAAGAATCTTTCGAACATCTCGAAGAAGAACAGAGCGCCGTAAAAATCGATTACATTTATTGCAGGAAATCTTTGCGGAAGAGATTAGCAAGAAAGACATGGGATTCTATCAGCGCATGAAAGAGAGCAAGTATTGGCATGAGGATAAGAAAGACATCAATGGAAACATGCCGGAGCTGCCGTATGCACTGTTTGCAGATGATGGATTTACAGATAAAGACTATTATAAGAAATATCCGACAATTTTTCACTTGCGCTATGCGTTGGCAACGAATACAACAGATAAGCCCGATATTCGATTGCTTTATTTGGCATTACATCACATTATTAAGCATAGAGGACATTTTCTGTTTGAGGGCAAGAAATTATCAGAAGTAAAAGAATTTTCAACAGCGATTGAGGCATTAGTGCAGCAGGCTGAAGAACAAGAGATTGATCTGAAATCTTTGACGCAAGAAGAAGTGTTGACTCAATTGGAACACATTATGAGTGATGCTCAATGCACAAAATCAGACAAAAAGACGCAGGTCAGCAAGCTCATAGTAGGAACAGATAAGCAGAAGCAAAAACAGGAGAAAGCGATAGCAGCTTTAATTACGGGTTGCACCGTAAAGCTAAGTGATATTTTTGCTGATCCGGAGTTGGATAAAGAAGAAATCTCGAAAATATGCTTTTCTGATAATGGTTATGAAGAAAAAGAGGTAGAAATAGAGTCTGTATTGGCGGATCGATTTTTGCTTATAGCAGCAGCAAAGGGTGTGTATGATTGGACGGTATTGCATGATATACTGGGGGATGCGCGCTTTTTGTCGGAAGCAAAAGTAAACCTATGAGAAACACCGTGATGATCTGCGGAAAGTGAAGCAGCTTCTTCGGATGGATAAAGAAGTTTACGAGGCTGTTTTTGGTGTGTCTGAGAAAAATGAGGCAAATTATAGTGCTTATATTGGCATGGCAAAGAAAAATGGAAAAAAACAGCCGATTGAGAAAAAATGTTCACAGGAAGATTTTTATAAATTCTTAAAAAAGCAGTTGGATCGTCTGTCTGTGGATGAAAAAGGGCAAGAGATAATCGATGAATTAAAAGCAGAGATGGATCTTGGAACATTATTTCCAAAACAAATGATTCGCGATAATGGAGTTATTCCTTATCAATTGCATGAGAATGAATTGAATGCAATATTGGACAACGCACAGAAATTCTATCCGTTTTTGTTGGAGAAAGATCAAGATGGTTATACGCCAGTGGAAAAAATACAAAAGATATTCCGCTTCCGCATTCCGTACTACGTAGGACCTTTGAACACGGCGCATCAAGATAAAGGTGGTCATAGCTGGTCTGTACGTAAAAAGGAAGGCAAAATTTATCCATGGAATTTTTCAGAAATGATTGACGAGGAAGAAAGTGCAACGAAATTTATTGAACGCATGACGAATAAATGCACGTATCTGATCGGAGAGGATGTTTTGCCGAAGGAATCATTGTTGTATGCGAAATTCAATGTATTGAACGAGCTAAATAATCTGCGCATTGATGGGGAACTGATAGCTCCGGAACTTAAGCAGGATATTTATAATAATGTTTTCAAGAAATATCAACGTGTAACAGGGAAAAAGGTCAAGGATTACCTTAGAATCAACGGCGTAATTTCTAAAGAACAAGAACTATCCGGATTTGATCAGAATTTTAAGAGTTCGTTGAAAGCGTATCATGATTTTAAGCAGATCGTTGGAACGGGGGTCCTTTCGGAAAGTGAACAGGAGGATATCGTCAGAGATATTACGCTATTTGCAGATTCTCAAAAGATGTTGAAACAGCGTATTCATAGAAAATATCCGATGTTGTCTGACAAACAGATTGCTCAGCTTGCCAACAAAAAATATGCAGGGTGGGGCAGATTGTCGCGCACCTTTTTGGAAAATATTGAATCAGTCAATAAAGAGACTGGTGAAGTGATGAATATCATCACTGCGCTTTGGGAAACGAATGAGAACTTAATGAAACTTTTAAGTGGAAAATACGATTATACAAAGCAGATTGAGCAATGGAATGCCGGACAGATGAAAAAAGGAGAGATAGAATATCAAGACATTGAAGAGCTTTATGTGTCTCCTGCAGTAAAGCGCCCAATTTGGCAAACTATAAAAATTGTAAGGGAAATTACAAATATAATGGGGGGTGCACCAAAACGCATTTTTGTCGAGGTTGCAAGAGAGCCCGGTGAAAAAGGCGTGAGAAAAGTTTCTAGAAGAAACCAGTTGTTGGATCTTTACAAAGCCTGCAAAAAGGAAGCACCGGAATTATACGACCGTCTGGCAAATAAGGAGTCTGACAATGCATTGCGCAGTGACAAACTTTTCTTATATTATTCGCAGATGGGAAGATGTATGTATTCCGGAGATGCCATTGATTTGGATGAGTTATTCACAAACCGATATGATATTGATCATATATATCCACAATCGAAGGTTATGGACGATAGTATAGACAACCGCGTATTGGTCAAAAGAGATTTAAATAGCAAAAAGACAGATACATTCCCGGTCTCTGAGGAATACCGAAAAGCAGGAAAAGCATTATGGAGCACTCTGTTGAAAAAGGGATTGATCTCTAAAGAAAAATATAAGAGATTGACAAGAACAGAGCCATTTGGTGAAGATGAGTTGGCTGGTTTTATTGCCAGACAATTAGTAGAGACACGTCAGAGTACCAAAGCAGTTGCGCATTTATTGGAAGAGGCATATCCTGATGCCGAAATCGTTTATGCAAAAGCTCGTGCAGTTAGTGAATTCCGGCATAAATTTGACATGATCAAAGTGCGTGAGGTGAATGATTTCCATCATGCCAAAGATGCCTATTTGAATATTGTTGTCGGCAACACATACTATGTAAAATTTACAAAGGATGCGGCTTGGTTTGTGCGCAACAATCCGGGACGTACATACAACTTAAAGAAAATGTTTGAGAATGAAACGGTAAAACGTGGAAATGAAACAGCATGGATTCCTGGAGATAACGGGACAATATGTACTGTAAAGAAATGGATGCGTAAAAATAATATTCTGTTTACCAGAAGAGCATACGAAGTGAAAGGAGGACTTTTCGATCAAAATATTTTGAAGAAAGGGAAAGGACAGATACCGATCAAGGGAGGTGCCGATGAGAGACTCCAGTCGATTGAGAAATATGGAGCGTATAATAAGGCGAGTGGTGCTTATTTTATGCTGGTGGAATCCGATGGTAAGAAGGGAGAGAGAAAGAGAACGATTGAGTTCGTGCCGGTATATTTGGCGAAAAGCTTAGAGGAATCTGTGGAGCTTCGTAGACGATATTGCGAGGAGAAACTCGGTCTTGTGAATCCAGACGTGCGATTATCCAAGATAAAGATCAACACACTATTTGACGTGGATGGGTTTAAGATGCATTTGTCGGGAAGAAGTTCTAATGGTTTATTATTTAAAGGGGCTAATCAGCTTGTTGTACCGTATAAGATGGAAAAGATAATTAAGGTGATTAGTAAATATTGCTTTGATTATAAGGAAAATAAAGAAGCAGTACTTTCAGAAAAAAATAGACCAACAGAAGAGATGTTTGAAGAGTTGTTCGACATTTTGGTAAGTAAATTGGAATACGCAGTTTATGAAAAACGCTTGTCAGCACAAGTACCTAAACTAAAAAACGGAAAAATTATATTTGTTGAATTATCAGCAGAGGAAAAATGTATTGTATTAATGGAAATTTTACACTTATTTCAATGTGCCAGTCAGTCAGCTAATTTAAAATTAATAAACGGACCGGGACATGCTGGAATTTTAATTATGGGATTTGATATATCAGGATTAAGCAATGTGCACATTATTAACCAATCAATTACAGGTTTCTACGAACAAGTGATTGATCTAAAAACGATATGAGTTGGCGGATTGTTGTCGTACACAACACGGCAAAGTTGGACTTGCAATTGCAATATTTAGTGGTACGGAGTGAGATGAAAACGCAGAAGATACATATTTCAGAAATAGCACTTCTGCTTGTGGAATCTACGTCTGTATCGCTGACAGTTGGATTGTTGGCGGAATTAACGAGACAGAAAGTGAAGGTGATATTTTGTGACCATAAGCGAAATCCATCCTCGGAGTTGATTTCGTATTATGGTTCACATGACACAAGCAATAAAATCCGTACACAAATTACATGGCCACAGTCGGTAAAGGAAGCTGTGTGGACGGAAATTGTTCGTGAAAAAATAAATAAGCAGGCAGAATTCCTGCTGGAAAGGGGGAAGAATACGGAAGCTGCGCTGCTGAGAGACTATGTTCAACAGATACAATGGAATGATGCCACTAATCGTGAAGGTCATGCTGCAAAAGTATATTTTAACGCATTGTTTGGCATGGATTTCTCACGGAGTCAAGATTGCCCGATTAACGCAGCATTGAATTATGGATATTCACTGATGCTTTCTGCAATTAATCGTGAAATTGTAATGAATGGATACATTACGCAGCTGGGGTTATTCCATGATAATATGTTTAACCAATTTAATTTGGGCTCAGATTTAATGGAGCCGTATCGTGTGCTTGTCGATCGAAAGGTATGTGAAATGAAACCAATAGAATTTGAGCATGAACAAAAAATGAAATTAGTTGCTTTGCTAAATGAAGAAATAATAATGGAAGGCAAACATTTTGTCATCCTAAATGCGATCAAGCAATACGTTAAGAGCGTATTCGATGCTTTGAATGAGTCGGACATTGCGCAGCTTTCCTTTTATTCTTATGAGTTATAGGTACATGAGAGTGATAGTAATGTTCGACCTTCCTGTACTATCAAGTGCGCAGCGACGAGAATACACGAGATTTCGGAAATATTTGCTGAAGAGTGGGTTTGTCATGCAACAGGAGTCAATCTATAGCAAGTTAGCATTAAATACCAGCATAGCTCAAAGGATTGAAGATAATGTTCGCAAAAACAAACCTCCTGAAGGGTTGGTGCAAATGTTGACGATTACCGAAAAACAGTATGGTCGAATGGAACTTTTGGTCGGGGAAGTTACAAGTGAAGTGATTCAGAGTGATGAACGGTTAATTATACTGTAATCACGGTAAAAGAGGGGAGGGGGATGTTTGAAATTAACACATCCGGATGTTCATTTCGATATAGAATTTGGAAAGGCTGATTCTCTGATACCAGTGTGTGTTGTAGAATCGCCGGTAAGATGGCGGGAGATTCAAAAGGAATTAATATCTCAGCAAAGTGGTGATAGCGGTAACTGGGTATTGTCGGAAGGTGATAAAGAATTAAAAATCAGCAAAGTCATGGAAATGATATTTAATCCATTGCAGCTAGATGTTAATCAAAGAAAGCTGGTTACTGCCTTTTTGAAATCTTTTGCAGAAAAAGCAGTGAACGAAATGCATTGGAGAGAGGGGCAGGAGCTAAACACACATATCCAAACATTCTTTGGTAATCTAGAGGTGGAGTATTCGTTTGAGTTCAGTATCAATGAGGAACTTGATTATTCGAGTTTGGCGAAAGCTATGGGTATTCAATTAGTTACTGAATATGAAACGGACTTGGAGCGGTTATTGCAATATTGTATATTGCTCCAGGAATTGATAAAGCCCAAATTATTAATATTCTGGAATTTAAGACAATACTTTTCTGCTGAAGAAATGAAATTATTGTATTCGGAAGTGTGCTGTCGAGAATGGAATGTTTTATTAATGGAACATTATATTGACAGTAGAATAGATGGTGAGAAGTGGTATATTATTGATAAGGATAACTGTGAAATCTATTGAAAAAAGAGAAAGATCTCGTTATACTATTATTTAGATAAGTGTGTTTGAGCACAGCAGAGATACATTTTATGTTAGTGATGGCATTTCATTTTCTAATTTGAGGTTTGAGAATGATGTAGAAATGTATGGTGCTCAAACGCAGACGATAGGAACTACTACTGCACCAATGTTTGAGAATGATGTAGAAATGTATGGTGCTCAAACACATACCGTTAAATCTATACCGTATGCGGAGTTTGAGAATGATGTAGAAATGTATGGTGCTCAAACATATATGCAACAATTGCCGCACTTGCATTTGTTTGAGAATGATGTAGAAATGTATGGTGCTCAAACTTGGATAATTGTAAAGTACAGCTACAAATGGTTTGAGAATGATGTAGAAATGTATGGTGCTCAAACAAAACTGAAATATAAGTGTATAATAGTACTGTTTGAGAATGATGTAGAAATGTATGGTGCTCAAACCATATCAACACGGCTGTTACAGAATGTCGTGTTTGAGAATGATGTAGAAATGTATGGTGCTCAAACTCCGTATTTTCTGTAATCGCTGACATAGTGGTTTGAGAATGATGTAGAAATGTATGGTGCTCAAACTGCACTGTTTCAGTTTTTGACGTGCACATGGTTTGAGAATGATGTAGAAATGTATGGTGCTCAAACAAATGCAATCGTCTTATATTGACTACAGCCGTTTGAGAATGATGTAGAAATGTATGGTGCTCAAACTGTGATGTGTTTTTGTATTTCGCATACCATGTTTGAGAATGATGTAGAAATGTATGGTGCTCAAACTCTGCGCCCAGTAGGCGTTCATGCGATGCGGTTTGAGAATGATGTAGAAATGTATGGTGCTCAAACACCACCTTTCCTCTGATTATCAAATCAGCAGTTTGAGAATGATGTAGAAATGTATGGTGCTCAAACTCTGCTGTTCAATCACGTTTGACGTTGTGCGTTTGAGAATGATGTAGAAATGTATGGTGCTCAAACATTCATGCCATTTAGTCGCACCTAACTCGTGTTTGAGAATGATGTAGAAATGTATGGTGCTCAAACCAGCCTATTTGTATGCGGCAGGTGACGCTAGTTTGAGAATGATGTAGAAATGTATGGTGCTCAAACAAAAGAAATTTGTAGCAAGCAGATGCAATCGTTTGAGAATGATGTAGAAATGTATGGTGCTCAAACTCCGAAAAAATAATAAAACTATTCCAGTCCGTTTGAGAATGATGTAGAAATGTATGGTGCTCAAACAACAATCACTCTGTACGAAGAACTCGTTAGGTTTGAGAATGATGTAGAAATGTATGGTGCTCAAACTCAAGAGATCATACAGAACGCGTTGGATCAGTTTGAGAATGATGTAGAAATGTATGGTGCTCAAACTCTTTAGCAGACATTGCCGCAGTTACAGATGTTTGAGAATGATGTAGAAATGTATGGTGCTCAAACAAATTGCAGAACATTGTATGTTGACCATATGTTTGAGAATGATGTAGAAATGTATGGTGCTCAAACCGTTTCACTCAAATTTATGCCAACAACCGCGTTTGAGAATGATGTAGAAATGTATGGTGCTCAAACCACTCAAATAGAATCAATAGCTTTGGTTGTGTTTGAGAATGATGTAGAAATGTATAGGTGCTCAAACTTGAAACTTGGGGCAAAGATTGGTTGTGTTTAGAATGATGTAGAAATGTATGGTGCTCAAACGTTCTCTTTCATATCATCAATTCGTATATCGTTTGAGAATGATGTAGAAATGTATGGTGCTCAAACATCATCAATTTAATATCCGGACGTATCCTGGTTTGAGAATGATGTAGAAATGTATGGTGCTCAAACAAATAACAGGGGTGATCTGCTAGCAACAAAGTTTGAGAATGATGTAGAAATGTATGGTGCTCAAACCGGGATGATTTCTGCTATCTCTCCAGTGTAGTTTGAGAATGATGTAGAAATGTATGGTGCTCAAACTACCTGTTTCCGAGTGTCACTAAAATTTCAGTTTGAGAATGATGTAGAAATGTATGGTGCTCAAATATACTTTAGCAATGGCGTATTTACCATTGGTTACAGAGACTGGGCACCGGAACATGAGAAAATGGGAAAAGGTGTAACTTTGACTGAGGATGAAATGATGAAGTTGAAGGAACTATTGTAAAGAGGTGAGAAGATGGATACGAGCAGGCTTATTGGCATGCGTGTTGTTAATGTTAACACTCATGCTATAGGAACAATTGAATATATAAAAGATGGCTTCGTATAGCAGGAGAACTTGTGGAAGATAATGTTGGTGTTGTGGTAAACGTCTCCAGCATTGAATGAGAAACTTCACGATTGTTGGAGTGATCGTTTTTAATTTTAGACACTTCGATTATGGCATGGATTTGTGAGAGGTGCAATCCGTGGGCAGATTAGGCGCTTACTGTAGAAATGTAAAATAGTGAAAAAATAGTGTAATTTTAGTGGAAAGATTGGCACTCTCGTGATATACTATGTCAAGAAAAACAAATGGCTGCAAAGTAGATGTTTTTTCTTGGGCTCATTATATCAGGAGGGTGCTTTTTTATGATTAAAGTAACTTTGTCAAATGAAATATTAAAGTATATTACTGAGATAGATAAAAACAGGTATAAAGCATCAGAGGTTTCGTTGCCTATTGCGGTAGCAAGTAAGTTGCGGAAAATTTCAAAGAAGAAAAGTTCCTATGCATCTACTAAAATTGAGGGAAATCCTTTATCGGAGAAGCAGGTGGATGAGGTTATAGATAGCGATGAACGAAAACACTATCTTAAACCGGAGCAGGAGGTTCGTAATTATTTCCTGGCACTGAATTATTTGGAAGAGAAAGCGGCAAAGAAGGAGAGGTTTTCCAAGAAACTGATATTGGATGTACAGAAGTACGTTGAAAAGGGAGCTTCAAAAGAAAAAATCGGACTTCGAGGACCAATGCCCCCCGGAGTATTATTTGCGGTATATGATTCACAAACAGGGAATCCTGATTATATTCCTCCGGAATATATTGATCTACCGGATCTGTTGGATGAATTGGTGGAATATGTGAATGCAACAGATGATCATCCGCTCATAATTGCAGCTGTAGTGCATTATCAGCTTGTAACAATTCATCCATTTGAAGATGGAAATGGGCGGACCGCAAGGCTGCTCTCGGGATATATTTTAGATATCAACGGATATGGTTTTAACGGAATTGGCTCATTAGAAGAGTACTTCGCATATGATATTGATGAATACTATGAATCAATCCAGATGGGGCTGCCTGCACTGTATTATTCGGGACGAGAGAATCCTCCGCATCCTGAGATTTGGATCAATTATTTCCTTCGCATGGTGCTGCTATACTCAAATAAGGTTTGCGAATTGTCAGAGAGTTCAAACAACGAAGAATTGGAAGGAAGCCTTTCGTATCTAAAAGGGAAAGAGAAGGAATTGCTCTTGCTGCTCATGAAGAACTATAAAAGAGAGTTCACGCCGATCGAAGTCAGCAAAGAGCTTAAGGTTACAAATAAGACTGTAATAAATCGACTTGCAACACTTGTAAAAAATGGTTTCGTCATTCCGAATCTGGTTAAGGAACGTATACGTTCCTATGAACTTTCTGATTTTACCAAGCAGAATGAGAAGGAAATAAGAAAGCTTTTGAAGTGAGGCGGGAGATTGATGAAATAATGGATGGCAAAGTGGATAACAAAATTATAAAAAATTCCGTCCGCTTTTGTGCTATAATTTATAAGTAGATGGAATCGTGAGGAGGTGATGTATCATGCTTACTGACGATGAGATTAGAGAAATATGTGACCGTTATGAGCTTATATATAATATAACAGACAATGTAGTTTTTATTCGCTCAGCATGTGGACGTTGGAACATATTTTTGCGAGGAGATGAGGTTGTCAATCTACGCCACGAGAATTATCGATGGGCGAAGGGGACAGCACAGAAAACACACAAGAAATTTGCTGAAAATTATCACGACCAGGAATTGGAAACGAAGGACTTTCGTGAAGTGGTCAGTTATATTGTGAGACATGATAAGAAGATGTTGCGCAATTTTAAGAAAAGAACAAAGATGGATAAAATATTTGAGGAAATCGAGGAAAATCAATGTTCTGATTAACAGGGAAAGGTAGGTAGAATACTATGGATTTTTTTGGTTGGGAAGATTTGGACGGGGACGGTCATGTTGATGAAGTTGAGAGCCTGCTTGCAGACGATCTTATGTGTACGAATGATGAGGAACGTGAAATGAATGCTGGAATCGGAGGTTTGGGTCCGACCTCTGGGTCGTTTGGGCTGGAAAGTGGTCTTGACGGCGATGTGGATGAGGAATTTCATGATGGACTGGAAATAGATTTACTGAATGCTGATATTGATCCGGATGATTTTCGGTTAATGGATGAGGAGGAAAGACTCGAGGCTTTGGATGATGCAGGTTTGGATCCTGATGATTTTGATGATTTTTTATGATTTTTGACATTGATTATAGTAATAGTGTGATGACATAGAGGACGGTATTCTTGATCGCGAGCAAAGACTTAGATCCTGCTCGCGATCTTGGATACCGTCTTTCTGGGATTCGAGCTTATATTTTCTCCAGATATCTTCTGCGGTAATATTCCATGGTTCTGTATTCCAAAATATCATGCATATGTTTTATAAAAGCATCGTTTTTTACGATATCTTTTAGGTCATCTCTAATTGCAAGTGCAAAGCCGTCTTTTTCGACAAAGAAACCTTTTCCCGAAGCCTTCAAATATTTAATAGGCATGCTTTTGGCTTTGCGCAAATGTTGCTTATCTGTTATAGATTTGTATTCATCATATGTAATGTCCGCGGCAAAATCTTTCCAGTTTTTGCCGGTATTAAAAAAGTCTTTCCATGCTGCAAGAACTTCGTCATCCTTGACAGCTAATCGTACATTCCCATGATTAAAAAAGCTATAAAGAATAGGCATTTTATAGACCTTCTGCATATCTGTTGTTTCAATTAATGTCAGAAAGTCCTTGCCCAAACCTGAGCAAAGTGTTTCCTCTGTCTCAGAGAGCTCGTGCAACTTCTCCAAAAATTCCAAATAATGCCGGATGGATTTTCTTTGGCATGCGTTATGCAATATCGGTAAACATCATCATCCATATAGGTGAATAATTGCATACGTGTAGGAATCTTGCCATCGAGCTTTTCTTTAACGCGATAAAATTCATGTGTTATCCGCTCTTTTGCCGTAAGGGATTTTTGATCTAATTTCTTAAATAGGTCAATTAAGCGCATATCGAAATCTACAATACAGTCATCTGGATATTCTATGTTGGAAAGATCAGTTGGAGCGTTCTTATTAGAATCTCCTCCGCCTGTTAACAACAAAGGTACCCGTCCGGCTTTTTCGTAATTTCCTATGAAGTCAAGCACATTTAGGTATGTTTTTCCGTTGCTGATCCTAAGTCCACGTCCTAATTGCTGTAAAAAGACAACAGGAGATTCGGTGGGTCTTAAAAACATAACCATATCAAGATCTGGTATGTCAACACCTTCATTGAACATATCAACGGAAAAGATCACTTTAATTTCCTGGCTTTTCAACTTCTGTATGGCGATATTTCTTTCTTCAGAAGGTTCACCGTTGGTATTACTATATACAGCCACAGCATCTATACCTCGGGCACAAAATTCTTTAGCCATTTCATTTGCATGTTTTCGAGAACAACAAAAACCCAACGCTCTCTTTGAAGGGTATTTTTTATAATATTTATATATCAGGTCATAACGATCTTTATTTCCTATATAGGCTTTGTCGAGTTGTTTTTCATCATAATGGCCCCTTACCAAGTGAATAGAGGAGTAATCAACAGTGTCATATATGCCATAGTAATGAAAAGGAACAAGAACCCCTTTATTAATAGCTTCTTTTAATGAAATTTCATATGGAACATTGTAGTCGCATATTTCGTAAATGTCTTTGCCGTCCAATCTTTCCGGTGTTGCTGTAAGACCTAGCAAAAACTTGGGCTTAAAATAATTTATTATTCTCTGATATTGATCATTTACTGCATGATGAAATTCTGCTCGTGTCAAGTAAGAAACAAAAAAAAATTAATTTTTTTTATCAATGGGGAACCTTTAGCAAGATTCCCCATGTTACTTCTTTATAATTTTGTTTTCTCGCTATTACTACTGATTATACCATCATCCAGCCTGAAAGTCATCAAAGTTCCATCTGATTTCAATATGCTCATTATCATACACCAACACATAATCAATGAGATATCTGATTACTTCTTCATCAAACTCATCCAACTTACTAAGCTTTGTTAGCTGTTCCTGCTTTGCATCAAGAAAGAGATCCTTTTGCATATCAAGTGTTTCCTGCTTCTCTGTAATCAGACTTTCTATCTCTGCGATTTTCTGCTTAACTTCTGCAGTCTTTTTTGCCATCTGATCACGAGTGATATTTGTTTTTGTATAATCATCGTATATCTCAAACTTTAGCTTTGCATAGTGTGCCTTTGACTTTTTAAGTGATTCGATTTCCCTTTCAAGATTATCTGGACAATTACCGCCATCAGTTTTCAACTCAAATTCCTGCAACTGAGCCAATGCCATATTTCTAGCAATGTCTAGAAGTGTCGCCTCAAGTTCTTCACCTCTAATACGTGACACATGACCGTTGTGGCATCTGTATGAGGATTTATTTCCGTATTTATAAAGTCCCTTACCACATATTCCACAGCGAATATACGATTTACGCCACTTTCCATTTGGTTTTCTCTTCGTCACTTCTCGTCTTGCTATCATCTTGTGAGCAAGCTTGAAGTCTTCCACAGAAACTAATGGTTCATGACAGTTTTCAACAATTATCCAGTCCTCTTTATCTCTCTGCACAACCTGATGACCGGTATCAATATTATCAGCCGTCTTGTTATTGATTACAGAACCAATATAGACTTCATTATATAAAATCTCCATTACTGTACTGGCACTCCACATGTGCTCACCAATATCCCTTTCATAACATCTCTTAACTCCAATCTTTTGGTAATACTCAAATATGCTATCATATCCATTATTATTCAGATAATTTGCAATCTCGGTGTATTTCATGCCTTTAATAGCCAGTTCAAATATCAGCTGGACAACAGGTGCTGTTACTGGGTCAGGCACTAACATATGCTTATCATCTTCACTTTTCTGGTATCCAAAAGGAGCAAATGCAGCAATGTACTTTCCCTGCTTAGCCAACACTGCCTTAGCGGCTCTTACCTTTTTTGATGCATCCTTACAATACAATGCATTCACAAGATTTTTCAGTGCAACACTCATACCTCCGGTTGAACCAAAGCTGTTAGCAGAATCGTAATTATCATTCACGCTGATATATCTTACCTGAAGAACCGGAAATATACATTCCATATAGTTACCAACTTCAAGATAATCTCGTCCGAGTCTGCTGTAGTCCTTCGTCACAATAACCTGAATCTTACCAGCCTTTACCAGATCCATCATTTTTACAAAATTAGGTCTGCTAAAGTCTGCTCCGGAATATCCATCATCTGAAAATTCCATTATGTTGCAGTCCTTTAGTTCAGGCAGTTTCTGGATATGATCAAGCATTAACTTTCGCTGATGGGAAATACTGTTACTTTCCTCATGAGCAGCCAAGTTGTCATCTTCATCTGATAATCTCATATAGAGAGCTATCGTCTTATCCATTGCTGCTCACCTCTCTTTCTTCTGCCACTTTAAGCAACTCCTTTAGGAAATCATCATACAAGAGCTTAACTTCTATATTGCCATCATAAAAAACAATTTCCGATACAAAAGCATCCACAAGCTCCTTTGTAAGTTTTCTTTTAGCCATATATTTATTGACAGTTTCTTCCCATCCTTCATCAATATGAAATTCTTTTTCATACAGACTTCTTCGATGAAGCAATTCAGTAATCTGCGCTTCAATCTCATTTACTCTGCTTTCATATTCTCTCTGATACTGGCACAGTTCTTCCGCAGTGATTAACTGTTCCCTATAATCTTCATACAAACCACTTTTGTTAGCGGTAATTCTTCTTACATCATTTTGAAGTTTTGCTATCTGCTTGGTATAAATATCATATTGAAGAACATTCTCTTTTCTGCTGTTCATCTTCTGAACAAACTTTGTTTTCTCAACACACAAACTCATATGCTGACGGATAACAGAAAAAACACTATCCATAACCTCAGAATAATCATAAGAGTACTTATTTTCACATAGCCTAGCTAATTTTCTACGGTTCTTACACTTATAATAGAACTTTTCTGAATAAGTGTGATGCCTGCCAATCAATACACTGCCTCCACAACAGGCGCATTTTGTTTTATATACCAGAATATTATCCGGCTTATTTGGAACATCAGCTTTAGGTTTTGATGCTTCTAAATGCTTCTTTTTGATATGCTCCATTCTCTCCCTTGTTTTGTAGAAAGTGTCCTTATCAATTATTGGTTCATGAACATTTTCTATTCGCTGCCATGTTGATGCATCTGTTTTAACATTCTTTCTCCCGGTATCAAGAGCCTTCCTTTGCTTTCCATGAACAATATTTCCAATGTAATATTCCCCTTGGAGTATCTCTTTTACATGCGAATAGTGCCATTCTCTTGCTTTTTCAGCAAGTTCAATCTTTCCTGACTTATAGAATCTGTATTTCGGAGGTGAAAGAATTCCTTCGTTTTGCAAAGTCTTTGCAATACCAGCATATCCCTTCCCATCCAAAAACATATTAAAAATTCTAACTACATTGTCAGATACCTCTTCATCAATCAAAAGCTTTCTTGAACCATCTGTAGCCCTGTAATATCCATATGGTGGCGTTCCCTCGCTGAAGCCGCCCTGTGCCCAAATACTATGCTTTCCGGTCTCTACTTTCTTTGAAAGGTCTTTGGAATAATATTCGTTCACAATATTCTTAAGCGGTACAGATAAATCAGTTCCCGGTCTTGCTGTATCAAAATCATCTGTGATAGCAATATATCTCACATCAAGAAAAGGAAATACCCTCTCAATGTAGTTGCCTGCTTCCACATAATTTCTCCCAAGTCTGCTAAGGTCACGGGTAATAACAGTATTAATCCTGCCAGCCCTTATATCCTGAATCATCCGGTCAAATTCTGGTCTTTCAAAAGTAGTTCCTGTCACCGATATATCGGCATAGACCTCAACCTCTACCATATCATCCTGCGAATTAATAAATTCCCTGATATATGCTATCTGTGTGTCTACAGTATCTCTTTCCTTATTCGCCTCTGATTCAAATGAAAGTCTCGCATAGATTCCAACCTGATATGGTTTTGCCTCCTTATCCATGCTTAAAACTGCTTTTGCCGTCAGATTGTCAGTCGGCTCTGCAACTGCAACCGGCATATTTTTTCTGCTCTTTCTTGCCATACTACACAGCCTCCTTTAATCTGATATTCAGTTTTCCTGTACTGTCCACCTCAACCGAATGCCCCTGACTTGCAATAACATTAAGACATTCTTTGTAGCAGTCATCAAAGTCAAACACTACTTCAATGTGGGTTTTATCAAATACCTTTATTTCACGGATAAGAGATACAACCACTTCCCTTGTAAGCTTCTCGATATTTTTATGTTCCGTAAAATAATCAAGCCATACAAAGCCTTTGCTCTTACGATTCAGCACATCTTCCATTTCCAATTCAATCTGGTGAATGGCAATCTCGGCACTCTTTTTCCTCTGCTCATATGCTGTATGAAGCTCTTTGTAATCTTCCTTTGAGATAATGCCATCCTTCATATCCTCATAAAGCATTCCTCTGAGGTCTGCACATCTGTCTACCTCTGCCTGTTTCTTTTCACGCCTTTCCTCAAGCTTTTTCATATCAAGCTGCTGAAACGGCACGTTGCCGATAAAAGAAAGAATTCTTTTAAGGTCAATCATGTTATCAATGTGTGTCTGTAAAAGCTCTAGCACCACTTCTTCCAACTTATCCGTGGAAATTCTGTGGGAACTGCACTGCTTTGAATCCTTATGGGTTGCACACAGATAATAGGCATAAGTTTTGCCACCCACTTTTGAAGTTTTTCTTACCATGGGAATCCCACAGCCGCCACAGGTAACTACCCCTGACAGCGGATAAACTTCCTCTCTGTCCGGTGATGTTCTTGTATCCATTGCAAGCAATCTCTGTACTACTTCAAAATCCCTGTCCGTGATAACCGGCTCATGGTTCTTTTCAATCCTTATCCATTCGCATTTTTCTTTGATTATGGTCTTTTTGACCTTGTGATTCGGTGTTGTCTGTTTTCCCTGTACGAGATTACCTATATAAACCTCATTTGTAAGGATTCTCCTTACCATGACTGAAGTCCACTCCGACTTTTCTTTTGTCTTAAAGCATGTCTGATAATTGCTTCCTGTGCTTGCTTTATACTCAGCCGGTGGAAGTATTCCTGATGAATTAAGTTCACATGCAATTGCATCCTGACTTTTTCCATGCAACTTCATTCTGAAAATATCTTTCACAACATTTGCTGCATATACATCAATTTCCAGTTTGTGCTTATCTTTATCATTCTTTTTGTATCCATATGGCACAAATGCCGTGATTACATCTCCCTGCTTTCTCTTAATTTCAAGATGTGAACGTATCTTAATTGAAATATCACGACAGTAAGCATCATTAATAAGATTTTTGAATGGAATAATAATCTCATCTGAC
Source organism: Clostridium sp. AM49-4BH (assembly GCF_003478335.1). Lineage (GTDB taxonomy): Bacteria > Bacillota > Clostridia > Lachnospirales > Lachnospiraceae > Butyribacter. Next base: position 29,034 of record NZ_QUFB01000022.1, read on the forward strand.
TGCGACTTTGCCTCTCCGGAATCAATACCATCATTGATTGCAATAAATCTTACTCCCATAGCAGGGAATAATCGCTCAATATACATACCTGAATCTATATATTCTCTTCCGAATCTGCTCAGATCCTTAGTGACAACGCAATCAATTTTGCCTTTCTTAATATCTTCAAGCATCATCTGGAATGCCGGTCGCTCAAAATTAGAGCCGCTGAAACCATCATCAACATACTCCTGCACAACCTCAATATCATTTTTGTTTTCGAGAAAATCTCTAATCAGTGATTTCTGATTTGCGATACTGTTACTCTCAGTTTTTTCATGTGAAGCAACAGCGCCATCTTCCTTCGATAAACGAACATAGATGGCTGCATGATAGATCTTTTTGATCTGACTTATCTGACTCATATGCACATCCTCCTATTGTTGTTTAAGTTAGAAGATAACTTTTCAATAAGGTGATATGCACTAATTTAGAATTTTTATACCAAAAACATCATAGCACATATCACTTTGAAATTCCACCACAAATTTTCAGACATTCAAAAGCAGATTTTCAAATGCCTGTTCCATCGACAGTCCATTATTCGCAAAGCTTACCTTAATCATCATACTTCCACGACGCAGCATATATGGATTTCCCACCTGTTTTAAGAACTGTGCCTGCCTCTTACTCTGTGGCTGATTTTTATCTATTTTAATTTTTCTAATATCAGTCAGATCTTCTATTTTTACATTGTTAAAATCCACATCTAATAGTGCTCTGTATTCTTCTGCTGTCATAAAATCTATCCCCCCTTTCAGTAAAAATGCCACCCATAAAATACAGGTGGCTATGTAACCCGGAGCAAATGCCCCGGTAATATTTAATTGTACTTTTCATATGCCCCAATCTGGATTTTTACACATTCTGTAATCTTATCAAGTAGTTCTGTATCTGAAATTGAAGCAACTACCCTCTCAATCTGGACATTTACATCAATGGATACAATCTGCTCACATAATGCCATACTGTCAAATACCTCAAAATCTGTGTCAGTAACCTTTACCTTTGCAGCCGGTATTGGACAGTGGGTTGGCAGATATTTCTTTTTCCATGTTTTTGTGGACATGGCTACTGCTGTGACAACCGGTGAATACTGATTTGCTTTGTTATTTGAGATAATAATATAAGGTCTTGTATACTTCTGAATGCTCCCTTTACTTACTGACTCCAGATTTGCAATAACAATGTCGCCCCTGTTCAGTTTCATCTATGTCATTCCTCCTGTTCCCTGATATATTCTTCTGCCTCATCCTCTGTCGGACAGGCAACAATCCGTTTCCCATATTCATCAATCACTACTGTTTCGCCCGGAAATATAATCAGTTTTAATTTTCTATTTTCTTCTGTCATATCATTCATAAGAAATGAGAGCAGGTTCATAGCCCCTGCTCTCTGCATTAATACTGATTCCATGTTCCGCTGCAAGTGTCATTACAGCTTTAATCTCATTAAGTTCCATTGAAATGTCTACCACATCTCTTACCAGCACACAGATAATGACATCTCTTTCAATATAATATCTTAATCGTTCAACCGCTTTTTTATCTGTATTAAAAATTGTCTCAACAACTTTCATGCCGGACTTTTTTGCATATGCCTCGATACGGTCAGCTGTATCATTTGCATTATTCCTTACAAATATCAGACATTGCTTTTTTTCTCTGGAATCCTGCATATTGCCTCCTATCTGCCGTCCCTGATGTTATGATAGAACTTTGATACCGTATCAAGCACCAGCCCTCTTATATCACTTTCCTGAACAGGCTCTTTGTACATCATCTCATAACACTCTTCAAGTTCTCCATTAATATCCTCCACATAGATATCATATTCGCTGAGTTTTCCAAGTGTATCAATAACGGTCTCATCTGTTGCACCAATCATATCCTTTGAAAGTGTTATGATTGTATTAACATCTTCCTCCATATTTAAACCGATAAAGGCATATTTCATCGGAAATGAAACTCCTTCTGTAGAAGCAGGCTCTGAAAGCATAGCTACAATTTCATAGCCATTATCCTTACAATACTTTTCAAGCAGCTCCGGCACAAAATGATCTGTAGCCTCTAATCCTGTTTTTGCACAATATATAATTGCTCTTTCCATCTTAAAATCTCCTTATAAATAATATTGATTTGATACTGTGCGCACTTTATCTCCTCACATAAGCTGACTTATCTGTACTCTCCACACCATCACACCTAAACATTTCTTTTCTGTCGGTGACCATAAATCAGTTTGTGTGGGAAGATAAAATACTATCTTCCCGGTTTCTTAACCATCCCCGTATCGGGTAACATATCCTTTGCCAGCCACAATCACTTCGTAGTTTCCTGCCCATCTGGACTTACGAAAGTAGCCACTCTCTGAAAATGCGTTTTGCTGAAATTCAGGTGCACTTATTATCTCATTACCTCCGGCTGCTAACCCGGTAGGCACAACCCTCTGCTCTTATCCTTAAAGGCTCCTGCTGTTACGTTTCTCATAATCGGCTACAGCTCTGAGGATAGTCATCGCACGAAATGGGATTCTGCCACCCTGTCATAGACAAGGCGATATAAGCTCGTGGGATATGCGTGTCCTATTCTGTTTTCAATATTCAACGGTTCTTTTCTCAGAACCTGAACAAAGTATAACTGACACCACACATCTTCTACAGTAACCGACACTCTTTTGAACTAAGAGTAACACTCCCACCTGTTCCAAATCCTTATAAAAAAAGCCGGACTGCATTATCAAAAATGCAATCCGACTTTTTTATTCTGTCAGAAGCTTCATATTGTCAACGGCATTTAATACCATATTCCGGATAAACTGTACTTCCTTCTCCTTCAGACCAACCAGCAGATCATCGACTTCTGCCTTTCTTTCACACCCACACACAAGATAATCCAACGTTATATGAAACAATTCAGCAATACTAATCAGCGTATCTATTTTTGCTCCATTTACACCAGCTTCAATTTTCCGCAGAGCATCCACTGACAATCCAATCTGCTCGGCAAGCTGCTGTCTTGTCATTCTTCTTGCCGCACGCAACTCTTTTATTCTTTCTCCACTATTAACAATATCGTAGTACACCTTCCACTCTTTTCCGGCACCTTATATATTTGCTTAAGCTGTATTCATTGTACCGTAAGTGAATCTTTTGTAAGAGTGACTAAACCAGCTATTTCAGGTGGAATATTGTACACCTTAATACCAAGAATATAAATATTTGCGGATTAAAAAAGAGATATTTCCAAACTCTCATTACATTTTGGAAATATCTCTTTACTTAATATCCTCATCCGGCACAAACTCCATGATGTCCTCTATCTTACAATCAAGTATGGAACATAATCTGTTTAGGATTACCGTTTTTACGACCATATTCTTTCGCAATCGCTGTAACTGTGCTTTATCTATTCCATAATCTTTAATTAGTGCATACTGGCTAACATTTTTCTTCTTGAGTGTAATCCATAACCTGTCATATACTATCATTACAAAGACCTCCTCCTTGTATTCTACGCAAGAGTGTCCTATAATGATATGGTGCGTGTATGCACCATACTGTATGTATATGATAGAATAGAAAATAGCCATAATCTGCATAGAAAACAGCTCTCAAGGTTATTATGTAATATAGAACGGATTATCTGTTTTACTTTTATGGTATTCAACCGGGACAATTCAATCACCTGACAATTTGCCCGCAGATACCCTTTTCAGAAAGGATTCACAACAACACTATGAATGATAAAAACACATACTCTGTTGATAAATATTTGAAAATCATTGCCGAAAAAGAAGGAATCACAAAAGAAGAAGTCCAACAGGAAATTGGGCGGGCAGTTTCTATTGCTTTAAAAAGCCCTGATCCACAAATGCAACGCTTCTGGACAGACTTTCCATGTGAAAATGAAACTCCCACCATTGAAGAAATCATATACCATCTCGCTGAAAAATTTGCAAAAGAGTCATAGACAAAGGACAGGATAACTACCCGTCTATTCACTCAGATAATCTTCCTGTCCTCTTAATATTTGTTCAATCATATGTAATGCAAATTCTATTTCTCTTTCGTCACACCGATTCATCATAAATGCAAAACGCTCAATGTGTTTTTCTGGGTGCTGCTGGCTCATCAGAACCGTAGGCGATGACTCCAATGCATGAACAATATTCAAATATGTATCAAGACTCATTGCCCTTCTGCCATTTTCAACACTTTTGATAGTATCCAATGATACATCCGCCCGTTCTGCAAGCTCTGCCTGCGTAATTCCAAGCCTTCTGCGTTCTTTTCTGATATTCTCTGCAATAATTTCGTATATGTGCTCTCTTTTCCCCATAGCCCCATCATCCTTTCTGACTTATCGCATTATATCAGAAACTATTATGGGTTTTGGTAAACTGTAATCCTTTGACATTTTCGTGTAATATTTTGCATATTCTGTCAAAATCCCTTTAATTTTATGCTATCAGGATGTTTATTATTTATCGCCAACGGAATACCTTTTTGCCAACAGTCCATTTCATACCCTTGCTGTTTTAATTTTTCCAAACACTCTCCCTTAACAATAATATATTCTGGTTTCGCTCTTCCAAAAAATCCTTGATCATACCTGTCAAAATCTTCCGGAACATACTTCATCTCATATTTATCCTCACCCTTAGGCGATAATACCATATGCCCAATACTTTCTTGACAATTCCTTATTAACGATATTGGATAAGAAATTAGGATTCTGTGCTTGAAATGCTTTCAAACTTTCAATAAAAGCAGACTTACTTTCTGTTTTCAAATCCGAAAAAGTTGAATCTACTTTTTGATTTTTTACATTTTTTTCAATATACTCATCCGATTTAGCTTCATATTTCTCTACCATATGCGGATTTTTCGTTACAGCATTAGAATACCAATTTGTCAAGTATTTTAAAGTGTTAAGCTGTCTATCAGAATTACTACTTTCTCTACTGATCCTTTGATATTCATCATATGCACCTGAATCCATTGACCTCATCATATCAAGACCATCTGTAGTGTAAACAAGATTACTACCATGTCCTAAATAATTTCCTTTTTTTACCCCGTAATCCATATTTCCATCTGCATTCATCCTTCCGGCACTTGCCAGCTTTGCTATAGATTCCATTGCATCCAAAAAGGAACTTTTTTTATCTTCTGATATAAAATTATTTGCAGCATATTCCGCTTTTTTCATTCCTAATGATATATTAGCCTGACGCTCCTCCTCACTCATAGAGCTGCCATTTCCAATAAGAAAATTTTCGCGGATAATATCATATACAAATCCCTGTTCCTCTTTGCTACAATTTTCAAGAGAAGACGATATCGTCTTGTCAACATCATACATTCCTGAATATGCTGGTAAATCATCTGCACTTTTATCCACTTGAACAATATCCTGCTCAAATTCGTTTTTCTCTTTTAGCTGTATTGCTCTTTTACCTTTTGCACTTATTTCCAGAATAACCGCATCATCTTTTTCCTTGGAAATATCAATTTTCTCTTTTCCATTCCAGTGATTATTACCATACGGAGTGATCACGCTGTCCTGATAATGTTGGGTAGCTATCTTCATTTTAACCCTCCTGTATTTTGCATAATAGGTTGACACACCAAATCGTGTGACAACCTATTTTTATATTTTCTTAGTTACAATTTACACATTAAAACGGATGATACATAGTATATGCCAAATGGAAAATAGTCTCTGAAGCACTTATGCTACTATCATCACTTGGCGATACAGAAACTCCACATATATCAAAATAATGAGTGGATGTTGAACCATAATACGAATATACACCAATTCCAGGTGGTAAAGAAATATCAATTTCAAATTTACCACTTGAATCTGTAGTGCCTGTACCTCGCCTTATTGCATTCGCAGAGGTATTATTAGCCTCCCATGCCGGACTATAATATAATCCGTTAATCTGCTCTCCCCCAACTGCATACGTTACACCCGTCGAACTGTCTGTTGCTGTCAGCACTCCATAAACAGTTAATGTTCCAGATCCCTGCGTTCTGAAATGTGCTCCATATCCAGGATAATTAACAACCTTATTTAACCCTTCTGAACCTTTAAGATCAGTTATAACAATACCTGTAGCCTTCAAAATAGGAGTAATAGACAATTTATAATTCTGAATGTCCAAATCATCAAAATTCTCCATAGTTTTTGCATTGGAAACTCTAATATAATATTTTCCTGACGAAACAGAAATAGTGTTTCCGCTGCCTACTCGTTTCATTTGATACCCTTCTGATGCAACATTCTGATATACTTCTACAGAACAGGTATTTGTTGAAGCTGTAGTAGCAGAAATTTTTAATTTGTCATAAATTCTACTGCTTGGCACTGTAATTACATACCAATCATTATCAATCGGAGAACTTAAATTTCTTGATTCGATATAAGCCCCTCCTGCTCCATATGTAAATGCTAATGCCTGTCTTACAGACTCGTCAATCTCATAAGAATCACACGCTGTACTTACTGAATAATCCAATGTGAATGATTCACTTACACTTCCGCCCTCAGATGCTAATACATACAAATAATATGTTGCTGTATCACCTGATGTTATATAGCCTAACGCTTCCGGCAATGTACCTGCGGTGCCATTAATATAAGTATAATAATCTGAGCCCGTTAAAATATTGCCTTCTGCATCCAATAAATACAAATCGTAATCCAAATCTGCATTAGCAGGCGTTGTTAACTGTGCTTGCAAATATACCCCTGCTGGCAAATTAATATTATAAAGTTTTGCATCGCCCTTTGCTGTCAAATAGTCACTAACCGTACCGACTACAACCGCAGTATCAGCTTGTGTAGCCAAAATATCCTCTGCAATACTTTCATCTACTGTAATACTTTCTGACGATTTCGATAAGTCATTATTTTCGGTTGTTTCCAATTCTGAAATTTCTACAGGTTCCTGTTGCTGGATATCCACCGATTCATTTCCAACATTAGTATCTTCTGCTGCGACTAAAGAATCCTCTGTGATTTCTGCTGCTTTAACATCCATTCCATTAGCCAATGAAAATGTCATTGTTAATGCCAATGCTGTCGCAACCACTGTTGTTATAAATTTATTTTTCATATCAATTCCCGCCTTTCTAAGCTTATTTTGTACAACAATTTGAACATTATTTTCAATAACCTTTTATTTTTTTTTAATGTTCGGACGTTTCGGCTGATGCCATATTCCTAAACACGCAGGTGGAAATCCATCTATCCCATATACAGCTTCTTTTCTCATGACACGTTCTACAACCTTCAACACTTTCTTATTAACCTGCTTCATTCTCTCTCACCTCCTGTTTAAAAATTTTTGCTATACACAGCAAAGCTGCACATAATATAACAGCTATTGCCATATAACTAATGTAAACCATATCCGCATCTAACAGAACACATCCCAATATTATACACCCCTCAAGTAAAACAATAGTCCTTGCGGATTTTTTCGATTCCATCAATTCCTCTGATGTCATGTGCATATTAGGATGATTCACTGTACCAATCAATCCTATCCCCGTTATAGCAATTACCAATATTGCAAATAACCATTGCGGATGTTCTGACAGTCTTGCACTGATAATTACAATAACTAAATAAGAAACAATGGTTGCCAAATAACATTTATAATACTTGTCCAGATGATATCCGCCAGTTCGCTTTCTTAATTCTAAGAAAAACACAAGAAAAAATATAGTTGGAAACAGTTTATGGAACGCCAAACTGATTACGATAATACTGCCAACCGTAATAAATTTCTCAATCCAACAGATAAAGACATAAATATATCTTTCTTCCATGTCTTTATCAATTAACCTTGCTTCAGTCATCTGACCAATTAAATCATCCGCCATTTTTTCAATCATAGTTATGCCTCCTGCCAGATTAAGTATAACTTTATCTGTTTACAAAACAATATCTATTGCAGAAAGTGACCTTTTTTTGCAGAAAATGACAAAAAAAGTGATTTGCTTGCAACAAATCACTTTTTTAAGGTTCATCTTAGTTTGGCAATATAACTGAGAAGTAGAACTCATTATTTTCATTTCGTATAGCATAAGAGCCTTGATATTTTGTTATAACCTCAATTATATTTTTTATTCCAACCCCATGCTCATCTATTTCATATTTCTTTGAGGTCTGTATTTCTCCATCTTTAATATTAAGTTTACCATCATATGTATTCTTTACAGATATAATGATGTTGTCTTTCTCTTTAACCAGTTTCATTTTCATAACTTTTTTGCCTGAGCACTTTTCACAAGCCTCTATTGCATTATTCAAAAGATTCGATAAAATAACAACAATATCCTCATCACGCATTTTAATTCCTGATAGATCATTGATTTGAAAGATAAATACAATTCCTTTATCCAATGTTTCCTTATATTTGCTATTTAATATAGCATCGATAATCACATTATTTGTTTTAATATAGTCTAACTCTGTACTCAAATTTCCGCTTATACTTCTCACATAATCCTTTAGTTCATCATAATTTTCCATCTCTATCAAAGACTCAATGCACATAATCTGATTCTTATATTCATGTGTTTTTTTCCGTTGTTTAACAAAATTTTCTGAAATAGAACGGTACATGTCTGTCTGATTTCGTGCTTTCAGTTGAAACACTTCATTTTCACGAATCTTAATTTCACGTTTTAATATATCATTTATCATATAGAACACAACTATATTCATCCCTGCCAGACACAATGCTATAACCAAGAATACATTTTCCTGCTTTTGATTCTCAATGCTTCCAGATGTTATGATCAATGCAATAACTGTGAAGATTGTAAAAAGTGGAAAAAAGATAAATCGAAGCCAATCTGTACTTCTTAAAACATCCGAGGACTCCCCTCCTATTTTTTTCCTGATAAGCAGAACAACTAGAAAAAGAATTATTTTTGCCAAAACTGTTATTAAACTTCCACCTACAAAATGTGACTCATTAATTTCTGCTACACTATGAAAGAGAGAGACATTTATCCAAAGTGTAAAATAGTCTACAGAAAGCAGTAATGCTTGAAATAATAATGATAAGATTATTGCTTTTTTTAAATGGATTTTAAAATAAAAGCTCATAAACAGCGCAATGACAACAATAGCTAACATCTGCTTTAGGACAAACTGATCATAAAATAACAAAGCTATTATATATCCACATATTACCGTTCCTAAAATAATACTACAGTTTCTCCAATTATTTTCGGATCTCTTTTCAGCAAAACTTTCAAAAAATATTTTGCAGCATATTATTTCCAATACCGTCAGCATTATACTTTGAATGTAATTAACCAACATCTATATTTCTCCTTTATACGAAACAAATGTTTCTTCAACAAATTTATATCGTGCTTTTGGAATTTCTAATTTAATACCATTGTTCAATAACGCCTCATACCGGCTGACTTTCTCAATATGCTTCATATTAACCAGATAACTTTGATGTATCCGGATAAAATCATTACCTTGCAACTCTTTTTCCAGCTCATCTAGTTTGCCATATATTGAATATTTTTTTAACTTGTCCTCCATAATGTAAAATTCCAGTTTATGCAATCTGCTCTCTATGTATAACAAACGCTCTAATGCTACAACCTTTGCACCCTCATTAAAGTTAAATTTCTTCTTTTGAGCTACATAATTCATATTCATGCTGATTGCATCCATACACTCAAATATTAGTTCCGGAAAATTTACATTATTTTTCAAAATATATCTTATAGCTCCTACGCTGTATCCTTGAGGGGCACATGTAATAAATGCTGTAACAAAAACTATAAAAACATCATTGCTGACTTTTCTTATTTTCTGTGCAGTTTCCATTCCATCCAGTTCATCCATATTTACATCCAGAAAAACAATATCATACTTTGCTAGATTGATACCTAAACTTATAAAATCCTTTCCTGATTCAAATTCATCAATTTCGTACAATATATCATTTTCATTCATATATTCTATTAAAATATCATGAATGCGTTTTCTAAATTGTCTTTCATCATCACATATAGCAATTCTGAACATATGCTCATCCCCTTCCACACACAAATTTGACATACTTCTTTCATTTGGTTGGATTATTTTTTGTATATTTTCCTATTTTTTATTATATTTCGGCATCTTTATCCAAAATTTTAACCACTACTCTATATTTGTAATATTGCATGTTCGTCTACAAAATTATATATCAATACCTATTTTTAATACATTTTGCTATTGCACATATCGTTTCACTGCAATCTTTCCCATAACCATAAATACTGCTACCAGGACTATACTTACATACCCGGCATAAAAATAATCTTGCAGATCCAGACAAAACAAAATGATAAGAACACATACCTGTAATGCCGTTATGCAATGTGTTACCCTTGCATAATACCTTCTTTCTTCCTCATCAAGCGGTTTATTGATACTTTCCACTGGGGCAAGGACAATAATAATTACCACTGCAAGAACTCCGATCAATAAAATCACGGCATTAGGAACATTTTTCATTACAGGCTCATATGTATAAACCGGAATAAATAAAATTGCCATTGATATCAAAAAACAGCCGATTCTACTCTTACAGTGGCTGCCCCCACTATAGCTTCTCAACGAGGCATAAAATAACAGGAAGACCAGAACAAGTCCCGGTCTCCCCGTCACAATGCCAAATATTCCAGAAGCCAAAAGGTTTCCTGCAACAACAATGCCATTTTCTATCCCATATCGGTACAGTTCTGCATCCTCTTTTTGCACAATCCCCTTTTGTATCAATATTTCATTTATCTTCTTTGCAAATTTAGCAATCATACCCTGTTACCACCTTAAAATTTTCTAAGTTTTTTCGCATTATCCGGTAACTTGTCCTGTCCGAAAATAAACCAGCAGCAACGGTTCATATTTGTTGCAGTTACCGTAAGGGCAAGTGCTGCCACGCTTGTTAATGCTCCATGACTGAGTCGGTTCATCAATCTTCTTAATTTTGACATATGTATATGTCCTCCTTTACATTTGATGAATGCACTATATCATACTTTATGGGAAAATCCGGCAAAGTGTAACAGATTGACATTTAAGTGTAACGCTTTGCATTTATTCCTTCACTTCAATTCCATAGAGCATTGCTGAAACCTCAAATATATCCCCTTTATCTGTAAAACTGACCGTTCCATTGTATTTTTCTACCACTTTACGAACACTCTGAACACCATGCCCATGTCGGATATTATCTTTCTTGGTTGTTTTCAGGCTTTTATTTTTCTTTCCTGTTTTGCTGTTTGTTATTACAAGAAGCAAAATCCCCGACTGGTACTTATTTTCAATCTTTACAAAACGCTGTCCCTCCGGCACCTTGCTACAGGCTTCTACCGCATTATCCACAAGATTTCCATACAATACACCTATATCCCCGTGATCAAGCTGCATCTGCTTTGGAATACGAATAGATGTTTCTACTTTTATTCCCCTTGCCTTTGCCCTGCCAAATTTAATACGGAGCACAGAATCTACGATTGGATTATCAGAATACTGCTTTTCATCTATCTGCTCAAATTCCTTGCACATTGCACCGATTTTCTCTGAAAGTTCCTGCCCATCACTATTTTCCACCAGATGATACAGTTCATGCAATTTATGTTTCATATCGTGCTTTAACTTCTGCACTTCCTTATTCTGTTTTTCTGCTTCTTCATAATAGATGTCTTTATAGTGCATTTCTTCCCTGTACATTGCATCCTCATACTGTTTTTGCACAAGATAATAAAACGCTCCATCATATACAGCATAAAATAATCCGTCAGGACAAGGGAAATTACAATACTGGCACACATAAGCAGGCTTTTTTCACTGCCCGCCTCCAATGACAAAAGAATAATAAAGCAACAGTTCAACACCGTAAAGGTAAATACCATAACCAGCACACCCAAAATTTCTTTCGGAAAGGCAGCAATTTGCATCCCTTTCTTTGAAATCAATTTTGACAGAATATACATCACATTTCCACGAACAAAGCTGCATATTACCATTACAAAATAATATTTATAACTTTCTCCCATATGAAAATTCATCGCATGGAGTAACAGCAAAGCTACAGGTTCAAACAGCATTCCAATACCCATGAATGTCACAATATTTATAATTCTCGTCCACATTCCTGATTCATAATAAAATGATAACAGTATAAGCACAATCAAAAGAGTCGCAAGATTCAGATACGGATTTTTTATGTTGCTGACAAATGTCCATATAATTGCAGCAATGGTAAATCCAGCCCATATCCATACCTTTGATACTGGTTTCATTTTCTTATTGGAATGAAAATAATACATAAACACTGCCAGATCAAACAGGCTGATGGCAAAGCGTATCACATATTCCATCCTTAAACCATCCTCCTTACAAACTCCATATGTTTTTCTTTTAAATTCTGCTTATGGGAACGGGCAATCAGAAGTCTTTCTTCATTGTCCATCACTACTTCATCTCCCTCAATCGCCCTGATATGCCCAAGATTGATGATATATGATACATGAATATGGGCAAAGACCTTATCATCAAGCTGTTTCCATATTTCTTCAGTTGTCATATTTGCCTTGAAATTTTCTGAGATCGTATGTATCACTGCCTGACGACCTTTCTTCTCAAAATACACAATATCATCGCAGCTAATACGAAACTGATTTTTTCGGAACTGAAAGACAAAGTCACGCTTTATCATATGAAGATACTGCATGGCTTTTAAAAGGACGGACTCCAGCTTTTCCACTGTAATCGGTTTAGAAATATAGTCAAAGGTAATAACCTCAAAAACATCCATAACATACTGCGTATATCCAGTCAGGAATACAAACAATGCTTTGGCATCTATTTTCCGGATTTCTTTTGCAAGCTGCAAACCATTCATCTCCGGCATTTCAATGTCAAATATATACAGATGATACATTTCACCATCATCTATAACATGCTTCAGCAACTCCTTCGCTGTAAAATACACTTCATAAGAAAACTGGTACTGCGCTAACTTATCAAAAGCACTTTCCAGCATTTCTACATCTGTTCTGCTGTCATCACAGACCGCAATATTAAGCATAACACTTCCTCCTTTTCGGGCTTGGAAGTAGGAAGCACTTCAATTTATCTAATCAACTTAGATAAATAAGCCAGCACACGGTCAAAAAACTCATTTCTCTGCTCCTTTGTGCTGTTCGCAACATAGTAATCCAGATTAAAATCTTTCATACTGCTCTCGCCTGTTATCAGATATGTAGGATCAATTCCATATTTATGATAGAGTGTCAACACTTTATCTACAGATATTCCCGTTATACCCGCCTCAAGCTTTCGATAATGTTCCACTGTAACACCTAATACATCCGCAATTTCTGACTTTTCGAGGTTCATATTCAGTCTTGCCTCTCTTAGTCTCTTTCCTATCTGTATATTGGCATCTTTTCTTCCTGTATCCAAGATTTTGCACCTCTTTTCCATGTTAATCATATCAATGGGACTTTGATTCTCATAGTCCAGAAAACAACCCAACGCACATCATTTTATGCTCGTAAGTAGGTTAATTTGTGCTTTTATTAAAAAAACGAATGGCACATCTGATACCATTCGTCTTTATCTGCTCTATATTCTGTTGTAAATTCTATTAGCGGACAGTTTTTGGCTATTTATCATATCCATCACTGCATTTCTTTTACTCTGACATCCACTGTATTTTTAAAATTTTCAATCTGATGTGAATACTGTTCATTCATAAGCGTGGAATGAATCATAAAATCCGCTGTTGCAATATTATTTGCAATCGGTATATCATACACCTGTGCAATTCTAAGAAGTGCCTTAACATCCGGATCATGTGGCTGTGCTGCCAGTGGATCGGAGAAGAAAATAACCATGTCGATATTTCCCTCTACAATTTTTGCCCCTATCTGCTGATCTCCCCCTAACGGACCACTGTTATATCCTTTTATCTTTAATCCTACATGATCTGCTATCATTCTCGCAGTTGTTCCGGTTCCTGACAGATTATGTTGCCGTAAAATTTCTTTATTATCCATACACCATTTCAACATATCCTGTTTTTTCCCGTCATGAGCAATCAAAGCTATGTTTTTTTGTTTTCCAATCGTCATTGTAAGATATTTAATCATCTGCGTACCCCCAAGCTGCCGTTTCTATTATTGTGTTCCATCCTTTTTCTGTACTCTCTTGGTGTAATCTTGTATCTGTCCTTAAAAACATGGTTAAAAGTTCTTTGACTTTCAAACCCACAATCAAGACATATATTTGTAATGGAATCCATTGTGTTTTCCAGTGCCGCAACTGCATAATTTAACCGGACTCCATTCACATATTTACTAAAATTACAGTGAAAGGTTTTTGCAAACATTCTTGATAACACATATTTGCTTACACACAAATCGTATGCCATTTTTTCAAGACTGATTTTCTCTCTAAAATTTTTAGCTACATATTCTACCGCATTATAAATCAGGTCATCACTCCCTACTGTGCTTTTATCAACCATTGGCATTTCTGCGAAAACATGGGCAAGAATCATCTGTACATAAGCCTGTATCAGCATGGGATTCCCCTCTGTTATTCCTGCCAGATATTTTATGGCATTTACTACATCAGGATGCACTTGCTCTTTTTTTACAACCGGGTTCTTCGGGCTGTATATCTGCAACTCTTTATAATAGGAAGGAAACAGTGTCGGATCAAGATACAGGTATATTACCTTGTTTTCTTTTTTCCCAAATACTTGATAATGATGTATTACGTTTGGAAACACGATTGCAAAATCACCCTCATCCATGTGATACAATTCTTGTCCAACTCCAAGTTCAATATCCCCATCCGTTACATACACTACCTCTATTGCCTCATGTAAATGTGGTGGAAAATGCACTGTTTTCTTCCACTCTACCACTATTCCATCTGTTCTGTTCTCATATACCAATAACACTCGCAAGCAACTCCTCAAACAAACTTAGCGGATAATGAAGGAATAGTGAATGTCTTTTTCTGCACTAATCCGATAATCATCTTCCACATCACTTCCCCAGCTATCAATTCCACCGACTCCTCTTACTGCACCATAGACACAAAGGACTGTTCTTCTTGCTGGTGGCAGTTCCTCATGGTGTGTTGCGTTTTCAATCTCTGATGCTGTATAAGGCAGGCACGAAAAAGCAAATGCCTTGTCGTTTTCTTCTATTCTTAATGTCTGTAGTGAACTATCCGTTCTGCTATTATCAAGACTTGCATGTCTTGTAATCTCCAACCACTCTGTATCCATTCTCATACCACATTCCTGTGGAACCAGATATGGTGTCAGGCTCAAATCTGATACCTCATAAATTCCTTTTTCTGCCCCTGCCTTTCTGTCCGGATAGGTTTCCCCCGATAATCCCTTGTACATATATTTATCTGCAAGTGTCGGCATAATAAACCTCATTCCGAATACCGGAAGTTCCGGCAGTCCCTTTACTCCTGTGTAATCTACATCCACCTTGATATTTCCAGTTACATCAATGGTATAAGATACAATGACTGTTGTTACTGGATTGCTGACAGTCTCATAGGTATATTTCACAATTATTTCCCCGGCAGCCACATCACCGCCATAGCTGTTATTGTCCGGAGCATACTGCTTTTGCAATTCACCATCCATAATAACTTCAGTTTTTTACAGTCAATGAACATATCCGATGCGAGCCAGCTTCCACTTTTAATGTGAAACCTGCTGCCTCTGTCATTATCTGTTAATGCTCTCCAAAAAGTAGGCTTTGGACAACGATACAGCCATTCATAACCGTTTTTTACTATAGACTCCAAACCACCCTGTGAATAAGAGAATATATAGTCAAACCCTTCTCCATGTACGCCAAGTGTATAATCTCCATACACAACTCTCAATTTATTCTTATCTGTATAAGCCATAGTAATACCTCACTTCCTGCATAGCTGGTTTTTCCTTACGGTCTGCAAATACGATTCCATTTCCTGAAAACTCATAATCAGAAGGCTTATCATCAAAGTCTCCGCCATAACGCAAAACTTCTTTTCCTGTCACTTCATCTTTCACGAGAAGTGCCTGATCAATGAAATCCCAGATAAATCCACCGTGGTACATCTCATACTTATCTATTAACTTCATATAAGTACCAAGTCCTCCCATCGAATTACCCATATCATGCATATACTCACACAAAAGATAAGGTTTCTTTGGATTGTTATTTAAATATTCCTCCACTTCATAAGGCTTTGCATACATTCTGCTCTCTACATCTGATATGGTTTCCTCATAATTACGGTCATAGAAAGAGCTTTCATAATGAACAAATCTGCCATCCTGCTTTTCCTTGAAGTAAGTATTCATTGCTTCTATGTCATCACCCGCATAAGATTCATTTCCTAAAGACCAGAAAAGAATTGCTGTATGGTTTTTAAAAGTTTCAAAATTACTCCTAGCCCTGTCAACAACAGCCTCCCGCCATTGCGGAATAGAACAAGGTACGCTGCACGATGGTTCAATCGCACCTAGTTTCTGGAATGTTCCATGACTTTCCATATTCGTTTCTGCCATTACATAAATACCAGCTTTATCACACAGGTAATACCACGGTATCTGATCCGGATAATGACAGGTGCGTACTGCATTGATATTATTTCTAATCATACAATCAATGTCTGCTGTCATTTCATCCATACTGATGCTTCTTCCTGTCTTTGCACTCCACTCATGACGGTTTACTCCGGTAATGACAAGACGTTTACCATTTAAATAGATTACCTTGTCAATCATTTCCAGCCTTCTGAAACCTATGTCATATGGAATTATCTCTAATATTTCTCCAGCTTCGCCTCTAAGCTCTACATATGCGTGATACAGATATGGGCAGTGATTATCCCATGCCTTAACACTTCCAACCTCAGTATCAATCACTCCTACAAGACTTCCAGCTTTTTCCTCTAAGGTGATATTGTCCTCTGCCACCTGATTATTCTCTCTGTCTTTTAAAACCAAATGGGCAGATACTTTCTTTCCTTCTGGAGCAGATACTTTCATCTTTACCGATACCCTGCCGCTTACATTATCCTTGTTTAGTGTTGGTTGAAACCATACATCTTCCAAATGCACCTCTGGCACTGCTTTTAAAGTTACATTTCTAAAAATTCCAAAAAATCGGAAAAAGTCCTGATCCTCCAAAAATGCTGCTGTACTCATTTTGTGAACCTGAACTGCCAGCACATTTCCTTTTTCTCTGATAAATGGTGTCAGATCAAATTCTGACGGTGTAAAACTATCCTCCGCATATCCTACAAACTGACCATTCAGCCACAGATACATCGCTTCTTCCACACCTTCAAAACAGATACGGATTTTCTTTTCACGCATTTGCTCACTCAAATCAAATCGTTTGATATAAGATCCGACAGGATTATACTCTGCCTCGGAAAACATTCCTGCCTCGTCCCCGGTACTCTCCATACTATACGCACCCCTATGATATTCTTTTCCCTCCCACGGATACATCGTATTGATATAGCGTATTTTGTCATAGCCTGCCAGTTCGATATGCCCCGGAACCATAATCTTATCAAATAAAGATGCATCAAAATTTTCCTCATAGAAATTTTCCGGTCTGTCCATTACATTTTTGCTAAAAGCAAACTCCCATTGTCCATTTAATGACTGCATCAAAGGATTTTCTGATTTTTCCATATCTGCATAATCCATATAGTAACAATGGTCGCTGTGTGCGTCCAACTGGTTTACACGGAAAGCCAAAAATGACATATCATAAATTGGACAAAATATGCACAAAATGATAAAATTAATGAACATAAGGATTATATTGGACAGATTTTTAGCCATTTTTGACATACACTTTTTTATATTTCAATACAAGGAGGCACACATGTACACAAATAATGCATATCTCAATCACTCAACGATTGATAGAAAAGATAAATCCAAGCCGCTTGTTGTAACTATGTGTGGAACATATAAGCTATACACACGTCCTAAACTGCCTACCTGGAGACCTCGTGGCAGACTTGATTTTCAGTTGATTTATATTGCTGCCGGAAAAGCCCATTTTCATTTTGGTCGTAATAGTGAAGAAGAAACTATTGTTCATGCCGGACATATGGTTTTATATCGTCCAAAGGAGCCTCAAAAATATGAATATTATGCCGAAGATCAGACAGAAGTCTACTGGGTTCATTTTACAGGCAGCGATGTAACAAATATATTACGCTCTTATGGATTGACCGATGACAAAAAGGTATTTTACTGTGGATCTGGTCCCTCCTATCAGAATCTTTTTCGTGCAATGATAAATGAATTACAGATGTGTAAGGATAGTTATCAGGAAATGCTTGAAATGTATTTAAGACAGATTTTTATAAAACTGCAACGATACTTTAATAACAGCATAAGGATAGATAATCCCGTGCTGCAGAAACTATTGACATGGCTATTGCCTATTTCAATGAACATTACAGTGAATCAATCAGCATTGAAGAATACGCTGAAAAAAATCATGTAAGCACAAGCTGGTTTATACGCAATTTCAAACTTTATGTTGGCTCTACACCAATGCAGTTCATTTTGCAAAAACGCATTTGCAATGCAGAAGCCCTGCTCTTGAATACGGAATATAACATAAACGAAATTGCACAAATTGTTGGCTATGATAATGCTTTATATTTCAGCCGCATGTTCAAAAAGATAAAAGGCATATCTCCCTCAGAATACCGCAAAAATATATAATAAACTGCAACGGACAGAGAATATTTACACACTCTCTGCCCGTTGCAATTTTTGTCTATTTATTTTTTTATTTTGGCAAGTAATATACCCCTTCGTGTTATATAATGACAGCGTAAACAGAAAGGAGATGAACTTCCATGAGAAACAAATTCCACAACTTTATTGAAAACTTACTTAGCTTTTATGCAAACTTTTTCACACACAGATTTTACCCTATGTAATATGCAGTTGTCCCACAAACAGATCTTGCAGAACATTATGGTAATAGCCATAGGAAAACGAAAGGAGATAGACTTTCATGAAAAATAAACTTCACAACTTTATTGAAAATATACTTAGCTTTTATGCAACTTTCTTCACAAGAGGATTTTATCGTTTTTAAATATCATTCAATACTTTCCTCGATTCGCCCATCCGTCAAATCATAACTCATATCAAGAAAATCTAATATCTTCGCCTCCTGGACTGTCCCATCCAGAAGAATTGTCATCCAATTGCTTTTATCCATGTGATATCCCGGCAGAAAGCCTTTCATGTGTGTCATAACACTTATCATATCCGGCTTACATTTTACAACCATAATATCAACCCTATCTTTTGTATCCAATCCGATTTTAAAGCCTTCCAAATTCATAAATACTGCGTACCATTTTCCATTGTCATTACGAAGTATTGCACTATCTGGTAAATCATTCCACAGATATTCTGGAATTGTTCCATATTGTTTTTTTACATATTGAAATATAGTGTCTCTGTACATACTGTGTATACCTCTGATCCTGTAATTTCATATTTGAATATAATCATATCATATTTTCCTCATATACAGTTATTTAAGATTTAGCG
>NZ_QUFB01000023.1 GCF_003478335.1 Clostridium sp. AM49-4BH
GATGACCTCCCTTTGTATGCGGTAATCCCTGTTACTATTTGCTTTTGACAATCATTAGTATACAGGTAAATCCACGAAGTTACAAAGTGGAGGTCATTACATATTGTCTTCGCACATCAAAAGCTACTGCCAGATCACGTATTGCTTATTATGTCAGAAAAATAATAGCTATTTTGCAGCCAACAAGCTGACTTGTTCTGCCGGCAGTGAACTAAGATAATTGCCGCAGAACGCGAGTTTTTGGTTGATTTCTTATTTTGTTAAGTCTCTGATGAATACATGCCCGAAGGAATGTCTGAGATGTCCCGGTTTAGCAAGGTATCATCTATTTTTGGACGGGACGCTTTCGCTACGATGCGCTACGTCACGTTACTTAATGTCTCTGAAATACGAGACATAAGTAACGACGAGCGCAAAGTCCCTTTCAAAAATGATGAATACCTTGCTTCCGGGACTTCGAGTTTCCGAAGGGCATGTAAATCAATCATCAGAGACAACAAAATCTAGAAATCATCAAAAACGTAAATGCGGCAAGGCAATTACTATAGTTCTCTGCCGGCAGAAATCGCTATGTTGTGGCTGCAAAATACTTAGTATTCTGACATAATAAGCAATACGTGACAGCATGACAATTTTTGATGTGCGAAGTTTGAATTAAACAAAAAGAAAATGACCCGGCGAAGGCAATGCCGAGTCATTCTCTTTTATCTTTTATTTATAAGGAACGAATATGCGGATTCGTTACTTACTGATTATCGGATTCTACAAATTTGGTACCGTCAGCATTGTATGCTGCATCGCAAATCTCAATCTTAACGATAGATGCGCCGGTATACGTATTTGTAGTAACCCAGAGCCATGGATAACCACCGGTCAATTTGGACTTATCAATTGTGATGGATTTGCCTTTCCAGAACAAACCAACACCCTGATCGTAGTCAACATCGAAACGGATCTCACCTGTTGTCTTACCAACAACTGCACCCTTCTTCTTGTTCTTCTTAACCTGTTTTGCACCTTCTGTTGCAATCTTATCCTGCTTCTCCTGCTCTGTCATTGTGAAGTTCGGATCTTTGGAAGTCTGTTTTTCAATATACTCCTCCAGTTTCAATTTTCCCTGAACCTCTTCATTCAGATCATCCTCTGTCCAGCTAGAAAGATAACCAATCTGAAGATCAAGGCTCTGACTTATCGGATCATCCGCGGCTGTCACGCGAATACAAGGTTTTTCCAGCTTCGACCAGTCATAATTAAGATGAACATTCCAGTACTCTCTGTCGATTTCAGCAATCAGATTATCTGGTGCTTCTCCATTAACACCGGTCGTGCTATTCGTCCAGCCATAGTGTGTATCTGGCGTCCAGAATTCCGTTTTCTCCCACCATTTTCCAAATATTTTGTCATAGTTAGACTTGGCAACATCTCCATCCGTTACATTACCGGATCCATCAATCAAAGACTTAGTAACACCAATACCATTGTTGTTGGCATCGAAGCTGTCTGGTCTTTCCTTTTTCAAAATTTCAGCGGTGTCACCGTTCGTATGACGAAGGAATTCACCATTCCATGTAGCAACAACTTTCGGATTCTCGTTCTTTTCTGCAGGCACTGTCTTAATACCGGTATAAACAAGCTCAGCGCTCGCAGGTATATTTGGTTTAGATCCTGTCAGTTTTGCATATACCTGTCCTACATCATCATAAGCAAAATAACCATCACCACGATTATAATAGTGCCCCTCATCCCACCATACCGGTGTCATGCCTAATTTCTTAGACTGTGTAAAGAGATAGGTCATGAAGTCTGGAATATTATCTTTATATCCCTTAACAACGCCACACTCTCCTAAAATAATACCGTAACCCTGGTCTGTGAATTTCTTCAACTTACCAAGCATGTTATCCATAAAGTCATAATCATCCTGACCTTTATATGTCTTACCGTTTGCATCTGTGTAATCAACGCCCCACTTATCACGATATCCATAAGAAGCCGTCGATGTTGCAGACAAACCGTAATCAACCGGATCATAATAATGAACAGAAACACTCATCTTCTTTACGCCCGTTGCTTTCTCAGCAGGGTCATTTGGAAGTTTCCATCGATCATCAATAGTTCCGTTCTGAACGTAAGTCTCACTCTCATTTCCCTCGATAACACATGACTCGTTACCGGTTCCAGGGATCAACAAATGTCTATAAGCATTGTTACCACCGGAAGCACGTACAATATCAACGAACTTCTGGTTAATGGCATTTGCCATCTCATAAATCTCAGTAGCATCTATCTTTTCGGTCTCAGGGTCTTTCTTACCAAGCTTACCGGTTTGATTCTGCTGTGCTGTATTCGGATCTTTGTAGTTATCGTTCAAACGACCACTGATTTCTTCGTTAGCACCCTCAAAGATCAAATGATCAGAGTACTCTTTGAACCGCTCAGAGATCTGTGTCCAAATAGAAATATATTTTTTCCAAGCCTCGTCACGAATTGGTGTTTCTTTGGCATCATACTCCTCTGCGCCAAACATTCCCCACCATCCACCATCCCAGTGGATGTTGATGATGACATACATTTCATCGTTCAATGCATAATTTACGATTGTCTCAACACGATCAAACAATTCTTCATTGATCGTATACTTTCCATCCTGAGACATAAAATTCGACCAAGCAACCGGAATACGAACAGTATTTACACCATAGCTCTTCAAGCCATCAAATGTCTTCTGTGTTGCTTCCGGATTACCGGCACTTGTCTCACACTGCTCGATTGTTGTCATCTTGCCTGAGTAATTGGACTGCTCCATCTGATTTCCCAAGTTCCAGCCATAGCCCATAAGTTTCATCAGATCCAAGTTGGAAATGTTCTTACGCATTAATCCATTATCGGTAGAATCGATACCATTCTTGGACTTATGTTCGGTTGTAACATTGCTCTTCTTCATATCAGCTTCCTTATTGTAAGGAGTTGCTGTTGGTTTTGCTGTAACGGTTACGGTTGGTTTTTTCGTAGTTTTCTTCTTCGCTGTAACCTTTACCGTAACAGAAAGTTTCTTTGTAACTTTCTTCTTACCTTTTTTGTAGGTAACTTTGCAGATCACCTTTGTTTTACCTGCCTTCTTAGCGGTAATCTTACCTTTCTTACTAACTGTTGCAATTTTTTTGTTTTTGCTGCTCCACTTCACTGTTGCCTTCTTCGGTTTGTTTTTCAGTTTCACTGTCTTCTTCTTTCCTGCAGTTAACTTCACTGTCTTAACGGAAAGCTTTGGTGCCTTTGCTCTCTTCTTAGCCGCTGCAGATGCAACATTCGAAACCCCATTCGATGTCATAAGCAGTGCGAAAAGAAGTGTAAATGCACATACGGAACGCATTACTCTCTTTTTCATGATACAATTCCTCCTCCTTATAAATAGTTTGTATGATAATTATAGTATACATTTCTTTTTGTCTCTAGCATTTTCAGCTGATTTTTTATAACTTTTGTATTTTTCTGCCGTTTTTTTGACACAAAAATAACAAAAGTTGTAATTATCGTGTTTGTTTGCTATAATAACCCTTAACAAACGCAGAAAACACGCGATAATTAATAGGCAAGGAGATACTTATGATAGATATAGAAATTATGCAGGACGCTTCTGAGATCATTCACTATGACTCCAATAAGCTTCCTTATGCCATACAGGAACGGCTTTTGTCCCAATTTACAGGTCATAAAGCTCTTTGTCACTGGCATCCCGACATTGAATGTATCCATATATACGAGGGATCTATGAACTATGAAATAAACGGCGAGCAGATATTGCTTCGTGCCGGCGACATCATTATTGTCAACTCCGGTCAGCTGCATTACGGCTACGCTAACGGAGAAGAAGACTGTAAATTTTGCGTAGAATTGTTTCATCCCAATATTTTTAAATCGAATCTGCACATTTACCAGGAAAGCGTTTACCCCATCATCCATTCCTCTAGTATCTCATACTGGTTGTTTCATTGGAGCGATGCGGATTATCAACAGATTGTTTCATTGGTGGATCAGATTTTTGCTGCCCGCATGCAGCATGAAGATAGCGTTCTCTGCCTGTTAAATGGACTTTTTCACTGTCTGTGGCACTGTATTTACCAGCATAGCACGCAAGAACTGCAGACGGCCGATTTGCAAAAAAATCCGGATATTTCACTGCAAAAGCAAATGGTAACTTATATTCACGAGCACTATGCAGAGGATATCGGATTAGATGATATTGCAAGCGCCGGCAATATCAGCCGAAGCAAATGCTGTAAAATATTTCAGGCATACTTGCAGCAATCACCGGTCTCTTTTCTCAACGATTACCGTATGGAGATTAGCTGTAATCTGCTCTGCAATACTTCCTATAGCATTACTGAGATTGCTCTTGCATGCGGATTTAATCATTTAAGTTATTTTTCGAAAAGCTTTCTTAGAAAATATGGGTGTACCCCAAATCAATATCGCAAAAGAGAAGCCGGCACACCGAAAAAGTAGTGTGCCGGCCTTTTTGCTCAAATACTCTACAATTAAAAGATGAAGAAAACAAGCATATCGATAATAAATACCGGGATCAGACAACTGATCGACCATCCCATATATCCAAAGAAAGAAGGCATTTTAATATCATTTTCCTCAGCAATCGAGCGCACCATAAAGTTTGGCGCATTACCAATATACGTATTGGCGCCCATGAATACTGCACCACAGGAAATCGCCATCAGGAATATCTTCGGTATCTGTCCGATTGCCGTTGAGATCATGCTTGCTCCGGCAAGTCCCGACGACGCTGCCGTTGTAAAGAACACCAAATAGGTTGGCGTGTTGTCCAAAAAGCTGGATAAGAGTCCGGTCATCCAGAAGTACTGCCATGGCTCATTTACACCCAGCGAAGCACCTCTCGCTTTCAAAATAAGCAATGCCGGAATCATTGTTACAAATATTCCGATAAACAAAGTTGCAACCTCTTGGATCGCATCCCATGTAAAATGATTTGCCTCGCGCACTTCTTTTGTCGTAGTCTTGTATGACAAAAACGCTGCTACCAAGATCATAACCATCTCCAAGATCGATGCAAATCCTAATTCTACTTCTCCATAAAAATGAATCGATCCCTTAAAGAATGGCACCGTCTTAGGAAGAACACCACTTAATATAACTGCCACGATGATCATTACCAAAAAGATAATATTATGTGCACCGTTTAAGCGGAGTTTCTTGTGCTCACCACCAACTTCCGGCTGTTTTGCACCTTCTGCAAGATCTTTCTTATATGCTCTGCTGTCAATCACATAAAACAATGCAAGCAGCAAAACTACATTCAGGATCATTACCGGCAGCAAATTCAAGCTCCAGAAGAAATCCACACCATTCATAAATCCCATCAGAAGTGGTGGATCGCCAACCGGTGTCAAACATCCTCCGATATTAGATACTAAGAAAATGAAAAATACCATAACCTGTACTTTACGTCTACGCCATTTGTTCGCACGGATCATCGGACGGATCATCAACATACTTGCTCCGGTCGTACCGATCCAGCTTGACAATAATGTACTGATCATCAAAAGCAAAACATTTAACTTCGGCTTGCCAACCAGATCACCCTCTAACGATATATTTCCTGCCACGCAGAACAGTCCAAATAATAGGACAATAAACGTCAAATAGTCACCAATAATGGCTTCCAAAAGCTCTTCCCAAGCAGTTCCCATACCTACCGCGATCGCAAATGGAATAAGGAATGCAAGTGACCAAAAAGCCACAACGATCGGTTTTCTCTTTTCCCACCATTCTCCAGCTACAAGTGGACAGATCGCGATACATAATAAGATTCCGGCGAACGGAATACAATACAATAGCGATAAATTATCCCCTATACTTTTTGTCGTTTCTGCTGCTTGTGCCATGGACGGCAGTGTTAAACACGCTGTTAGCATCATTGTAAACACCGACAACGCCCTTTGCAACTTTTTCATTGTATTACGCCTCCTTTGTTTTATTGACGGCCTACTCTCTCTTTTAGGCGTAACTATTGTATATCCAATCCACCAAAAAATCAAGCAAAATACAGAAAACATTATTATTAAATGAGCTGACGCACTGCATGTTTATTAACGATTGCGTCCCTGTGCGGAAACCTTTTCATTGCGTGTCAGACTAATACGAAAAACCCGCTTAAATAACTGATGTCCATCCCATGGGATCAGCGGATACAAATAGCCTCTTCCCGCCATCGTGCGATTGGTAAAAAAAGCGACGATCATTAACAATATTCCCGTAATAAACCCCCATATTCCAAACACGCCGGTCAACACCAACAGTATGATACGCTGAAACTTTATCGCATATCCCAATTCCATATTATTTTGCGTATAATTGGCAACTGCCACAAACGCCATATATAACATGATCTCACTGTTAAACCATCCCGAATTTACGGTATAATCTCCAAACACAATACCTGCCACAACACTGAGCGGTGTTGTCAGCATACTCGGCGTGTTGACGGCTGCCATTCTTAGTCCGTCAATTGCCAGCTCTAACAATAGCAATTGCAATAGCGGCGGGACGTTCATTTCACCTTGGATCATAACAAAACCGAGCCAGTCCGGGACATAATCCGGATAGCGAAGCAATAACAGATACACAGGAGTGACAAATAATGCCATTATACTTGTCAGTATACGTGTCATTCGCAAATACGTTCCTGTGACCGGCGGGAAATAGTAATCATTTGGATCTTCTATTATATCAAACAGAGAAGTCGGTATGATCATGGCAGAAGGCGAGTTATCTACCAGAACCGTAATACTTCCTTCCAATATGCATGCTGCTGCCGTATCCGGCCGCTCTGTATATTTGAACTTCGGGTATGGATTCCACCAATTGCGTGGCATAAGCACTTCTGCCAAACTTTCCTGATTCATCGTTAAGGAATCCACAGAAATCTTTTTTAACCGCTTTTGTATAATAGATAACGCTTTCTGATTCACACGGTCTTTCATATATACTACGGAAATATCTGTGCGTGAACTGCTTCCTATACTGTAAATTTCAAACTTAAGATCCACATCACGAATACGGCGCCGGATCAGTGCAATATTTGGCATGATCGCCTCCACAAAGCCATCTCTGGATCCTCGCAGCACCTTATCCTTATCCGGCTCTTCCACACTTCGGCTCGGATAGTCCCTTAGGTCGATCACCAGTATTTCATCATACCCTTCTACGACAAAGCCTGTCAGACCCGACAGCACATAATGCAAAAAATCCTGTTCTGTTGTCACCGTCACAATATCTCCATACGGCGTACATTTTTTCAAAAAATCTTCATAGGTTTCCGGAACATCTTCCGGTGCAAGTGACAAAAAAAATTCCATGATCTTTTCCAGCACTTCCCCCTTCAAAAATCCATCGATCATGTAAAATACCGCATGGCGATTCCCTAACCGGATCTCTCTTTTTAACATATCAAACGTATCGCCAACGCACAGCAGCGAATCTATATTTTTGCACCGCGTCTTGTAATCCCCTTCAAAGATCTTTCCCTGCATCGCTATCCTCCATATTGATCATTCATCGCTATCATCTTTTCTATGTCAAGTTAGTATTTACCATTTTCTTTCTTCTATGCAAAGCGATATTTGGAATCAATACTTGGTATGGTTTTTTATTGGGCGCGGCTGGACATTTTTTCGCACAGTCTTTATACTGATTACAGAATTTATGAACAGAATGGGAGCATTTATAATGAGTGTAGCAGAGTGTGACAAACAGTTATTTCAGGCAGCCTGCGATAAAGTAATGCGGCAGCAATGCCTGCAAAAGGGCATCGGTACCTTATCCGAAAAGACCGTGCATGCTGTATTAAAAAATTTCTATGAACCGGATCCTTCTCATCAGGAAATTCCGATAGAAAATTATGTTGCCGATATTTTGCGCGACAACGAAATTATTGAAATACAAACGCGCAGCCTAAATGCTATGCGCCGTAAACTGGACTGCTTCCTATCCCATTATCCGGTCACAATCGTTCATCCTATTATACATACCAAATGGATCTGCTGGATCGATGAGCAGACCGGCGAAATAACAAAACGCCGTAAGTCTCCCAAGACCGGAAGCCGTTACGACGCTTTTTATGAATTATACAAAATTAAAATGTTTCTAAATCATCCTAATTTACACCTGTGTCTGCCCCTGATCGATGCCGAAGAGTATCGACTGTTAAACGGGTGGAGTACGGACCGCAAACGTGGATCGACTCGCTACGACCGTATTCCTACAGCACTTGTCGATGAAATTTATATCGGCAGTACCGGCGATTACCAATGCATGATCCCAGACACGCTCCCTGCAGAATTCACCGCAAAAGATTACGCCAAAGAATCCCATTTAGCGATACGTTATGCACGCACTGCCGTAAATGTACTTCGTCATGTCGGCGCTATTTCTTTTGTCCGCAAACAGGGACAGGAATATGTTTATCGAGTGCAAATGAATAAATGATCTGTTCCCGTACTTTCATTCCTGTGAGCTGCTCCAAGGCACGTGCGTATTGTTCTAACTGAACCCGGTATCTGTCCACCAATGTTTGTTCCATACCATAGCGGACATAATCCGTCTTATAATCCACCAACACCCATTCGCCATCTTCTTCAAAACAAGCATCAATGATTCCCTGCACGAGAACGGTCTCTTCACTTTCCAACTCCGGGTACAATTCCATAACCGGTATTTCTAACATAAACTGCTGTTCACGGCGTAATGCCCCTCGTTTTGCCGCCTGCTGCATTCGTTTTCCAAGTACCGACTGCATGAAACGATCAAACTTTTGCGGTTTTAAACAGTTTCTTTCTTCTTCCCTCAGCAAACCTGCTTTTTGCATCTGCGCAAGCATCATCTCTGCCGTAAAGTGATCTCCCATTTGTTCATACGGCAAATGTTCCATCACGAAATGATATAATGTACCCCGCTCAGCAGCGCCGATAGATTCTTCCGTCTGTCGGAATTTTGGCTGTGGAATATCGTAGACTGCCTCATCTTCTATGCCAGTCTGCCGATCTGCAGTACCCGGCACCGTTTCTGTAACTTCATCCTCTGGCACTTCCGCACGCACCGCCATTTTCTGCTGCTCCATCGCTCTTCGTTTTAACTCGGTCACAGAAATTTTAACCGGTAATTTCTGCTCATTTGCATATGGATATTGATATTCTCTCTGACAACGCAACTGTTCCGCAAGCTCTGCATCATACTCTTTCGTGATATCCTGATGTTTCAACGCTTCTCTACGCAGTAATATATGCTCTAACTGTTCCATCTCTCCGGCAATCTGCGCACCTGCGCAGATCACTTCCAGTCGAAATAACGGATCCTGATCTGTGCTGTCATATAAGACGCGGTCCTTCACCGACGGATCTTCCGTTTCCTGCGTCATTTCATTCTCCTGCAAATCCGATGGATCCTGTCCTTTCCCATCTGTCACTTGACTTATACACTGTCCGAAGATCGGTCTATCTGCCAGTGCCGGCATGATCCAGTCTAAATACGTCGCGGCACCTAACAATGCGGAATGCTGCAGCGATGCCCCCGTAAGATCCCAGCTCTGCAATTTATTTTCAATCCCCTTCACGGTACCTGTAAGGATCAATTTCTCTTTGGCTCTTGTCAGCGCAACATACAAAATGCGCACTTCCTCACTCAAAGAATTTTCTAACATCTGTCTTGCAATAAAACGTTTCATAACTGTAGGCTTGTACAGACGTTCCTCCAGATCCACGTAATTAGCACCCACTCCGTAATCAACGTCCAGCAATAATTTCTTACGCATATCCTGCTTATTAAATTGTTTGCCCATACCGGCAACAAACACTACCGGAAACTCAAGCCCCTTGCTCTTATGAATACTAACTAACTGGACTGCATTCGCCGCCGTTCCGACGGTTGCTTCACCAAAATCAATATCTGATTTTTTGAGCATTTCAATGTACCGGCAAAATCCAAATATTCCACGATGTCCATTTTCAGCAAATTCAATTGCCTGCTGCAGCAAAATATCGAGATTTGCACTTCTTTGCTCGCCCCCCGGCATTGCCGACATCAAAGCGTAATACCCTGTCTCTTCATAAATTTCACGAAGCAGTTCATACACAGAAACTGTTTCCGCTTTACGCCGATACTCCTGCAATGTGTCCAACAAATCGGACAGTTTTTCTGACAATACGTCCTCATGTCGGTCACAATACGCCCATATATTATCCAAGTATTGCAAGCCACTTCGCTCCGCTGCTATCTTGGCAAGTTCCTCATCCTGCAGCCCATAGATCGGTGATCGCAGCACCGCCACAAGCGGAATATCTTGTCTCGGATTGTCAATAACCCGCAGCAAATTTAGCATTGTCTGCACTTCCAATGTTGCAAAATATCCGGTCTTTTTGGGTGCCATCGCCGGAATACCCATATCCGCCAACGTCTCTTGAAATTCTTCCGTCCATCCTTTCATACTGCGCAGCAATATGACGATATCCCGGTATTCTATCGGACGATACCCGCCTTTATCGGATACATACATCGGATGATCTCCCTGCACCATGTCGCGGATCTTCTGTCCGATTGCCATCGCTTCCAATTCGCGCTTTCCAAAATCATTATCCTCCTGAGCATCCATATTAAGCAAAATAATTTCTGTCTGATCCGCTGTCCGCTCTTCGCATGGATCAAATACTGCCCCCGGAACCAATTTTGCCGCATCATCATAGGCGATGCCGCCAAAGTCTTGACGCATGATCCGCTCAAAAATATAATTGGCCGATTCCAATACTGATGCACGGCTTCGAAAGTTCTGACGCAGATCGATCCGACGATTTCCGCCTTCTTCCGTATCATAAGCATGGTATTTCTCCATAAACAGATCCGGTCTCGCTAAGCGGAACTGGTAAATGCTCTGCTTAACATCACCCACCATAAACAAGTACGGACTTTGCTCCGGACCACGGCTGATGCTGGTCAGTATCATTTCCTGGACATAATTGCTATCCTGATACTCATCCGTCATGATCTCTTCATAATACTCCTGCAATTCTTTCGCCGTTGCACTCGGCACGCTATTTCCATCCTCGTCTCTCGTCACCAGGATCTGCAGTGCAAAATGTTCCATATCTGCAAAATCAATGATGCCGTCTTCTCTCTTTTTCTCGGCAAATGCCTTTCCAAAATCGATTGTCAGCTGTACCAATTCACGGACAGGTGCATCCATTTGCTGCATCATGGCGAGCATTTCTTCCGGGGGTTCCGCTAACATTTCTTTTTGTAACTGTTCAATACCTTTATCCCTATAGCTTGCCCGAAGTGCTTTTATTTGCTCCTGAAGTTCCTTATCATGCTTATTGCCGCGAATCGCACTCAATCTTCCAAATGATATCTTTCCGATCCCATCACAAAGTTCCTGCAATGTCTTGCATTCCCGCAGCTCTTTGATCTGCTGCCATTCTGTCTGGATCGTAGGCGTATATGCTTCCAAACCAACCCCATCTACACTGATCTGATATGCCGCAAATGCTTTCTTTTCACATTCTGCAACAATCATCTGCACATCTGCAATATATTTTTCCATCCACTCCGTTTGTTCCATTTCCTCTACAGAACGCAATGCATATGAATTCTTCCATTGCTCCAATTGCTCATCCGGAAACGGATAACTTTGTGCTAATTCGTATAACTTCAATACTATGGATTCAATTTCTTTGTCTGTTCTTCCTGTCGCAAACATCTGCATCGCATCCAAAAATACCTGATTTTCCTTTTGGCGTGCATCCGCATATTTCTGCTCCAACACCTCACCAAGAACAGCCTCTTTCATAATCTTTAGATCTGTCTCGTCCCCTACTTGAAACATTGGATCTAGATCAATCACGTGAAAATAATTGCGTATGATATGTTGGCAAAAGCTGTCAATCGTCGTGATCTGCGCATTATGTAACAATCCGATCTGCCGCTGTAAATTATCGTCATCCGGCGTCTGTTCTAATTTTTGCTGTAACGCCTCACCGATTCGCCCACGCATTTCTGCTGCAGCCGCTTTTGTAAATGTCACTACGAGAAGACGGTCAATGTCAACCGGCGCCTGCCTATCTGTGATCCGCCCAATAATTCGTTCTACCAACACGGCTGTTTTACCGGATCCCGCCGCTGCAGAAACTAGTATGTTACTATCTCGCAAATCAATTACTTTCTGTTGATCCGCAGTCCATTGTGGTTTCATCGCGTCTCCTCCTTTCCTGATGCCTCGTTCCCTTTCCTATCCTCTGATGGAACAACATCATTTACTTCGTTTCCTTTCCTATCCTCCGATGGAACATCACTCTCTCTGCGTATCTCCGAAATTACATCATCGTTTGTCTTTGGCCATATTTTTCGATATGAATTGCCGGCAAGTTTTGCATCAAATCCACAGATTCCATGATAATTGCAATAATCACAGGCACAAGATTTCATACTGTCCGCCTTTTGGTACGGATGCACACTCGTCTCTCCTGCTCCGATCTGTACACCGATCTCCTGCAGCTTACGCTCTGTAAAGTCAATCAATTCCTTGAAATTTTCCGTTGTGATCGTAGCCGCATTTTTCTTAAGCATTCCATCTTTTTTTGTTCCGACCGGTACGACCAAGGATTTTGCAGAAGCCGCTAATGTCCCCTCTTCTCCGGCCAACGTCGCATCTAATGATGGCAGAACCGGATCTTCCTCATTTACCAATCCTCGCATGAGCAGTTCATTCAGCAGATATGTTCTCTTCTCCTCGAAATCCAATCTGCTTGTCACAAACGGATCTTCTATATGATAATATAGGACACCCGCCGGAATAACCATTTTCTTACTTCTACGTGTCTGTTTATCCACTGCTGCCCGAAGATACACCATAAGCTGTAATTGCAGTCCATAATAAAGGTCCGACAGTGACAGATCCTTCTTGCCGGTTTTGTAATCCACGATCTTAACGTAAATATTTTCCTCAGTTTCCATCGTATCAATACGATCCACGCGGCCAATATACGTCTGCTTTTCTTTGTCCATCCGGAAGCTTACCTCACTGTCTACCGTATCGAACTTCCCCAGTTTCATTTGCTCCGTGATCGCCCAAACAGTCCGAAGCATAATACGGCGCAATCGCTCTACCAGACTGGCATCCCTCTCCGTATCGTACAATAAACCGTTTTTGTATTCCTCCACCGTATGGTTCAAACACTGATTTGCCAATATATGCTGCTGCTCTTCATCAACATCTGCCCACCCGATATGCCGGTCAAGAAGCGTCTTTGTATAGCGTTCCAATGCCTCATGCACAATATTTCCAATATCAAAAAACTGAACTTCATGTTCCATTCGCTCCTCTAGCTGCAGCCCATACTGCATGTAATACGCAAATGGGCAGGCACTGAACTTTTCAAACTGCGATACGCTGCCGGTGATCACTTCGTGATACAATGCCGTTGCAGCCTCTTTCGAGATCTTACTCTCTGGTGCGATATATAATGCAGCATCTATCAGACGATCCAGCTCACCACGATGATACAGCGCTTTCTTCTGTCCGTCTTTTGAGACACATGCTAACTCCTGCTCCTGCAAGCGATATTGTCGATACAATTCGTTCCAAGCAGCATTATCTTGCCATCCCATTCGCAGACCTCGGATTAAATACCCTCTGCCGTAATCATCTCTCAAAATATCGCGCAATCTACCTCGCGACTCTGCTACATTTTGAATCTGAAGTTTTGGGAAAATATTCTGAACCCGATCGATCAAATACGCCGGCTGTAAAGCAGTTCCATCATTAGCAGTTGCACTATATGTCAAATACAGCCTCTGTGATGGTTTGGTCAAACATAAATACAGATAGAACTGTTCGGTATATATTTTCTCTCTTGCGGTAGGTGCCAATGCATAGCTTTCTCCCGCCAAAAACTCTCGTTCTGCATCGGATAAAATACCGCCGCCATCTCCGGTCATTGGAATATTTCCGTCATTAACACCCAGCAAAAATAGATACTTGATTCCATACAAACGGGTTCTTGACAGATCTCCTACCATGATCTGATCCACTCCAGGCGGTATCAAACCAATACGCGCCTCATCAAATCCGGTATTCAGTATTTCAATAAACTCTGCTAAAGGCATTTCTTCATCCCCCAGCAATGCCACCAAGCGATCAAGTACTTCTATGATCACATCATAAATCTGTTCATATTCTTTGACCGCTTCAAAATTTCCCTCTTCCTTAAACCTCTCTATACGTTTCTGAATTTGCAAATAAATCTGCTCCCGCTCCATGAAATCACAAATTGTTTCCGCATATTCACGCACACGATGCTTGCCACGCGCAATACGTCCATAGAAATCCGACAATCGATCCCACGTTTCCTGTCTCAGCCAATTGATCGTTTCCGAGGCTTCTGTAGCTATATCTTCTGCCTTTCTTCGAAAAACATATCCGGTGTCCCATTCTTTTTCCCAGTTTTTGTGTCCTCGAACTCCAGATGCCAGCAAAAAATTGTCCAAAAGCTGCACAGCATTTTCCCACTCTTTTATCCCATTTGTCGGACACCCTGTACGCTGTATAAATCCACTCTTTAACAGTTTGATCGTACTCTCATAATCAAAATCCTTACGCAATACATCTAACATACTGCTTATCGTATCCACAACCGGATTTGCAAGTATGCTCTTCTTTTGGTCTATGAAACAGGGCATCCCTTTGCGCTCCATTTCTCCTTTGATCAACGTCCCGTATATGTCCATATTTCCGGTCACGATCGCTACGTCGCGATATCGAAAGCTTTCCTGTTCACGAAGTGCCATGATTTCCTCGATCATAAAATGCACCTCGTCCTCTGGCTGCCGCAAACAATGGACCGTAATATTTTGCACCTCTTCTTTATATGGTCTGACCGGATAACGGAATAAATTTCGCTCCAAATATCCAAGCTCAATATTATCTGCGAAACGCGTCTCCTCTTTTACGGTACCTGTCCAAATTGGTTCTGCAATGTCGCAATGCTCTTCTCTTGCTATCTCTGTTAAATGATAAATGGTTTTCTGACTCAAATAAAAGAGCTTATATTTCTTGTCCATTTTCCAAACCTGTTCCCGCTTGTCCAATGTCACTGTAACATTCACCTGACCACATACGCGCAACAGCTTTCGCAGCAGCTTATACTGCACCGGTGTAAATCCTGTAAATCCATCCAGATATAATATACTGTCTTTCAAAATATTGGACCGCTCTGCTACATCCGCAAATACGGTGAGTATTTCTTCAGAGGTAATGTAGTTATCCTGCAGATAATCCAAAAATGCGGCATACGCCACTTCTACATCCTGCAGTTTTTGCCGCAAAACCGGGTGCGATTTTGCCGATTCTTTCATCTGTTCCAATCCATCCGATGCAATATCATACTGCATTAATTCCGATAAAAATGATTTTATCTCCGCCACATATCCCTTTTTATGTATATTTCGCCCAAAATATGTCAACTGATCTTGCAGCCCCATTAATACCTTTTTTAGTATCATCGTCTTACCCAGATCATCGATAACCGGTGCCATTCCTGCACCTGTCTCGCCAAACACACGAAAAGCAAGGCGCGGAAAACTCTGCACCTCTATATTCCACAGACCGTGACGCTCACTCAATGCGACAAGATTTCTTTGTGTTTGCATTGTAAACTGCTCCGGCACAACGACAAAGATCTGCCTCTTCATATCTTTGCTCGCCATTGCTGCGGCCTGATGCTCTATGTACCATGTTTTGCCTCCACCGGCATTTCCTAATATAAATTGTAACCCCATATTTTCCTCCGTATTTATTTCTTTCATGATTTATAGTATACCACGTTCAAAATATTGCGGTCTATCACTTTACGGTTTGGTTTGCCGCACCTTGTTCCTCTAAAATTTCCTCTACCGCATCAACTATGATCTGTTGCGTGTATTTGGACTCTTTCGTCAGCTCCACCTCTTCTGGCGCAACTCCCGCTGCGAGCTGGTTGGATACACTTTTCACTGCCGGCTCCATTAATGGATACATCGTTGTAATACTTTCATCTAATGGAACAATCTTTACAGACTTAATATGATCCGTATCTAATGCCACCTCTAAACTGGCAGTACTCTCCCCTAATGTGATATCCTTCGTATATATCCCTGCCTGATATCTTTCATTTGCGTCAGCAGTATCTTGTTTACCTTCTGATCTTCCTTTTCCAACAAACAAATATACGATGAGTAACAGTAATATAATTCCAACACCGGCAAAAATTGCTGTATATATCAATTCTTTCATTCGCAAAACAATAATTTTGGTTCCATGCATCCTTCCATCCCCCACAACGATTCACTCAGCCAGCACCTTTATAACGGTACATAACCTACAGCCTTTATTATCCTATTATTATGAATGCTCTCTACGAAATAGAACTCGCGATCCACGCTTTCTTTTTACAAATTTACTTTCTTCGTCCAAATAAAAAAGCAAAGCCAGCGCTGTGCGATGATGTCACACTACACAACAGCAGTTTCCTTTTAATTAAAGAAAACAGCCATACAAACAAATTTTCCTTGTCCGTATAACTGTCCTCTTTTATACAAGGCGTTCATCTAACGCCAGACTCATCTATTCTCAATTCATTATTTTCATTACTTAGGATCACTTTCCTCTTGATCTTCAAACGCCTCTTTCCAAATTCCCTGACGCTCATTTGCCTTTTCCTGCTTACTTTCTTCCTCACGCAGATCATTTTCTCTCTCAATATTACGGAAAAATTGTCTGGCAAAACCACTGATCGTCAATATAAAGCATGCCGGTCCCAATATAATGCCAAAAAACAATAATGTCCAATGCAATTGATAGAATACCAAATATTCTACAAACAATGTCACAAGCAAAAACAAGGTTTTCAAAAAATATTTTACACAAATTGAATACGAATTACGCAATGTGTTGACGATCGTATTTTCGTATCTCGCTAACAGTGCATATGCATATAAAAAATGCATTACGGTCATTACAATAGCGATCACGCCGACTACGGTGCACAGTGTTCCATACCTTTCACTAACACGTGCTAACTGAAAATCTAAATAAATGGCATACGTAGCAAACAATTGTATAAGCCCGATCGCACTTCCCTTAAACAAATTTGCCTTAAACTCTTTCAAAAATGGTCCTGCAATATAACCTTCCTCTTCATCCACCATTTTCAGCGTAATTGTAAATGCTGCGGTTGTAGATGCTCCAATCGTTACGATCGGAATACTACAAAGTATCCACATCGCATTTAACTTCAACATATCAAACAAACGGCTCATAAACTTATATAATCCGCTGTCCAAACTAAATAATTTACTCATATTATTTCACATTCCTGCACACTATATGTGCATTTAATCTCCATTCTATGATTAAGCTGTTAAAATGCCGCTTAACACTTTTATCTAATACATAGATACAGAATGGGCTGCTTGCATTAACAAACAGCCCGTTCCATTATTTTCAAGTTCATATGAACTCAAATTTTACCGTGTAATTGCATCTTCCAATGCTTTTCTTCTGGAAGCCTGGTTACGTGACCACTCAACGCACTTATCATAACCATACTTCTTAGCGCTCTTCTTCATACCTGCAACAACGCTGTCAAACTTTTTGTCAGATTTAGCATAGATTGCTTTCCAAGAAGAGTTCTTGATCTCAGTTGTAACCTGATTCCAAGTAGTCTTAAGAGTAGTATCCTGAGTCTCCTTGGAGAATGATGTACCAGGAGCTACAGTATATTTACCTTTCTCCATGTACTCATTGATCGTTGTACAACCAGTCTTATCACGCCAATCTTTCTCGATATCGCTAGATGGAGTAGCGTTGTAGCTTGCCCAGCTCTCTTTGTTGTATGTCTCACCGTCAGAATCTGGGTTAGAAGCATCGAGAGACCAAGTTACGTTGTTGATCTGCAACTCGCCATCATGGTAAGATCCCTTATAACCGCCACCCATTGTGGTATTTTTATCGTTCTGACATTTTACTCCGACATCTGTCAAGTATGCATGTTTCTGATCATCATAATCCCAAGTATAACCCTTTGGACCATATTCCATTGTCATACGACCCTCTGGAGTAGAGAGATAGTTGATAATTTCCATACATTTCTCAGGGTACTCAGTCTTAGCACCGATAGACCAAACTCTATCTCCACCCTGTGTATTCATACCATAAACGATTGGTGAAGCATCTTCTGGTTTCATGCAGTACATAAGCTTGCCGGCAGATGTATGCTCTTTTGTGTTGTAACCAAGAGATCCACTGTAGTTGAAGATGGAGAACAATGTACCACCATTCTGAACCTTAGCGATCATCTCATCATATGTCTGTGTCATAGAGTCAGGGTCGATCAATCCATCCTGATACAGATCGTTGAACCACTTCAACATCTCAAGATATGGACCATTCTCTTCCAATGCATCATGATACTTACCATTGGTTGGATCATATAATCCAAGTGCCAACTCATCGTATCCATAATATGCAGTAGCCATAGCCTTAACATACATTACCATTGCATCATCCCAGTCTGGCCATAAGGATACAGCGTATACCTTATTACCGGAATCATCAGATGGGCAAAGCTTCTGCATGTTCTTCAGCATTTTGTGGTAATCCTGAAGATTTTTAACCTTTGGATAACCAAGTTTCTTGTAAAGATCCCAACGAGTATCCCATGTATAGAAGAAGGACTCATGATCTTTACTGTTCAATGCCACGTTAGCACCAAAACCATAGAGCTTGTCACTGGCACCATTTGTGATCGTCTTTGTCAACTCTTTGTTTTTCTTAAGAGCATCCGGCATGTTTTTCTTGATGTATGGGCCGTACTCATCTAATACATTGTCATCTTCCCATCCGAATAATAAATTATTCTTTACGGCCAAAGGATACTTATCATTATCAGCACCCCATACAACAATATCACCTAAGTTACCACTTGTCATACGTGTCTCAAACACGCCATCTCCCTCAGGAATGATATTCAACTCTACGTTGAATTTCTTCTTAAGGATGTCTGCAGACCAACCGATCTGCTTTCCGGAGAAGTTTGCCAACTGACTGTATACGTTCAATTTGATAACTTCGTTCTTTTTGCTTCCACAACCTGTTAATGCAGATGCAGAACCAATTACCATACTAGAAGCCAACAGTACAGAAAGTAACTTCTTTGAAAAAAGTTTTCTCATAATTTTCCTCCATTCTGAAGTGTTTTAATTCTTCTTATTTTTAAGTTCGAATGGCATTACACCATTCGAACTCATTCACTTTACGATTTGGTTCACTAAACCATCAGTGTACCAATATACATTAACCCTTTACAGCACCAAGCATAATACCTTTTTCGAAATATCTCTGCATGAAAGGATATACGCAAAGGATAGGGATAACAGATACCATGGCTACCGTGTACTTGATAACCTTGGTATTCAATGCAGCAGCTGCTGCATCTGATGTCTGTGCGCCGGATGTAGAGTTCATGATCGAGCCCAAGTTACTTGATGTGTTCAAGTAGGTATACAATCTATGCTGCAATGTAAACAACTTAGCGTTACCCTGCATGTAAATCAAGGAATCCTGGAAGGAATTCCAATGACCTACCGCACCGAAGATTGCGATTGTAGCAAGAATCGGCTTACTCAAAGGCCAGATCAACTTGCGAAATACTACCATATATGATGCACCATCAATAAATGCACTCTCTTCCAACTCGCTCGGTATAGACTCTATATACGTCTTAACGAGGATAATGTTGTACGGAGCAACAATTCCTGGGATGATGTATACCCAGTAGTTATTTGTAAGACCTAACATAACTAAGTTCAAGTATGTTGGGATCAAACCAGCGTTGAAATACATTGTGATAACGAGGAAACGATACCATAAACTTCTATGCCACATTTCCTGCTTTGTTACCAAGTAACCAACGAATGCAGAAGCAAGTACCATCAATGCAGTACCAAGAATCGTTCTGCTGACAGATACCAAGAACGCATTTCCCAGATCGCCAACTTCACGCAATTTCAAATAGTTATCAATATTCAGTCCCTTCGGGTAGAAATTGATCATACCCTTTTTAACCAGATCATTACTTGAAATCGTATTGATAAACAAGTAATAGAATGGGAAGATACATGTTAATGTAAACAGTGTAAAGAATATATAGTTGAGTACATCAAAGACAACGTCTCCGACAGATCTCTTGTACATTCTTTTATGTTTCTTGTTGTACTCTTTTTCTCTTTTAGCATCTAACTTTTCCTGTGCTGTCTTAGCCATACGATTTCACCTCCTATACAATACTCTCGCCGCGCAATGCCTTAGATACACTATTGGCACCAAACAGCAACGCTACACTGACAATGGATTTTGCCATACCAATTACCGTGGATAGCGGGATACTGCCGCCATTAATACCTAAGTCGTATACCCACAGATCCAATACACGGATCGTATCCATGTTGTTCGGGTTACGGAATACAAGGTACTGATCCAAACCATTGCTCAAGCAGCCTGCGATTGCCATCAACAGCAATACGAAGAATGTAGGAAGCAAACCAGGTAAAGTAATGTGACGCATCTTTTGGAATCGACCGGCACCATCTACTGTTGCCGCCTCATATAAGGACTGATCGATACCGGAAATACCTGCGATGTAGATAATAGCACTCCAACCTACACCTTTCCATGTTCCCCATGCCCACATCTTAAGCCATGTATGCTTAGAACTCATCAACCACGCTTTACCCTGTGCGTTCTGTGCAACAACACCAATCTCCTTCAAGAATGTGTTAATGAAACCATCTGTAGAGAAGATAGCCAATGCAACCGCATACACAAGTACCCAGCTGATAAAGTTAGGAATCGTCGTGAATGTCTGTACAAAACGACGGAATCTCAAGTTCTTCATCTCGCAAAGGAAGATTGCAAAGATCATAGGAAGCCAGCTGGTACCCACTCCCAAGAAACTCATGATCAATGTATTTCTCATGGTATTGATCATATCAGTACGTGTAGCTGAGTTCTGGAACAAATATGTAAACCACTTGAATCCTACGAAGCTGCTCATAGAAAGCGTATCTCCTGATTTGTAATCGAAAAACGCATATCTCCAACCATACAAAGGCAGGTAGCAGAATACAAATGCTAATGCAATGAATGGAAGGAACATAAGGAATAACTTATACTTTGATTCCATCTCGTACTTCTCACCCTTGTCAACACTAGGAAGAGAAATAAATACAACAATTGCTGTAATAAGCATAATAGCTGTTAATACTGCATAACCATAAAATGCTGTTGGGATCTGAGGTAAGATCTTGTTAGCCTTTGTCGGATCTGTAGAAGAATTTACCAGCATATAACTCACTACAGTTACAACTAATCCAAGTGTCTCAGCGACTGCGCCACCCAACGTAAACTGAGCACCTGTTTTCTGCATTCTCAGATTACCGAGGGACATACAAGCTCCCACGCCGAGTAAAATGATACCGATCACCAATATAATAGATGCAATCATTACAACGGCAAAGCTGCTTTCACTGACCCAGTTCATACGGAACGCTCTGGCGAACTCACTTGTCAAACTGTTGTAGGATACTGCTGATGTAAACAGGGATACATTTGAACTGATCATCTTAGCAACTCTAGTTGGATTAAATGTCGGGAAAAATGCACCAACGATCAACAGAATTGTAATGATTCTCTGACAGATGTACAGTCCTGAAGCAGCTCCTTTCTTGTTTTCTTTGTCTTTCATAAATAACCTCCTCGTATTATTTATCGTGCGCTAAGTGCTTTTTAGTGCAAAATTGCTCAAAATCACACCAACGTAGTTACTTCATCATGTAATTATACCTAAAGAATTCGTTAAAAAATACCATAATCTTTCAAGAAAAAATACACGATTTTTTCACACTTTTAACAAAAAATATATAAATTTTTGTGCAATTCATCAAACAGAAAGGGAGAGATGAGACAATATTGTCTCACCTCTCCACACGATCACTCTCCCAAATGGGATATGCGTTTCATTAGTCTTTCTTTCTCTTAACAACTACTACGATACCTGCAATCACTACAACTGCAACTACTACGATAGCTGCTACTGCTCCACCACTGATAGAAGAAGAGCTGCTACTGCTGCTAGAAGATGAAGAAGATGCGTCTGCTGCAGGCGTTGGTGTTGCTTCTACTGCATCAGGGTTATCAACATCAAATCCGCTAACCTTGAATGTGATCTCTACAGAATCATTAGGTGTTCTAATGC
Organism: Clostridium sp. AM49-4BH; assembly: GCF_003478335.1. Taxonomy (GTDB): domain Bacteria; phylum Bacillota; class Clostridia; order Lachnospirales; family Lachnospiraceae; genus Butyribacter. Next base: position 22,365 of record NZ_QUFB01000023.1, read on the forward strand.
TTGGGCAACTAGGATAAGCACCCTGATCCTTCTGATATGAGTTGAATGGATCAAGACGGAACAATCCACTCTCATCTGTGTACTCTGTTGGAACGAAGATGTCGTCCTGAAGTGTTACAGATGTATTATCGATCTTAAGCTTCCAGTCTGTTACCTGGATCTTGCCGTCTTTGTATGCAGACATCGGAATATCTGTACTTGCATACAGCATGGTCATTTTTGCCTGCTGGCTGCTCTCTGCACTTGTCAATACGCCGCCCAAGTCCTTTACGCTAACTGTGTAAACGCCGTTGCCTTTGATCTCAGCATCTGTTACTGTTGCACCCGGAACTGCTGTAAGTGCATTGTTTTCACTATGATACAACTTACCTTCATAAGCACCGTCTGGAAGATTTGTACCATTCAAACCATTCTCTTTCTGATACCATTCATCACGAAAGATCCAAGACTCTGACTGCTGCAAACCGAAGTATGCATGATATGTAGTCTTACCAGATGCATCGAATGCAGCCTTTGCTGCTTCCTTTGCTGCTTTGCTAATTGTTCCTGCACTTGCATTTGGTGCAGATGTTACTGCAAATGTTAACGCCATTACGCTCGCAGAAGCGATTGCAATGATTTTTCTCATTGATTTTCTCATTGTCATTCCTCCTAATCAATATATTTGTTTGCTTTTCGTTTTGCTGCCTGCAAAACTACTTACTTGCTTATTTTAGCAGAACGAAGTGATATTAAAACCATAATTATTAGACATATTTACCCGAAAAATTCCTTGCCACGTATATTTTTTTCATATTTTTACCAAATAATTGTCCTGTTTTGGATGCGCTTTTTGCCAATAACCGCTATTTATTATGGTAATTCCTGCTCATCACTTTGCTCGATCGCTGTCGAAGCATTCTTCGGGATCCGTATTGTCACAACCGTCCCCTCATTCAAACGGCTATCCACCTTTACCGCATACTCTTTTCCATACTGCATGATCAATCGCTGATTCACATTGCTGATCCCAATATGCCCCCCGCTTCCATCTGTTTGTGTCAATGAGTGGCGCAATTCACCCAATTGATAATAATTCATTCCAATTCCATTATCAATCACTTCTATAATAATGTCTTTTTCATCTTGAGACACTTTCACCTCAAGTCTTCCGTCCTTCGGTTTATTTTCCAAGCCGTGTATAAAAGCGTTCTCCACAAACGGCTGAATGATGAGCGGCATCACTTCCTGCGTCATATCAACGTCATCATCTACCATAATTTCGGAATGGATGCGATCCCCAAAGCGATAATCCTGTATCTTCATATAATTATCAATCAGTTCTATTTCCGATTGCAAACTTACCAGCTTATGACTGACTTGTATATTCCGCCGCATGATCTTTGCAAGCATTTTGACCAGATCTTCAATCTCCGGCTGATGATTAACCCTCGCCTTCATTCTGATCGTTTCTAATGTATTGTATAGGAAGTGAGGGTTAATCTGACTAGCTAACATTTTAAATTCAACTTCCTTTTGCCGTGTATGCATTTTCTCTTTCTGCACTTTTTCTTCTACCATTGATTCTGTCAGATCTTGGATATCGTCCATCATCGTTCCGAGTTCGGCATAAATTTCCCCGATCTCGTCGTTTCCCCCCACCATTTTTACCCGATCATAACGACCGGTTGCTACCAAATGCATCTGATGACGCAATTCTTTCAATCGGCTGGAAAAGCTGGTCGAATATCCTATGATCATCGCAAACGAGATTAGCATTCCAATTCCCACGATCAAATACGCATTAAAGGTAACCTGATTGATCTGCTCCGTGATTCCGGAGTAATCCTGTACACTGACAAGAGAGTAGTAATTGGTCATATTTTGCGGATGTACTTTCTTATACGTAACAAATCTGTCTTTTCCGATAACACCAAAACGCGTATTTCCCGTCCATCTTGTCGTACCGCGCAAATATGTTTCCAGCGCGAGCTCCTCTGTTCCCGAAACTTCATAGTTCGTATACAACACATTTACATCATTATACAGAAGAACCGTATTTTCTTCCCGTTCTGCAATTGCCGAATTGATCAAATCCATATTCATCTGCACCGCCAATATGCCAAGCTGCTCCCCATCAGCACTAACGATCTGTTTTGCGACCTGTATGCACTTTTGCTTTTCTTCTCGGTCTTCACCATAACACCAGATCAATCCACCTTTTTTATCACATACATCGCTATACCAAGACTGTTGTGTGACAGATGGCCCCAGATAAGTAAACGGCCGATCATAACATAGGGTTTCATTGCTGACATAGATCACTATATCCGAGATTGACTGCTTATAATCCTGCATATAACGATCAATCTCCCACAATTTCCCCTTATCTTTCTGCCATTTCTTTTCATCGGTATAATCTTTTGTGATCATATTAGACAGCACCGTATTTATATTCATGTTTTCGCAAACTTTTTCCATATCCGGCACAGCATCTTCAAGAATACTTGCCATCAAGTGCAATTCTTGTTTTTGCGCCTTCTTATTTTGTTCGATCAAACTGTTGGCTGCTCTATTGTTTAAATATACAGTTACGCCAAAAAAGGGAATAACGCCACCTATCACAAAGACAAGTATCATCTTCCCTCTAAATCGGATATTCTTAAATAATTTAGTCCTCCAACTGCTTTTCACATCAATCCTCCATGCTGCGAACCGGCTCCGTCTCCATTATATTTTGAAACGTAACTGCTGTGGCTCTCGCAGTGCCTTGCCAGACAAAGATGTCACATTCGTTGTGATATTCAGGACATACGTCTCATCTTGTGCATATGGCTCAAGTGGCTCAATTTCGATAATATTTTCTAATGAATTGTATCGGATCGCTGTCTTAAGCGGAGACAGATTTTCCGTTGTGACATACAAATTTACATTATTTACGGTTTTTGGATCCAACGGAACATTAAACTTTACCTTCCAAAGAAAATTTCCCGTTTTGTATTTCAGATCCTGTTTTACTTTTCCCTCTAAATCTTCTGTCATCCCCTCTATCGATAAATAATCCGTCATATCATTACCACCTTTCTTAACGGTCTCGTCAAACATTGGGAGTCACCCATCTTTTTGTTATCGTTTTTGTATTTAAAGTGTACCACAAATCATGCAGTTTGTGTAGTCCAAGGCGGGTATCATGTGGTATACTAATACTACTTATATCGGATATGTCTGCCAGCATGTAAATTCCGCCGGCTAACGGATTCCAAATTTCAATACAGGAGGCATTTTTTTGAGCAAAATAAATTTTAAGCCGGGTAATATGCTTTACCCACTTCCTGCGGTTATGGTAAGCTGCGGCGATATCGCACAAGAGTCTAATATCCTTACCGTTGCGTGGACCGGTACCATCTGTACCAACCCACCGATGGTCTATATTTCCGTGCGGCCCGAACGATATTCCTATGCCATGATCCGCGAAACAGGCGAATTTGTGATCAATCTCACTACCAAAAAACTTGCACGTGCAACGGATTTTTGCGGGGTACGTTCCGGTCGTGATCTTGACAAATGGAACGAATGTCATCTAACTAAGATCCCGGCAGATACCGTGCGCTGCCCGATGATCGCCGAATCGCCCGTTAACATTGAATGTCAGGTAACAGAAATAAACGAACTTGGTTCTCATCATATGTTTTTGGCCAAAGTCACCGCCGTACACGTGGACGATGCCTACATTGATGAGAAAGGGACCTTTCATTTGAATGATACCGGTCTGCTTGCCTATTCACATGGCACTTACCACGAATTAGCCAAAGCCATGGGGAACTTTGGTTATTCTGTACGTAAGACACACGGAAAAAAGCAAAAGCGAAAGAAACGGTAAATAATTAACATAATTTTTTGGGGAACATATAATGTATTAGGAGGTCGCGCTTAGGCAGCGTTTATTCCTATCTTTATCGCAAATAGCGATAGAATGGAGTGCAATATGAAAATAACATATCTGAAGATTTGCAATTACAAATCGATCGAACAACTTGAGATCACTGATATTGAAAATGCTTTGATCTTAGTCGGCAAGAATAACACCGGAAAAACAGCAGTAATCGATGCCATTTTACTGGCAATGGGGATGCGTAACTGTGCAGAACATGAATTTTTAGATGCCGGCAAACCCATCTCCATCTCGGTTCATATCGAGTATTCCGAAAGCGATATTATGCTGCTGCACTCACGGAGTGTATTGTGCAAAGTGAAAGATTATGAACGATGGCTTGCAGATTTTCAGAGCAAGATCCCGTCCTATCAGGATGGTATTTTGTCATTTACTTTTATCGTCACACCAAATATGGCAACACGATATTCCGATGGATTTTCAAAGCATAACGAATATATCCCGGAAGTACTGCCCAAAATTTATCATATTGACCAAAACCGAAATCTCGAGGCGCTGCAGAATGATGTATTCAGTTTCTATGACAAAGAATCTTTTCAGAAATTAAAAGATAATCAATGTACGTTTGACCCTGCCCGTACCTGCAACCGCTGTTTTCAGTGTATTGGGCTGATCAATAAAAAAACACCGGAGGAACTGACCGTTTTCGAAACTGTGCGCCTCTTACAATACAAATTGTTTCACACCAACCTTACGCAATTTGCAGAAAAAGTCAACCGTTATTTCCATGCGAACGGAAGTCCTTCACAGGAAGTCCGCTACGTACTCGATTACGACACCGACAACCTTCTGCATGTTTCCACACAAATTTATAACAAGGATCGGCATAATCTCGTCGGACCACTCAATATGCTGAGCGAAGGGTTGCGCAGTATTTACGCACTTTCCCTCCTTGAAGCCTATATTGATGAAGAAAATACGCTTCCAAGCATTATTATGATGGAAGATCCGGAAATCTATCTCCATCCACAGCTTCAAAAGAGTGCCAGCGAAATTTTATACCGCCTTTCCAAGAAAAATCAGGTTATTTTTTCGACACACTCACCAAATCTCATTTTTAATTTTTCATCCCGGCAGATACGGGAAGTCGTTTTGAACGAGCGTTACTTCACAACGATTCATACTGAAACAGATGTAGATGAGATTTTGGACGATCTCGGCTATACCGCGAATGATCTGATGAATGTCAGCTTTGTTTTTATCGTGGAGGGCAAGCAGGACAGCAACCGTCTGCCGCTTCTTTTAGAAAAATATTACTCCGAAATTTACGATGAAAACGGCAATTTACAGCGTATTTCCATTGTTCCCGTCAATAGCTGCACCAACATCAAAACTTATGCAAATTTGAAATATATCAACAAATTGTATTTAAAAGACCAATTTTTGATGATACGTGACAGCGATGGCAAAAATCCAAAATATCTCAAGAAGCAGTTGTGCAGCTATTATAGCAAACGCTCTTCGGAAGATGTTGGTAATCTTCCGCGCGTCGAACCCAAAAACGTACTGATCCTTAAATATTATTCATTTGAAAACTATTTTTTGGATCCAAAGGTTATGGCAAAGATTGGCGTGATTAAAAATGAAGAAGAGTTTTACAATATATTGTATAAGAAATTTAAGGACTATCTGTTTAAGCTTAACAGCGTAAAGCGAATGCAGCGTACTCTCAACATCCGCATTCGCAGCAAGCAGGACATCAAAGACAATATTGAGTCGATCAAAATTTATGTGAGAGGTCACAATCTGTTCGACATTTTTTATGGCAGATATCATGGTAGTGATGAGCAGGCGATCCTCAAAAAGTACATTGATGCTGCTCCTCGTGAAACCTTTCAGGATATCTTTGATGCAATTGACTCTTTCGTGTATTTCGAAAATCGCCGAAAGTAACTTTCGTAAATTTTCGTAAATTTTCGTAATAAACGTTTTTTTTGGTTGACATGTTAGCGTTTTTAATTATAATATAGTGATGTGTTGACTTCTGTTTATTTGGAAATAGCCTAACAAACTGTGTGAGGTGTAATATGGAAAATCAGTATATAATCAAAGGAGGAACACCATTAAATGGTGAGGTGACGATCGGCGGTGCCAAAAATGCTGCGTTAGGCATCTTAGCTGCTGCTATTATGGCAGATGAAACCGTTGTCATCGATAATCTTCCGAATGTTAGAGATATTAATGTTTTGTTAACAGCAATTGAGAGCATCGGCGCTACTGTAAAGCGTATCGGTCCTCATGTAGTATCTATTAATGGCAGCACGATCAATGATATGACCATTGATTATGACTCCATCCGCAAGATTCGTGCATCTTATTATCTGCTTGGCGCACTGCTTGGCAAATACAAGAAGGCACAGGTTGCTTTGCCGGGTGGCTGTGAGATCGGAAGTCGTCCGATCGACCTTCATTTGAAGGGATTTCGCGCACTGGGTGCTACCGTTAGTATTGAACACGGTATGATCAATACCTCGGCTGACGAATTAGTAGGAAACCATATCTTTTTGGATACTGTTTCTGTTGGTGCCACGATCAACATTATGCTGGCTGCCTGTATGGCAGAGGGCAAAACAGTTATTGAAAATGCTGCCAAAGAACCACATATCGTTGACGTAGCCAACTTCTTAAACAGTATGGGTGCCAATATCAAAGGTGCTGGTACTGACAAGATTCGTATGACTGGTGTAACATCGCTGCATGCGAGCGAATATTCCATTATTCCGGATCAGATCGAGGCAGGTACATTTATGGTTGCCGCTGCCGCAACACGCGGTGATGTTTTAATTAAAAATGTAATTCCTAAGCATTTAGAGGCAATTTCTGTAAAACTGATGGAAATTGGTGCTACTGTTGAGGAATTTGATGACGCTATCCGTGTTACAAGTGATCATCGTTTAGGACACACCCAGATAAAGACACTACCTTATCCGGGATTTCCTACCGATATGCAGCCACAGATCGCAACATTATTGGCTTTGTCCGATGGAACAAGCATTGTAACAGAAAGCATTTTTGAGAATCGTTTCAAATATGTGGATGAATTATCGCGTATGGGTGCTTCCATCAAGGTTGAGGGTGGCAATGTTGCAATCATAGAAGGTGTGGAAGGCTTTACCGGCGCTGCTATTAGCGCACCGGATCTTCGTGCCGGTGCTGCACTGGTCGTTGCAGCGTTAGTAGCAGAAGGCTACTCTACCGTAGACTGTATCCATTACATTGAACGTGGTTATGAATGCTTTGAAGATAAATTGGCCGCTTTAGGTGGATATATTGAAAAAATTCCTGTTGACGATGAACGTGCAGTTCAGAAGTTTAAGCTCAAAGTAGGTTGATTGAATTTCATTTTCTCTATAAAAAGGATGTCGTCTGATAATAAAAGACGACATCCTTTTTTATTTTGTATTTCGTTCTAATTTACATTCCTTGCTTTAGCAGTCGAGCTGTGACTGCTATCTGAAAATATCTTAATATAAAATTATAACATCATTTGTATCGTCACGTCGGACATTTCGCGTAGATCCAACACTTTCCCACTGACACATACGGAAGGTCGCGCCAGTTCATCCGCATGCATTGCAACAATCGTGCCCTTTTCCCCATCAGAAAGCACTACCTCGCATCCAATAAAGGACTTTACAACACCCTCTAAAAACGGATGCAGATACTTTGGATCAAAACGCTTGTCCCCATCCTGTTCTACAACCATATTGATCACCTCAAACGGACACAATGCCCCACGATAAACCCTCGCAGAAGTCAGTGCATCATATACATCGGCAATTGCACGATCTTCGCAAACTCATCAATCTGATCTCCCCGCAAGCCATCCGGATAACCACTTCCATCACAACGCTCATGATGCATCAACGCAACTTTTTTAATCCTCTCATCCAACTTCATTGGTTTCAATAGATTATAGCCGCGTCTCGGATGATTCTTAATTTCTGTATATTCCTCTTCCGTCAAAATGCCGGGCTTTTTGATGATCTCTTCCGGTATTTTCATCTTGCCAACGTCATGCAGTAATCCCGCTAACGTCAACACATCCAGATCATCCTGTGGCATATTGATCCAATGCCCAAACATGTTGCATAATATTGCCACATTCAGACTATGAATAAAAGTTGCATCATCATATTTGCGGATCTTATGCATCATATGAAATGTCCGAATCGGATTTTCGCTCATAACTATGATCTCTTTCGTCTGATTCAGCAATTCATTACTACTCAGATCCCCATCTGCATTCGTGATAAACATAGAAAGCGAATCTTCCAGCGTCTTTGCTGACTGGATCACATTTTCATTAAATTTATTATAACTTATGGATTTTCTAAGCAGATCAGCAATAACCTGCATATCATCCGGTAAATTGGTAGATCTTTTCATTTTCACTCCATTCCACGATGCCACCCTGTGAACACTCGTGGCTCCCATCTATCTTCTACTATTTGTGATTTTCATTATAATCTATATTATATTATAAAGTCAACGCCCCTCAGCTTGCAATGAAGCGTAAAAAAGAGTAAAATAATATGGATATTGGGTTCTTATATCAGAACTCCATGATCACAACAAAAGCCATGCTTTCTTGCATGAGTAGAAACGAGGATTATCATGAATAAGCGAGGACACTTTTTTGTATTTGAGGGTATCGACGGAAGTGGCAAAACAACGCAGATTCATCTATTACAGAAGCGCATTGAGCAACAGGGCGTTCGCTGTATGGAAACCAAGGAGCCGACTGATGGTCCCATTGGATCTCTCCTGCGCCAATGTTTGACAGGCCGCATGAATATCGATGAATACTCGATCTCCGCGATGTTTGCAGCTGATCGTCTTGATCATCTGCAGAATGAAACAGATGGCTTATGTCACAAGATCGAAGAAGGCATATCCGTCATCTCTGACCGCTATGTTTTCTCCAACTACGCTTACCAAAGTGTCTCCGTACCTTTAGAATGGCTTGTCCAATTAAATGCACAGGCAGCTAAGCTTCTGCGCCCGGACTGTCATATATTCATTGATGTAGATCCAACCACTGCTATGGAGCGCATGGCCGCAGGTCGTTTTCACACAGAACGCTACGAAACATCAGATCGCCTTACAAAAGTACGCGATAGGTATTTATCGTTGTTTGAGCAATTTCAAGACACCGAGCGTATTCTTATCGTTGACGGCAATCGTCCGGTAGATACTATTGCCAATGACATCTGGACACAAGTATCAGCTTTGTACTCGTAGTGATCTAAGGCTTGGAGGATTCATATGGATTTAAAAATACATAATCTGCAGCAGATCAGTCAGCCGGAACGCATTACGCAGACTCCGGAAGCAGACGGCAGCTTTCGCTTTACCCTGCTAAGCAACATCGAGGAAAGCGAATTGCAGGCAGCCCTCTCCGGCATGATGGAAGAGATCACGCAGCAGGGTTACCGTCTTGGCAAACGCAGAGACATCCGTGATATGAAACAATACCGCAAATTGATCCAGGAATTTATGAACGAGATCGTCAGCCATTCACACAAGTTCAGCCGTGAAAACTTTTTGGATAAACACGGAAGACACCGCGTATATGGCATTGTAAAGCAGGTCAATCAGGCACTGGATGAGCTCGCCGAAGAACTGATGAATGAAGAGCAGGATCACCTCGCCATTCTTAGCAAAATAGACGAGATACGCGGATTACTGCTGGACATTTTCACTTGATATTTCAACCACAACAGAAAGGATGACAGATATGATTCGTTTTAATGATATTATAGGACAGGAGCCAATTAAAAAACATTTACAGACCGCATTGGCGCAAAATAATGTTTCTCATGCATACCTGTTTTGCGGTGATTCCGGTTCCGGACGGCATACCCTGGCAAAAGCCTTTGCCAGAGCATTGTTGTGTGAACAGCCAACTCCGGATCACGATGCCTGCGGGCACTGCAAATCATGTCTACAGGCTGCTTCTGCTAACCACCCGGATATCCGTGTCATTACACACGAAAAGTTCAACATCCGTGTTGATGAGATCCGCGAACAGCTCAATAACGACATTCAGATCAAACCGTATAGCAGCAAATATAAAGTATATATTATCCCGGACGCACACCGCATGAATGAACAGGCTCAAAATGCACTGCTTAAAACGTTGGAAGAACCTCCTGCTTACGCAGTGATCATTCTTTTGTCAGATAATGAATCTGCATTACTACCTACGATCGTATCCCGTTGCATCACACTGCAGATGAAGCCTGTTTCAGAAAAGGATATTGCTGACTATCTGGTACAGAAATTGCAGATGGAACAAGATGTCGCCGAAATCGCTGCAGGATTTTGCCAGGGCAATATCGGTCAGGCGATCCGTTTTGCGCAGTCGGAAGATTTTCAGATCATGAAAAATCAAGTGATGCAATTATTAAAACAGATCGATGATCTTCCATTATCTTCTATTATGGAGATTGTACACGGTTTTTCCAAAGAAAAGGGTAATTTTTACGATTACTTAGATCTGATGCTTCTGTGGTACCGTGATATTTTAATGTATAAGGCGACGAAAGACACAAATCTGCTCTTATATCGTGATGAATACAGCACGATCACGAAGCAGGCAAGCAAACGCAGCTATGAAGAATTAGAGCGTATTATCGAAGCGATCAATAAAGTAAAGCTTCGTCTTGACGCAAATGTTAATTTTGAATTAGCCGTCGAATTGATGCTGCTTGTGATCAAGGAAACGTGTTAAATATAATAGACTAAAAGAAAGGCAAGACAATTCTATGATAAAAATTATTGGCGTTAAATTCCGTAAGCCCGGCAAGGTATACTACTTTGATCCAACCGGCTTTACGGTACAAAAAGGGGATCACGTCATTGTGGAAACAGCACGCGGTGTTGAATACGGTACTGTTGTTCTTGGTCCCAAGGAAGTAACCGATGATCAGGTCGTGCAGCCACTCAAGCCATTAATGCGCGTGGCAACCGAGGAAGATGCTGCCGTATGTGCTTCCAACGAAGAGAAAGAAAAAGAGGCATTTCAAATCTGTCTGGAAAAGATCAAAAAACATGGTTTGGAAATGAAACTGATCGATTCGGAATATACCTTTGATCGCAATAAATTATTGTTTTATTTTACAGCGGATGGTCGTATTGATTTTCGCGAATTGGTAAAGGATCTTGCATCCGTTTTCCACACAAGAATCGAGCTTCGACAGATCGGCGTTCGTGACGAAACAAAAATGCTTGGCGGTATTGCCATATGTGGTCGACCGCTTTGCTGTCACTCTTATCTGTCCGACTTTGTGCCGGTTTCTATCAAAATGGCAAAAGAGCAAAACTTATCCCTCAACCCGGCTAAGATTTCCGGCGTATGCGGACGTTTGATGTGCTGTCTGAAAAATGAGCAGGAAGCTTATGAATATCTCAATCGTTCCCTGCCACATATCGGAACAAAAACTACAACTCCGGAAGGCTATCCCGGAGAAGTTCAGAGTGTCAGTGTACTGCGCCAGCTCGTAAAAGTTGTCTTTACGAATGACAATGGTGAAAAAGAGGTTCGCGAATATCCGGTTGCCGAATTACAGTTTGACCAAAAGAAAAACTTTGGCAAAAACATTCCGCAACAGATTCTTCCGGATGAAAAGTTGGATGAAGAGGAGCTGATCGCTCTGGAAGAACTTTCTCAGGAAGAAGAATTGATCGATGAGGAAGATAAACCGGAGCAGGCGAAACGCAATCGTAATAATCGATCAAACAACCGTCGACGTAGTTCCGGTAACCGCCGTAACGAATATCCAAATAATCGCGAACGTAACGGCAATAGCAATCGCGATCACGGCGGCAGCAATAACCGCGAATCTAATAATCGTGACCACAATAATAACGGCGGCCGCGGCAATCGTAACAATAACCGTGGTGACAAAAATAATAACGATCATCGCCGTGACGAGCATGGTGGCAATGATCGTACACGCAAATATCACAACCGCAAACCACGCAGAGAATCAAGAGAACACAAAGATGCAGAATAAAGATTGTCTCCTACGAGAGGGCGAACGACTGGATGATCTGCAGTGTCAAGGATTACAAATAATACAGCATCCCGGTAAATTCTGTTTTGGTATGGATGCTGTATTATTAAGTTCTTTTGCTGCACTGCGAAACAAAGATACCGTTATGGATTTATGTACCGGTACCGGAATCTTGCCTATTTTGCTGTCAGCCAAAACAAAAGCTGACCACATTGATGCTTTAGAAGTTCAAAAAGAAAGTGCTGAAATGGCGCGCAGAAGCATTATTTTGAACGAATTATCGAATAGGATTACCATTTACGAAGGTGATGTCAAAACCGCTTCCGATCAATTTGGCAAAAATTGCTACGATGCTGTCACCGTCAATCCGCCGTATATGAATCAGGGACATGGTCTCAAAAATCCCAATATGCCAATGGCGATTGCCAGACATGAGATACTATGCACCTTAGAGGATGTCATACGCGAAAGCGCAAATCTTCTTAAACCAAAAGGGCGTTTTTACATGGTTCACCGCCCATTTCGGCTTGCAGAAATCTTTGCTATCATGAATAGCTATCGATTAGAACCAAAACGAATGCAGCTGGTGTACCCTTTTGCGGACAAGGAACCAAACATGGTGCTTATCGAAGGCGTGAAAGATGGAAATCCGATGTTAAAGATCACGCCGCCTTTGATCGTATACCGCCCTGATGGAACATATACCGACGAGCTGCTTGCATTATATGGCATGACAAGAAAATAATTACAAGAATAAAAGAGGTTCATTATGTCAGGTACTTTATATTTATGTGCTACTCCAATCGGCAATTTAGAAGACATCACCTTACGTGTTCTTCGCACCCTGCAGGAAGTAGATGTTATTGCGGCAGAAGATACACGCAATACGATCAAATTATTAAATCATTTTGAAATAAAAACTCCAATGACAAGCTATCATGAGTACAACAAAGTGGACAAAGCCGCCTATCTTGTTGAACAGCTTGCTAACGGCAAAAATATTGCCTTAGTTACCGATGCGGGTACTCCTGCCATTTCGGATCCCGGAGAAGAACTGGTCAAACAGGCTTATGCTGCGGGAATTCCCGTCACCTCTCTCCCCGGAGCCTGTGCGTGTGTTACTGCACTCACTCTGTCCGGTTTATCGACCAGACGTTTTGCATTTGAAGCCTTTCTGCCATCTGACAAAAAATTACGCCGTAAAATTTTGGATTCTTTGTGTACCGAAACACGGACAGTAATAATTTATGAAGCACCACATCACTTACGTGCAACTCTTCAGGAATTATTTGCCGCTCTCGGAGACCGCAGACTGACTATCTGTCGTGAATTGACAAAAATTCACGAAAGTGCAATGCAATTTACACTGTCAGAAGCGATTTATTATTATGAGCAAAACGCACCAAAAGGTGAATATGTTCTCGTCATCGAAGGACGCAATATGGCAGATCTCGAACAGGAATCACGTGATGCCTGGGCACAACTTTCCGTTAACGAACATATGCAGCACTATTTATCCGAAGGAATGGATCGCAAAGATGCCATGAAACAAGTAGCCAAAGACCGCGGTGTCCCAAAAAGGGAAATTTATCAACAATTATTAAATAAAGACACTTAAGTATATATTCTGTAAAAACGGGAAACATGATAAAGTAACAAATGTTATTTTAAAGGAGGTTACTTTATCATGTATGACAAAAAACATCGAATACGAAATTCATATATATTGATCAGCTTGCTTGCAGGTGTCTGTTGGATACTCGCTTTAACTGCCATCTTGTTTCAGTTATCTGATACTTCTGCAAACGCAGGATCTGCGGTCCCCGCCTATTCATCCCACTCCCCTGTATACTCTAATACCAATTTCCGCTTAAACGCTGTTTCAGAACACACCTATGAACTAACACCGAAAGACTCTGTCAAAACAAATAATAAACTCAATAATTCTGACGCATTCCCAGAAGGTTCCCAGGTTAGATCCTATTTTGCTACTCTGCTTCATGATCCCTCACTTCAATTACTTTCCTCCCACATAGAAACCAATTATGCAGACTATTATCTGTATAGCACAAAGCTAAATAAACTTGGCTTCCCTGCGTCTTCTTTTGGTCAGAATCTGCATATTGCTGTCACAAAAAACGGACACATATACCTTGCATCACCACAGATCGATTATGACTTTTAATCTTAGTGCAGAATACGTTTTTTATGGCAATCACGACGATTTCTTCTGCATCTCATCTCCTTACACAACATGACCTGTACCAATGCATTGTAATATGGATCATTACACCGTTCTCCACAGATTTTTTGCACCATTCGCCCTATTATTATGCGATCAGGATAGCAGTCAAACATTGGACTTCCATCATATTCCATCTGATCACACATCTCCATTACTTCTAATTGTATCTTTTTGGCTTCCATCGGCATTAAGTACTGATCATCCCATTCTTTTTGCTCTTCTGTTACCTCCGTAAATTCCAGTGGAAATGTCATCATCGTTCCTTTTCCATATTTATGCAGCATAGATCGATTCTCCAAAATCATTCTTTGCTAGTTATCCTATGCACATTTTTCGTAAATCGTGATAAGTTATGCACATTTTTTGAGTGATCTACACACATTTTCACAATATTTACTTGTTTATGATCCCCAAAATTTAAGAATATGTTCATTGCCTTTTATGGACAAACATCTTATACTATTGTAGTGAATATTTTTTGAAAATGAATTTCAGTTAAGAAAATTGAGTGTGATAGGAACTTTTCCTTATGACATTCAATCTTGAGGAGGATACCATTGAAACATTTATATAAATTTATTGCTTTAGTATTTATTTTTATGATAGGGATTGCTTTTTTCAGCAAAAGTATTCCATCGATTTCCGTAAGTACAACGACTGCAAGCAGCATTCAGGATTCTACATTTCCTATGGTTTATCTGCAGGTAGGAGAATCGTTTATCAATCCACTGCACGGATACAGCAGCGAGCTTAACAGCAGCACAGTTCGAGAATCCATCACACCACTGGACACCGGCAAAACTTTTGCCGTGAATATCGCCGAAAACGATTCTAAGATCAAGAAACTTTCTTATGAATTGCGCGATATTGCCAATAATAAATCCATTGAAACCGGAGATATTACTGCCTTTGACAAAAACAAAAAATATAAAGTTGCTACCGTCCACTTAAAAGAGGCAATGGACACGAGTACTGAGTATGGATTCTGCATGACACTTATAACCAATTATAGCAAAAAGATTCATTTTTATACTCGTATAAAATATTATGACAATGACTTTTTCCTGTCCAAAAAATTGGACTTTGTAGCAAAATTTCATGCAGCAACTTTTGACCAGGGTAAGTCTCTGGATCTTTCGCAGTATTTAGAAAGTGGCACAAACGATGATTCTTCTTATGAATCCGTTGATATTCATTCCAGCCGCAAGCTTATCACTTGGGGAAAATTAAAACCTAAAAAATTAACGGATGTCGTGCCTACTGTCAAAGAGCTCAACATTGAAACTGCTGCCATCTCTCAGACATACTTTGTGTCTGCCACAACAGCATCCGGTTCTGAGACGTATCAGGTGAAGGAATTTTATCGTGTGCGCTATTCCGGTGGACGCATTTATTTGTTATATTTCAAGCGAACTATGGAAGCAATTTTTGATCCTTCCCTGATTTCAATCAACAAAAGTGAGGTCAAAATTGGTATTTCTTCTGCTGAAGACCTGGATATTACTTCCAGCGACTCCAATAAAAAATTCGCTTTTGTTCGCAATGGCTCTTTGTGGTATTACGATCTCAAAAAAAATGAGCTGAATAATGTATTTAGTTTTGAAACCGGCAACAATGATTATATCCGCGAATACTACGACCAGCATAATATTCGCATACTAAACTTAGACGATGATGGAAATATCAGCTTTGTCGTTTATGGCTATATGAACTGTGGTGATTATGAAGGCCGAGTTGGTATCCTCCTCTATGATTACAGCGTTGCTGATAACCAAATTACCGAGCGTGTATATCTGCCCCTCACCACGACTTACGAGCAGCTTAAAGAAGACTTTGGTGATTTTTGTTATATTAACAACAAAAACATCTTTTACTTCTCGTTACAGGACACGGTATATGCGTATAACATATCATCCAAGCGATATGATATCCTTACACAAAATGCCTCAGCTGATAATTTCTTAATGTTGGAACAGGCTCACTGCTTTATCTGGTCCAATGCATCGGCAAACGGTAACGCAAGCAAGCTGACTATTCTTGACCTTAATTCCTCCAAAGAATTAACGTTAAAGGCTCCTTCCGGCCAAAGTCTGGTTGCCCTTGGAACTATAGACTCTAACGTCGTATATGGATTTGTACGCAACAAAGATATTCACGAATCAACGACCGGTGACATTATTCGTCCCGCTTACAAGCTTGTTATTTCCGACTGTACAGGAAACATTTTGCGCGAATATAATACCCGAAATACCTATGTAACAAATGCCGTAGTCGATGGAAATGTCATCCGACTAAAACGACTGAAACGTGTTTCCGGTGCCTGGAAAAAGGCATCTGATGATAGTATCATGAACCAGAAAAATACAGCTGCGCAGGCGATCAAGCTAACTACGCGTATTACCGATAAAGCATTGACCGAAAAATATATTTCCCTGCCAGCCGGTTATGTGATGCAGTCTCTTCCAAAAACTCACGCAACAAAGAGTGTAATGATCACGGAAGATACTACTTTTCATCTTAAAGAAGAAGATACAAACGCCACTAAGAAATACTATATTTACGCATATGGCGGAATTACCGGATCCTATGCCGATGCTTCTAAAGCGATCACTCTCGCTGATGAACAGATGGGCGTTGTTATGGATAGTGATTCTCATATCATCTGGGAACGTGGCGGTAAATTTTTAAGCAAAGAAATTGCCGGAATCACATATCCATCCGGTAATATTTCTACAATAAAAGCAAGCACGCAAATGTTATTGCAAGCCGCTCAAGTAACTACAACAGTCTCCGAGTTAAAAGGATCAACCATTATGAAAATGCTGCGATCCCATCTCGACACTCCGGTAAATCTCACCGGATGTACTGTCGATGAAATACTCTATTTTGTCAGCAGTGAAAAACCTGTCATTGCGATGGAAAGCAGCGGACACGCCGTCCTTATCATCGGCTATGATTCTTCCTCCGTTACTTGGATGGATCCTGCTACACATAGTAAACGCAAAGTATCATTAAATCATGCAGAGCACATGTTTAAGCAGGCAGGATATGTATTTGTCAGCTATGTCGATTGATATCGAAATCTAAATTGATCTATAATTTCCAAAAGCTCTACGCAGATTTTGCGTAGAGCTTTTTAACTCAAATCTTACTCATTAAAAACTGCTATCGGGTCACATATTACTTACTAATGCTCCCCATACCTAAAGTTACTGTTCTAGCCACATATTGTGTATTCGGTCAAGAACAAAAGTCGCTTGCGACTCTTTCGCGCTCGAGCGGTGCTGTTTGCAGCCACAGCATAGTGATTACTACGCTAATGCGGAAAAAATTTAATCTAATATTTTTTGTGTATTTAAACAAACATATGTTGTATTTTTTGTAATGTTTGTCAATAGACAACTTCGTATTATTTTATTACAATACTCATTACTCACAGATTTATATTAACTTGCATTACAAGAAAGGAGTCTCTATGCAGTATATACAACAACTATTGTCTCGAATCAACCTTCTAGATCTTTGTCCCTTTGTTCAAAAGATATTGCACCTCTCGCTCATACTCTGCCTTGTGGCACTTACTCCGATGTCTGCCTATGCAGCCGGTGACTCTCTCACTTCTTCTATTTCTCTTTCATTCAATAGCACAAAGAAGTTTCAGTTAGAAGCCTATGAACATTTTTATGCCTATTACACCGTGCCGTCCTCTTACTCCCGCACCAAAAATACGCTTTCTGTTACAGTTAGTAATCTCTCTAATTTTTCCGTCTCCGTCATGAATAGCGACGGATCCTCTATATCCACCACAAGAAAGAAAAATATCTTATATTTCAAGAACAATGCTTTTATTGCAGAAAACCGCTATTTTATAAAAATTCATAATCAGCGTAATATACGTTCTTCCGGCTCTATTAATATTCGATACACCACCGATACAACTGCTTCTCCCAAAACAAGCCACAAAGACGCCACCAATATTGCGTCCTCTCACAAGCGACATCAGCAAAAAAGCACTAAGAGCTCTTCTTCCCGAAATGCCAGCCGACAGAAAACCACTAAGAGCTCTTCTTCCCGGAATGCCAGCCGACAGAAAACCGCTAATAACTCTTCTTCCCGGAATGCCAGCCGACAAAAAAACACTAAGAGCTCTTCTTCCCGAAAAGGAAAAACGGTTGCTACGAATAATGCGTCCACCTCTTCCAAAAAATATGTATCTTCCGGCACCACTCTTTCCCCTGTTACTCCAGCCATACACTATATTCGGCTCAAGAAAGGAACTTCTATCGCATTAGCAGAAAGAATATACACAACCGTCCCAAATCATCCCATTTCGTTTACACCCTCTTCCTCGTCTCTTCATATCACCGACGGTATCGTGTATGCAACCTCTGCCGGATTGTTTTATATTATTATTCAAGATGGATCTTATTCTTCTTCATGTACGGTAAAGGTTGATCCTTAAACTGTTATTAGCATAAAGTTATGTATTCCTCTTTCTAAGAAGTAATCATAGATGGGAATACGCTTTTCCATCATATGATAACTATGTGATCAAATAATATCTCAAAAAGGAGCACTTGATATGATACACTTCAAACTCGATTCCAACTGGAAAATATTATCTGTAATACGTTGTTCTAATAGTCATGCAACGCTGTCCGTGCAGCATATTTACTCTGGAGAAATTAAAGTTTTATCCATATATGCCAAAGAACACTTTCAACACAAACTTTATTTTGACATATCCCACATTAAGCACAGACATCTATTGCCAATATCACAAATACAGTTAAAGCATGGATGGCGTCTTGTCTATTTTCCAATGCTCACGCCTCTTAAAGACTATATCCATTCAAATGCACTTTCCTTGTCGGATATCCTATCATTAGCTCACCAACTATGCTCTGCATTGGAAATTCTCCACCAGCATAATATATTACACTTGGATGTGTCTCCGGATAATATCTTTGTGGATTATGATGGTTCTTTTGTATTAGGTGATTATTCCTCGTCCAGATATGTTTTTCAAAACAATTGGGATAATTATTTCACGCCACATTTTGCACCTCCTGAATATCAGCTTTTCAAGCCATCCATTCAATCGGATTTGTACAGCTTTGCCGTTCTCCTATTTGGTTTGCTTCACAATGGAATGATTCCGGATAATATTGCCTCTTTATCTCTCTCCGATTACGCTGATTATCAGAAAAAGATGGAAACTCATGGAATTTCGTATCCAATGGAATTATATTCTTGTTTTCAAAAGGCACTTCACACCGATGTTCATCAACGCTATCACGATGTTACTAGTTTTGTAGATAATTTAGAACAATTATTGCATCCTCTATTGGCACTTTCCTCCTATCATCTCCAATTAATTAAAGTTACGGAACCATTCTTCAATATTCGCACCACATCTCTAGCCAAATCGTCCTTAAAGGATACCAATTGTCCCAAAAACACAGCTAATTCGCCATTTCATTTTGCGAAGCCACACATAACTCTCCCGATAAGATTCGACTTTCATCGAAGGCAAAGACCGGTTCGATCACCTAAATCTCAATTTTTCAAATTTTCTTGTATTCACAAGATTCTAGGAATATCGATCTGTTGTGCTATTGTCCTATTATTTTTTGTCGGAAGCAGATTATTATATCCTTTTCGAAATCAAACCTCACAAAATACATATCCGGAATCCGAAACCGAACATAACTTTTCGGCAAAAACAGCATCCGGCCCTTCCATCGAAATTTTAGACATTAGTAATAAGCAAGCATCTACTATTGCTGAATTATGTAATGAAAAGATGTTAGAGCAAAACTGGTCCATCCTCTACGGTGAAAATAACAGGTTTTCTTCAGTTGATGAACTCAGTGACTTTTCTAATACAAAACAATTATTTCTTAGTGGAAATAAAATTTCATCCTTAGAACCATTAGAAAACCTCACCACCCTGGAAACTTTAATTATATCCGATAATAGTTGCACCGATCTTCTTCCGATCAGTAACTTAAAGCAACTGAAAGTTTTAGATTTGTCAGGCAACCAACAATTAGCATCCATTGATTGCCTTGCCTCTCTGACAAAACTTCAAACACTTATCCTTTCGGATACATCTGTCGATCCCGCAAGTATCAAAAAGTTACAAGTTTCTCTCCCCACGTGTAACATTATTTACTGACAATATCAATACCAAGCATTGTGCATACGCAAGCTGCTATTGTCATTATTAGCACTTTGCACTTCATACGCAAGCTGCCATTATCATCATTAGCACTTTGCATTTCATACGCAAGCTGCTATTTACCGTTATTATTAACACTGCGCACACTGAAACAGATTTTTCTGTATATAGTGTGCAGAATTGGAGGATTTTATGAACACACTATTCAAAAAAACAGGACGACTTTTTCTATTATCATTGCTGCTATTTTCTATTGCATTTCATAATAATGCTTCTGCACAGGCAAAGCAAAAAAAACCGCAGATCAAGTCATTTTCTAAAAAATTATTTGTTGGAAAATCTTATTATGTAAAAGTCAAAAATCGTCCCAAAAAATCGACATTATCTTATTCGTTAAGTAAAACATCTCGTGCCAAGATCAACAAAAAAACAGGGCAATTAACCACTCGTAAATCTGGCAAAATCACCATACGTGTACGCATTAAAAGTAAAAACAGGAAATACAAATCACTCCATAAATCTGTCCAAATTTACGAACAGACTAAAACATCAAAAATTTCTGGCAAATTCTTGCCAAACGCCACTATTAAAACTCGTACAGCAATCAACCCATGGAATCACTCTATTGTGTTATACAGCAGTCGTATATTGTTGCAAAAAGAAGTAAGCAGTTCCAAAATCACTTTAACCGGAAAATCAAATTCCACCACACCTAAACTACAGGCACACTTCGATTCATTATCTTCTGATGGCAAAAAAATTACATATCAGCTTGACAAATATAGTGAAGAAAAATTATGTCCCGGAAATGGTTCAGCAAACGGTGTTTATAAAATTACCGCACCTTTTCTTTCTAAGCCTCTTTCCATAAACTATAAAGAACGTCTAACTCCAAACAAAGTACAGGGATTTGTTTTTGATAGTGAGCAACGTCCTATTTTTGGTACAACAGTATCTCTTTGCTCAATCAACGATCAAAATAAAATCATGAAAAATATATTCTCTGCAAAAACTGATAAAAATGGTCATTACTGTATTTCCGACATTCACTCCGGACAATACATCATCGTTTTTCAAAAGGACGAATATATTACTTCCTATTCTCAAAAATTTAATCTTTCACAAACTGTTTTATGTCAAAACATTACTCTAAAAAAGAAGCAACTTCGTCTTTCCTGCAAAATAGCTAATGCTAAACAAAATATGAAAGGTGTTTCTGTTTCTCTGAAAGATGAATCTAACACTGTCTTGACCTCTGGTCTGACAGACAGTAACGGTATGATCACTTTCTCTTATAACACGAATATTTCTCGTAAAAACTATACCAAAATCACGTATAAAAATACTATTAAAGAAGGTATTTATTGCAATAATACTTTGCCGGATGCCTACACATCATCGCAGATAAAACTTTCTTCTTACACCCCTAATGAATTATATTATTTGGAAGTTTCACCTGCTTCTCCTCTCTCTGATGATCGATTGTCATATAGTAATTACCAAACAATTTCCATTTCTTTCTGTCCTAATAATAGTACATCTGAACAATTATTTATAGACTGCAATTTATCAAAGATCCCCACCACAAAGATTAAATCGTTGTATGCAAATACGGACACAATATCTTCTTATATAAACACTGATTCTACAATAAATAACTCACAGGGAAGCTTTCGAACCTGTTTATATCAAGAGGATGGCTGTCAGATCACATCAACAACTATCCCCTTCGTCAATCTATCATTTTCCTCTCATCAAGTACAATTGACCAATGCACTAAATTTCTTTTTTACTACCCATAATATCTGTCTGCCGGATGGAAAATACTATATTTCCATTCAGCCGCTTAATAAGGATCATTCTCCCATAGCGACAGCATTTCTATCAAAGATCTCTATTACCAATAATACTATTTGTCCTATCTCTGCCTTTTTTCAAAAGGGTGTTTCGAAAACAGCAATATTGTATGGTAATTTTACGAACAAAGTCTATTCCTCTCTTCCTTATACACTGTACCAAAAACAGGACAATAAATGGTTTGCACTTACCTCGCTCCAAAGTTCTTCATTTGAACATATTTCCGATCAAACTTATCGTTCCTCCATCTCACTTCCTGTCCTAGAAATCGGACAGCAATACAAATTGTGCTCTAGAAATCCCTACATCGATTTTGTTGATTCTGCCGAGATTAATACAACATGGAATTTCAATAATACTACTTCCAATCTGCAATTTAAGTGCCAAGAAGTATTAGCATCCTCCCATACTGCAACACTACACCACCACAATATAAAACAAATTATTATTGCAGAAAATGTATTGCTAAATGCGCAGAACAAGAAAGATTGTGTGTTTGTTGATTACGATAAGAATGGAACTATTATATCCGCCTGTTATGTCAATTCCAATGAAGGACATTCTTTTTATACAAGTCCACATAATATCTTTTTCTTTGATAAAATGGAAACCGGCAAATCCATAAAAACCACTCAGGCCTCTTATAAAAATACTAAGTTTTATTAATTTGGTTCTTACTTCTCACTAGCAGAGGGCTTTTACCTCTTATATACTAGTGTTACTCAATATAACCATCATCTAACGTCCCAATCTCGTGCGGATCAGCCTTTTACCTCTTATATGCTTATGTTACTCAATATAACCAATAATTTCAGGTACTACTTGCGGTCTCTTGTCCACAATATCATAAATATCACTAATTTTTTGCACCCCCTGCTGCAGTTTTTCTTTCGAGGAACTATATGCTATTGCAACTATATCTCCTTGTTTCACAGCATCTCCTGTTTTTTTATTGAATTGAATGCCAGCCGTCATATCAATTGGATCATCCTTAACCTCTCTTCCTGCTCCAAGCAAAACTGCAGCTTTTCCGCATTCTTCCGTATTCATTTTTCCAATATATCCGCTATTATTTGCTATTATCTCATGCTGATATATTGCTTTTTCAAATTGATCCGGATTTTCAATATAACTGCCGTCTCCTCCCTGTCTTTCTACCATAAGTTTTAATTTTTCAAGTGCAGATCCATCTGCAATAACTCGTTTTACTTTCTTCATACATTCTTCTTTTGTACCTATCTGTGCCAAATAAAGCATCGTCGATGCTATTTCAACAACTACCGCTATCAAATCCTCCGGACCTCTTCCCTTAAGAGTTTCGATTGCTTCAACTACTTCTAAGTTATTTCCAACCATTTTTCCTAACGGTACATCCATATTTGTCAAAATTGCAACCGTCTTCTTCCCGGCCCCATTTCCAATCGCAACCATTTTTTCAGCCAATTGCACTGCATTTTCTTTATCCTTCATAAAAGCACCACTACCTACAGTAACATCTAAAACAATCTTATCGCTTCCGGCAGCCAGCTTCTTACTCATGATAGAAGATGCTATCAGCGGAATGCTGTCCACTGTAGCCGTCACATCCCTCAACGCATATAGCTTTTTGTCCGCTGGTGCAATATCTGCAGATTGCCCCATAACAGCCAATCCTATTTCATTCACCATATTAAAAAAATCTTCTTCCGCCAAAGCAGTTTTCAAGCCGGGAATTGCTTCTAACTTATCAATCGTTCCTCCCGTAAATCCTAACCCCCGACCACTCATTTTAGCAACTTTTCCACCACACGCTGCAACAATTGGAGCAACAACTAAAGTAACTTTATCACCAACTCCACCAGTACTATGCTTGTCCACTTTTACTCCCATAATACTTGATAAATCCACAATTTCACCGGATTTTGTCATACAATTTGTCAACGCCAAAAGTTCACGATCTGTCATCCCCCGAAAGTAAACTGCCATCAACCAAGCCGATATTTGATAATCAGGAATTTCATTATTTACATATCCATTGATCAAATACTCAATTTCTGTTTGGTTAAGCTCCAAACCCCTTTTTTTCTGATCAATAATTTCATACACATTCATATTTCTTCTCCTCTCTTTTCATCAGGTAGTGTCAAAAGACTACCTCTTTTTTGTTCTAAAACCTTTATTTTAGGGAGTTTGCAAACAAAAAAGAGCAATCCCCCCCTATTTTCTGGTATAATGTCAATCGCCAAACCAACAAAACAAGAAACGAGGTTATTGCTCATGGACATTATACTTTATTTATTAAATTACATCAATTACCAACG
>NZ_QUFB01000024.1 GCF_003478335.1 Clostridium sp. AM49-4BH
CTTCAGATTCCACCTCACGATGGACACCCTTGGTCTTGGCTGTATCCTTCCCACTACTAGGGCGGATTAGGGACTTTCACCCATTGGCGACGTGCGCCGCAAGGCGCACCTCAATAAAAGGGCAACGCATTAACGTTGCCCCTGTATGAATTACTTTTGATCTTCTATTCTTCATCTGCTGCCTCGCTCAGCATTTCAATTCCTTTACGGATACGTGCAAGCGACTCCTCTTTTCCAAGGATTTCCATAATCTCATATGCACCGCCCGGTGTCATCTGTTTGCCGGAAACTGCAGTTCGAAGTGGCCACAGTACACGACCATTTTTCAACTCTTTTTCTGCGATATAGGCTTTGCATACTTCCTCAATCTCATCAATTGAGAAATCTGTCATTGCCTCCAGTCGTGGTAACATATCTTGCAACACTTCCAATGAATTCTCTGTGTTGGTCTTCATCTTCTTGTGTGTATACATCGCTACATCATACTCTGGTAATTCCTCAAAGAAGTCAATCTTCTCTTTGATATCCGGAAATACTTCAATACGCGTCTTCAGCAATTCAGCGATCTTCTTAAGATCGTAATCTTTCGTCACCACTTCTTTAACAACCGGAAGAGCATGCTCCATATATGCATCCATATCCATTGCCTTGATATATTCACCGTTCATCCAACGCAGTTTTACAATATCAAAAACAGCCGGAGATTTACTAATATGATGGTAATCAAACACTTCCTCTAGCTCTTTCAGTGAGAAAATCTCTCTGTCTTCTGTCGGACTCCAGCCCAGTAACGCAACAAAGTTAATGATTGCCTCTGGCAAAAATCCCTGATCCAACAAATCTTCTACAGATGAATGTCCACAGCGTTTTGAAAGCTTTTTATGATTCTCATCTGTAATGGTTGGACAATGTACATACTCCGGCACTTCCCAGCCAAACGCCTCATACAGACGATTATATTTTGGAGCAGATGAAAGATACTCATTGCCTCGCACTACATGAGTGATCTCCTGCAAATGATCGTCTACAACATTCGCAAAATTATATGTTGGATAACCATCTGTCTTGATCAAGATCATATCATCAAGTTCTGCATTATCTACCTCAATATCGCCGTAAATGGCATCATGAAAGGTCGTTGTTCCCTCTGTCGGATTGTTCTGACGAATAACGTAAGGAATCCCTGCGTCAAGCTTTGCCTGAACTTCTTCTTTGGAAAGATGCAGACAATGCTTATCATATTTTGCAATTTCCTTGCCATCTTCTGTTTTACTGGATGCTCTCAGCTCTTCCAAACGCTCTTTCGTACAGAAGCAGTAATAAGCCTCTCCTTTTTCCACCAATTGTTTAGCATAGTCCAAGTACACACCTGTCTTCATACGTTCACTCTGCACATATGGACCATAACCACCATCTTTGTCTGGTCCTTCATCGTGCTGCAATCCGGTAAGTTTCATTGTATTATAAATGATATCCAACGCTTCCGGCACAAAACGCTCCTGATCGGTATCTTCAATACGAAGCACAAACGTTCCATGTTCATGGCGTGCGATCAGATACTCATACAATGCGGTTCTCAAATTACCTACATGCATGCGTCCTGTTGGACTAGGTGCAAATCTTGTTCTTATCTTGCTCATTCTTTTCTGCCTCCTGAATTTTGTCTTTCTGCTTCTTTTTCTTATTCTGCGGAAGAGGAATGTCTACCACATACTTAAACAATTCACATAAATCCCCATACGCACGATAGTTGGCGCGATCATCACCTACCATCTCGTGGGTATTTAACAGAAGCATTTTATCGCCTTTATAGTATTTCGTCAAATTTAAACACAACGGAGATCTTATTGATGTTCCAACGATCAGTAAAAGATCAGCGTTTTCTACAGCATTTGCTGCAGCCGATATTTTGCCATTGTCTACCATTTCGCCTAGCAAAGTAAATCCAGGCCGCAATGGCACACCACACTTCGTACATGACGGTATTCCTACCGCATGTCGTATAAAGTCTGATCCGTATACCTTACCACAGTTTGGACAATAGTTCTTCTCCACAGAACCATGAAGCTCTATCACGTCATCGCAACCAGCCATCTCATATAATGGATATACCGTTCGCTTCACGATCGCATCAAGCTTTCCTGCCTGCTGAAGACGCAAAGCACCTTCGTGTATCGAAGTCGGTTGCAATGCGCAATTTAGTATGATCTCCTTATAATATTGGTAAAATATCTCTACCCTTTTTGACAAAAACATGGATGAAATAATTTCATCATTCGAGTATCCATATTTTTGCTCAATATCATATGCAATATGTTCTGCGCGAACGCCATTTAATCCCGCTGCGCGTGCCACGCCAAGTCCACTGATCAACACAATATGGTCACTCTCTCTAGTCAATTTTCTCATTGCCTTTAATGAAGCTTCCATAATAATCCTCCCTTCTCCCACAGCCCTGCAAATTATGGGGCCGTCAGACACCAATTTGCAATTTTTGATCCGTCTGGATCATTTTTCCCCTAAATACTTACAAATACACTCCACTGTTTGGTCGATGCCAACAAAATCACTACGTATAACCATATCATAGTTATTAAGATTGGTCCATTTCTCACCTACATGGTAATTGTAATAATTCGCTCGTCTTTTGTCATTTTTCAATATGATATCTGCTGCCTTATCCGGTGCTTCTCCATATTCTGATATCACTCGATCAATTCGAAACTTCATGGATGCTTTCACAAACAAATTGACAATATTGTCCCGCTCTTTGAGAACATAGTCGGCACATCTGCCAACAATAACACACGGTCCCTCATCTGCCACTTTACGAATGACATCCGATTGTGCCAAAAAAATTCTATCATCCAACGATAATCCATTGAATCCAAAATCTTGATTGCCATACACATTGATCCCCATTGCAAGAGAATATAACAGACTGTTTGTCGCTCGATCCTCTGCTTTTGCAAAATTTTCCTCTGCAAAACCACTCTCTTTCGCAGCTCTGGTGATCAATTCATTGTCATAAAATGGAATTCCATAATATTCTGCTACTTTCTGTCCAATCTCTCTACCACCGCTGCCATACTGTCTGCCAATTGTGATTACCTTGTTCATACTAGCACCTCCAATCTCACTGTCTACACCTTCCGCTTCAACCAGAGTATTTCAAGATCATTCTGCAGAAATTATGCTCGGAATTGATGTCTGAATATTAACATCCGCATCATAATCCACGCCTTCTATACGAAATCCAAATATTTCGTAAAACTCCTGCCAATACCCATCAATATCCGTTAGTTCTGACAGGTTTTCCGGAGAAATTTTCTTCCAGATCTTTTTAACCTCCTCTTGAACCTCCGGTTTCATTTCATAATCATCCATACGGATCAAATGATTCTCATCTGTAGGCACTCCCCCCTCCACGCAAAGTCTGTCATGAACAAGTCGATACATTTGCTCAATACAGCCTTCGTGTAAATTCAATTCCTTCATCACCTTGAATAGAATTGATATATACAACGGAACGATCGGAATTGCGCTGCTTGACTGTGTTACCACCGCCTTATTAACTGCAACATATGCCTCTGTTCCCTGTATGTGTTCATTGATTTTATCTGCTGTGCGATACAGATCCTGCTTTGCCTGACCAATACTTCCATCATAATAGATCGGATACGTAAGCTCCGGTCCAATGTAGGAATATGCAACTGTCTTCGCACCATCCGCCAACACATCTGCTTCCTGCAATGCTTCCATCCAAAGCATCCAGTCCTCGCCACCCATAACCTTGATCGTATCATTGATCTCCTCCTCAGTCGCAGGCGGAATCGTTACTGTGGTGAGTTCATTTGTCAACAAATCAATACTTTGATTCGTAAATTCTTTATCTACTGTTTTCAAAACAGAACGATATGTCACCCCATCCGGAGCCTTACGACGCGGTGCTGCAAGACTGTAAATCACCATATCCACCTGACCAAAGTCTTTCTTGATCAATGCGATCGTCTCCTCTTTAATCTCCTGAGAATACGCATCTCCATTAATTGACTTCGCATAATGACCATCATTCTGTGCAAACTGCTCAAACGCCGCTGTGTTGTACCAGCCTGCGCTGGCTGTTCTCTTCTCCTTACCGGGCTTGTCAAAAATAACACCGATAGAATCTGCGCCACAAGCATATGTAAGTGCAATTCGGCTTGCGAGCCCATAACCCATAGACGCCCCCAACACAAGTACTTTCTTAGGGCCTTCTGCTTTCGGCTGAGACTTAACATATTCAATCTGTCTTCTCACTGATTCTTTACATCCCTCCGGATGCGCCGTCGTGCACATAAATCCTTTAACTTTTGGCTGAACTACCATTTTTATCCTCCATTTTCTTATCTGTAATGAATCGATCAACATCTACATATGTTGAATTATCCTCTCATATATACTTCCCGGTACTACAATAATAACCTTGCTGTTTCTCCATTCAAATTACGATGTTTTAGGGTTATTATAGCACAAAAAAGATAGTAATTCAATCGTACACGCACTCGCAACATATGTCAAGTAATAATTTTTTTAATTTTTTTTACAACATTTCTCTTTACAAGGAACATTTGTTCTGCTATACTACTAATACCCCAAAAGAAAGGAATTGTTTGTATGAGACCTCGTTACATTACTATCCGCTTGGCAATCTCCACATGTTTGTGCATGATAGCTGTCCTAGGTTGTCTTTTGTCTTTATTTTACAAGGGAACACCTACTGCTTTACGAACTCCCGGAGCAGCTTTTTGTGGACTGAGCAGCTTATTCATTATATATAGGATCATATGCCTGTCACATAAAAGATCCATCTTCCGCAAAGGTGTTTATCACTCCCGCGACCTTGACCAGATATCCGGTGCTGATTTCGAGGCACTATCTTGTGATATACTGGTAGCAAACGGTTTCGAATTTGCAGAGAATACGCAGGCAAGTGTTGATTTTGGTGTAGATGTTTTGGCAAGACGCGAGGGTATAACTTACGCGATCCAGTGCAAACGTTATGACTCCCCGGTTGGTATTGATGCTGTACAACAGGTCTATGCCGGGCGTGCATATTACGAATGCCATGTCGCAATGGTACTTACCAACCAATATTTTACCGGAAGCGCACGCAAGCTGGCAGATAAAATAGGTGTTGTTCTGTGGGATCGAGATATGTTGGAAGAACTATTACAGTAGTCCAGGAAGGAGGCTCTTATGCACACATGTAAAGTATCTGTCCGTGACTTGGTGGAATTTATATTACGCTCCGGTGATATTGTATCTTCTTCTACCGGCATCCGAGATACTGATGCTATGCAGGAAGGCACTCGTATTCACAAAAAGCTGCAAAAGCAGATGGGATCACAATACCATGCCGAAGTCCCATTAAAATACACATCCTCTGTGTGCTATGATAACCTTTCTTTTGCAATATCCGTGGAAGGACGCGCTGACGGCATATTCCCGAAATCTCTCCTTCCAAGGCTGTACGATTTTGCTGACTCTTCAAGCGAGATCCCCCTAGAAACCGAGGCCGAGCATACCCATCCGATAATCCCATGCCGCACTATAATTCATGATGATTCCGAGGCACCTACTGACTTTATTGATGAGATCAAGGGCATATATCGCAATGTACACACAATGTACGAGCCCATTGCCGTTCACCGTGCTCAGGCGCTGTGTTATGCGTATATTTATGCCTCACAGGAACACCTTTCATCCATTGGTATCCGCATCACTTATTGCCATATTCCCACGGAAGATATCCGCTATTTTTATGAAGTGATCACCTATGAGGACCTTCACCGATTTTATGAAACACTATTAACGGAATACGCAAAGTGGCTTGCTTGGCAGATACACTGGCAAGAAGAACGCGATGCCTCTATACGCCCGTTGGAATTTCCGTTTGTATATCGTAACGGACAGGCCGATCTTGTGAAAGGTGTCTACCAATCTATCCTACGACAAAAACGGCTCTACATCGAAGCCCCTACCGGCGTAGGCAAAACAATTGCAACAATATTTCCCGCCGTTAAAGCAATGGGGGAACATTTGACAGGGAAAATCTTTTACCTGACCGCCAAAACGATTACTCGTACGGTTGCTGAAAACACCTTCGCACTTCTGGCCAACCACCATGCAGCCCTCAAAAGTATCACCTTAACTGCCAAAGATAAGATCTGCATTCTAGAGAAAGCAAACTGTCATCCGGCAAATTGCGAACGTGCCAAAGGTCATTTTGACCGTATTAACGATGCCGTATATGATCTTATCACTCACGAATCACAGATCACTCGTGATATCGTAACGCAATACGCCTTAAAGCATGAAGTATGTCCTTTCGAGCTCAGTCTGGATGCTTCTCTTTGGTGCGATGCTGTGATCGGCGACTATAATTATGCCTTTGACCCGGATAGCCACCTCAAACGCTTTTTTTCAGATGGCACTGCCGGAAGTACAGCGAATCTTTTTTTAGTAGATGAAGCACACAATTTGGTTGACCGTGCCCGCGATATGTACTCTGCAGTTTTGATCAAAGAAGACGTGTTAGAGACCAAACGTCTCCTTAAAACCAAAAGCAAAAAGATCACAGCTTCTTTAGAAAGTGTAAATCGTGCACTTTTAGATCTGAAAAGACAATGTGACGAACTTCTCATCTGCACACTGTCTATGACAGATGCTTTGTTAGGACGCTTACTTCGACTTCAAAGTGTAATGGATGAGTTTTTACAAGATCCCTCTTTCAGTGAGAAAAAATTATCGGAGGAACAATTTAGCCAATTACTGGATTTTTACTTTAACATCCGTTCCTTTGTAAATGTATATGAGTTGGTTGATGAACACTATCTGATTTATTGCGACTATAATGATAACAGCAATTTCTGTGTTCATTTACAATGTATGAATCCATCTGCCAACCTGGAACAGTACCTTGCCATGGGACGCTCCGCTATTTTTTTCTCTGCAACACTGCTTCCTATTCAATACTATAGAGAGCAACTTGCAAGCCGTCCTGAAGATTACGCTATCTATGCCCCATCGCCGTTCCCTGGTCACAACCGACTATTACTGGTCGGTCGGGATGTCAGCACTAAATACAGTCGACGCGGAGCTGCAATGTATGCCCGAATTGTAGACTATATATTACGATTTGTGCATGCCAGATCGGGCAACTATATGGTCTTTGTTCCATCCTATAAGATGCTGCAGGATATCTATGATATGATCGCCTCCTCTGATGCCAGTCAAGATCTAACTCTGCTTACACAAAATGCCACAATGGATGAGCAAGAACGAGAAGAGTTTCTGGCGCATTTTTCAGAATCTCCCACCACAACGACTGTAGGATTATGCGTCTTGGGCGGAATATTTAGCGAAGGAATAGATTTGAAGGCAGAACGACTGATAGGTGCTGTGATTGTGGGAACAGGCCTGCCAATGGTTTGCAATGAAAATGAACTCTATCGACAATTTTTTGACGGGGAAATTTCATCATTTTCAACAGGTTCTGAAAACGACGAAGCAACAATAAGAAACACCAGACATGGTTTTTCTTATGCATACCAATATCCGGGCATGAATAAAGTCCTGCAAGCAGCCGGACGTGTCATCCGTACCGAGCAGGACTATGGTTGTATCCTTTTATTAGACGATCGTTTTTTGCAGGGCAGTTATCAATCCCTCTTCCCACGTGAGTGGTTTCCGCATTATACAGTCACCCCTGAGACTATGACTGAACACTTGCTCAAGTTTTGGGAGGCACACAGCACTTAACTTTCCGTCCGTTTGCCAGGAATAATAACTCCCGTTATCATAAACGGCTGTCCCTGTTTATCCGGAACAACTGTCCCTGTTTATCTGGAACGGCTGCCCCCGTTTATCAAGAGCGGTAATCTCCGTTTATCTTCACATAATCGTATGTAAGATCACAGCCCCATGCCTTAGCAGATGCTTCGCCCTGATTCAAATGAACATGAATATAAATTTCATCTTTGTTCAATATTTTGGCCGCTTCTTCCTCGGAAAAAGCAACCCCTGCACCATTTTTACATACTGCTACTGTTCCGACTTCTGACTCCAACTCTACTGCCACTTTGTCAATATCGAACTCCGCTTCCGCATAACCAATTGCGCAAAGGATTCTTCCCCAGTTAGCATCTTCTCCGAACATAGCACATTTAAACAATGGGGATCGGATTACACTCTTCGCCACAACAATTGCTGTTTCCTGATCCGGTGCTCCATCACAAGAGCATTCTAAAAATTTAGAAGCACCCTCTCCATCTGCTGCCAACATTTTGGTCATATTCTCCATAACAACGTACAATGCTTTTTTAAACAGATCGAAATCAGCATTTTCCTCCGTAATCTCTGCATTTCCGGCTAAACCATTTGCCATAACACTAACCATGTCATTTGTGGAAGTATCACCATCTATACTCAAACAGTTGTATGTAACTTTAACAACTTCTGATAATGCCGCCTGTATCATTTCTCCGGAAATTGCCACATCCGTCGTGATAAAGTTAAGAGTGGTAGCCATATTAGGATGGATCATGCCGCTGCCTTTTGCCATGCCACCTAGTCTACATTTCTTACCATCCAAAAGAAATTCTACTGCAACCTCTTTCTGTACGGTATCTGTTGTCATAATTGCTTTTGCCGCAGCATCGTGTCCATCGATGCTTAATCCCTCTGCGAGTTCATGCATAGCATTTGCAAACGGCTCTACAGACATTGGTGCTCCGATGACACCGGTTGAAGCAACAATAACACGATCTGCTGTAATCCCCAATTCGTCAGCTGTTAACTTACAAACAGCATTTGCCACTTCTACACCATTGGCATTACAGGTATTCGCATTCTTCGAATTCACGATCACTGCCTGTGCTTTGCCACCACTTTGCGCAAGATTTGCTTTCGTCACCAAAATAGGTGCACCCTTCACTTTATTTTGAGTATATACTGCTGCTGCTGTACATTCCTTCTCACTAAATATCATTCCAAGATCATTTTTTGTTTTTACCGGATTAATACCGCAATTTAATCCATTAGCCGTAAATCCCTGTGCAGCACACACACCATTTTCCACATACTCATACCCAGCATACTCTTTCTTTGTCATTTTGTCCTCATTTCCGCACACATGCTATTCTGACAAATTTATACCACGTGTGCAAATATATAAATCTGCCGACTCAGATAGATGCTGTAATTCAAAGTCGAGTTTAACCACTACTGCACCTACCCGCCATTGTAAAAAGCCATCCCTATAGTAACAGATTCCGCAAAAAAAATACCATCCTTTTCCCATTGCAAAAAGATGGTATTTATAATCTTCCTATAGCGATAAAGATATAATCTAAGGACATGTACTTACCACAACTAGTCAACTTAATCACAGTTTACTCTTAAAGCGTACATCGCCATAGGCAATGCATGTACTTACCGCAACTAGCCAACTTAATCACAGTTTACTCTTAAAGCGTACATCATCATAGGCAATGCATGTACTTACCACAACCAGTCAACCTGATCACAGTTTACTCTTAAAGCATACATCGTCATAGGCAACGCATGTACCTACCGCATACTAGTCAACTTGATCGCAATTACCCGATCGACCTTATAAGTGCATTTCGAATATTTACAACCGGAAAATACTGTATATAAATATTGTCCATATACCATACTTCCACAGGCTCTTGGTGGAATTGTAGTCTTCTTCGTATACGCTTTTTTTGCCACACCGCCTGACGCTGCCGGTGTCGAAAATGCAGGCTTATAGGTGCGAATTTGGGACAAATAGCCGGACTGTTTGTTGTTTGACTGAGAACTTCTCACCACATACATATAACCATTCGCGTCAAAGGATACGGCTCTCGTTCGATTTGGCATTGCCATATAATATTTACGTGTCAACGATACTGCACCTGTTGTATTGGTTTGTACTACATAGCCATACATTCTCGTTGCAAGCTTCGAATTATAAGCTCCAATCCATAATACATGATCTCTGTATGCCATATAAGAACCATTTGTTGCTATGGAATAAGTTTCATCAAACGCAGCTAATTCCGTGTATGAGTTCCCTGACGCTACCGCTTTTGAGATCATCTCATATGAAAAACGAACAACTTTTTTCCCTTGTGTCAGCCACACATTCTTGCCATCATACGCCATTGCATTAATTTTTGTCTTATTTGGCATAACCAACGTCGTAATATATGATTTTGAAGACCGGCTTAATACGTAGATGACAGATTCATCCTCTCCATTATATGCGTATGCCGATACAAGCATATAGGCACCTGCTGCGCAGCCTCCTTGTGGAAACATTCGATTATTGGCGAAACCTGCTACGTTGGTTGTTTTCATCCCTGGTATAGCAAAGCTTTTCGTATAGTTTGCTTTACGCAAAAATGCATATTTCTTATATGCCGGAGACTTCTTAAACTTTGCTGTGCTGGAATACTTTCTTGCACCTTTCGATGTCGCACTTACCGTTATAGTCTTAGCAGCGTAGGCTTGCGAAAGCTCTCCTTCTACCGGAAGACCATTGGCATTCAAAGTGTAGGCAGATATCTTAAAGTAATAAGTTTTATTTTGCTCTAAAGATTTTTTAACATATTTGCAAGTACCGGGATTCGTAATTGTTTTTGTTCTTGTATATGTCCCTGTCTTGCTTGTCGCATAGTAAATATAATATCCGCTCGCATCTTTTTGTTCTGTCCAATATAACTTGACGCGCTTAGAACCACCTTTGATCTGTGTTACCTGTGGCGCTATCGGCGCGGTTACTTCTGTAACCTGTGGTGTTGCACTAGGTTCTACTGTAGCCTGCGGTGTGTTGCTCGGCACTGTCGTTGGCTGCTCACTAACCTGCGGTGTGTTGCCCGGCACTGTCGTTGGCTGCTCACTAACCTGTGGTGCATCATCTGGTTTTGCGGTTGGCTGCCCACTAACCTGTGGTGCATCATCTGGTTTTACAGTCGGCTGTCCACTAACCTGTGGTGTGTCATCCGGAACTGCACCCGGCTCTTTCGTAATCTGGGGGCTGGATGCCGGATCTAATTCTGTCTGTGGCGTGGCACTTGACCCTACTCCTGAAGATGCTTCATCTGCAGAAATATGCATGCTATTTGCTGCATACGTCCCGCTCACTATTAATGCTGCTGATAATACAAATGATAATAATCTTTTCATAAATTCTATATTCCTCTTTTCTTTTTGGATGAAAATGTTGAAGACTCTGTAACACTTTCATCTGTTTTTGTAAATATTTCTTCGCCGTCTTTCAACCGCTCCTACCACATTTTCCCTTATATTAACGCTGTTTTTTGTCATTTATATGTTAGCTTTTTCACAGAAAAGTGACAATTTCGACAAATCATCCATACCAAAAAAGAGGTACCACAGAAAATTTCTGCAATACCTCTTTCTATTAAGAGCAATATTAAAATTATACTAACTCAATGAGTACCTGCATAGCAGCATCACCCTTACGCTGACCAATCTTCACGATACGGGTATAACCACCATTACCATTGCGCTCAGCATACTTTGGTGCAAGATCATCCAAAACAAATGCTGCAACATCAACAGTCTTAGTACCACTCTTGCGTCCCTGCATCTCTGCCGGAACCTCAGTGATGTTGTAAAGAACCTTCTGCATCTTTCTACGAGCATGCAGTCTGGATGGCTGATCCTTTCTGATCTCCTTCTCTACTTCATCAAACTGTGTTACCTTCTTACCATCAACGACTTCTTTCACACGCTTACCATCTTTGTCCTTGCGGGCAACCTTAGCAGTAACGGTTACAGTGTCGTAATTATTGCATTCCTTAACACCCAGAGCAATGATTCCCTCTGCGATTTTACGAATCTCTTTTGCTTTTGCCTCAGTAGTAACAATGCTGCCATGATACAACAAATTTGTCACCTGATTGCGAAGCAAAGCTTTTCTCTGGCTGGAAGTTCTTCCAAGTTTTCTATAGCCTGCCATTGTGCTTACCTCCTAATTATTCATCTCCCAAGTTCAAGGAAAGACCTAACTCCTTAAGCTTAGACAATACTTCTTCCAAAGATTTACGTCCAAGGTTTCTAACTTTCATCATGTCTTCCGATGTACGGTTGCAAAGTTCCTCAACAGTGTTGATTCCTGCTCTCTTCAAGCAGTTGTATGAACGAACGGAAAGCTCTAATTCATCAATATTCATTTCCAACACTTTGTCTTTGCTATTCTCTTCTTCAGCCGCAATAACCTGAATACGAGAACTCTTATCAGATAGATCAATAAATGATCTCAAGTGATCGGATAACACCTTTGCAGCAAGACTTACTGCATCACTTGGCTCAATTGTACCATCTGTAAATACATCTAATGTCAGCTTATCATAATCTGTAATCTGACCAACACGAGTATTCTCAACCTTGATATTAACTCTCTCTACCGGAGTAAAGATAGAATCGATTGCGATAACATTGATCGGTAAATCTTCACGTTTGTTCTTATCAGAACTTACGTATCCACGACCATTTACAATTGTCATCTCAATGTAAAGTTTGCAGTCAGGACCACCACTCAATGTAGCAATCACCTGATCCGGATTCATGATCTCGATATCAGAATCCACCTGAATATCAGACGCTCTGACCACACCCTCGCCGGAGGCCTCGATATAAGCAGTCTTGACCTCATCGGTCTCACTGTTATTCTTGATTGCCAGACTCTTGATGTTCATAATAATCTCAGTAACGTCTTCCTTCACACCAGGAATTGCTGAAAACTCATGACCAACTCCGTCAATACGAATATGACTAACTGCTGTACCCGGCAATGATGAAAGCATGATTCTTCTCAGAGAATTTCCAAGAGTTGTACCATAACCACGCTCCAATGGTTCTACTACAAAACGTCCATATTTCTTATCTTCTGAAATATCTGCAATCTTAATATTTGGTTCTTTAAAATCAAGCACTCCCAGTACCTCCTTTTGGGGTTCAATGCTTACCTGATCTGCGAGTTATTATTTAGAATACAACTCGACGATAAGCACTTCATTTACAGGAACATCAATCTGCTCTCTTGTTGGGATTTCCTTAACGACACCAGAAAGCTTCTCATGATCTGCCTCAAGCCAATCAGGAACAAGACGGCCATCTGTTACTTTAAGGATATCCTTATATCTCTGAGCTCCTTTGTGCTTCTCTTTGATTTCGATCACATCACCCGGCTTAACTTCATATGATGGGATGTTTACACATTTACCATTTACTAATACGTGCTTATGACCTACGATCTGACGAGCTTCTTTTCTTGTACGACCATATCCCATACGGAACAATACGTTGTCCAAACGAAGCTCTAAAAGAATAAGAAGGTTCTCACCTGTTGTACCATATTTTAATTTCTGTGCCTTTGCAAAATCATTTCTAAATGGTTTCTCTAATACACCATAAATAAATTTTGCTTTCTGCTTCTCTTTTAACTGAAGTCCATACTCGCTAGGCTTTCTTCCCTGTCTAACATTTCTGTTGGACTTTTTGTCAATTCCTAAGAACTGTGGATCCAAGCCAAGAGTTCTACATCTCTTCAATACTGGCGTCATATCTCTTGCCATGTCATTTTCCTCCTATAATAATTAATCATCAATTCATTGTCATATAAAAATGCAAATTATACACGACGACGCTTTGGCGGTCTACATCCATTGTGTGGAACCGGTGTCACGTCTCTGATGCTTGTTACGTCAATACCACATGCAGACAACGCACGGATTGCTGCCTCACGACCTGAACCAGGTCCTTTTACCATAACATCTACAGATGTTAAGCCGTGTGGGATTGCTGCCTTAGCTGCAGTCTCTGCTGCCATCTGTGCTGCATAAGGAGTGGACTTCTTGGATCCTCTGAATCCTAATCCACCTGCGCTTGCCCAAGAGATTGCATTTCCTTCTGCATCTGTGAGCGTAACGATCGTATTATTAAAGGAAGACTGAATATGTGCCTGTCCATGTCCGACATTTTTCTTGACACGCTTCTTGCCTGTCTTCTTTACAACTTGCTGTTTAGCCATTGTCAAACCCTCCTGTTAGAATTTGTACATACTTACTTATTATTATTTCTTCTTATTTGCGACAGTACGCTTTGGACCCTTGCGAGTTCTAGCATTTGTCTTTGTCTTCTGTCCACGAACAGGAAGACCTTTTCTATGACGGATTCCTCTGTAGCATCCGATTTCCTGCAGTCTCTTGATGTTCATCGCGATTTCTCTACGAAGATCACCTTCCACTGTCTGTGTCTCATCGATCACACTGCTAATACGCTTTACTTCATCATCAGTAAGATCCTTAACACGAGTGTCAGGGCTTACATTAGCCTCTGCTAAAATACGGTTGGAACTAACTCTACCGATACCATAAATATAGGTAAGTCCGATCTCAACACGCTTGTCTCTTGGTAAGTCTACACCACTAATACGTGCCATGTGTACTTTACACCTCCGTTATTTTTTGTTTTGAAAAATAGATACATGATTTTGCAGTAAAATTACTGCACAGCCGCTTTAAACTGTAATCCTATTGCATAGACGTCCTCCAAAATCTCTGCCACAATGAATCCGCATACGCGAACCGCAGTGTATTCTTACGCTGCACAGAAATCATCGGGTTGCCTGCGAAATGGCAACCGGTACTACGCCGCAGTCATCAATCTGCCATGATAGGACCGACATGGATGAAATGACGCATCCTTGCTTTGTTTCCAAAGCTTGCCGAAGTGGTTAATCACTCCACCTACAATGTCATCGCATCTGTAAATGCGATAATGAACAGAAAGCAAGTCTATCTCGTGAGCAGGTCTATCGCCTGCCTCCTAATTAGCCCTGTCTCTGCTTATGACGTGGGTTCTCACAGATAACTCTGATACGACCCTTTCTCTTGATGACCTTACATTTTTCGCAAATCGGTTTTACTGAAGATCTAACTTTCACAGCAATAACCTCCTTTCAATAAAGTCCATTGTCTACTATATCATATACATTTCTTGGTTGCAAGTGGTTTTTTCGGGAATTTCTAATTTTTTTCAATGTAAAAAAAAGACCACATGCGCATTGCTTGACACATATAGTCTTATTTTTCCAAAAGATCGCTGATTATTTATCACGCCATGTAATACGGCCCTTTGTCAGATCATACGGAGACATCTCCATCGTAACTTTGTCACCCGGCAAAATGCGGATGAAGTTTTTGCGAAGTTTGCCGCTAATATGCGCTAATACCTGATGTCCATTCTCTAACTCTACCTTGAACATAGCATTTGGCAGCTTCTCGACAACGATTCCTTCAATTTCAATTACATCTTCTTTCGACATTTCAAACTCCATTTCCTCGCACATTATGCGATTTTTATATTATGATGTTGGGGACGAAAAATGTTTTTGTCCCCAACTGATGACACATATTGCAATATAATATTCACACGCTATCGGATTATGCAAGACCTTCTTTCCATGAAAAGATCTCCGGCTCTCCTTCAGTGATCAGGATCGTATTTTCGTAGTGTGCTGACTTCATACTGTCAGTAGTAACTACCGTCCAGTCATCCTCAAGCACCCATACATCATAGTCACCTGCATTTACCATCGGTTCTATTGCAAGCGTCATGCCGGGACGCAGCTTTATACCTCGTCCAATCGGCTTAAAGTTTGGCACCTGTGGTTCCTCGTGAAGATTTCTTCCAATTCCATGACCAACCAGATCGCGCACAATAGAAAATCCGTTTGCTTCTGCATAGTTCTGGATAGCTTTGGAAATATCGTACAAATGATTGCCCGCCTTAGCGTATTTGATTCCTTCAAAAAAACTCTGCTTTGTCACATCGATCAAAAACTGATCTTCTTCTGAGATCTGACCAACAGCATGCGTTCTCGCTGCATCAGAATGATATCCTTCATAGATTACGCCGGCATCCAGGCTGACAATATCTCCCTCCTGCAAAATTCTCTTTTTGCTGGGAATACCATGGACGACCTCATCATTCACAGATACGCAAATACTCGCCGGATATCCGTTGTAGTTCAAAAAGGATGGGATGCATCCAAAACTACGGATCACTTCTTCTCCTTTACGATTGATATCCATCGTGCTAATGCCCGGACGAATAATCTTTGCCATTTCATCATGAACAATTCCCAAAATACGTCCGGCTTCTCTCATTTTTTCCAATTCATGCTCTGATTTAATTGTGACCGACATAATGTGCCTTCTTTCTAAATATTAATTTGAATTAACCAATAACTGCAGCAATTGCCTTTGCAACACCCTCGATACCAAGTGTTCCGTCAATCTCGTGAAGGATTCCCTGCTCTTTATAATATGCGATAAGAGGTGCTGTCTGATCGTGATATACTTTCAATCTCTTCTTTACCGTCTCCGGCTTATCATCGTCACGCAGCTGAAGCTCACCACCACATGCATCGCATTCGCCCTCTTTCTTAGGTGGGATGTTTACTGTATGGAAAGTAGCTCCACATTTTGCGCATACACGGCGTCCTGCCATACGATCAACAATTGCCTGATCTTCCATTTCAATATCGATCGCATAATCCAACGCTGTTCCCTGCTCTTTTAATGCTGCTGTGAGCGCCTCTGCCTGAGGAATGGTTCTTGGGAAACCATCTAAAATATATCCGTCTTTGCAATCTTCTTTGCTCAAACGATCTACAACAAGATCACATACAAGCTCGTCCGGAACCAGCTCTCCGGCATCCATATATCCTTTTGCTTTTTTACCAAGCTCTGTTCCCTCTTTAATGTTCTGACGGAAAATATCGCCTGTAGAAATTGTAGGGATATGGTATTTCTCTACGATTCCCTTTGCGTGTGTTCCTTTTCCTGCACCAGGTGCTCCCAACATAACAATCTTCATATATACTCTCCATTTCTGCGTGCGTCCCTGATTCTTTCGTTCTATTCTGTCATCCCTGCGTCACGCACGCTGACGCAGATGTGCTTTTATACGTATGCACGATTAAACCTATAATAACGCAAAAGCAGCGCAGTTTCAACACCCTTTTTACATTATTAAACATATACAAAAGCGCCACCCGATTTTGGGTGACGCCTCAATTTTACAGATATTCTTCTTACTCGCTGATGAATCCCTTGTAATGACGAACTAACATCTGAGATTCAATCTGCTTTAATGTCTCAAGTACTACACCTACGATAATGATGAGGGATGTTCCACCAAAGGAAACGTCTGCACCAAACGCACCGGATACGAAGATCGGAACGAATGCTACAAAAGATAATCCCACTGCACCGATAAGGATGATATTATTGAGAACTTTTGTTAAATAATCCACCGTTGGCTTACCAGGACGAATACCCGGAATAAATCCACCCTGTTTCTTCATATTAATAGAAATCTCCTGTGGATTAAATGTGATGGATGTATAGAAGTATGCAAAGAAGATAAGTAATAAGATGTAAATTACCAATCCCAATGTATACTTAAACTCTCCAAAACTGGAAAGGTTACACCATGAGTTCTGGTTTAACACTTTAAGGAACTTCTGCGCTAAAGTTGCTCCAGCACCGGACTGTGGCTTGATTCCTGCGAATCCAGCGATAACGATCGGCATGGAGAACAGAGATCCGGCAAAGATTACCGGGATAACGCCTGCAGTGTTTACCTTAAGCGGAATGTGAGATGACTGTCCACCAACCATCTTTCTTCCCTGTGTTTTCTTAGAATACTGAACACTGATTCTTCTCTCACCATCGGAAAGAACAACGATGAAGATTACCATTCCAATAATTACCGCAAGAATGACAACTGCTGCGATCGTACCATTGGTAACATTGGAAGCACCTTTAACGAACTTCTCGAAAAGGTTCATCATATCCTCTGGCATACGAGATACAATGTTATAAAGAAGGATGATGGAAATACCATTTCCAACTCCCTTTTCAGTGATCTGCTCACCTAACCACATAAGGAATGCAGAACCGGCAGTCAAGGATACAACGAATACTGCTACAGAAGTAAATGTAACACCATCTGTCAAATATCCCTGCTGACCAAAGCCAATTGCCATAGCGGCACTCTCAATTACAGAAAGTGCAATCGTTAAATAACGAGTGTACTCTGCTAATTTCTTACGTCCTTCCTCACCATCTTTGTGAAGCTCTTCCAACTTAGGAATTGCAATGGTGAGCAACTGAATAATAATGGATGCCGTGATGTACGGTGTGATATTCAGTGCGAAGATCGACATTGTGGAGAATGAACCACCCGTCAACTGGTTAAAGAAGTCCAAAGACTTCTGTGAATCAAAGAAATCTGTAATTACGGATGCATCAACGCCCGGTACAGGCAACTGACATCCGATACGAACAACGATCAATGCGAAGAAAGTGTAAAGGATTTTCTTGCGCAGATCTTTGATCTTAAAAGCATTGCGGACTGTTTCGAACATCCTTAGATCACCTCAGCTTTTCCACCAAGAGCCTCAATCTTCTCAGCAGCACTCTTGCTGAATGCGTTTACCTGAACGGTGAGTTTCTTAGTTAATTCTCCATTTCCAAGTATCTTAACTCCGTCTTTCGAATTGTTGATGATACCTTTTTCCTTCAATGCTGTTACTGTAACAACATCACCATCATTGAATTTCTCTAACTTATCCAAGTTGATTGCAACGATTTCCTTAGAATTGATGTTTGTGAAACCTCTCTTAGGAATACGTCTGTAAAGTGGCATCTGACCACCTTCGAAACCTGGACGTGGAGCACCTGAACGAGCCTTCTGACCCTTGTGTCCCTTACCTGCTGTCTTTCCGTTTCCTGATCCATGTCCACGACCTCTTCTGAAGTTGTCGCTCTGCTTAGAACCTTTTGCCGGACTTAATGTTGATAAATTCATAGTTACCTCCTAAATACTGGTGATCCCTTTCCTTGGTGCCTTTCTTTCCTCTTATGGCACGGGATCATAATCACTAACGGGCGAATCCTTGCAGAAACCCAGTCAAGATGTTCATTTGCGGTCTATCTTCATCATAAACTGCGAAACATCAAGCTGAAAAAGTGTCTCTTGCCCTTTGCTTTTCTGCAAAAAGGGTGCACTTCTACCCTCGCTACAAATCAATATATTACCACAAAAGTGACAGGCTTGTCTACTGCTTTTTGCGTCTTTCTACGCCGGAAGCGTTATCCAAACTGCTTCCAAAACTCCTCTGCCGCTCCGTTGTATACATTCATGTCAATAAATCGCTCATCCCCCTTGTACCCCGACAACACATGGCGATTGGAAAACTGCCAAAACTATCAGCAGCAACAGACATCTGACGAATATCTTTCCCGTTTTCTTCATGATTGCCATATTACCCTCGTGCCCTTCTTACTTTTTATCAAAATATAATTGTTCCCGCAATTCGGTCATCTGCTCTTGCAGCTTACGCATGCTTTCGTGATCCTCTCGTTGAAGCTCGCCCAAATATACCTGCTTTTTCTTTTTGTGCCGTCCGGTAAATATCATAAGACCGATGGCAAATAAACAAACAGCTCCTGCCATGCCGCCACCTATCGTGCCCTCCGGATAATTTCTCCAATAACTAATAAAACTAAACACACCAAAAAGAACGATGCATATCTGATATCTATGTATTTTTGTCACCATATCTGTCTCTAATTGCGCCATCTCACTAGAGCGTTTCTTACAAGCACTGTCTAAAATGTCATAAGATTTCTCTAATTCCCATAAAGTATTTTGTATCTTTTGATCTGCTTGTGATACTGTTTTTTCTTCCTCATAGCGCATCTCAACACTGTCCTGCTGGTCACCGCCAGAGGCGACATAGGTCAAATATTCCGCTGCACTGGAACGGATGGTTATTTCATCTTTTTTCTTTCTCAAATAAAGTACCTCCTTCTGGTTATTTTTTCTAAAACATTAAAAGGGTTAGTTCTTCACCGATAAAATACCTCGTTTCCTCCTAAGATTATATCTTATTAGGTCGGTGTGTTACAACTATAGTTTAGCACCTCACTCTGCCCTTAGCAGGGATATATTTACTCATGATGTCTCCTTCCGCTGCTGTCAGGGACAGGGACAGGGATAGGGACATCATAATATATATGCAGAATTAAATTCAACCTGTGCCGTCACACAAGCTCCTATTTCACTCGCGTTCCACAAA
This sequence comes from Clostridium sp. AM49-4BH, assembly GCF_003478335.1. GTDB lineage: Bacteria > Bacillota > Clostridia > Lachnospirales > Lachnospiraceae > Butyribacter. The sequence continues at coordinate 20,231 of NZ_QUFB01000024.1, forward strand.
TATAAATTTTTCTTTCAAACGATTCTCGGCACCTCGATAAGCAACTTTTGACTTCTTAATAAACGATTTTCATCACCATGATAATCGTTTTGACACTTTAATTTTAAAACAAAAATAAGACTGCCTATCACTACATGATAAACAGTCTTATTTTTATTTTCGTTCAGAATTTCTGATTCTTCGTCGATTAAGCTTCCTCAACCTTTACAAGATGTCTTACATGCCAAATCATGCCCTTTGTAGCGTCATTGTTTGGCAATTCAACGGTCTTACCAATCTTCTTCAAGCCCAATGCTTCAACTGTAGCACGCTGCTTAGGAATGGCACCGATTGTAGACTTTACTAATGTAACTTTCACCTTATCTGCCATGGTTTACCTCCTTAACCTAAGATCTCTTCAACGGAGAGACCACGTGCTTTAGCAACTTCCTCAGGAGTCTTCAAGTTCTTAAGACCCTCGATTGCTGCCAATACAACATTTTTCTTGTTATTGGAACCAAGAGACTTTGTACGGATATTTTTATATCCAGCAAGCTCAAGTACGGAACGTGCAGGACCACCTGCGATGATACCAGTACCTTCTGGTGCTCTCTTGATCAATACGGAAGCGCTACCGAATTTACCTGTCAGGTCATGTGGTACGCTACCATTCTCGTCGATAGGAACTTCAACAAGCTTCTTGGTTGCTTCTTCTTTACCCTTGCGGATTGCTTCAGGGATTTCAGTAGCCTTACCAAGACCAACACCTACATGTCCGTTCTTATCGCCAACTACTACTAATGCAGTAAATCTCATGTTACGTCCACCTTTAACTACCTTGGTTACACGCTTGATCGTTACTACATTATCTTCCAGCTCTAAGTTGCTGGTGTCAATAATTGTACGTTTCATGTGTCTTCCTCCTATTAAAAATCCAAACCTGCTTCTCTAGCTGCCTCGGCTAATGCTTTCACCTTACCCTGATAAACAAAGCCGCCACGGTCAAATACAACACTCTTGATGCCCTTATCCAAAGCTTTCTTTGCGATTACTTCGCCAAGCTTTGCTGCTGCATCAACGTTGTTGGTCTTCTCTAATCCCTCAGCTACGTCTTTCTGAAGAGTAGATGCGGATACTAAAGTGTTACCAACTGTGTCGTCAATAACCTGAGCGTACATATGATTATTACTTCTAAATACAGCTAAACGAGGTCTCTCGCTGTGCCAGAAAGACGATTACGAACCTTCATGTGCTTCTTCACACGAACTTCACTTCTTGACTGCTTCTTAATCATCGTAAATTCACTCCTTTAATTATTTTTTACCTGTCTTACCAACTTTACGTCTAATAACTTCATCAGCGTATTTGATACCCTTGCCCTTATATGGCTCTGGAGCTCTCTTTTCTCTGATTTCAGCAGCGTACTGGCCGACTTTTTCTTTATCGATACCCTTAACAATGATCTTGTTCTGGCCGTCAACAACAACCTCAAGACCTTCTGGATCTTCCATCTCTACCGGATGAGAATATCCAAGAGAAAGAATTAACTTCTTGCCCTGTTTCTGAGCTCTGTAACCTACACCGTTTACTTCAAGCTCTTTCTGATAACCCTCAGTTACACCGATCACCATGTTGTAAATGAGCGTTCTTGTAAGACCATGTAAAGATTTCATCTTCTTTAAGTCATTAGGACGAGTTACTACTACTTCCTCGCCTTCTTTCTTAATTGTCATCTCTGCAGGAAGAACTCTCTCGAGTGTTCCCTTAGGTCCCTTTACAGTCACTTTATTATTTTCTGCAATATCAACTGTTACTCCAGCTGGTATAGCGATAGGCATTTTTCCGATACGTGACATGCCGTCTACCTCCATATATTCTTAGTGTAGTGAGTGCATCGTTTGGATTACCAAACGAATGCAAGTACCTCACCGCCAACGTTTGCTTTTCTTGCTTCTTTATCTGTCATCACGCCTTTGTTTGTAGACACGATTGCGATACCAAGACCGCCCAGAACCTTTGGAAGCTCATCTTTACCAGCGTAAACACGAAGACCCGGCTTAGAAATTCTCTTCAAACCTGTGATAATCTTCTCATTTTTGTCTGCGCCGTACTTTAACGTGATGTGAATCATCTGAATACCATCAACGTCAATCATATCATATTTCTTAATGTAACCTTCCTTCACAAGGATTTCTGCGATAGAAATCTTCATCTTGGAAGCAGGAACATCTACTGTATCATGCTTTGCAGTATTCGCATTACGAATTCTTGTAAGCATATCTGCAATAGGATCGCTCGTCATCATCTTGTTTTACCTCCTTACCAGCTTGCTTTCTTCACGCCTGGAATCTGTCCCTTATATGCTAACTCACGGAAGCAGATTCTGCAAATTCCGTATTTTCTCAAATAAGCATGTGGACGACCACAAATTCTGCAACGACTATACTCTCTTGTAGAGAATTTTGCTTTGCGCTGCTGCTTTACTTTCATAGAAGTCTTAGCCATGAAATTCCCTCCTTATTTCTTGAACGGCATACCGAACTGTGTTAATAATTCACGAGCTTCTTCATCGGTCTCAGCAGTTGTAACAACGATTACATCCATACCTCTAACCTTGTCTACCTTATCGTACTCGATTTCAGGGAAGATTAACTGCTCCTTGATTCCAAGTGCATAGTTACCTCTACCATCAAATGCATTCGGGTTTACACCGCGGAAGTCGCGCACACGAGGTAATGCTAAGTTTACAAGACGATCTAAGAATTCGTACATCTTGTCGCCTCTTAAGGTTACCTTACATCCGATCGCCATTCCCTCTCTTAATTTGAAGTTAGCGATGGAGTTCTTTGCTCTTGTAATAACAGGCTTCTGTCCGGAGATGATCTCCAGCTCAGCCATAGCGGCATCGAGAACTTTAGAATTCTCTTTCGCCTCACCGATACCCATGTTGATAACGATTTTATCTAACTTTGGTACCTGCATAACGTTTTTATAACCAAATTTCTTGGTCATTGCATCAACGATTTCGTTAAGATAAGTCTCTTTTAAGCGAGTCACCGTCTCTGCCTCCTTTCTGATATTAGTCAATCACTTCTCCGGTTGCTTTTGCATAACGAACCTTTTTACCATCTTCAATCTTGAAGCCAACGCGGGAAGCTTTTCCTTTGCTCACGTACATTACGTTAGACACATCGATTGGAGCAGCCTGCTGTACAATACCACCCTGTGGGTTTGCCTGACTTGGCTTTGTATGCTTTGTAACCTGATTGATTCCGTCGATAACAACCTTGCCATCTTTAACCGCTGTTACCTTGCCTTCTCTGCCTTTATCCTTACCAGTGATAACGCGAACGGTATCACCCTTCTTAATCTTGCTTGTTGCCACTCTTGACACCTCCCTTATAATACTTCTGGTGCTAATGAAACGATTTTCATGAACTGCTTGTCTCTTAATTCTCTAGCGACTGGTCCAAAGATACGGGTTCCTCTCGGTGTCTTGTCATCACGAATGATAACTGCAGCGTTCTCATCGAACTTAATGTAAGAACCGTCCGGACGACGAATGCTCTTTACTGTACGAACTACAACTGCTTTAACAACATCACCTTTCTTTACAACACCGCCTGGTGTTGCATCTTTAACAGAAGCAACGATGATGTCACCGATTCCTGCATATCTGCGGGTTGAACCGCCCATAACTCTGATACAAAGAAGTTCTTTAGCACCTGTATTATCAGCTACTCTCAGTCTTGATTCCTGCTGTACCATAATTACCTCCATATTTCCGCAAATTATTTTGCTCTCTCGATTACCTCAACAAGTCTCCATCTCTTGTCCTTGGACAATGGTCTTGTCTCCATAACTCTTACTCTGTCACCAATCTTACATGTATTCTCTTCATCATGAGCCTTTAATTTATAAGTTCTCTTGATGATCTTGCCATAAAGTGGATGCTTTACGTTATCTACTACTGCAACTACGATTGTCTTATCCATCTTATCGCTTACAACCTTACCTACACGAGTCTTTCTAAGATTTCTCTCCACGATCGTGTCCTCCTTTCCAAATTTTGGCTATAGATCTGCAAGTCTTAGTCCTGTGCTGCGAGCACGGTCTGAATTCTTGCGATGTTCTTCTTTACTTCTTTAATTCTGCTTGTGTTATCAAGCTGATTTGTTGCGTTCTGGAATCTGAGATTGAACAATTCCTTTTTAGCGGCAACTAAATCTTCATTTAACTCTGCAGCAGATTTTGTTCTCAAATCTTCCAATAATGCTTTACTCTTCACTGCCCGCACCTCCTTCTAAGTCTGCGCGAGAAACAACTTTACACTTAACCGGCAACTTGTGAGTTGCAAGACGAAGTGCTTCTTTAGCTATTTCTTCGGATACACCGGAAATCTCGAACATTACACGACCCGGCTTAACTACAGCTACCCAGTACTCAAGAGCACCTTTACCTTTACCCATTCGAGTCTCGGCAGGAGTCTTTGTTACCGGTTTATCTGGGAAAATCTTGATCCAAACTTTACCACCACGCTTGATATAACGTGTCATAGCGATACGGGCTGCCTCGATCTGATTGGATTTGATCCAAGCCGGCTCTAAAGCAACGATACCGAAATCACCATTTGTGATCTTATTTCCTCTGAGCGCTTTTCCTGTCATTCTACCACGGAACTGCTTACGATGTTTAACTCTCTTTGGCATTAACATTATTTATCGCTCCCTTCCTTTTTAGAATTGTTCTTGGTTGGAAGTACTTCGCCATTGTATACCCATACCTTTACACCAATTTTACCATAAGTTGTATCAGCCTCTGCGAAACCATAATCAATATCAGCACGCAATGTCTGAAGAGGAATTGTACCCTCGCTGTAGAACTCTGTACGAGCCATATCTGCACCGCCCAGACGTCCGGAGCAAGAAGCTTTGATTCCCTTTGCACCAGTCTTGAGTGTTCTGCTCATTGCAGACTTCATAGCACGACGGAAAGAAATACGGTTCTCTAACTGCTGTGCAATATTCTCTGCAACTAACTGCGCATGTTTATCCGGATTCTTGATATCCATGATCTTGATGTCTAATGCAACTTTACGATCAAGAACTTTCAAAAGCTCTTTCTTTAAGTTCTCGATTTCAGCGCCGCCCTTACCAATTACAAATCCAGGCTTTGCTGTATGAATAATAACTCTTACCTTGTCAGTCGGTCTCTCAATTTCAATCTTTGAGATGCCAGCGCTGTAAAGTTTCTTCTTTACAAACTCTCTGATCTTGTAATCTTCTACAAGATAGTCTGCGAACTTATCCTCTGCAAACCAATTGGAATCCCAATCACTGATCACGCCGACTCTTAAACCATGAGGATTAACTTTCTGTCCCATTTTAATCTCCTTTCATAGACCGTTTTCGGATTAGCGCTCGTTAAGAATGATGGTAATATGACTCATTCTCTTCTCGATGCGGTATGCTCTACCCTGTGCTCTAGGTCTAATTCTCTTCATTGTCGGTCCCTTGTTTGCGAAACACTCTTCAATGTATAAATCTGCTGGATTCATACCATTGTTGTTCTCCGCATTTGCAACTGCGGACTGTAATAATTTCAAAATGACGCTTGACGCATATCTTGGATTATAAGATAAAATACCAATTGCTGTCTCTACATCTTTGCCTCTGATGGCATCTAACACGTAACAAGCCTTCTGTACGGAAATTCTTGCATAAGATAACTTAGCGGAAGGTCTGGTGTCTTTCTGGTTCTCATTTCTCTCTCTCTTAATCTGAGATCTATGTCCCTTTGCCATGATGGAAGCCTCCTTTCAAATATCTGTATCATTGTCTACAGCGTATTGCTGCAATTCGTTATTTGCAGATCTGATATTATTCCCACTCTGCCGGGTGGTTCTTTTTGTAAGCACCGTTTTCTATCGCAACCGCTTAGTGGCATGCACTGCAGTTGCTAAGAAAACTATTGCTATTTATTATTTGCCCTTCTTCTCGTCTTTGCCATGGCTCTGTAAGTTCTTGTAGCTACGAACTCACCGAGTTTGTGTCCAACCATATCCTCTGTAACATATACAGGTACATGTCTTCTACCATCATGTACTGCAAATGTCAATCCTACGAATGATGGGAAAATAGTGGAACGACGAGACCAAGTCTTGATGACCTGTGTATCACCGGATGCTACCTGAGCATCTACCTTCTTAAGAAGGCTCTTGTCAGCGAAAGGTCCTTTCTTTAATGAACGTGCCATTGTATCCTCCATTCTGTCGGCTGTGCCGACTATTCCAACTCTTCATAGAAGTCATGGTGACTTAGCAATTATTTTGCTAATGCCTTACCATCTCTTCTTCTTACGATCATCTTGTTTGACTGTTTATTCTTCTTACGTGTCTTCAAGCCAAGAGCAGGTTTACCCCAAGGAGTGCATGGACCTGGACGACCGATACCTGTCTTACCTTCACCACCACCGTGTGGATGGTCATTAGGGTTCATTACGGAACCACGAACCGTAGGTCTGATACCCATGTTACGCTTACGTCCGGCTTTACCAATGTTTACCAATGCATGCTCACCGTTTCCGATAACACCTACTGTAGCACGGCATACGATAGGAACCATTCTCATCTCACCAGATGGAAGACGAAGTGTTGCATACTTTCCTTCTTTAGCCATGAGCTGTGCGCTGTTACCAGCGGAACGAACCATCTGTCCACCCTTACCAGGATGAAGCTCGATGTTGTGGATCTGTGTACCAACCGGAATATTTTCCAGTGGCAAGCAGTTACCAACTGCAATCTCAGCCTCAGGACCGTTCATGATCTTCTGACCAACCTTAAGTCCCTCTGGAGCTAAGATGTATCTCTTCTCACCATCAGCATAAGCAACTAATGCGATATTTGCTGTTCTGTTTGGATCATACTCAACAGTCTTAACGATTGCCGGGATACCATCCTTATTTCTCTTAAAATCGATGATTCTGTATTTTCTTCTAGAACCACCACCACGATGTCTTACTGTGATCTTACCCTGTGCATTACGTCCAGCGTTCTTCTTAAGAGACACTGTCAAAGACTTCTCAGGCTTTGTAGCAGTCAACTCTGTCTTATCAAGAACGGACATCTGTCTTCTAGACGGGGTATATGGGTTAAATGTCTTAATTCCCATTTCTGTTCTCCTTTCTCATATCCTTTATCAATATGACCTGTAAGATAGGTTTTCCTTACAGGATTTACACGATTTGATTTTACAGACCCTCGAAGATCTCGATGTCTTTAGAGTCCTCAGTCAGCTTAACGATTGCTTTCTTAGTCTTAGCAGTCTTGCCGGCTGTTCTACCACGACGACGTGTCTTACCGTCAAGGTTCATTGTGTTTACCTTAGCAACCTTAGCTCCCTCAAAAAGCTTCTCAACAGCTTCTTTAATCTGGCTCTTTGTTGCCTCAGGGTGTACTGCGAATGTGTACTTCTTCTCTTCCATAGCTGTCATAGATTTCTCTGTGATGATCGGCTTCTGGATAATATCATAATACTTCAAATCTGCCATTATGCGTACACCTCCTCAATCTTAGATACAGCCGCTTTTGTAATGATGACTGTCTCATATTTCAAAATATCGTATACGTTGATCGCATTTACTGCTACAGCACGTACACCTGCAATATTCTTAGCAGACTTTGCTACGTTCTCGTTGTCACCGTCTAATACAACCAATGCTTTCTTTACTTTCAAAGCATCCAAAACGCTAACCATTTTCTTTGTTTTGATCTCATCAAACTTAAGAGAATCAAGTACAACGAATTTCTCTTCGTTTACTCTAGAGGTCAGTGCAGACTTAATTGCACCAGCCTTCTCCTTTCTGTTCATCTTGAAGGAGTAATCTCTTGGCGTTGGAGCAAATACAATTCCACCGCCTGTCCACTGTGGAGCGCGGATAGATCCCTGTCTTGCATGACCAGTTCCTTTCTGTCTCCAAGGTTTTCTTCCACCGCCACTTACTTCAGAACGGGTTTTAGCCTTCTGTGTACCCTGACGCTTATTTGCAAGCTGTAATACAACAGCCATATGCATTAAATGCTCATTAACCTCAACAGCGAATACGTTGTCGTTTAAGTCCATCTTCTCAACTTCGCTGCCTTCCATATTATAAACAGATACGTTAGCCATCTGTGTGTTCCTCCTTTCCAAAAGAATTATTTCGTCTTAACGCTTTCCTTAATTACTACACAAGCCTTCTTTGGTCCCGGAACAGCGCCCTTAACAAGGATCAGATTCTGATCTGCGTCAACTCTGACGATCTCAAGATTCTGGATTGTTCTCTGTACGCCACCCATCTGACCAGGCATCTTCTTGCCTTTGAATACACGGCTAGGATCAGAACAAGCACCGTTAGAACCAGCATGTCTGTGGAACTTAGAACCATGTCCCATAGGTCCTCTGTGCAGTCCGTGTCTCTTGATCGCACCCTGGAAACCTTTACCCTTTGTTGTTCCGGTTGCATCAATCTTGTCACCTGCTTCAAAGATGTCAGCTTTAATTTCCTGACCAAGTGTGTACTCTTCTGCGTTCTCAAACTTGAATTCTTTCAGATATCTCTTACCGGATACACCTGCTTTTGCAAAATGTCCCTGTAATGGCTTGTTTACGCCGTGAGTTCTCTTGACCTCTTTCTTGCCTGTAGCATCCTTTGTGATAACTTTGTCTTTCTTATCAACAAATCCTACCTGCACTGCACTGTACCCATCATTATCAACCGTCTTTACCTGTGTAACATAGCAAGGACCAGCCTGAAGTACAGTAACCGGAGTTAATACTCCGTTCTCGTTGAAGATCTGTGTCATTCCGACCTTCGTAGCTAAAATAGCTTTCTTCATAATGTTGCACCTCCTGTTAATCTACAGCGGAATGCATCGCCAAGCAATCGCTTCGCCTGCATTCATCCTAGATGGTCTATAAGTTGGAAGTTTGTAAACCAAAAACTTAATGACGCTCCAAGGCATCACCTCTTTGCTGTCGTCTTTATATAAACCCTAAGGATCTTACTATTTCATAAAGAGAAATTATTTCTCTTTCATGACCAATTTAACTGCTACGCCAGATGGCATTTCCATCTTTGTCAGCGCCTCAACCGTCTTCTGGGTTGGAGCAATAACGTCAATCAGTCTCTTATGAGTTCTCTGCTCAAACTGCTCTCTGGAATCTTTGTACTTATGAACGGCACGAAGAATTGTTACTACTTCCTTCTTAGTTGGAAGAGGTACCGGACCGCTAACCTTAGCTCCTGTCTTCTTTACCGTATCAATAATTTTACCAGCTGCATGATCGATCTGATTGTGGTCATACGCCTTAAGTGTAATTCTCATTACCTTTGTTGCCATAAAAAAAGCCGCCTCCTTTTCGCACTTTCACGGACATTACTGATCTTGGCTCTTCGCCATGTCCGCCTGTTTCAGCGCAACAAGTGGTGACTGTACACTCATCCGGGTGTGTCCTGTCGGTTTACAAATTATACAGAACTCTTCCCGTGTTTTCCGGGCATATTCTTACAAATATGCTCTACAGAATATTGGATTTTCGTACAGTGACTTGTCGCCAATTCTCAACTTGACATTCGCTCCACGGAAAACCTCTTATCCGTTACCAGGTAAGAGCAACCTCACGCTTCTACGCTATCATGTCACAGCATTTATTACTATACTATATTTTTCAAGGGTTTGCAAGCATTTTTTTACATTTTTTTAATTTTTTCTCAAGCACAGTTTCAAGCGAAACAAAATGCTCTGTTGCAGACATTTTGAAAGGCAGGGGAGCTTTTCGGATTGTGTTTCTTCTTATTATATGTAGAAGCATTCCCCTTAGTCCCTTTTACGGGAAACGCATGCGATAACGATACCACCGATCACAACTACAGCTACAACTACAATTGCCACAACGGCTCCGGCCGGAATACTATTACTACTGTCACATTATCCGCTTTCACCCTCACATAAAAGTTTTCATTCATGATATAATACTTTAAAAAATACATAAAGAAAGCAGGTGCCGTTATGAAACTGACCAAAAACGCCCTTCTCGCACAATGGAGTGCAAAACACGAATACACTACCAATGAAATGTCACAATGCAAACATAAATTAGAACTCCTCGACAAACGCCAAAAAGATCTAATGACAGATCTTCGTTTTGCTGAAATATATTTTGTAGCATCATTCCTATTAGGACTTTTTCTGCTTTATATGTCAAAACAGATTTTTTCTGCATTTCTTTATTTCTATTTACCCGTTGTCGCACTTATTCTGTTTTTCACATTAGGAAGGAGCATTATTAAGCTTTCTCGAATCGTTACACTCATGCATTATCATGACAGAATGGACCTTCCATTTCAATATCCTAGAGAGCTGACGGCTGCTTCCAATTATCCAACCTGCATACCGCCCAACAATTACGCTGAGCAAATGTGCTTAAACTGGCTACTGCAAAAGTACTCTATGCAATTACAAACTTTGCAAAAAATCAACGAGCAAATAAAAACAGCACCCGAAACTGACTATGAAAATCTTTCAAAAGCGATTTCTTCACTTTGCGCATATGAACTTGTCAAAAGCACTCAATATAAATAGAAATCATGATTTTCAAAAAAGCACCGCCCCGGCAGCAAGCACTCAGCTCACTGCCAGGGCGGTTATGTTAGTTTGATTGCGTGCAATCCTCATCACACTTCGGAAGTCTCCTCCTCATCAGCAGACTCCTCCATAAACCTCTCATATCGTTCTAAAACAATCGCCTGAAAACGCTCACGCGTTTCCCGATTGATCGGATGCGCTACATCGCGAAATTCTCCATCGCCGGATCGACGACTCGGCATGGCAATAAACAATCCTTTCTCACCTTCGATAACTTTAATGTCATGTACAACAAATTCATTATCCAACGTGATTGATACAACGGCTCGCATCTTACCTTCTTTCGTAATCTTGCGTATCCTAACATCTGTTATCTGCACTCCCTGTAACCTCCTTTGGTTATTTTTCTGTGCATCATCACATCTTTACTATTCCCCTATTTCTTGAAAAGAATTCTCCTTTCTACAGTGCATATCTCTCATTCTTCTCAACTACAATGCGAATCTTACCATCCTCTGATGTATAATTTGTATTGGCACGAATCGTATCTCTGCTTTCAACGATGCAATTCTCAATATGTGTATTATCACCAATGTAAACATCATTAAGGATGATCGAATTTTTGATGGTGCAATTATTTCCAATATATACTTCCTTGAACAAAATGGAATTTTCAACGGTTCCATTAATGATACATCCACTGGAAACCAAACTGTTCTTCACATTTGATCCGACATTATATTTAGCCGGAGGAAGATCCTCAACTTTCGAATAAATGTCCGGATATTGACGGAAGAAATAATCCCTAATATCTTTGTTCAGGAAATCCATATTCGTGTTGTAATAAGAATCCACCGAAGAAATATTGCTCCAGTAGGAATCCATTGGATATGCATATATCTTCTTTACATTCTTATAACGGATCAATATATCCTTCACAAAGTCATAACGCTCTTCCTGCATAGATTTCTCGATCAGCTCGATCAACATACGACGGCGCACAATATATACACCGGTCGAAACAGTGGACGTTTCGGCATTGATCGGTTTCTCCTCAAAATCCGTGATCCTGCCGTCACCGTCAACACGGAGCACACCAAAGCGGCTTGGATCATCTTTGTCGGTTACATCTGCAGTTACAACAGTAAAATCTGCTTTTTTTGCAATATGGAACTCCAACACTTTATTGTAATCCATCTTATACACGCCATCGCCCGAAGCGATCACAACGTATGGCTCATGACTGTTCTTCAGAAAACTCAGGTTCTGCGCCATCGCATCCAACGTTCCGCGATACCAATAACTGTTTTCCGGCGTCGTTGTCGGCGTGAATACATATAGACCGCCCTGCTTTCTTCCGAAATCCCACCATTTTGAAGAATTCAAATGTTCATTCAGCGACTTTGCATTATATTGCGTAAAAACCGCAACTTTCTGAATGTGAGAGTTACTCATGTTGCTTAGTACAAAATCTATGCTGCGAAACCCTCCCGCGATCGGCATCGCTGCCGTTGCACGTTTATTGGACAATTCACGCATTCTGCTATTATTACCACCTGCTAATACTATTCCAATCGCTCTCATTATCTGTCACCTACCTTAATCAAAGTTTCACCGCCTGCAAGAACTCCGTCCGGATAATCTGATGGTTCCGTAACGCCTTTGATCGCTGTGTTTTTACCGATCTGCACGTCATCCGGAATCACGCTGTCTTCACCAATAGTTACAAGACCAAATGCATACACATCCGGTTTAACCTTATTTGGCAGCTCTTCTCCGACACCAAGCTTACAATCTTTGCCAACAGTTACATTCTCAGCGATAATCGACTTATCGACTATCGTTCCCGCTTTGATCGTAGTAGAACTCATAATAATAGAATCCCGCACAATCGCACCCGGCTCGATCGTAACACCCGAACCGATAACAGAGCTATGTACCTCTCCGTATATCTCTGATGCTTCACCAATGATCGCCTTATCAATGATGGCATCCTCTGCGATATACTGAGGTGGAATGCGATCACTCTTCGTATAGATCTTCCAAAATTCTTCATACAGATTGAAGACCGGAATGAGATCGATCAACTCCATGTTTGACTCCCAATATGAGCCAAGCGTTCCAACATCTTTCCAATAGCCATTGTATTCGTATGCAAAAATACGATCACCTTTCTCATGACAATATGGAATAATGTGTTTACCAAAGTCACATGCCGGCTGATCCTTTAACTTGATCAACGCTTCACGAAGCACCGGCCAAGAGAAAATGTAGATACCCATCGAAGCAAGGTTGCTACGAGGATGCTCCGGTTTCTCCTCAAATTCCTGAATCTGCTTATTCTCATCTGTGATAACAACGCCAAAACGACTAGCCTCTTCCATCGGAACCGGAATCGTTGCAAGCGTTACATCTGCCTTGTTTGCTTTGTGGAAATCAAGCATCACTTCATAGTCCATTTTGTAAATATGGTCACCGCCCAAAATCAGCACATAGTCTGGGTTGTAATATTCCATATATCGCAAATTCTGATATATAGCATTCGCTGTACCTGTATACCACTCACTGCTGGTACTCTTCTCATATGGTGGCAAAATAGAAACGCCACCTACATTACGATCCAAATCCCAAGGAATACCAATTCCAATGTGTGTGTTCAGGCGTAGCGGCTGGTACTGCGTCAGCACGCCGACTGTATCTACTCCCGAATTAATGCAATTGCTCAATGGAAAATCGATAATACGGTACTTCCCACCAAACGCTACCGCTGGTTTAGCAACATCAGCAGTCAGAACCCCCAACCTGGATCCCTGTCCACCTGCCAGTAACATTGCTATCATTTCTTTCTTAATCACGCAATCACCCCTTACTATGTATTTCTTAATGATTTAAGTATATCACAACCACTGTAAAATGTGAACAAATTTCATAAATTTTCTTTTGAAAATTGATATTTTTTATACATTTCATACAATTTTTTGCATAAAAAACCCTTATTTGACGAGTTTTTTACATTGTCCACCAGCTTTGTTTCAATTTTTAACAAATTATTTCTAAACTGTAAACACTATTTAATTTGCTTTTTTGCATTTGTGTTCTATAATAATAGAAAAGACTGACACAAGGATTGGTTCGCTGGAGCACATTTCTTGCAGGCAGGCCAATTTTACAAAATATGCCGCCCCACTTTTGGACGGCTTTTATATGGAGGGAATTATGTATCAAATTCAATTAACCAAACCATGTACTGCATATTTTATAGGCATCGGAGGCATCAGCATGAGCGGTTTTGCTGAGCTGTTACACGATGCCGGCTTTACCGTAAAGGGCTCCGACGCAAACCGCAGCAAAATCACAGAGCATTTACAATCCTTAGGAGTGGAAGTATTGTATGGTCAAAAAAGCAATAACATCACTTCCGACATTGACTTTGTCGTATACACCGCCGCTATTCATCCGGACAATCCCGAATTTCGCGCCGCCAAAGAAATGGGACTTCCTATGATGGAGCGTGCCGAAATGGTTGGACAGGTCATGAAAAACTATACGAATGCCATTGGCGTTTCCGGTACACACGGCAAAACAACAACAACTTCCATGCTGACACATATTTTCTTAGCCGCCAAGAAAGATCCAACGATCTCCGTTGGCGGTATCTTGGATGCGATCCACGGCAATATCCGTGTCGGCCATTCCGAGAATTTCATCACCGAAGCCTGCGAATACACCAATAGCTTTCTGAAATTCCATCCAACGGCAGGTATTATTTTGAATATTGATGCAGATCACCTAGACTTTTTTAAGGACCTGGATGACATTCGCCACTCTTTTCACCGCTTTGCAAAGCTCTTGCCAAAGGACGGTGTACTGATCATCAACTCCGATATCGAAAAGCTTGATGCGATCACAAACGATCTAGACTGCCGGATCATTACATTCGGCTTGGAAAATCCTGCAGATTACGAAGCAAAGGATATTACATTCGGCGAAGATGGCTGCGGTTCTTTTGAATTAGTTCGATTCGGCAAAGAGACCGGAATCCGCGTTCGTTTGTCAGTAATCGGAAGACACAACGTAGCCAACGCTTTATCAGCCATCGCCACTGCAGAATATTATGATATTCCTATGGAGACAATCCAAGAGGGACTCCTCGCCTTCCACGGCACGGAACGTCGTTTCGAACAAAAGGGATCGTTCCACGGAGTCACCGTGGTCGATGATTATGCACATCATCCTACGGAGATCAAAGCAACGCTGCAGGCTGCTGCCAAATTTCCACATAAGCGTCTTTGGTGCGTATTCCAGCCACATACATACAGCCGCACCCGAGCATTGCTGCACGAATTTGCAGAGGCGCTATCCCTCGCAGATAATGTTGTGCTTGCAGACATATATGCCGCCAGAGAGGCTGATCCCGGTGATATTTCTTCTAAAACTCTACAGGAAGAAATGAAGAAATTAGGCAAAGATGCTTATTACTTCCCGGATTTTGAACAGATCAAAAAATTTTTATTGGAAAATTGTATCGACGGTGACTTGTTAATAACTATGGGTGCCGGAAATATAGTAACTATTGGCGAAGACCTGGTCAAAGAATAGTTATCCACATTATCCACAATGTGACTGTGCATATCTCTGCACAATCCGTTGTGGATATTTTTTACACAATTAACAGCAGATAAATGTTGAAAATCCGCAATCTTGATCATTTTGATACGAGTTATCCACATTATCCACAATTTAGTCCACAGCTTGAATGTGTATTTGTGTGCTATTTTCTTTCCAAAGAAACTGTGTTAAAATACAATTCGCACGGAAATATAACGTGTAATTTACTTTACATATACGGAGGCTGCAATGGATCATATATTACTTTGTACTAACCATATACCGCCGATCACAACGATATATAACAGCTTTATTGAAGATTATATGCCAGCTGCCAACGGCAGTTACGTTAAGGTGTATCTCTACATTGCGAAATGTCTGCAGGCAAAGGAAAGTAATTTTTCCATTTCCTCTCTTGCGGATCAATTAGAAAATACAGAAAAAGATATTTTGCGGGCGTTAATGTACTGGGAGAAAAAGGGGCTTATGTCCTTAAACCGCGACAAAGCAACCGGAGAGATCTTAGGACTCGAAATGCTGATCCCCTTTGCGGAACGTGATTTCGACACTTATGAAAACACCGCAAAAGAATCTGCTGCATCGCTAGGCGTAGATTCTGATCTCTCAGAAACCGGTGCGCTCGATAGACGCAATTCTGATCTCTCAGAAACCGGTGCGCTCGATAGACGCAATTCTGATTTCTCAGAAACCGACGCAGCGAATACATCAACTTATGAATCATCCGGAACCGACGCTCCTTCTAATGTCAATTCCGATGTTCACAGAGCAAGCAGTTCCGCGCAGGAGAAGAATTCCTCTACCGTGAAACCAATTCAAGTTTCTCCGGAACAGATTCAAGAATTGTCCGCCAACGAGGATTTCGTATGGGTATGCAATGTTGTCGAAAGCTACCTTGAACGCCCAATGAAACCAACCGAAATACAGCTTATTACCTATTTGTATGGTACACTGCATTTTTCCAGAGAACTGATCCTGCATCTCTACGACTACTGCATTTCTATGGGAAAGACCGCCTGCAATTACATTCAGACAGTCGCCCTGTCATGGCACGAGCAGGGGATCAAAACGCCGGAACAGGCACAGAATGCTTCTGTACGATATCTGGCTTCCTACAATGCTGTTTCCAAGGCTTTAGGACTTGGTCGCGGTCTTGCAGAAATCGAAAAAAAATATGTGGATCATTGGCAAAATGACTGGAATATGGATCTTAGTGTGATCTTAGAGGCCTGCAACCGCACTGTGCTTAAGCTGCACCACGCAGACTTCAAATACACCGAAGGGATTTTGTCTCATTGGAATGAGCAAAACGTTCGCACATTACAAGGTGTAGAACAATCAGATCTGCACTATGCACAGACCAAAGAGCAAAAAGAAAAGAAGAAACCTTCCACATCTGGTAAACAAACACCGCGCAATCAATTCCAAAATTTCAAGCAACGGGATGTCAGCAGCGAGGAATTACAGGAATTGGAGCGCAAATTACTTATGCAATAGTACGATCTGATGACAGACCGCAGCACATACCATCACGCAGCAACCAGGAGGAGACGCCATGGGAATATCCAACACACAATATCGCGATATCATGTTTCAATACGATCAGACGCGAATGAACAATCAGCGCATACTGGATAAGCGGTACGAAACACTTTTTGCTGAAATTCCGGAATTAGAACAGATCCAACACGATATTATGGACTTATCACTGACGCAGGCGCGCAAAGAATTGTTTCAGACCGAACCGGACCCAAAGAGCGAAGCTGAATACAGTGCAAAACGCGAAGCATTGCTGTCCCGCAAAAAGGCACTGCTGTTACATCACGGCTATCCGGAGGATTATCTGCAAAGCATTTATACCTGTCCGGACTGCAAAGACACCGGCTATCAGAACAACGAACCTTGTCACTGCCTTAAAAACGCTGAGATCAAGGCTCTTTATGAAAGTTCAAATCTTATGGACATTCTGAATCATGAGAATTTTGACACCTTTGATGATAGTTACTACGACGACACCATCGTCAATGAAAATCTTTCTCTAACAGCCCGCCAAAATATTCGCAAGGTAAAAACGGTCTGTCTAGACTATATCAAGCACTTTGATGATTCCTATGACAACCTGATATTCTATGGTTCTACAGGCGTCGGCAAAACCTTTCTGACGCACTGTATCGCCAAGAAACTTTTGGATACATCTCACACGGTGCTTTACTTGACTTCATTGCAGCTTTTTGATATTTTAGAGAGGAATAAGTTCCGTCATGAGGATATTTCCACTTCAAACGAACAAATTGCATATATGCTGCAAAGTGATTTGCTCATTATAGATGATCTTGGGGCAGAATTGGTCAATGGCTTTACGTCTTCTCAGCTGTATTATTTTATTGAGGAGCGCCATATCAACCATAAGTCAACCATCATCTCGACCAATTTATCGTTTCAGGAATTACGTGACCGATACAGCGAGCGTATTTTCTCACGTTTTATCGGTTTTTATCATTTCTTCTTAATAATTGGAGATGATATACGTCAGAGGCTAGATTAACTGCCAAATAACATGATAACAATTATATAAATTCATACGGAGGACATTTTACTATGAAACGACATGACAAGTTAGCAGACACACTTCCTGTTGGTACCCTTGGTATCTTGGCGCTGGAGAGCAGCCACGACATGGGCAAACGAGTAAACGATTATATCGTTGACTGGCGAAAGGATCGCGCTGCACAAAATGCTACCGCATCTACCTTTGCAGGATACAACCGTGATTCTTTCTTGATTGATTCCGCATGCCCGCGTTTTGGTTCCGGCGAGGCGAAAGGCATCATCAACGAATCTGTGCGTGGAGATGATTTGTATTTATTAGTTGATGTCTGCAATTACAGCTTAACTTATACCGTTTGCGGACACACGAATCACATGTCGCCGGATGATCATTATCAGGATCTTAAGCGTATCATTGCTGCAGTTGGTGGCAAGGCACGCCGCATCACTGTGATCATGCCTTTCTTATATGAAAGCAGACAGCATCGACGCAGTGCACGCGAATCCTTGGACTGCGCAATGGCATTGCACGAATTAACACAAATGGGTGTTGAAAGTATTATCACCTTTGATGCACATGATCCTCGCGTTCAAAACGCAATTCCTTTGAATAGTTTCGAAACCGTTCAGCCTACGTATCAATTCATCAAAGCACTTCTGAAGAACGTGCCGGACCTTAAGGTTGATGCAGATCATTTGATGGTGATCAGCCCGGATGAAGGTGCTATGGGACGTGCTGTATATTACGCAAACGTTCTTGGCATCGATATGGGTATGTTCTATAAACGCCGCGATTACAGCCGCATTGTTGACGGACGCAATCCGATCATTGCCCATGAGTTCCTCGGCTCTGACCTGCAGGGCAAAGATGTTATCATCGTCGATGATATGATTTCCTCGGGTGAAAGCATGATCGATGTTGCAACACAGTTAAAGCAGCGCAAAGCAAATCGTATTTTTGTTGCTGCAACGTTTGGTCTGTTTACAAACGGCATGTCCAAATTTGATGAAGCACATGAAAAAGGCTTGATCGATAAGGTTCTCACAACAAACCTTGTATATCAGCCGGAAGAAGTTTTGTCTAGAGACTATTATGTCAGCGTAGACATGAGCAAGTATATCGCCTTATTGATCGACACCTTAAACCACGATCAATCCATTAGCGGTTTATTAAACCCTGCAGAACGTATTAATGCCATTTTGGAAAAATATGGACAGCGTTAATTAAAGCATAAAATTGAGAAAAGCAACAACAAGTTTCCTTAAAACGCTTAGACCGCAAGGTTTGAGCGTTTTTTTACAAATCGTTTTGAAAATTAAGATTTTTTTTAGAATATGGACAAATTCTGTCCACATTTACATGCTATTATGTATACATAGAAATCAAAGAGAACAGATTTCAAGAAAAACAGTGAAATCAAAAGAAGCATTTGATTTCTACCAAACTAGCCGACTGACTTATGTTTGAGATAGATTCTTTTTCATTTTTTTCATTGGGCCTGTGGTAGCTCCCTCTGCCACAGGCCGACTCCTTTTTAAACCCAGATCATTCTAAAGTAATTCGAGCGAGACACCTTAAATCAAGTGCATCGCTGCCATTTCTCTCTTTAAGATCTCCTTGTTAGCATCTTCCATCTCTGTCAAAGGTGCGCGTAATGAACCAACGTTTTTACCCATCATATTCATAGCAGCTTTTACCGGGATCGGATTTACTTCACAGAACAATGCATCACATAACGGAAGTGCATCAAGCTGCATCTTGGCACTCTGCTTCACATTTCCATTCAAATAATTCATAACCATCTCATGTGTATACTTCGGCGCAACATTTGCCAACACAGAAATCACGCCTTTTGCTCCCAAAGAAAGCATCGGAATTGTCTGGTCGTCATTTCCGGAATACAGATCCACATTACCATCGCACAGGTGCAGAATTTGCGCTACAGCGCTGATGTTACCGGAAGCTTCTTTCACACCTGCAATATTGTCTACATCTTTAATAAGTGTAGCGATGGTCTGTGGTGTCATTCCGCAACCGGTACGGCTTGGTACATTGTATAAAATGATCGGTGCCGTGATCTCTGACGCAATCTTTTTATAATGTGCAATCAAACCATTCTGCGTTGCCTTGTTGTAATACGGAGTTACAACAAGCACACCCTCTGCTCCTGCCTCAGAAGCTTCTTTGCTAAGCTGTACTGCTGTTGCCGTGCAGTTAGAACCGGTGCCGGCAATGACCGGAATACGGTGATTTACACGCTCAATCGCAAAACGAATCACATTTGCATGCTCTTCTTCAGATAAAGTTGCAGACTCTCCGGTCGTTCCACAAATAATAATCGCATCTGTTCCCTCTGCAATCTGCCACTCCAAAATCTCATCTAATTTGTCGTAGTTTACCCCCAAGTTCTCTTTCATTGGTGTGACCAAAGCCACGCCTGCTCCTGTAAAAATTGACATAATTTCCTCCATTCTGCTTTCGCTATTCCCAAATCGGGGTTCTGATTTTTAGATATTGGTTGTCGTTTGAGCATTTTCCCACCCATGCACTCACAGTTACCTTTTGCAAATGCCATTTTACGGGAAATTCGAGTTACCCAGCTAACAAAAAGAGGTGATACACGGGATGTATCACCTCTTTGAAGTATCTCTTCAAACCGATAGCTCTCCATCCTCTTGATGACAGTCATGTCGTTATTCACGCCATGCCCAAGAAATCTTGCTACAGGACAAGCTTTCTTTCGGCACTGTTCCCTTTCTGATCTCATCTACTGCGCCTGACGCATCCGAAATCCTACTCATGAAGAGTGCGACCTCTATCTTTTTTACATATATGAGAATATCACTATCCTCTGCTTCTGTCAACGCTAACTTATGCTTCCTAGCACTAACTTATATTTCCCAGCATTATGCTGTCAATGCTAACTTATGCTTCCCAACAGTATACCGAGCAAAAAACCTCATGCTCTTTATTTATCCCACTGAGCAATAATTTCCTGTACCGCAGCCAAAAAACGATCCATTTCCGCATCCGTTCCAATGGATATTCGCAGATAATTGTCAATGCGCGGATTGGAAAAATACCTGACAAAAATGTGCTGCTTGCGCAATTCTTCAAACAAATGTGTAGCTGGAACAGTTTTATGTGTCGCAAAAATAAAATTTGTCATCGAATCTCCAAACGTAAAACCAAGCTCCGTAAGTGCTTGTTTGGTGCGCTCTCGTGTTGCAACAATCTTCGCTGTAGTCTCCTCAAAATAATCCTGATCTGATAACGCAGCAACGCCAAGTGCTACGGATAAACGAGTCATCGGATAACTGTTAAACGAATATCGAACGTCGTTCATTGCCTTGATCAATTTCGCATTACCGATTGCATGACCAATACGCATTCCTGCCATAGATCGAGATTTTGAAAACGTTTGTACTACCACAACATTTTCATACTCGTCCACCAGCGGAAGTGCTGTATAACCGCTAAAATCTGCATATGCCTCATCAATTATGACAACAACATTCGGATTAGCTTCGATGACTGCGCGCAAAAACTCCTCACTTTGACGAATACCCGTCGGTGCATTTGGATTGGCTATCACGATACCGCCATTTTCGCACTGATAATCTTCCAATCGAAGTGCAAAGGCATCATCCAAAGCCGGACGCTCATACGGAATTTGAAATAATTCTGCCCATACATCATAGAACGAATATGTAATATCCGGGAACAAAATCGGTTTACCCGAATTAAAAAATGTCAAAAACGCAATAGCAAGTACATCATCGGATCCTACTCCTGTATACACCTGATCTGCCTGCACATGATATCTTTCTGCCAGCGCATTGACTAAGTCTGTCGATGCCGGATCCGGATATAATCTCAGGCTGTCGAGTTCAAACTTCTGCAGTGCTTCTGCCACCTTTGGTGATGGCGGATATGGATTTTCGTTAGTATTCAACTTAACCATGTCCGGCAAATTAGGCTGTTCGCCCGGAACATACGGCTCTACTTTGCGAAAATTATCTTCCAATCTACTCATGTCGTACCTCTTTTCCGTCTATTTCTGTCGTCCACTTAGAATTGTTACACTTATTTACTGATAACACTCAGCCAGCTTCTTAAATGCCGGGAGCGAGCGCTCGATCATCGCATGATCCACACAATAAGCAATCCGCACATAACCAGGACACATAAATGCACTTCCCGGAACCATTAAAATATGGAACTCTTTTCCTTTGGCAACAAATGCCTTATCATCTTCCTTAGCCTTAACCCAAAGATAAAAAGCCCCTTCCGGTTTAGCACACTCAAAGCCATACTCTGTCAGAGCATTGTAAAGCAGCTTTCGGTTGGCATCATAGGCTGCAACATCCGTTGTCGCATCCAGACATTTTGATACCGCAAGCTGCATCAAAGATGGTGCATTTACAAATCCTAAAATACGATTCGCAACATTTGCTGCACAAATAACATTTTCAAAATCATCTACCTCATCCGGAATCACAAGGTAACCAATACGCTCACCCGGAAGAGACAGAGATTTACTATAAGAATATCCTACAATTGTATTACGATAATACTTCGTCAGATATGGCACTTCTACGCCATCATAAGCAAGCTCACGGTATGGTTCATCTGCAATAAGGTAAATCTGCGTTCCAAACTCTTTTTGCTTCTCCTCCAATACTGCTGCCAATTTCTGAATCGTTTCTTCTGAATATACTACACCGGTAGGATTGTTCGGATTATTGACTATCACTGCTTTCGTCTTTGCCGTGATCTTCTTTGCAAACGTCTCAAGATCGAGCTGGAAAGAAGGTACATCTGCCGGTACAACTACCATTACACCGTCAAAGTTAGCTACATAATTATTATATTCTCCAAAATATGGTGCAAATGCGATTACTTCATCGCCCGGATCTAACAATGTTTTAAGTGCAACATTAAGACCACCTGCAGCACCTACTGTCATAATGATATTATTCTGAGAAAACTTTGTGTCAAAGCGGCGATTTAAGGACTGTGCAATTCTCTCGCGCACTTCCTCGTATCCGGAGTTGTTCATATAACCATGCACGAAATTCGGTGCATCCTCATTCAATGTCTCAATAATGGCTTCTTTAACCTGTTTTGGAGGCTCTACGCTTGGGTTTCCAAGACTGAAATCATAGACGTTCTCTGCGCCAAACTCAACCGCCATCTTCTTCCCTTCCTCAAACATTGCTCTTGTAACCGAGCTTCCCTCAACAAATTTCACCATTTTTTTTGCTATCATATTATGTACCTCTCTATACTTTGATTTTATTACAACGAGAAAATATATACACAATACCGGTCACCCGGTTTACACATAAAACGTATATCAAAATACCGCCTACGCAAGCATTTCTATGTCTCGCCGCATCTTACTCGCACTTTTTATTATATGCCTACGGATATATTCATGTCAAACCTTTCCCGTCATAGAACACAGTAATTCCATATAAATATATTTTTCATTCCAACTTCGCACATCCGAAGCTGCCATCTGGTCACTTATTGCTTATTATGTCGATAGTTTCATTATATTTTGCAGGCACCATATTGTGGGTTCTTCCATGAAGAAACTATAGCAATTGCCTTGCCGCAATTAGTTTCCTATTAATTAATAAACAAAGGTGCCAAAAAAATTTTGACACCTACTCTTTAAAATATAAAAATGCGCGATCAGGGGTTCGAACCCTGGACACCCTGATTAAGAGTCAGGTGCTCTGCCAACTGAGCTAATCGCGCATATCTGACATATCAATGTCAGCAACTCGTTTAATATACCACACTTTCGCATGGAAAGCAAGTGTTTTTTTTACTTTTCCCACTTTTCCGACTTTTTCAATTCACCCTTTTTGAACAAACATCCCAATAACCTTATCAAGAGCAGCTTCAGATGTGCGCAGGTTGAGTTTCTTACTCTAACTTTCCATACCTCAAATCCTCCACAACCACCTATTGCTTATTATGTCAATGACTATATTGCATTTTGCAGTCACCAAAGAGTGCTTTCTGCCATCCGAGAACTATAGTAATTGCCTTGCCGCATTTTCGTTTTTGGTGATTTCTAAATTTTGTTGTCTCTGATGATTGATTTACATGCCCTTCGGAAACTCGAAGTCCTGGAAGCAAGGTATTCATCATTTTTGAAAGGGACTTTGCGCTC
>NZ_QUFB01000025.1 GCF_003478335.1 Clostridium sp. AM49-4BH
CGGGTCGTTTCGAAACGCAAAAACGCAGATGGTTTTGTAGAGATAACAAAACTCAAGCCAGGTCACAGGACAAGAGTGGTAGCAAACTGCTGCGAAGAATGTAGAAAGATAGTGATTAATTACTAAGAGTGACAAGACGCTAAAACCTAGAGCAGGGACTGGTCCCAGATACGAGCCCAGCTGGAGATTTATTTTGAAGAACGGATGGAAAAAGCAGAATTCTAGGGAAATCTATTTGACATGAGCATTTATACCTGTATAATGCAGATAGAGCAGAGAACCAAAATCTGGTCTCTGCTCTTAGTATAACTATTAATAAAATCTTATGTCTGTTTTTTGAGTTTACACAAAACTTGAAACGGTCTCGGGCTTTTCGTTCTATTCAAATTTGGCCACTTTGAGTTCGCGTATCATATCACGTAAATGTTCTGCTTCGTTATTCATTTCCTGGCTTGCTGCAGCACACTCTTCAGAAGTTGCCGAATTGCTTTGTACAACATCATTAATCTGTTCGATTCCTACATTTATCTGCTGGATTTCCTCTGTCTGGGTTGCAAGTGTATCTGCAATTCCTGATACTTCTTCGGTAATCATTTTCGAACTTTTTGCGATTTCTTCAAGCTGTTGGGCAGTCTCTTCTGCAAGCAAGACTCCTTTTCCGACAGCATTGACAGATGTTTTAATTAAAGCAGCCGATTCTTTTACTGCCTGTGCACTTTGATCTGCCAGCTGATTTACCTGATTAGCTACAACTGCAAATCCTCTTCCTGCTTCTCCGGCTCTTGCTGCTTCAATGGAAGCATTTAATGCAAGAAGATTCGTCTGCGATGCAATATCATTAATTGTTTCAATAATCTTATCTATCTGCATAGATGAATCCTTGATTTCAAGCATGGATTGAACCATCTCATGCATCTTAGAATCATTTTCTAAAATATGATCTCCTAGTTCCACTACCTTTGTACTTATTTCGCTGGCTGCCTCTGAATTATGTCTTACCTGTTCTGAAACATTCTCAACCGTTGCCGTCAATTCTTCTACGGATGCTGCTTGATTCGTAGCTCCATCCGCCAACTCTGTTGACCCTGCTGACACCTGTTCTGCGCCACCTGACACCTGATTGGAAGCTCGTTGTATCCCTTTTACCATCTTCGCCATACTTTTTTCAAAATCCATAAAAGAGCGTAAAATTCCAATAAAGTCGCCCTTCCATTCTACATTAGGCTGCACATCAAAATTTCCTTCTGAAAACAGCTTCATCGCACGATCAATATCATCTACATATGAACCAAGAATCCGAATAGATTTACGCATACTATGTGCCAATCGTCCAATTTCATCTTCTGAACGATAATCTAATGTACTATGCAAGTTTCCCTCTGTTAATTCTTTTGCAACATCCTCAATGGCATGTAAAGGCTCTAAAATACTGTGAAGAACTTTCTTGCTCGTTTTTCTTGCACTGATCCATGCCAAAGTTAAAAGGAAAATAATAAAAATAATGCCTACAACAGCATAAAGTATGGTGTTTCTTACTGCCTCGCTGCTGACTTTATCAGTAAAATCATCTAGTTCTAGAGCAAGATTTACCAATTTATTTAATGCAGGAGTACATTTTGTAAGAATATCCTCAGTCCCTTTCTCTTTCTGTCCCGATTTGATCTCATTCACAATAGATGAACATATAGTTTCCCAATCAGATAAGGCTGTTGCATATTCCTCATACTTCTTCTTTGGAACAACGCCCGAGTTTTTTATTATTTTCAGCTGTGAATCAACATCGTTAAGTAAGTTTGCTATGGTCTGTTCATAACTAGTATAAGATGATGTGTCATCCTTTAGTGCCATTTCTCTCACATTTCTTGCTGCAGAATTTACATCCACTCTGCACATCTTAACAGCTATATCAGAAGCATTAATTTTATTAACATAATGTACAAGACTTGAAAACAACATGCCTATCGCTGCAATAGAAAGTATTCCAGAAATAAGCATCATTATAATTACTTTTTTATATCCGTAGCCTATTCTTTCTCGTAACTGCATATTTTCGATTTTTTTCTTAAAAAATTTAGTTGTACATTAATTCTCTAGTTCCTTTCTTATAGTTTGTATTCTTAATTCTGCAAGATTTTATCATTCTCATATATATATTTTCTTGCATAATTGTGTTTATAAATGATATAATTGTGTCGAAAATGCATTAGGAGGCATCTAATATGAAATTTGTTGATTACAATTATATCGCCACAATGATAGGTGATTTTTCCAGAGTTCCAGTACATATTTATAAAAACAATGAACTTATTTTTTATTATTCTATAACTCATTTTATAAAAGATCCCATTTCCATACATCAGTCAGATATTCTTAAAATCTCTGATCACATCGGTTATTTGCTGACAGATAATTTCAGTTGCTATGGCATTGTCAATTCTAATGAATATAAATTTGTGATCGGACCAACAAAACAAGTTTCCAGCACTGCTTCAAACCTGCTGGAACTAGCAATTCAATTAGATATCCCAAAAGAAGATATTGATGAATTTATAATTGCCATGCAGGAAATTAAACACATACCTTTTGAAAATCTTATGCAGATCATGTGCTTTTTAAATTATATACTAAACAATGAAAAATGTTCTCTTGAAGATATTTTTATTGATGATTCCTTACAGGAGCATTTTGCAAAAAAAACAAGCCGTCATGGAACAGGCCATTCTCTCTCGGATAAGCTTTCTGAGCAGGATATAATATTCCACAGTACGTATGATCTGGAAGAAAATTTTATGAATATGATTCGAAAAGGAGATTACATTTCTATATCGAATCTACTTGAAAACTCACAGATATTCAAGAAAGATGTAATGGAAAGTAACCATCTGCGCTTTTTTAAAAATTCATTTGTTGCCGTTGCAACACTTGCTTCACGTGCAGCAATCCAGGGTGGTATGAATCCTGACGATGCTTTTACACTAATTGATAACTACATTCTTATGTGTGAATTACTAGATGATTGCAATCGGATCAATAAGCTTGGTCGTCTTATGGTCATAGACTTTGCAAAACGCGTAAATCAATTATACAAAGGAACACAAGCATCGCACCTTATTTTGGATGTATCAAATTACATTAACCGTCATATGTCAGAGGCAATTACCGTAGAAGCAATGTCAAAAGATTTTTTTATGAGCCGGTCTTATCTTTCAAAACGTTTTAAGGCTGAAAGCACTGTTACTTTAACAGATTTTATTCTTACTAAAAAAACAGATGAAGCCAAACATCTGCTCCGTTACACGAAACAATCTCTAACTGCTATCAGTCTTCATCTTGGTTTTTCTTCGCCCGGACATTTTTCGCGTGTCTTCCGGAAATATGCTTCTGTTTCACCTAAGGAATACCGTGAGAAATACACGAACTGACATATGTTAAATCTTTATACAATCTTAATACCGAATTAGAGACTTTTATACTATCTTTGAAAGCAACTATATATAATAAAAACAGCACAAAGATAGCAGTATTTAGAATCAATAAGAAGGAGTGCTGATTATTTATGCTAGAAAAAACATATAAGAAAAAACATCTGACATCCTTTCAGTTAATTATTTTGGGGTTTGCAGGAGTGATCCTTTTGGGAACCGTTCTGCTGATGCTTCCATTTTCTACTTTAGATAAAGTACCAACTTCATTTCATGAGGCTCTTTTTACAGCCACTTCCGCAGTATGTGTGACAGGCCTTGTTGTGAAGGATACTGGAAGCTACTGGTCTGTGGCAGGACAGACGATTATTCTTGTACTCATACAAATTGGCGGGCTTGGTGTGGTAACGGTGGCAGCATCTGTTTCCCTTTTTTCTGGAAAAAGATATCACTTATGCAAAGGAGCACCATGCAGGATGCGATATCAGCACCTAAAGTGGGCGGAATTGTCAGACTGACAAGATTTATCTTAAAGGGGACATTTCTGATAGAGGCTGCAGGAACGCTGTTGTTACTGCCGGCTTTTTTTTCTGATTATGGCGGAAAGGGAATCTGGATGTCAGTGTTTCATTCAATCTCTGCTTTTTGTAATGCCGGGTTTGATATTCTGGGGACGGCTGACAATCCCTTTCCTTCGTTGACCGGGTATTCTGGAAATGTCCATGTAAATGTGGGAATTATGCTGTTGATCATTGTAGGAGGGATTGGTTTTCTCACCTGGGATGATATTTATACGAATAAACTGAATATTAAACGTTACCGTATGCAAAGCAAGATTATTCTGATGACTACTGCAGGCCTGATCTTAATTCCTACAGTTTTTTTCTTTGTCTGTGATCTAAAAAATTTATCCGCAGGAAAACGCCTGCTAGCTGCGGCGTTCCAATCGGTAACGACAAGGACAGCTGGATTTAACACGATAAATATTTCAAAGATGAGTGAGGCTTCAAAAGCTGTTATGATCCTGTTGATGTTAGTAGGTGGTTCACCGGGTTCTACAGCAGGTGGAATGAAAACGACAACCTTCACGGTGCTTATTTTAAATGCGATTGCGACATTTAGAAGCCGGGAAAACGTAGAGGCTTTTGGAAGAAGATTGGACCATTATGTGATAAAAAATGCAGCAACGATAGCTATGCTTTATTTTACCATGTTTTTTTGCGGTGGAATCGCAATCAGTGTATACGAAGGTCTTCCACTTTTAGATTGTCTGTATGAAGCTGCTTCAGCTGTAGGCACGGTAGGACTGACACTGGGGATTACACCGGGACTGCATGTTTTTTCGCAAACCGTGCTGATTATACTTATGTATCTGGGACGTGTGGGCGGTCTGACTTTGATATATGCGGTATTTTCCGGAAGAAGCAAGGGGAATGCAAAACTGCCCATGGAGAAGATTACAGTTGGATAGAAGGAGAGAGATAGAATTATGAAGAATGTATTGCTTGTTGGACTTGGAAGATTTGGAAAGCATATGCTATGCAGTTAAGCCAGCTGGGACATGAAATTATGGCGGTTGACTGGAATGAAGAAAGGGTGGGCGAGGTACTGCCGTTTGTGACCAATGCACAAATCGGTGACAGCACTAATGCGGAATTTTTGAGCTCTCTTGGGATTGGAAACTATGATATTTGTTTTGTGGCCATTGGGGGAAGCTTCCAAAATTCCCTTGAAACAACGTCACTTCTTAAAGAATTGGGAGCAAAACTGGTAATCTCCAGGGCTGAACGTGATGTTCAGGAAAAATTTCTTTTACGTAATGGTGCCGATAAAGTGGTTTATCCCGAAAAACAGGTTGCAAAATGGGCCTCTATCCGTTACACAGATGACCATATCCTTGACTATATGGAGGTAGATGCGTCCAATGCGATCTTTGAGGTAGAAGTGCCAGAAGGATGGGCTGGAAAGACAGTGGGTGAGCTGGATGTCAGGAAACGTTATAACATTAATATCCTGGCAGTAAAGGATGAAGGGGAATTTAGTATTGCAATTTCCCCGGATACGTATTTAGCAGAGAATAATAAATTACTGGTGTTAGGAGAATACAGGGCACTTCAGAAATGCTTCCGTATATAATTAAGTTGCCGGATAGACTGGTAAAGAGGTGATGCTAATGGTACAGGGAATGTTAGCGGTTGCTGTGTTTTGTATGTTTGTTTTTTGCTTTTATATTGCCAATAAAATAGATCAGTTTTTTGATGCCATCCAGGAAACGGTCAAAGATAAACCGGAAAGAAAGCAGACAGGATTAAAGATACTGCTTTTGAACACTCTTTCAGATAATGACTTACTAAAAGAGGTTCACGAGTGTAAAAGGCAATATAAAGAAGCGAAAATTATCATTTTTGATGGACAGGCTGAAGAGGCAGAAAAGATTTTGACTATAACGCAGTCGAATGATATAATTTCCAAAACGTTAGAAAAAGGGGATTGGAAGGATGAATCAGAAAATTGAAGATGATATTCAAAAGGCAGATGACCATATTCTTGTTTGTCTGTCCGCAGCACCCTCGAATCTAAAAATAATAGATACAGCAGCAAAGATGGCAAATGCGCTGCAGGCGCGTTTTACGGCTCTGTATGTGCAGACTGGTACAAAAGCAGAAGCCATGGATAAAGAAAAGCTGGAAGAACATATCCGGTATGCGGAAACACTTGGGGCAGAAATAGTAATGACCCATGGGGAAAATGTGCCCGTGCAGATTGCAGAATATGCCAGACTTTCCGGTGTTACAATAATTGTTATAGGACAAAGCAATGCCAGACGAAATCACTTTTTCAGCAAATCAACTTTGACGGAAAAGCTAATTGAAATTATACCGGACATTGATATTCATATAGTTCAGGATGCGGTGAAAAATAGAACCTATTCGAAACGATCATTTACAGAACTTGCGGAAAAACCATCTGTAAAAGACTATGTCTTAACAGCTTTTATATTTGTAGTATGTACTTTAATCGGTCTATTGTTTCAAAAGCTGAATTTCACGGATACAAATATTGTAACTATATACATTTTTGGGGTTTTGATTACTTCAATCGTGACAGATGGATATTTTTGCAGCATAGCCGGGTCTTTTTTAAGCGTATTTTTATTTTGTTTTTTTCTTACAGAGCCGAGAATGTCTTTTCAGACGTATGCGGTGGGATATCCGGTAACATTTCTTATCATGCTTATTTCGTCTGTGCTTACAGGAACACTTGCGGCAAAGCTGAAAACACATGCAAAACTGTCCGCGCAGCTTGCCTTTCGTACACAGATTCTGTTTGACACAGATCGCCTGCTGCAAAGGGAAAAAGGAGAAACGGAGATTCTTGGAGTTGCCTGTACACAGTTGATTCGCTTATTAAACCGCAATATTACAGCGTATATTGTGAAAAATGGAACTTTATCAGAGGGGAAACTTTTCTCTGGGGAAAAAGAAAATTCGGATGATTTTTTGACGCAAGAAGAGCAGGATGTAGCCAGATGGACCTACGAAAACAGACAGCGTGCCGGTGTATCCACACATCATTTTCCCCAGGCCAAATGTTTATATCTGGCAATTCGAAGTGGGAATAATGTTTATGGCGTAATTGGGATACCGATGCAAAAAGAAACACTGGATTCTTATGAATACAGTATTCTGCTTTCTGTGATAAATGGATGTGCACTTGCTATGGAGAACGCACAAAACGCTATGGAAAAAGAGAAAAATGCGATTTTAGCCAAAAATGAGCAGCTCCGTGCAGATCTTCTCCGGGCAATCTCTCATGATCTTCGGACCCCGCTCTGTTCCATTTCCGGCAATGCAGATATGCTCCTTGGCAACAGCGAACGCTTGGACGAAGCTACTAGGCATCAGATTTACACCGACATCTATGATGATTCCGAATGGCTGATCGGAGTTGTGGAGAATCTTCTTTCCATTACCAGGTTGAATGATGGAAGATTGAAATTTAAATTTACGGATCAGCTTTTGGATGAAGTGATTGCGGAGTCACTTCGGCATATTAGCCGGAAACATGATGATTATAAAATTATGACAGACTGTGAAGAACTTGTTCTTGTACGTATGGATGTACAGCTTATTATACAGGTTCTGGTAAATTTAATTGATAATGCAATAAAATATACGCCGCCAGGTCCGTAATCTGCATTCGGGGAATTAAAACAGAGGGGAAAGCACAGATAAGTGTAGAAGATAATGGACCTGGAATTCCGGAAGAGATGAAGTCACATATTTTTGAGATGTTTTATACAGGAAAAACAACAGTTGCAGATAGTCATCGGAGTCTGGGACTTGGTTTGGCACTTTGCCATTCTATCATAGAAGCACATAACGGAACTCTGATTCTTACGGATCATGCTCCCCATGGGTGCAATTTTATTTTTACATTACCATTAAGTGAGGTGACATTAAATGAATAAAGCATTAATACTTGTGGTTGAGGATGACAGGCCCATACGTAACCTGATCATTACTACATTAAAAACACATGATTATAAATATCTGGCAGCAGAAAACGGATCTTCAGCTATTCTGGAAGCTTCGTCTCATAATCCGGATATTGTTCTTCTGGATCTGGGGCTCCCGGATCTAGAAGGAGTAGAGGTAATAAAGAAAATTCGGACATGGTCGAATATGCCGATTATTGTGATCAGTGCCAGAAGTGAGGATACGGATAAAATAGAAGCATTGGATGCAGGGGCTGATGATTACATTACAAAACCATTTTCAGTAGAGGAATTACTTGCACGTATCCGTGTCACTCAAAGGAGGCTTGCTATAACACAGACAGGGGATCAGCTGGAAACCTCTATTTTTGAAAATGGGGAATTAAAGATAGATTATACTGCCGGCTGCACATATCTGAAGGGAGAAGAACTACATTTGACGCCCATAGAGTATAAGCTGCTCTGCCTTTTATCTCGCAATGTGGGCAGGGTACTGACACATACCTATATTACCCAGCGGATTTGGGGACGATGTTTGGAAAATGATGTCGCTTCTCTTAGGGTTTTTATGGCAACACTGCGGAAAAAACTAGAACCTGAGAAAAACGGGGAAAAATATATCCAGACGCATATTGGTATTGGATATCGTATGCTTAGAATTGAGAAAACAGAGCATGAGACAAACAGCTAAGAAGTAGTTTCTTGTTCGAGTATATGCTCAAATTTTTACTTCTATTAGTTGCGTGGCACAGTATCTGAGATGATGTTGTCATATCCAGTATGAGGATTAAGTCATATGCTTTTGGTTTGAGCGGAAATGTTCAAGCAAACTGCCAGTGGTTATTCAGAGGGAAGCGTTTTCGCTTCCGTTTTATTGCGCTGGCTTTGCACATAGAGAATGGATGCAGGTTGAACATCTAATGTTTTTTGTTTCGTGCCTATTATAAATGTATAAAAGAGAAAAAATGCAAGAAAATTTTTGTTTGACTTTTTCGAAAAAGAAAAATATAATACTGGTAAACGAGTAGCAGACTAGCGTAAATCCAGTTTTACTACTCTTTTTTTGTGCACCTGCTGTCGCACATTATGAAAATATATCATGCAGTTAAAAGTGTGTAGCTTATCAGCGTAAGTCCAGCTTATGAGGTAAGTATACACTTTTTTTTATGCAGAAAAGGAGGATTATTAAGATGGCAGAAAGTAACAAGATGAGAGAGATGCCGGTAAATAAGCTCATGGTTCAGATGGGAATACCGATGATCTTATCTATGGCATTGCAGGCGGTTTACAACATTGTAGACAGTGCCTTTGTTGGAAACATGAGATCAGGAAGTGAGGCGGCACTTAATGCACTTACACTGGTGTTTCCGGTTCAGATGCTCATGGTAGCAGTTGGAATCGGAACAGGTGTGGGAACAAATGCACTTCTTGCAAGAACACTTGGACAGGAAAATGGTAAAAAAGCAGCAAAAGTTGCGGGAAACAGTTTGTTTCTTGGAGTGATTATTTATGTGGTGTGCCTGTTGTTTGGGATTTTTGGAGTAAGGGCATATATTTCATCACAGACAATTGACCCTGAAGTTACATCAATGGGAACAGACTACTTAAGAATATGCTGCGTAATTTCATTTGGAATTATTTTCTTTTCATTATTTGAAAAACTCTTACAGGCAACAGGACGTTCATTATATTCTACAATCGGTCAGGTTGTGGGTGCGGTGGTGAATATTGTTCTTGATCCGATTTTGATTTATGGTATTGGACCGGTTCCTGAAATGGGAGTGAAGGGAGCTGCATATGCAACTGTTATTGGACAGGTTGCGTCTGCAATAGTATTGTTTGTATTTCATATGAAACTGAATAAGGAATTTGAACATGATGTAAAGTATATGAAACCGGATAGCGGAATAATCAAGGAAATATATGCTATTGGACTTCCTGCAATTATTGCACAGGCACTTATGTCTATCATGGTATATGTGATGAATCTGATTTTGAAATTCAGCCCTTCCGCACAGACTGCATATGGATTGTTCTATAAAGTACAGCAGTTTGTATTATTCCTTGCCTTTGGGCTTAGAGATGCAATCACTCCGATTATTGCATTTGCTTATGGAATGAGAAGTAAAAAGAGAATTCGGGATGGGATCAGGTATGGACTGATCTATACAGTTGTATTAATGATTCTTGGAATTGCAATTACTGAAATTTTTCCTGGAGCTTTTGCAACTTTGTTCAATGCAGGACAGTCAAGGGAATATTTTATCGGAGCAATGAGGATAATCTCAATAAGCTTTCTGTTTGCTGGAATAAATGTTGCTTACCAGGGAATTTATCAGGCACTGGATGGCGGCGTTGAATCTTTGGTTATCTCTCTTCTGAGACAGCTTATCATTATCCTGCCACTGGCTGGAATTTTTTCTACGTTTGTCAGAAATGGTCAGATAGGAGTTTCACTTATCTGGTGGGCATTTCCAATAACTGAGGTTATTTCATGTCTGGTAGGATATGTATTTTTAAAGAGAATTAGAAAGAATAAAGTAGATGTTTTGAATTAAGGAGGAACCGGAAATGGAAAAAAGGATTATTACAATCAGCAGGGAATTTGGAAGCGGTGGTCGATTTATCGGTGAAGAAGTGGCAAAGAAACTTGGCATTGCATATTATGACAAAGATATTATTGGACAGATTGCAGAACAGTCAGGATTGTCACCAGAGTACATTAAGGAAAATGCAGAGTTATCTCCAAAGAAAGGTTTATTTGCATATGCCTTTGCCGGACGTGACATTACAGGAAAGTCCATAGAAGATATGGTATATGAGGCACAGAGAAAAGTTATTTTGGAGTTGGCTGGAAAGGAGCCTTGTGTAATTGTTGGAAGAAATGCTGATTACATTTTGAAAGACAGGGATGATGTGTTAAATGTGTTTATTCATGGGGATATGCCGGAAAAAGTACAGCGCATATGTAAATTGTATAATGTTACAGAAACTGATGCTATAAATATGATAAATGATACAGATAAAAGACGCAGAACAAACTATAATTTTTATACGGAACAGAAGTGGGGAATGGCAGGCAATTATACATTGTCTTTGAACAGCTCTGTATTAGGATATGATATGTGTCATAAAATTATAATGGACTGTGCAAAAATATAAGAATAATAGGGACGAATAAATCTAAAAGGGTTATTTGTCAGGAGTGTCCCAAAGTTTGTGTAAATCTTCAAACTGATGTAAGATAACATTACTCAGTTTGGAGGTTTTTTATTATGGCAAGAAGAAAAAGTGATTCACCACAAAAAGCAGCAATGCGTGAAATGATGCAGGGATATCTCAGGGAGAATGATATGTCTGTTTTATTGGAAGGGGCTCTTGATGAAGAGCTTAATGAGGAACTTAGGTATTCCAAATATGATTACCGCAACAAATTGTGAACAATCAGGAGTTATTGGCGAAAGACCGGGCGGAGATATTGCTTAATGGAAGCTTGAGGGTCGAAAATGTCCCTTGGGATGCGACATAAGATGACAAAAATGTGTTAAGATAAAAACACAAAGGCGGGTGATCGATATGGCAGATAAAAAAAGAATTGATGAAGTAGAAAGAAGGAAAAGGAGCAAGTATCCGATACAGTATCTGTGATGAAAAAAGTGGTCAATAAGTGTTCAGTTACTGGTCATTTTATAAGTGAGTGGTCAAAAAAGTGATCAGTTACTGGTCAATATCGAACACTTTTGGCAGATTATAGGATACAAATCTCCGATAAGTATCCATTACTGACCAGCTACCGGATACTAATTATCATACTGATTGAATAAGAGTAATTTGTGCAGACCGTCTGCATAAATTCATGTAGAAGGTGAAAAGATGGACTTACAAAACATACAGGAACAATTAAATACTGAATTTGCAAAGGCGGATGTTCACATCATTTTCTAGAAAGACTGCAGGAAGGATGAGTAAGTAATGAAAATAGCAATCATATTTGCATCAGTACATCATGGCAATACACGAAAGGTCGTGGAGCAAATTGCCCAGAATAATGATGTAGATCTTATTGATGCAACACAGGTAAAAGAGAAAGATCTATCGGAATATGATCGGATAGGCTTTGCTTCGGGCATTTATTATGGAAAATTTCATCAATCCGTGTTGAATTTTGCATCTGTGAATTTGCCGGAATATAAGGAGGTTTTCCTGATCTGCACGCATGGTGGAAGTGCTGCATATCAGTCCATTGAAACAATTATAAAAGATAAACATTGTAATGTTATAGGGAAATTCTCATGTAAGGGATATGATACATTCGGACCTTTTAAGTTGGTTGGTGGGATTGCCAAGGGACATCCGAATGAGAAGGACCTGGCGGCAGCGATGGAGTTTTATCAGTCTTTATGACATGGTTGTATTTTTGCTGCGAAAATTATGTGATAATAGGAATAATTACTATATTTCTTGACATCGACTGAAAAGTAATATATAATCCTTGTTAAGAATAAATCCTAATAAGGGGGCCGAATAATTATTAGAAGAAATACCATTCAAAAAGATTTAGTAAGAAACGCTGTGTATGAGATGAAAAGACATGTTACAGCAAATGAAGTGTATGAATTTATAAAAGAAGCACATCCTACAATTGGAAAAGGGACTGTATATAGAAACCTTGATATATTGGTAGAAGAAGGTGCTTTAAGAAAGGTTGAAGTTCCGGATGGACCGAACCGGTTCGATTTCACATTAAAAAATCATTACCATGTCAGGTGTGTAAAGTGTGGTGAGGTTTCAGATGTGGATATGGATGAAATACCGAATTTACTGGAAAGAATTCATGACACGCATGGAATCGAATATTTGGATTATGATATTTCATTTAAAGGCATTTGTCCCAAATGTAGGAAGGGATACCAATAAGTTTAAAACATTTGAAAAGAGCGAAGTAGAGAATTACTAAGAGGAGGATTAAGTTATGTATGAAATGAAACCAGAATATTATATCGGAATAGATATGATTGACGAGGAACATAAGCAATTGTTTTTGTATGCAGATGAAGCATATGAACTACTCCATGACGAGTACACACCAGATAAATATGATAGAATTGACATGATATTAGAGAAACTTCGTGATTATACGGTAAAGCATTTTGCTGACGAAGAACAGTATATGGAATCTATCAATTATAAGAAATTATTTACACAAAAAACCCAGCATCAGGAATTTATATATAAGATTGATGAATTTATGGAACATCACAATGATGAGGTAGAAGATCAGGATGAACAGATTATGGGTATTTTAACATATCTTACAGAGTGGCTAGTAAACCACATTCTGTATGTTGATGGTCAAATTCCCAAAGGCTGATATAACATCTAAATCCATTCGTTTGACAGCATGAAGGGTGCTTGGAGATGAAAACCAGCTGTCAAAAAGAACATATTTTGCCGGAATTGCAGCTTTTTTAGCAGTTCCCAGAAGTGCAAGCATGGCATGGGTTCCCTTTCCTATAGACAGCTTTCTGCGCCTGTAACCAACGGTTCTTTTGTCTACCTCAGCCAATAGAATAAAAATCAGCATTGTGAAAAGTGTTCATCCAGGAGACAGAATTTAGATTAATTTTCACCAGTTTCTAGCAATAGAACCACTAATATTTAGTAGAAGATAATTTAACACTTTATTAATAGATTTTTTCAATAAAGTATGCTATATTATAACCGTTTATGGATAATCAAATGTGAATTTACAAAGGAAGGGAAAACTATCATGGAAAAGCTCAAAAAGCGTATATCTAACTTAAAGGTTGCAGGAAAATTAAAACTATATCGAATAACAGTGCTTGTTATGACATTATTTTTAATGTTGGTGGCACTGACATCGACATTAGTGATCCGTTCAAATATAGAGAAGATCACGGAGGTCTGGTCTCCGTCATTGGAATATATGCAGGATTTAGAGACAATGACTGCGCAATACAGAATCAAACAGTATCAGCATCTGGTAGAATCAGATACAGCAATCATGAACTCCTGCGAAGCAGAAATTCAGAAGCTGGAGAGCCAGATCCAGGACACCAGTGCGAATCTGGGTGCGATCATCGCTGCAGACAGTGATGCTCAAAAAGGACAAGCTGATTATGAAGCAGCAAGCAAAGGATGGGAAAAATACAAGGCTGCTTCGGATGAAATTTTGCAGTTAAGCCGTGAGGGTAAACAGCAGGAAGCAGCAAAGCTGATGATCGGAGAGGTGTATGAAGAATATAAAGCTTTTACTGAAAAATTAACTATATTACGTGACGAGTTCCAGGTAGAATTAGACCGGGCAAAGACCGTGGCTAATGTATGCACTGTAATCATATTTATTGTGATCGTGGCAGCGGGTCTTGCGATAGCTGTAGTGACGACACTGATCGGAGGGATCATTACCAAATCCATTACCGAGCCGGTAGAACAGATAGATGCAGCAGTTGCCAGCCTGCGTAAGGGCGAACTGTCTAATGTAGAAATGCTTACCTATGAGTCTGAGGATGAGCTTGGCGATACCATCAGAAATCTGAAAGAAGCCATGGGTATTCTGGCAGATTATGTCAGCGAGATTTCTGTGGAGGTAAAGGCAATAGCGCAGGGTGACCTGACCAGAAATGGTGATGATATTACAGATTTCCTAGGCGATTTCTCGGAATTGAAGGAATCACTGCTGTATATTCTGAAACGGTTTAACAGTACCCTGACCGAGATCAGCAATCTGGCAGAACAGGTATCATCGAATGCATTAGAGGTGGAAAATGCATCAAAATCCCTGGCGGACGGTGCAACAGAGCAGGCAGCAGTCATCGAGGAATTGAATGCCACCGTTGATACAGTCGTGGATCTGGCGGAAGATACAGCGAAGGAAACACAGAGCGCATCTGCACGTGTAAAAGCTTCTGCAAATAAAGCGAACGAAGAAAAAGAAAAAATGAACGATCTGCTCAC
Organism: Clostridium sp. AM49-4BH; assembly: GCF_003478335.1. Classification (GTDB taxonomy): domain Bacteria; phylum Bacillota; class Clostridia; order Lachnospirales; family Lachnospiraceae; genus Butyribacter. Next base: position 14,899 of record NZ_QUFB01000025.1, read on the forward strand.
GGAAATGAAGCACATTACAGAAATCTCCAAGGAGATCGGTAATATTATCACAGATATCGAAGATATTGCAGCCCAGACCAATCTGTTATCCCTGAATGCTTCCATTGAAGCTGCCAGAGCAGGAGAAGCAGGAAGAGGCTTTGCGGTGGTTGCAGATCAGATCGGCAAGCTGGCAGCGGATAGTGCGAAGTCGGTTGTGAATACGAGAGATCTGATCGATAAGACCTTAGTGGAAATCGAAAAGGGCAATACGATTACAAGAACAACAGCAGACGCATTCAATCAGATCATTGCAGATATGGAGTCCTTTGCAGAGCTTGCAGAGAACACCATGGAGAAAGCCAACTCCCAGGCAGAGTCCTTGGAGCAGATCGGTCAGGGAATTGAACAGCTGTCCGGCGTAGTACAGGGCAATGCTGCATCCTCCGAAGAGAATACTGCGATCAGTATTAATCTGGCAGAGGGAGCAGCCAAGATGCATGACCGTGTGAATATCTTTAAGCTATTCTAGAAAATGACAGGAATAGAGTGAAGTAGTCAGAAGGAAGGTTTTTGTTGTGATTAATGATATATTTCAATTATTTGGAGAGCGGACAGATGATATTTTATTTGAGATTATTACAGAATGTATGGACGATTATCTGTATATATTTGATCTGCAGAATAATATCTTTGAGATTTCACAGTCAGCTGTGAAACGATTTAATATACCGAGTAATATCCTGACAGATATGTTTAATGAAGTTATGAAGGCAGTATATGAAGGAGACCGTGAGATGCTTGCAAAGCATCTTGCGGATATATGTGAAGGAAGAGAAAAGGTACATAATCTTCATTATAGATGGCTTGATAAAGAAGGTATGCCGGTCTGGATCAACTGCCGTGGTATCGTTATCGATGATCAGCAGGGAAATGCGGAATATCTGGTCGGGTGTCTGAATGAGACCGGCAACAAGAGAAGGGCTGATAATATCACCGGACTGCTTGGTGGTCCGGAATTCCTTACTTACTTGCGTTCGCAAAAGGAACCCATTTCAAAGGGCTTTTTTATGCATGTAGGAATTGATGATTTCGGAGCGATCAATAGCTCCAGGGGAGCTGATTATGGTAATTATATCCTGAAAAGTGTAGCCGGCTGTATGAAGGAATGCCTTTCAGACAAGCAGAGAATTTACCATCTGGTAGCGGATCAGTATGTGATCGTGGATCTGGAAGCTTCCTCCGCAGAAGACGCTGTGGCACTGAAAGAAAAGATTACAGATAAACTTCATAATTTCATAGTAGCCGAAAAGTATGAAGCTATATTTTCTATTTCAATTGGTGTTATAGATGCAGCAACATTTTGTGAGGGAGCCGAAGAATGCCGCAAAAAGTTTGAATTTGCCTTGAAACAGGCAAAAAGCATGGGTAAAAATGGATTCTATATTTTTGACCAGGATGACTATGAGGTCTTTTTACGAAAAGGAAGAATCGTAGCAACACTTCGTAATGCTATTGTGAACCATTATGATGGCTTTGAAGTATACTACCAGCCGATCGTGGACTGTCAGTCCGAACAGATCATTGGAGCAGAGGCACTGATGCGTTTTTCCATGATAACGGAAGAAGGGCGGGAGTTTGTTTCACCGATGGAGTTTATCCCATTATTGGAAGAGACCGGATTGATCATTCCCGCTGGAAGATATATTTTGAACGAAGCTGCAGCAATGTGCTGTGAAATGCAGAAATATATTCCTGACTTCCGGATGAATGTAAATGTATCCTATGTTCAGATCCTGCAAGGCAATGTGGAGCGGGATATTCTGGGTGCAATTCAAAAATATTCATTACAGCCGGAATGCTTATGTGTTGAAATGACAGAAAGCGGATTTATGGATATGACACCTTCGTTCTGTAAATTCCGTAAAACTCTGGATAAGAACGGGATTCCTTTTGTGATTGATGATTTTGGAACAGGATATTCGAATCTTCATTGTATCCGTGATATGAATCCAAGTTACGTGAAAATGGATAGGGATTTTACTGCCAAGGCGATGAACAATGACAGGGATTATGAATTATATAAAAATATCATCCCCATGGTACATAGTATTAACGTCAGGATATGCGCAGAAGGCATCGAGGAAAAAGAATGGCTTCTGAAAATGAAAGAAATGAAGGTTGATTATCTGCAGGGATATTATTTTGGAAGACCATGTGGAAAGAAACAGTTTCTGCAGCAATATGCCAGTGGCATCAACGTTAAATAAAGAGAGTAAGGTAGACTCAGCTATGTGGGTCTGCCTTATTTTGTGGTCTTATCAGAAGGATGGATCCATAACGGCATCTTTCTATGACAAAAGGAACGTCCCTATAAAGACATTCTCCCTTTTCTGTGTTATAATAATGTGTAATTTGTATATTTACAGATAGAAAAGGGGTGAGGAGTTTATGCTTCATTATTTTTTACAGTTGAATTTTGCGACGATCTTAATATCCTTTTTTATGTTGATTTTCGTCAATGTAAATCCTGTATTTCAGAGAAAGGTAATTCGGTTGTTTTCCATTGCGATAAGCACAGTACTGTGTCTGGTTATCGTTGACAGTATAGAATACTGGTGTGCGACACTTCCGTATCCGACAATGCTGCGTGTGGCAGTATCTATTATTGGGTATGCGCTTAGACCAATCAATATATGCTTTGTGATCATTCTTTCCTGTGGTAACAGAGTGTCGCAAAAGTTTAAGAAATTTATTGCGCTTCCGGGAATTCTGAATATGTTGATCGCTTCCACTGCGTTATTTTCAGGTGTTTGTTTTTCATACTCGGATAAGAATGAATTTGTGCGGGGGCCACTTGGATATTCGGCATTTGTTGCCTCCGGTTTTTATTTGATTCTGTTGGTTATCCTGACTAATAAGTTATATAAGATGGAGCATACATACGAATCGCTGATCGCAATTTTCATTGCGGTGACGAACACGATAGCTGCCATTCTGGAGGCGTTTTTCCATTATGACGGACTCATCAATACCACGGGAGCTGTGAGTGTTGCATATTATTATATGTATTTGACGACACAGCAGTTCAAGCGGGATCCACTTACGCGTGCGCTCAACCGTCGGTATTTTTATCTGGATGCGGATCGTTTGATGAAGAGCAAATGTCTGACAGCGGTAATTTCCATTGATTTAAATGATCTGAAGAGATTCAATGACGAGAATGGCCATGCGGCCGGGGATACGGCTTTGTGTACGATTGTAGCGTGCATTCAAAATATACTGCCGAGGGGATGCCACCTGTATCGAACCGGTGGTGATGAGTTTATGATCTTATGTTCACGGGTTTCAAAAGATGATGTCCCTGCTCTGATCGATCATATGCGGAGGGAGCTTTCTAAGACTCTTTATTGTTGCGCCATTGGTTTTGCCACGCCGGATGCAGACGAGGATTTTGAACATATATGTTCTATTGCAGATGCAGCCATGTATGCAAATAAAAAACAATTAAAAGGCGAAGATGCGATTCGCTAGTAATTAAAGTAGCAGAAGATAACTATCCACTTGAGGAAGATACAAGATTAGCAGAGCCTTGTATGCTGTCAGCAGACAAGAGACTTACTTGCGAGAGCAGACTGGGCATTTAGCCCAAGCAGTAAGGTAGATCTGATCGTGCAGAAGGCTATTATAGATAAGCAGTATGATATTATGCAGCTGAATGTGACCTTATTTAAGTACACGAATGAAATTCTTGGAGTAAAAAATTTACAAGTAAATATTGATCAGTAAATGTTACGTCGGTACTCACATAGTATCGGCGTTTGTTTTTTATCTTAAAAGTGTCGCCGGGACAGCGACCATATAAAGATGCCATTCAATTATACTCATATTGTAACAGAGAAAGAGAGGCGCCGGAGTAATCCGGGGATTGGAGGCATATATGTACGGAGCAATTTTAGGAGATATTATTGGAAGTCTGTTTGAGTTATTATACCATCTCAAAGACCGGAGCAACAAAAGGCTATCAGAAACTGATCATGGTTGATGCAGATATTTTACAGAATCCAAATTATAAAACGATAACAGATCATACCTATTACCGTCAGAGAATTACACTGCATAAGCAGGACGAAGATGGGAAAGGGTTGGGCGGTATTAACAGATACAGTAGCAAGCGGAAGTGCAGTTACGGTAAATCCGGTCAGTGGAAGCGCAGTATCCGGCGAAACAGGTATTTCTTATACATCTGTAGTTGCTGTGAAACAGAAAGACGGAACTTTTGCTGATCATACCGATGACAAGATCATTATGGTGGATGAGCAGGCGCATATCCAGCTTTTGAAACTGGACAAGGAGACAGGACAGGCTCTTGGCGGTGCAAAGTTTGTTGTAACAGATTCCAAAGGAAATAAAGTGATGAAATTTGTTGCAAAAGATGATGCTTATGACATCACCGGAAAACTGGTCGTTGGGGAGACTTACACCTTTACAGAGGCTTCCACTCCATCCGGTTATCAGTTGGCAAAGCCGGTACAGCTGACGATTAAGGATACTGGGAAAGTACAGGCAGTGACGGTTAAGGATGCGCCGATTCCGGAAGTACCGGATACACCGCAGACTGGTGGAAACATGCCAATCATTCCGATTGCTGCAGGATTGCTTATGGTAATTGGTGCAGCGGTGATGATTTGGAAGAGAAGAACAGTGGTAAAGAAATAAGATTTTTGTAGATGCCTGGGAGTTTATTTGGTATAATTATGGTGCAGGGGACAAGGAATTGTTCCCTGCAAATCGGAAAATTGGAAGTTGTGGTGGTACTTATGAAACGAGAATTAGGAATTGCTAGATGTGGTCTTGCATGTTGTTTATGCACAGAAAAAGCTGATTGTAACGGCTGTGGCTCAAATGGTTGTTCAGGTAATGATATTTGCGAGAACAAAAAATGTTCGATTACAAAGGGACTGACACATTGTTATGAGTGTGAAGAAAATTGCAGGAAAGGACTATTAAGCAAAATCAAACCGTACGCATTTACCTTATTTGCTAAAAAGTATGGGGAAGAAAAGCTCTTGGACTGTTTAGAGAGAAATGAGAAAAACGGAATTGTGTATCACAGAAATGGCATAAACGGGGATTATGATGATTTTGATGATGTAGAACAGTTAATGGATTTTATATTGACAGGAGTGCGATAACTTCCAGTTTGTAGATGCAAATACATAGTAAAAAGGACAATTATGAACCAACTAAATAACATTTCAACCCCAAAGGGAAGAAAGGTATTTTCAAGAAGAATACTTTTCTTCTCTTTTTTTATTTTAGCAGCCATTGCTTTGGCTCTGGGGCTTTGGTTAAAAAGAACCATGGATCAGGAGATCAAGCAGGACAACATAGAAAAAGAGATTACCACGGAGAAAGAAAAGGGTGGTGTACGGAACCTCCACAAAAAGTACAAAGATATGATCGGGTGGCTAGAAATCAAAGGCACCGGCTTTTCTTATCCGGTTATGCAGACAGGTATCAAAGGTCATCACGAAGGTGACTGGCAGTATTATCTTCACCGGAATGTGCATGGTGATTACAGCTTTTATGGGACACCGTTTTTAGATGTCCGCTGTAAGACAGACAGTGACAATCTTATCATTTACGGTCACAACATCAACGGGAGACGGTACTTTGGCTATCTGCAAAATTTCCGTGAGGAAACATTTTTTAAGGAACATCCCGTGTTTTCGTTTACTCCGGTAGAGAAAAAGGAGCAGGATTATCATATCGTTTCGGTATTAGAATCGGATAAATATGCAGATTACTATTCCTTCACGGATTACGGAAACGAAGAGGATTATTACGGGATGGTAGAGAAAATCCTAAGTCACAGCAAGTTTCAGAGTGAAGCGGCAAAGAAGATGAAAAGGGAAATGGATGAAAGTAGTGCTGAGGCATTCTTTCGGAAATATAAGTTTGTAACGCTTTCCACTTGCCGGACGATGGATGGGAAAGATAAGCGGCTCATGGTAATCGGCTGCAGGAAACGATAACAGGAAGCAATGGGATTTGACGAGCTTAATGTGATCAATACTAATTCTGATAAGACAAAAAAGGATGATGATAAGAATAGTAAGCCTATCGATCTTACCAGTCAATTGTCTAGTGCTTTAGCTGATTACAAGACTGTTTGGGATAAAAGTTGAAGTTCTTTTTGTGAGTTCCAAATCTTGGTATGCTAAAATACAATACAAGGGAAAAGTAGGTCACGTAAACAAAAAGTTTATAGAATAAACAAGGTTTATATGATAAAATAGGTTTGTTACCGCCTCCTAGATTGGTACGGAAGGGAGGTGAACTGCGTGGAATATATCATTTCTCTTATTGTCACTGTTGCGGCTGGTGTAATTTGCCATTACATCATCAAATGGTTGGACGGTGACAAATAGTCGGTAGCCAGCCTGTGGAATTAAGCCGTTCCACACCAAAAAATAGGAATAGAAAACCCCGGTGCTGGAACACCGGGGTTTTTGTTTTGAAGTCGAACTGCATGGACTTCTCATTTCTCTTTGCCTATTGGCATTATAGCATATGCAAAATTCAAATACAATATACAAAAATTAGATATTGGTCAATTTTTCTGAATTTCCCCTATACTATTCTAATTATTCTATTCTTATCTATACTTAATCTATACTATACTAATCTAATCTACTTATGTGACCTACAAGTAACCATTTGACAACCAATCTGTAACCAAAGATTCTAATTATGTATTTTGACGTATTTCATTTTTATTGTAAATACAGTATCTTTAGTGCCAGTAAGTGCTCTAGTCATTTCCTCCGGCTTTTCTATAGTCCCATATACAGTGATTATATCATTGGAAAGCAATTTAGGCGTTTTAGCTGCACGCTCGTCAAATACTACATACTCATCATCTGCATATATATCATATCCACTATAGGAATAGCATCTCAAAAATCCCTGCGTGAACAAACCATCTTCGGAAATTTGGTTTATTTGGCATTTGAGTTTGATTTTTTTGCCAACGTATTTGTTTGGATTGCGCATTACCTTTTTGTAGTTATATGTTTTACACGCATTTATGAATTTTGCCTTTTTTGCTTTAGCAGCTTTCTTTTCCTTAGCCTTAATCTGCTTCGGTGATAATGTTGGCTTAGCCTTCGCTGTCTTTTTAGGCTTTGCCTTTTGCTTAGATTTTGCCTCTTGCTTGGGCTTTGAATTTGTCTTGCTTTTTTGTGAGTCTTTTTTGACTGCTGGTGTGTTAGTAACTTTGTTGGACACGGATGTACTATTTGTATTTTTAGTATCAGAATCTTTATCCGAATTACCGCATTGATATAGTAATGCACATACTAAGAAAAATATTATAATAGACCATAGGCATCCATGTTTCTTTTTCTTTGGGACATTATTGATATTTTGAACCCCGGCACTCTGAAATCCATTATTAGTTGGTTGAACCGGTGGAGTTTGTTGGATTTCTACCCTAATTCTGCAATTATCGCAATATGCGAAATCCTTGAATATGGGATTACCGTTTATGTCAGTTCCACATGCTTCTTGACCAAAACGCATTTCTTGATTACATTTTTTACATTTCATTGTGATTCCTCCTTATTTTTGCAATCGTAACTCAATTAGTTTTTTTTCATAACCAGTTAAACGACTTAGTTGATTGATGGTATAATCTTTGTATTCGTATAGCATATCATCAGTAAGTAATAGATTCATAGCAAATGTGTTGGCTTCAATTTCCCTTTTGGAATTAAGTAACAGTGTTTGATTCCGGATGAAGTAGCAGTTTACTTTGCGATGCATGATAGCATGTCCAAGTTCGTGTGCCATAACAAGAGTTCTATCGTGATCTGATAAATCTTCGCTTAAGAATATGCATCTATGGTTTTTAAGGAACATATAGCATCCTTCAAATCCAAGTTTTCCTGTTTGAACAATTATTCCAAGAGCATCGGCTATTTCAAAGGGATTTGTTGTATCAAATTTTTTGATATAGTAGCTTACAAGTTTCTTTATATCCTTTTTCAATAAAATCACCCTAATCCTTTATTTCTTGTTTTTATTTGGATTGTACTTCTCCTTGTTTATTACTTTTAATTGTGTAAGCATAGATTCCAACTGTATCTTAAACAACTCTGCTGATTCAGGAGATAGTTCCTGACCATCGAAAGTTGCAGGACCATCCTCACCGGACTGTAATTTGTGCATAATGTTATCTAGGTCTTTGGCTATATCCTTTTTGTCTCTGGAATTGAGTCTATCATATTCAAAGGCATGTTTTTGGTTTGAATGATGATTATCAATACCTGCAAATATACCTGATATTCCTTCCATTTCTTGTTGAACTTGTTTGTTTTCTATGTATTGAGAGGTTTGCACATTATATCTTTCTTTTGGAACATCAAATCCCATCAACCAAGATTCGTTTACATCCAAAGCCATACCAAGTATGAAGAGTTTATCTTGTCCCGGTTCTGATTTTCCTGATAAATATTGGCTTACATCGGATTTGTTGAGTTTTATATGATATTCTTCAGAGAATGGTTGTGCTAGTTTCAAAATATCAACTTGCTTTAGATTTCGGTCTTTCATTATCTCTTTAAGCCGTATAGAAGTATTTTTTCTTTTCATTATAGTCACCTCACTTTCTAATAAGAATATAACATAATTACAATGTAGATTCAAGAAAAAAAACATTGGAAGTTAAAAAAATTGAATTTTTGTATTGACATTATTTTTTGGGGGTGATATGATATGACTAGTTCAAAAAAATGAACAAAACGTGAAAGGAGAAAAATAATGGCATTTGATTACAGGAAACTGCGTGGTAAAATTGTAGAAAAATATGGATCACAGTCAGAATTTTCCGTAGTTATGGGCTTGTCTGAAAGAACACTGTCCTTAAAGATGAACAGTAAGGTTCCGTGGAAACAAAAGGAAATTTGTAAGGCTGCAAGTCTCCTTGATATATCAGATGGTGATATAGGAGATTATTTTTTTGCAACAAGGGTTCAAAATGTTGAACGGAAAGAAGGAAAGTAATGAATGATTTAGGAACTGCGTCTATAACTTCTATGGAAGTTGCAGAAATGACTGGAAAGATTCATAAAAATCTTATCCGAAGTATTGAAACATATATGAAGCATTTTAGCCAGCTCAATTTTGAGCCGACCCAATATTTTAAGTTATCTACATATTTAGACGAACAGGAAAAAGAACGAAAATGCTACAACATTACCAAGAAAGGATGCGAGTTCATTGCTCATAAAATGACAGGAATTAAGGGGACGGAGTTCACTGTAAAGTATATTGAGCGTTTCCACGAAATGGAACAGGCAATCAGCCAGCAGGAAGTGGTAGAGCAGAAGCAGGAGAAAAAGAGCTTATCGCAGTGGACTCCAGAAGAAATTGTTGACTGGAAGTTGAATGATCTGCATAGAAGATTGCAGAAAATTGAAAGACAGGAAGAGGAAAAGCCAAAGATTGGACGGTTACAACGCTTAGTTCCCAAAAAGAAAACCTGGTACGATCGCAACAAATCAAGAATATGGTGCATCACACGCAACAGGGATATGGAACTCAAAGAGTTGTATCACATCATTCTGGAGGAATGCGGTAGATATTACGATGTGGATTGTGCAATAGACGAATACCGCAGAGAAAACGGAAGAACGATGGTATATCCTATGGATATTGTGGAGGAGTACAGGGAATTGCAGGACATAGCAGATCAGGTGCTGGATTACTTTGAAAGGTAGGTGTGGATAAATTCGTTTTTTGCTAGATTGAGTGGAGAGGAGAGTAGTTAAATTTGAAAATGTTTATATTAAAATTCATTGCGGGTGGGTATTCCATCAAAATGAGATGCAATAAGAATAAGAATATTCTTTTACATAGAGTTGAGTATGGTTCTAATGAACTTGCAGGCGAAATGTATAACACTAGAGCGACAGCATGTGATATTGCTTATCATATTTATTCTGTAAAAATTAAAGAGAAGCATTCTGGCTATTTAAAAGATGCAACGCTTATTGAATATGCTGTTAGTTCAAGAGATGATGCTGATAATGAAGTGTCTTATAAATATAGAAAGTATATAGTTATTTGTGATGCAGGAATGTATATTTCTGATCTGCTGAAAGGAAATAATGAATAGAGGTGAAATGAGTGAAAAGATTAAAAAATTGGATAAGAGAGTTTTGGGATGATCATTTTGCAAAGGTTCAGTGTATTCCTAATATAATGGTTATTCCATTTAATCTTGATGGAAGACTGATACTTAGAGTGACGAAAGATTATTTCTCTGGCGAGATGGATAGCAAAACTTACTTAATCGAACACCTTCTAGATGAAGATTTTAACATTACAGAAGAAACGCTACAAATGGAAAAGGAGCATTTTATTGTACCGTTTCGATCTGCTGAGAATGGGAAATTGGAACAGTGGTTAGATGAAAAAACATTAGGGGAATATAAAAAGATTGTTGTTGAGACAGATGAAGAAAATCCAACAACTATTGCGACCATTACGCCAAATGCAAGGAATGCGATAACAGGTTATAGGGTTCGCATGATTCCGGTATATGAGAAAGCAGGTGAAAAATGATTAAATTAGCAAATAGAGTAAAAATCTTTTTTCATAAGCACTTTGTGAAACATGAAGTCCATTGGGTTCCAAGCACCACGATCATATGCTTGAATTCAGACGGGAGAAAGATATTGCAGATAACAAAGACATTTGCAGATGGAGAAGTAGTTCAGAGAAATTATCAAATAAAATGTTTGTTAGATGAAGGACTGCAAATAACGGCAGAAACGCTTGAGATGGAGAAAATGTTATTTGGTGAACCTACAAAGACAGAACAGTAATGAAAGGATATGGACATGCTTGATTTGTTTCGTAAAATACGATTTAAATTATCGAAGCGAATTTTCTCATTAAATACATCACTATTGGTGACATATGAATTCAAGGGAGAGAAAATTTTGCATATTTCACAATTTGGAAAAGATGGAATTCGTTGCGAAAAGAAATACCAAATCGAGCATCTGTTGGATGATAACTTGCGGGTTACGAAACATACGCTCGAAATGGAAAAACAAATTTTTCAGAAACCTATTGTTCGTTAATAAGCGACCAATAAGATTCGCCACAATTAGGACATTTTGGCAAAGTTTGATTATCAGATTCAATAATCTCAATGTGTGGTTTTGTAGAGTTACACATTGTGCACATATATGTACCTTTCTTTACTTTGTCATATGTACCAAAATAAGCACTGTCAACAACCTGGATGGATCTGTTCGCATCAACCGGACTACAAAAGTGACCGGTAAGGGGCAGCAGTATTTTATCAATAAATTTTTAATCAAACAGGAAAGGAGGGCGGTTATATGTTAATGGATGAAATGACATTAGAAGAGGCGTTGGAGTTACATGCTATTGGATTTGAGATTACTCTGAGAGCAGGACAAGTTGCAGAAATCAAGGAAAGAGAGGATTAGCCATGTTAAATGTGACAAGCGATAAGGGGATTTTTGATATTACCAAAAAGGAAATCACAATTCCATTGTCGGAGTACACGGATTTAATCGCAAAAGAGGCGATGTTGTCTCAAATAAGGCATGCAGTCTCTAAGGAATCTGGAGACTACGGAACTATCGGCATTGTCAAAGCAATTTTGCAGATTGATGATCCAGAAGACAAAAAATAGGCCCATAGGTATTGCAGTACCGATGAGCCAAAAACAAAGGACTATAAAAGTCCATCACATACAAGTGCATTGTAGCACGGAAAAGGAGAGATTGCAAAGTGAAGATTTTATTGAAGAAGTTACATATGGAGAACTTCAAGAAAACGAAGGATCAGACGATTGACTTCGGCCATATAACTAAGATCAGCGGGCAGAATGCAGTTGGAAAAAGTACGGTGGCGGATGCGTTTATGTGGTGTTTGTTCAATAAGAACAGCTTAGGAGAAGCTAAGTTTCAGGTGCGCCCATTGGATGCCTTTGGTAACCCGATTGATCATGTGGATATTAAAGTTGTCGTAACGCTAGATGTTGATGGTAGAGAGTTCGAATTATCCAAGACACAGAAACAGAATTGGGTGAAAAAAAGGGGGACTTTAGAAGCAACATTGCAGGGCAATGACAATCTTTATGAAATTGATGGCGTTCCAAAGAAAGAAAAGGATTTCAAAACATTTGTGTCAGACATTATCAATGAAGATCTTTTTCAACTGCTGACGAATCCACAGGCTTTTGTAAGCAAGAAATGGAAAGAGCAGCGTGAAGAACTAATGAAGATGATACCGGGTGTAGATAACGATACAGTGATCGCATCCAACCCAGATGTGTTGTCGGAGTTAAATCTGGCGTTGTCGCTACACACTCCGGAAGATCTGCAGGCTAAAGCTAAAAAGGCATTATCAGAGTACAAGAAAAAGCAGACTGAGATTCCGGCAAGAGTTGATGAGGTCAGAAAGTCCATGACAGATATTGATGTGGCAGAATTGGAGTTGCAGCGTAACGGCCTGAAAGAGCAGATTGCTACAGTAGAGAAATCTGAGGCAGATATGACAGCACAATACGAGGCACACCAGAAAGTGACTGATGATCTGATGGATCTCAAATTTGCTCTTTCGGATGTGGAGCGCAAGGCAAATGAGAGGAATGTGACAAAAAAGAATTCATTCATCGATGAATTAGCGCAATATGAAAATGATATCACTTCTTGCAAACGCAGAATGGAAATATGTGATCAGAACATCAGAGATGCCAATGGAACGATTTCGGCTTATGAGAAAAAGCGTGCGGAAATGCACGAAAAGTGGATTGCGGAAAAGGAAAAGGTTTACTCTGACACATTGGCATTTGACGAAAAAGAAACGGTTTGTCCATTGTGTGGGCAAAGCTACCCGGCAGATAAAATTGCACAGATTAAGGCAGAATTTGAAGAGAAAAAGGTTGCATTGAAAGCAAATTGGGAAAAGGAACACACCGATGCATTGGAACGCATTGTAGCAGACGGAAATCGTTATAAAGATTTAATTTCCCGAACGCAGGAAAAAATTGTGGATCTGCGCACCAATCAGGAAAAGATCAAAGTCAATTTGCAAAGTGCAGAAACAGAACGAGACCGAGTGATAAAACTGCTCAAATCTTTACCAGACAAGGTTGATTGCTCAGAAAACGCAGAGTATCAGAAACTGCAGGAACAGATAACACTAAAGGAAGAGTATTTATCTAAGATGAACAGCGGTGCCGAGATTAGACAGCAGTTGAAAATCAAAAAGAATGGTTTGATGGATGAACTAGCTATCGTGGAAAAGCAGATCGCATCAGCAGATAATTCTGCCAAAGAGGAACGCATCGAAGAGTTAGAGGCAGAAATGCGTGAGATTGCTCAAAGTGTGGCAGATGAAGAAAAAATGCTCTATCTGCTGGAGAAGTTCATGAAAGCCAAAATGATGATCCTGTCAAAAATGGTTAATGAGAAATTTGGCATTGTGAATTGGAAGTTGTTTGACAAGCAGGTCAATGGTGCTGTGGTAGAGTGTTGCGAGTGTATGGTCAATGGTGTCCCGTATTCTGCCCTTAATACCGGGCATCGTATTGTAGCCGAATTGGATATTATCCATGCATTGTCTGTTATGCATGATGTGACCGCACCAATTTTTGTGGATAATGCCGAGGCCGTGAATGATTATAACATTCCAGAGATGGAGGGGCAGCTTGTATTGCTGCAGGTGACTGATGACAAAGAATTAAAAGTGGAAAGAGAGGACATGCGGAATGATTAAAGTAACTATTGAAGCGGATGGAGAGGAAAAGAAGATTTTAACAGGAGAAATGCTTAATATGGCAGTATTGGGAGAAGATGGTTGTAAAATTGCGATGGTAAGTCAGCCTGCAAAACGAGGAATTAGTTCTAATAATTTTATTCAATCATTGCAGAAGTTAGTGCAATGCTCTATTAAGTCTTTTGCACAGGGGGACAAAACAATGGAGTCCATACTTAAAGTGTGCTTTGCAGAAGCGATGATAGAACGTCCTGATGGTATGAAAGACACTAAGGAAGAGGAGCAGGGCAGTAAAAAGGATGTAGAACATCGTGGACTTGATGTTCTGTTCGAAATTTTGAGAAAGGTGGTTGAAGACTGATGGCGGCAGAGATTGTGGAAAAGAAAGAAACAAAGGTAGCAGTAAAGCATGACACAGAACTTAGCAAAGGGATTTGGGGAAGTTCCGATAACTGGTTGATGGCTGGGCAGATGGCGAAAGCTCTTTCCTGCAGTACGATCGTACCAAAGGATTATCAGGGAAACGAAGCAAATGCATTGGTTGCCATCGACATTGCCAATAGATTACAGACCAGTCCATTGATGGTTATGCAGAACTTGTATGTGATCCAGGGCAGACCGAGCTGGTCGGCGCAGTTCCTGATTGCATCTGTAAATGGAAGTGGCAAGTATGACATGGAATTGCAATATGACGAAAAGAATGACAAAAACGGAAAGCCGTATTCCTGTCAGTGTTGGACGATGAAAGATGGAAGGAAAGTAACTGGTCCGGTCATTGATATGGAAATGGCAAAGGCAGAAGGATGGACTACAAAGAGCATGAGTAAATGGAAGACTATGCCGCAGATCATGCTTCGATACAGAGCTGCTTCATTCTTTGCCCGTATGAATTGTCCAGAACTTACACTTGGTTTCTACACACAGGAAGAGGTCATTGACGGAGATTTTAAGGAATATCCGGTGGAAGAGATGCGGCAGAGTGTGGAAGATGAGATAAAGGCAAATGCCAATACAGAGGATTTTGAGGAGGTTGTTCCGAAGCAGGAAGAAGACACTGCTGTAACTGAGACTATAGAGGAAGAAGTTCCGGATTTTATGAAGGGTTAGGTTGCTCATATGAAACTGAAGTGTTTGGGTAGCGGTAGCAGCGGAAACTGTTATCTGCTTATTGCTAGCAATGGAGAAACGCTGATCATAGATCCGGGGATCCCGATCAAAGAAATTAAGAAAGCCTTAAACTGGAATATTTCGTGTGTGGTGGGTGCTGTGTGCACTCATCATCATACGGATCACGCGAAATCTGTTAAGGATCTGGAGCAGATGGGGATCCCGGTGCTTAAGCCATATGAGAGCTCAAAAAAAGATAAGCGTTGATGGTGCAGGATGGACGATACAATATTTTGAATTGACAGATAAGAATAGAAGATTTATGCACACAAATGCCGATGGAACAGAATGTACTTGTTATGGATTTTTGATTTCTCATCCGGAGATGGGACGATTGCTATATATCACAGATACGGAGTTGGTCAAGTGGCGCTTTTATGATGTTCATCAGATATTGGTGGAAGCAAATTATTCCAAAAAGATCATACAAGAAGATGATCCGAACTATGAGCATGTATGCCGGGGACACATGGAGCTAGAAACAACATTGGAGTTTCTAAAGGTAAACAAAAGCATGGATCTTCGGAATGTAGTACTGTTGCATCTGAGCGATGATAATTCCGATGCAGAGATGTTTGCCGCCAGAGCAAAGGAAGTTGTAGGAATGGCAGATGTTTATGTTGCTGATGAGGGAATGGAAGTCGAGTTGAATAAGGATCCGTTTTAGGAAAGGAGCATAAATGAACAAAGTAATTTTAATGGGCAGACTGACCCGCGATCCGGAGATCAGATATGCCAATAATGCAAACAGTACCTGCATTGCTAACTATACCTTGGCTGTTGACCGCAGGTTCAAGCGTCAGGGTGACGAGCAGACAGCAGATTTTATTCAATGCGTTGCAATGGGTAAAGGTGGAGAGTTTGCGGAGAAGTATCTGCATCAGGGAACCAAGATTGTAGTGGAAGGTCGTATTCAGACCGGAAGCTATACGAATAAGGATGGCCAGAAGATTTTCACTACAGAGGTGTGGGTGGAATCGCAGGAGTTTGCGGAGAGTAAGGCAGCGTCTGCGCAGAATGGTAATCAAAATGCGTCTGCGCCAACAAGACCAAATGTGGCACAGAATGATAGCGATGGATTTATGAACATTCCAGATGCCATTGAAGAGGAGTTGCCATTTGCAACCAATTAATGACCGAAATGTCATAAAACTAGGAATCGAATCAGAGCGCTTTGAGATAGTAACAGTTGACACAGCATATGACAAGAAAGGAAAGAGAATATGGAAATCAGTTTACAAGAGTTAGCTGGCGGTGCTTTACAGGAGAAAGTAAATCAGGCGTTTGAAAAGGTTATGCAAAATATGCAGGATCCAAACACGCCGTGGAAAAACAAAAGAAAAATCACCGTTGGGATAACATTTGCACAGAATGAGGATCGCACTGACTGCACCTGTGATATTTCGGTGGATACAAAACTTGCAGCGGTTAAGCCGGTGAGCACCAAATTTTGTACGCAGAAAGATTTGGCAACTGGTGAGATTTATGCCCAGGAATATGGACCGGGAATCAGAGGACAGATGTCTTTCGAAGATGTGGATCAAAACATGGTAGAGATTAATGGAAACATGGTTGATACAGAAACGGGAGAAATCAAAGAAGATGGTGTAATTGATCTTAGAGGAGCAAAGCAGGCATAAAGAAAGAAGGTAGGTAAAAATGATTAAAGAAGCATTACAGTATGTCGTTGGTTTAAGCGAAACCAACATAACAGATATTGATGGGAAAAAGTATGCGGACAAGCCGTTGATTCGCATGGACTACGCCCCAAAGGCTAAGGCGATTAAGATGACCACTCTTAGAAGTTTAGTCGATTATATCAAGTCAAAAGCTGATACTATGAGTGATCAGATGATAGTCCATGTAGTGAGTCCTACGCAGGTTAATTTGTTTTCAAATTTGGATTCTGATCGGATTCGCGAGTGTATGGTAGAGGTTCATGCGGAACTTCCAGAGTTTCCGTTTAACAAATTTGTTGACCATGAAGATTTTATCATTGGTGTGCAGGCAAAGTTTATTCCGAATAATGATTCTGATTTGCTTTTGAAGTTTGCTGGAACAGTAGAGGGTGGAACGATTGCTGACTATGGAGATGACGGAGTATCGCAGAAGGCTACAGTTAAGACAGGACTTGCATCCAAGAGTGACGCAATAATTCCAAGTCCGGTTACTTTAAAGCCATATCGAACTTTTACAGAGGTAGAACAGCCTGAAAGCCAGTTCGTTTTTCGCATGAAGGAAGACAAATATGATGGAGTACAGTGTGCGTTATTCGAAGCAGATGGTGGAGCATGGAAATTGCATGCAATGGAATCCATCCAAGAATATCTTGAGGAGCAGTTAAAGGGTGTCGATGGTTTCACAATCATTTCGTAGGCTTACATTGTTCACAGAAAAAGGGGCAGGCTTCTGCCTGCTCCGGTATGATGAAAGGAGAAGCAATGATCATATTGGAAGATATGGGGCAGAAAGAGGAAAAACACACAGTTAAAAATCAATGGTTTTATGAGAACGGTATTGATGTGGTGCGTGTACCGCTGCCGGTGGGAGATTATGTTATAGCAAATGACAAGGCTATAAATGTGTTGGAGCGCAAAGAACAACGCAATATTAAGCCAAAAAAAATGGACTTCTTGGGTACATATTCTACGGCTGTGGACACGAAAGAGAACATAGGTGAGATTGTTAATAACATATGCGGCAAGTCGCATGATCGATTTCGTGATGAATGTATTTTGGCTCAAAATAACGATGTGCAGCTATATATATTAGTAGAAAACGAAGATGGAGTAGCTTGTATTGGAGATTTATACCGTTGGCAGAATCCGAGATTGTACAGATACAATAAAATTAAATATATGCATGGTCTTGGAAAATGGCAGCACATTAAATTGCCAAAGAGACCTCCGACAAAGGGAGAGACACTCGCAAAGGCGATGCTTACAATGGAACAAGAATATGGTGTGCATTTTCTTTTTTGCCATCCAAATGAGGCAGGAGCAAAGGTAGTTGAATTGTTGGAGGGTGGTTGTGATGATGACAGAAGAACAAAAGCTGTTGGTTGAAAATAACCATAACCTGATTTATTTTATGATCCACAAAATGAATGAATCAGTAGAAGAATATTATGATCTGGCTGCGATTGCACTTTGCAAGGCTGCTATAAGTTATCAATCAGATAACGGATCTTTCTCAAATTATGCCTGCAGATGCATCAGAAACGAAATTCTATTGGATCACAGGGCAAGAATGATGCCCAAGCGTTGGATGAATGAATATTTGATCAGTTATGATGCCCCGTCGGTTGTTCAAAATGAAGATGGGGAAGAGAGCATTCTTCTTGATCAGCTTAAGTCTTTTGAATCTGTGGAAAACGAGGCGTTAAGCAGAATTATGTATTTGGAAGTCGTGGCAGAATTAGGGAAGACAGACAGCAAGGTACTGAAATTTTTTGAAATGGGTCTTAAGCAACGGGAAATCGCTGAAATAATGGGAGTGACTCAGGCAAATGTTTCCAGAGTGAAAAGACGTGTGGAAAAGATGTTATGTTGTGATTGATTGGAGGGACTTTATGGCAAAGCAGCAGTTGATAAACAGGGCAAAATATAAAGATATTAAAAGATATGATCATAATCAGATGGAGCGGTTCGCGCGATCACTGTATGAGAGTGGTTTCAAGGATGGAGCTGTACAGGCAACGGAAAAATCCAATACGAGACAGATGGATTTTAACATGTTAAACGAGAGACTTCTTACCATTAAGGGGATAGGAATTGTCAAGGCGGAACAGATTGTAAAGGTCGTGAAAGGGGCGCTGGAAAGTGAGTAGCCGAAGAGCGGCAATGCGCCGTGAAAGAAAGCAGCGAGCAAAAATTGGGAAGAATAAGTCGTCCACTGGCGTAATGCTAAGAGCTGCGGAGCAGGGCAAATTGGACGGTAGAACCATTGCTTTCTGCGTAGCAGCTAATTTGTTGTATGATTTGCACGGATTCCGCAGGCGGCGAATATACAACTTTTTGGAAAAGTGCAATAAGGAAGCCGCAAGATTTGATGATTCTGGATTGCAATTTGTTCTAAAAGTATATGCAGATAGAATTGTTGAAAAATTTAATGATCTGCTTCTGATGGAACACCCTGCGGATGTGGTGGAGCATATCTATTGCAATCAAAGAGATGATTTTTTCATTTCATCGCTGGCACTAATGTTTACTGTCCTAAACGGGGAATATGGTATGGCGTTTAATCAGAAGAAAACAGGAAGGTTGGATGTCATGCTGGAGTACTGTGCAAATGAATACTTGAAATTGCAACTGGATCCGGATGGGCATGATGTGGCATGGTATGTGCGACAGACGAGGGAAAAAACAGGGATTATTATTTAATAAATACAGATAGAACTTGCGGAATATCTGGAGGGATAAACATGATAGACGAAAAGAAAGTGATCAAAAAGCTGCAAAATCGCATTGATGATTTTGTATTAAAGCATTCGGACAAGAAAGATTGTGAATCGGTTCAAGTAGCAAAAGAGTTCATACATCTTTTGGAGGAAGAAGCAGTATATGCAGAGCAACAAGAAATAGAAACGTTTGGAAAGGAGTAATAACGAATCCCGGTAAACCGGGTTGACTGCCAAAGCGTGAAAAGTGGCAAGAATAAAAGGGCTGACAGTAGCGTGAAAGAGGCATGAGTGGGAACAATCTTGTGAAAGCCATGTTGAAGTAGCAAGGGAAGCGTAATGCCCTATCCACGAACGGAATTTGTTTCGTGGTGTTATGAAACAAAAACTAACAGTATGCTGGATCAGCGCAGGAATATCAAGCTTTATGGCAGGTTATCTTGCCGGAAATGTAGACAAATGGATCTATATTGACATAGCTGACCAGCACCCGGATAGTATTCGATTTATCAAAGATTGTGAGAAAGCAATCGGAAAAGAGATCGAGATACTACGATCAAAAGAGTACAGCAGTGTAGAAGGGTGCGTCAGAGTATTCGGGGGATTTAGAAATCCCGGAAATGGCTTCGCACCATGCACGAACTGGTTGAAAAAGAGAGTGCGGAAAGAATGGGAAGAGCAGCACAAGGATTACGAATTGACCTATATCTGGGGCTTTGATCTAAAAGAGAAGAACCGGGCAGAGAGGACGATTGAAGCGAATCCGCAGGCAAACCATGAGTTTCCGCTTCTCGACAGGCAATTATCAAAAGAAGAGGTTCATGGACTGTTTGAACGGACTTTTGATTTTGCCCGGCCAAAAATGTACGAACTTGGTTATCCGAACAATAACTGTATCGGATGTATCAAGGGGGGCATGGGTTATTGGAACAATATACGCAAGGATTTCCCGGAAATATTTGAAAGCCGGGCGAAGTTGGAAAGAGACGTAGGATATTCCATCTTGAAAGATAGCAATAGTAAGCCGATTTTTTTAGATGAATTAGATCCGAACAGAGGAAACATGAATACAGAGATTTTCCCCGATTGTGGGATTATGTGCTATTTAGCAGAAAGTGAATAATTACATTTTGCATGAAAATAACACCAGCTGTCGCGTGTTCACGGGATAAAACAGTTTGAGACCGGACACCGACAATACAGCAATGCCATACTCCTCCCGGAACTGGTGATGAGGATATTATACACCGTCGGGTGGGATGTAGGCAAGAAAGGAGCAGAAAATGACGATTGATAGGGCAATACATGACCTAAAAGGAGCGTATGCAAGCGACTATAATAAGCAACTGGCTGAGTGGCTAGAAGAGCTGAAAATGCTTAGAGAATTAAAAAACGAGCATAGAAAGATTAGAAATATAGAGGGGTACAATCAAGGGTATAAAGAGGCTAACAATATTAAAAATGTACCAGTAGCATATGATGTGGATTGGGTTGTGAAACAGTTGAAAGAAAGACTATCTCTGTATCAAAGATTACAAAAATTACAAGACAAAGATTGTCTGCAATACGGCTACAAAATAGAAGCCACAAATGATGCAATCGAGATAGTAAAGGCGGGTGCGAAGAATGACTAATGCTGAAAGAATCAAACAGATGTCGGACAAAGATTTAGCAATATTTATTATGTGTCCAGCAGAGTACGATGTGGCATTTACTAAGAGTTGCGGATGCAACGGAGAAATGAATAAAAACTGTTATCAATGCACATTGGAATGGCTACGGCAGGAAAGTGAGGGATAGCTATGGCAGAAAAAAGAATGTTTTCCCGTGAACTGGTGGAAAGTGATCAGTTCTTGGAACTTCCGTTATCCGCACAGGGGCTTTATATGCATATTTGCATGGAGGCGGATGATGATGGCTTTGTGAACAATGCAAACCGGATCCGAAAGGTTGTTGAGCTTCGCAGGAGGATTATAGGACTTTATTTGACAGAGGTTACCTACTACAGATGGCCAATGGCTTGGTGGTTGTGGCACATTGGAAAATATGCAATAGCATTCGAAAAGATCGGTATAAGCCTACTGTACATCAGAGCGAATACAAGAAATTAAAGGTTTGCGACAATGTATATACGTTAAGTTCCGAAAGTGGGAAGTCGGTAGAATCGGTGGATGACATCTCACAGGTTAAGATTGTGGAGAAATTTGATGAATTTTGGAAGGCCTACCCAAGGAAAGAGCATAAGGCAATGGCAGAGCAGGAATATGCCAAATTGATAGTGCAGGGAATTAAAGAGGAAATGTTGATTGCATCGGCCAAGGCATATGCTAGAGCAAAGGATGGACAAGATCCTAAATATTTGAACTGTCCGGATTCGTGGCTGCAGAAATGCATTTATTCGGATTATGAAGTGAAAGAGGAAAAGCCAAAAGGACCGCAACAACCGGAAGAAGAACCGGGAATAGATATGTGGAACGGAGAGGATGAACCGAAAAATGGGGAAACTGTATGAATTTAAGGAAGAGGATGCCTATTCTTTCGCTAGACATGTACATATTCAGGCTAAGGCAAGAGGGCGTGAACTTCAATTTTTTCATTGTCCATACTGTAGAGGCGGCAAAGGTGGCAAGGACAAGGGAACCTTTTCTATCAATTTACAAACTGGACAGTTTAAGTGTCTCAGATCAAGCTGCAGTATTTCCGGCAATATGATCACCTTGGCAAGGGACTTTGATTTTTCATTGGGAATAGAGGTTGATGAATACTATCAGCCTAGAAAACAGTACAGGCGTTTGAAGACGCCTAGCAAGCCTATAGAGCCACTACCTGAATCTGTTGAGTATTTGGAGGGTAGAGGAATTTCGGAGGCAGTAGCAAGACAATATGAGATTACAGTGCATGCAAAGCGGGATGATGTCTTGGTGTTTCCGTTTTTTGATGAAAATGGAAAGCTACAATATGTCAAATATCGAGACACGACCTTTTTCAAGGGGAAAACCTATATAGATAGGGATGGACAGCAGAAGGCAGCTGCAAAGGAATGGATGGAAAAAGATTGCAAGCCGATTTTATTTGGCATGAAACAATGCGGGAAGGATCGCAAGCGGTTGGTGATCTGCGAGGGACAGATGGACAGCCTTTCGGTGGCAGAGGCAGGAATTGGATGCGCAGTAAGTGTACCGGGTGGAATGAATAACTTCCGTTGGATCCCTTATTGTTGGAATTGGGTGTGCGAATTTGAGGAAATTGTGGTTTTTGGCGATTATGAGCGTGATCATATGACATTGCTTGAAGACATCCGTAAGCGATTCCCGAACAAGATCCGCTATGTGCAAGAGGAAGATTATAGGGGATGCAAAGATGCAAATGAAATCTTGCAAAAGTATGGAAAGGATGCTGTAAAGACTGCAGTTGAAAATGCTATTGAACAGCCGGTGAAACAGGTGGTCGAGCTTGCAGATGTTAAACGGCGCGACTTAAAGGATATACCAAAGTTCAAGACAGGATTTCGACAACTTGATTCATTCCTTGGCGGGTATTTTTACGGTGGGCAGCTTATAATTCTCACTGGAAAGCGTGGACAAGGAAAATCCACAGTGGCAAATGAGTTTTGCGTGTCTGCACTGCAGCAGGGTAAGAGTATATTTGCCTATTCTGGAGAGCTACCGGACTGGCAATATAAAAGCTGGATTGATTTTCAAATTGCCGGTCCGCAGAATATTGTGGAAAATACACTACCGGATGGTTCTGTAAAGCGTTTTATCACAAATAGCAATCAGGATCAGATTGAAAATTGGTACCGGGGTAAATTTTACTTATATAGCAATAATGATGTTGAAGATGATGAGCTTGTGGATCTAGTAACGACAATAGAACATTCCGTGATGCAGTATGGCATTGAGTTGGTCATTGTGGACAACCTTATGACGGCGTTAGATGTGGATATGGCTGCAGATGAATATCGCTGTCAAAGCAAGTTCGTAAAAAAGTTGAGTCGGTTAGCGAAGCGGTTGGATGTTGTCGTGATTTTAGTCGCACATCCACGAAAAAACAGCTTTACAAGCGATGAAAACGATGCGGTGAGCGGTTCGGCTGATATAACCAATGCAGCGGATATAGTGATGACATTCAAACGAGATGAAGATACACCGGATCACAATTATTTGTCTCTGAGCAAAAACCGCTGGTTTGGAAATTTGACAAAGAAAGATGGCATTGATCTCTGGTATGATCAAAGATCACGGCGAATCATAGACAGATCCAAGAAAGATTTTTTCTACGAGACTGGTTGGAAGGTCGAACCGGAGCAACAGAATTTTGATGGATTTTTCAATATGCCAGACGATATGGAAAATCCATTTGAGAAATGAGGGAATGCGAATGGCAAAGAAAATAGAAGGAGAAAAGGAATTTTTTGGAGAATGGTATATTTTACTGCAAAAATATGGATTTCCTCCGGATATTCACAACGAATCCAAAGAGGCAGTTCATTTTTGGAATTGTCTGTGTGATGATGTGAGGAATTTGAATAACAAATACAGGACGCATCAATTACAACCGTTTTTTAGGGAATTGTGCCTTGACCTGATCGGTGAGGTGCGGCGCAGAAGCAAAGCAATAACAAAGGAAAGGGGATGACGGAAATGGCAAGAGGAAGATTAGATGTGCCGATATGGGAAAAGATGAATTTGACGATAGAGGAGGCCGCCGCATATAGCAATATAGGAATTAACAAAATAGATGAGATGGCAAAGGCTCCAAACTGTTCGTTTGTATTGTATATAGGGAGAAAGAAGCTTATTAAAAGAAAAGAGTTTGAACAATATATAGCGAAATCTGTTGAAATTTGAAAATATGGACTTTTAAGCCTTGATATGATAATATATTAAAATGTATCAAGGCTCTTTTCTTTTGGAAGGAGTTGATTTTATGGGCAAAGATCTAAGAGGAAGAGAGCTTGGCGTAGGAATATGTCAGCGAAAAGATGGGCTGTATACAGCTAGATTTATTAGCAAGCGCACAGGAAGGTCTGTCCAAAGATATTTTCCCAAGTTGCAGGAATGTCGTAATTGGTATGCTGATGCAAGGTTTCAAGATGAACATGGTGAAATCAATGCCGGTGGTGATATGACAGTCACAGCCTGGTTTGAGTATTGGCTTAATAATATAAAAGGCGATACTATCAGGCCAAATACGATAAGAAATTATAGGGAAAGGTTTGAACACAATATCAAAGATTGCATAGGGAATATGATGTTATCTGATGTAAAACCAATGCATTGCCAGAATGTTCTAAATCAGATGAAAACCAGATATAGGACATCGACAATATATCAGGCAAGGATTACTTTGTATTGTATGTTTGCGGATGCGGTTGAGAATGATGTGATCTCAAAAAATCCGGTTACAAAAGCAGTTAAATACAATATTGGTAAAGATCCTAAGAAAATAAGGGCATTGACAGTGCATGAACAGAAAAAATTTCTGGAAGTGGCGAAAGACAGCAGCAATTACAATCAGTTTGCGTTTGTATTACAGACTGGATTAAGAACAGGCGAAATGATTGGCCTTAAATGGTCTGATATTGATTTTGAAAAGAAGGTCGCACATATTCAACGATCAATGGAATATCGGCATTCTGTTGGTGAATGGAGAATAGGCAAACCTAAAAGTAAATCGGGATACAGGGATGTTCCTTTGACGGAAGAAGCGATTCGATTATTGAAAGCACAGAAGGAAAAGATGACAAAAATGAAAGTTGTTAATATGGAATTTTCAGAGTTTGTGTTTTTGAATCGTAAGGGCGAGCCTACAAAGAACTCAGCGTACGACTCAACATTGTTCAAATTGTGTGATAAGGCTGGTATAGACAGATTTTCGATGCATGTACTTCGACATACTATGGCTACACGGTGTATTGAAGCAAATATGCGACCTAAAACCTTGCAGGTGATTCTCGGACATTCCAATGTGGGAATTACTATGAATCTTTATGTTCATGTGACTGAGGAGGAAAAGGTAAAAGAGGTAGAAAAGATAGAAAAAGCCCTAAAAATTGTGTAGTAAATTGTGTAGTAAAAAAATATAGAAAGGCGAAAACCCCTTAAAATGGGATGTTTTCGGATAGGTATAAGATAAAATGAAACTAGGAATTGTGATTTACTAGCAATTTCGATGTAGGTTTCTATATCTTGATAAATGTCCTTAAAGCCTTATAAAATGGGAGATTGCGATAAAAATTAGTTCGATAAAAGTTGTTATAACTTTATGTTATTCAGTAGAAAATTGGTACATAATTGGTACATGGCAAGTTGATGGATAAAAGAAAAATATGAAACTAGAAGTGATATCACGAGCCTCGGTACTCAAAAAATATGAATCTTATAGATTGCGTGACGGATGCTTGTCAATTATTGAAAAAAATCAATTTATTGATTGACAAATGGATTACATGGGCATAATATAATAGTAGAAAGCACTGGACATCCGCACAAAGGATGTAAAATATTTGTGGATTTGCTATAGTGATACATTATAGCGACCTGCGTGGCACAGTATCTGAGGTGATGTTGCCATATCCAGTATGAGGATTAAGTCATATGCTTTTGGTTTGAGCAGAAATGTTCAAGCGAACTGCCAGTGGTTATTCAGAGGGAAGCGTTTTCGCTTCCCTTTTTTATTTAGAGAGGAGTACAAATGGGAAAATCTGCGATTTTGAAGAAGATACATAATGCTGCGAAGAATTATCAGAGATATTTGGCTGGAAAAACTTTTATGTATGTATATGAAGGAAAAAGCATTGAAGTAGTTTTTAAAAATTCCTCATTTTTACATTTAACTGGTGTAAATACGAAATTAAGGGCAAAAGAGTTTTATAAACATGCGAAAACTAAGAATGGATTAAAAGTACAAGAGTTTTTCTTTGATAAAAATCATCCATATGATCTGGCAGAAAAAAAGACGGATCATTTAGAGGATTTATATAGGATTACGAATATGGAAGTTTTGATCACAGAGGATGTGGTTACCTTTACAGCAAATTACAAGATAGGTATTACAGATTTGCAGTTTATTTTATTGTGTGGAGAAAACAGGGATAAGCACGGAAAATTGATTGATGATTGTCTGGTGCCATATTCTTTTCGGATAGAACAAATTGGAAATGAAAAGTTCGGAGAATTATATGAAGTGGATTTCATTTTTTGTAAGCAGACCAATGAATCAAAATATGAAATAATATCCTATAAGGGGGATAAGGAAATGGGCACAATACCGGAAGCAATAAGGATGAAGATTAGTGATGATTTGGTATAAGGTGAGGGGCAGTATAGAAATGAATCAATAAATGAAGCTTAAAAAGTATCATTGCAGCTATTCATTTTTTACGAGCTGGAAATAAGATTTTATGTTTGTGAAAATTACTAAAAATAATTGTAAAATTTCTGGTTAGTTAAGGAGTGGTGTCGAATTTTGTCGAATGTGTGGAGCTGATTTGAAAAAGTAAATTCCAGTGCAAGAGTAAATTCCACGGGCTTTTAAATTTTATTGATTTTGCAGGAGATTTTTTAACAAAATCTCCTACTTTCTGCTATAATTAAGCCAACTTATCGAAATTTTGTTGATTTTATGGCATGAAAAACAGGCTACTGGAATTCGGTGTGCTAGACTAAATTCCACCAGCCACATTATAAAAATGTGAAATGTTTACTTCCAGTCTGACAGCAGATTTCGATCAGTTGATTGGTTACTTCTTAAAGCGTATCAGCTTAGGCGTTAAATTGACTTCATCTGGTGAAATCGGCTTGAGCTGAAATGCTTTAAGAACATCTTCTCCAAGTGTTTTCAGGGAAGCATCATACGGTGTTTGGCCACCAAGGCTTTCTCTTGGAGTAGAGTTTATATGATTTACAATAAGATTGACATCCCACTGAGTCAGAAATTCAAAGGATGATCCTTTGGGCAATATCGTGCGGAGCATTGTATGCGCCTGCTCGATGGTTCCCTTCTGTCCGCTCCGCATGGGATCACAATAATAAATGCTGCTTCTTTGGATGCCGTTAATACCGGTTTCCAATTTTTCCGGGTCACCAAATTCAGAGCCACGATCAGTTAAGACATTTTTAAAAACAGATGTAAATTCATACGTTCCCATACGTTTTTCCAAACGGTCAAATACAGCACGGACAGCACCTTTTGTGCACCGGTTAAGAAGAAATGCAAGAAACAGCTTTTCCTCTGTAAAGATCATAGTCAACAGTGTTTTATGGGAATCCCTTGATGACTTTACTGTATCCATTTGTACATAAGAATCTAATTCCATAGAACAGAAGTCTGCATAGGTTCTGTTGGTAAACACTTTGCGGTCTTTGATCTGTGTTTTGTGGCACTTTCTTGGTTTAAATTTTGCCTGCCTTTTCAGATCTACATTTCTGGCTGTGAACAGTCCTTTATCGATGTATGTATACATGGAACGGACAGACATATCAAGCTCCGGATGATTGATCAGGATCTGATAGGGTGACTGTCCCTGAGCGATCAACGGAGTAATGATCTGATCTTTTTGGTGCAGCTGATGCCTGGTCATATTTATTCCGGCACGGGAACTGCTTAATAATTCACGGTACTTACGGTCGGCAAAGCGGGCATCATAGCGATATTTATGGGCAATGGTACAATGATTGATTTTCATTGGACAACCATTGCATACATAAGGTGCCCTATCAAGTCTGCTGCACCGTTCCTTTTCGAAATCCTTACAGGTCTGGTTGCAGGTTGGACAGGATGTGCATTTGACACCGCAGAGAATGATTTTTCCACAGGCGTTTGTTTTTTTACAGTGATAGCGGTGTACACAAAAGTTTTTGGCATTATAGAAAGTTCCTTTGTGGCACCAGTCAGAAAGACGTCGTGATCTAACCTCTTTTGAGATGGTTGTAGGATCTTTACAAAGGAATGCCGCAATGTCTTTAAAAGTTGCACCCTTGGATAATTCGTTTTCGATGTAGATACGGTCATTAAGTGTCAAATGCTTTTGGTTTCCAGGGATATATTTACTCATGATAATTCTCCTTCTACTGCTGTCAGAAGGAATTATTACAATAACACGGATGTATGAAAGAGTAAATATCTACTGTGCAGGACTGAATTCCACCGACCCGTGGGGCAGTGGAATTTAAAATTTCATTTTAGGTGTCCGAGCAGATCGAAATATAGGATTTTACATTTGAGCCTCTTTATGATATGATTAAATTTGAGTATTGAGGCTCTTTTTGTGTGAAAGGAGCTGCAATATGGGTAAA